>GG688422.1:369823-1083505 GCA_000161975.1 Eubacterium saphenum ATCC 49989
CTCTTTATCGCTTGACCTTTATTTGCCTACCTATAGCGTTAGGTAGGTCTTTTCTGGTTTTTTCTCGGTTGAAATCTCTCAGCAGTTATTTGATAACTTGCTTTTCTCGATTTCTCTCTTCTTAAGATTACTTTCGTAATCTCCTGTGATACGTATTCAGTTTTCAATATGCATCCTAGGCTTTTTATTTGCCTTCCTCTGAACGGGTTTTACTGCTCCGTTCAGCTCGCTCTCGCGTCTTTTACCACTTCCGTGGTTGGTGGAGAATAAGGGATTTGAACCCTTGACCCCCTGCGTGCAAAGCAGGTGCTCTCCCAGCTGAGCTAATTCCCCATGTTTTCTCCATGTTAAACAACAAAGAGAAACTAAGATAGTGTAGAGAATATGTCTCCCTAGAAAGGAGGTGATCCAGCCGCACCTTCCGATACGGCTACCTTGTTACGACTTCACCCCAGTCATTGATTTCGCCTTAGGTAATCTATTGTCGACCAACTTCGGGCGCCCCCAACTTCCATGGTGTGACGGGCGGTGTGTACAAGACCCGGGAACGCATTCACCGCAGCATTCTGATCTGCGATTACTAGCAACTCCGACTTCATGCAGGCGAGTTGCAGCCTGCAATCCGAACTGGGACCGGTTTTTAAGATTTGCTCCCCCTTGCGGTATCGCTTCTCTTTGTACCGGCCATTGTAGCACGTGTGTAGCCCAAGACATAAGGGGCATGATGATTTGACGTCATCCCCACCTTCCTCCGAGTTTCCCCGGCAGTCTCTTTAGAGTGCCCAACTTAATGATGGCAACTAAAGACAAGGGTTGCGCTCGTTGCGGGACTTAACCCAACATCTCACGACACGAGCTGACGACAACCATGCACCACCTGTCTCCTCTGTCCGAAGAAATACCCGATTAAGGGTACGTCAGAGGGATGTCAAGTCTTGGTAAGGTTCTTCGCGTTGCTTCGAATTAAACCACATGCTCCGCTGCTTGTGCGGGTCCCCGTCAATTCCTTTGAGTTTTACACTTGCGTGCGTACTCCCCAGGCGGAGCACTTATTGCGTTAACTGCGGCACCGAGACTCATGTCCCGACACCTAGTGCTCATCGTTTACGGCGTGGACTACCAGGGTATCTAATCCTGTTTGCTACCCACGCTTTCGTGCCTCAGTGTCAGTTACAATCCAGAAAGCCGCCTTCGCCGCCGGTGTTCCTCCTAATATCTGCGCATTTCACCGCTACACTAGGAATTCCGCTTTCCTCTCTTGCACTCAAGTCTGCCAGTTCGCAAGGCTAACAATGGTTGAGCCATTGCCTTTCACCTCGCGCTTAGTAGACCACCTACGCACTCTTTACGCCCAATAATTCCGGATAACGCTTGCCCCCTACGTATTACCGCGGCTGCTGGCACGTAGTTAGCCGGGGCTTCCTCCTCGGGTACCGTCATTTTTTTCTTCCCCTAGGACAGAGGCTTACAACCCAAAGGCCTTCATACCTCACGCGGCGTTGCTGCATCAGGGTTTCCCCCATTGTGCAATATCCCCCACTGCTGCCTCCCGTAGGAGTTTGGACCGTGTCTCAGTTCCAATGTGGCCGATCACCCTCTCAGGTCGGCTACTGATCGTCGCCTTGGTAGGCTTTTACCCTACCAACCAGCTAATCAGACGCAGGCCCATCCTTCACCGATAAATCTTTGACCTTTGGTTCATGCGAACCTATGATTTTATGTGGTTTTAATCCCGGTTTCCCGAGGCTATACCTCTGTGAAGGGCAGGTTGCCTACGCGTTACTCACCCGTCCGCCGCTTTCCGCTACTCGCTTCTACCGAAGTGTCTGCATGTAGTTTCTCGCTCGACTTGCATGTGTTAAGCACGCCGCCAGCGTTCATCCTGAGCCAGGATCAAACTCTTAATTTATATATAAAGACCGAAGTCTTTATACCTTGACTCAAAATTTCGCATGACGTTTTCTCATTCGAAATTATTGTTTTGAAATTGTACGGGATAGGTTCTTCTATCCTTCCATTTTTCATGGTTTGTACATTGTTTTGCAGGCTATCGCCTGCTTTGACAATATTTCTACACTATTTAGTTTTCAATGTCCACAGCGATTTACATCGCCCTGTTTTGCCGCTCCTTCTCTTGAAGCGAACATTGTACATTATAGAGCAACATTAAACCCGTGTCAAGAGAAAAATTAACTTTTTGCATTTTTTCCTCAACTTTTTTCGATAGGATTAATTAAACGATAGATTCTCTATAACGCTGTAAATATTCTACCACAAATTTTCGCATAGATAACAGGTATCCGCTAATATTCTTCCTCTTTTTTATAATTCTTCAATATGGGCAAAACGTTACGCGCCCGCTTTACCTCACGAAAATCTATTTCTTCTACTATGCAACCCTCTTCTTCACCGCAGTTTCCAAGAGATATGCCAAGCGGATCTACTGCCATGCTGTTTGCAAACGATACATATATAGCATTTTCATCTCTTGCAGGAGAGCACCCTGCAATGAATATTTGATTATCGACAGCCCGTTGCTTGAGTGTATTCTCCCAGTGCAAAGGTCCCGTTCTCATATTAAAGCTTCCGGGAACCAATATGAGCTTCGCACCTCTATTTGTCATAGCTCTGAAAAGCTCAGGGAACCTTACGTCGAAGCAAAGACCGATTCCGATTTTTCCAAATTCCGTATCGACCACGGTGGCTGTAGTCCCGTTTTTTAGAAAAAGTGACTCCTTAAAGTGCATATCTTCAAAGTCAATATCGAAAAGATGGATTTTATCGTGTCTTGCTATTTCATCTCCGTCTTTTGAAAACACAAATGACGTATTATATATATCTCCTTTTTCATCCTTAAACGGAATGCTTCCGCCCACAAAGTAGACCCCAAGATCACGTGCCAATGTTTTCATAAACCTATAGCATCCGCCATCTCTTCCTTCAGCATAATTTTTTATATACCTGTTGGAATAAGGCGTGTTCCACATCTCAGGTATGCATATGACATCAGCACCCATATCCTTAGCTCTGAGAGCAGTTTTTCTAACAGATTCTATGGAGTCGTCTTTATTTTCATATACCTTAGTCTGGCATAAACCGAGTTTAAACATCCTTCTCTCCTCATCCGCTACACATCAGGCATCTTTTCGCCTTGAAGCGTCCTTATAAAATGTAGCGTAATTCTCGCCGTAAGACCCCATATTACTTCATCTTTGTAATTTATAACGGGCACCTTCACATTTCCTGTACGCCAAGAATAGTCGGGATTCATCTTTACCTCTCTATACGGAAAATCTTTCGTCTTATCTATACGCACTCCCATATCGTAAATTTTCGGGGTAGCTCTTTCAAGGAAGGAAATCGGCACGCTGAATGTATGTTTCACCTCGTTTGGATTTAAGATGAGTTCTTTTGAAAAATCGCTTTCAGAGCCGGTATAACGCACGATATATGGATGCAATATGATGCCCGCATAGGTCACCAAATTGTCCATTTCGGTAATGAGCTCCGTATTTTCCTGCGAAATTCCCGTTTCTTCATAAAGCTCTCTAAAGGCACACTCTTCTGCAGTCTCGCCTTCATCCATTTCGCCTCCCGGCAAACACGTTTCACCGGGCTGCCTGTCCATATGTTCTGAACGAACCTCATAAAGTATGCAAGGCTCTCCGTTTGCATAATGTAGCAAAATCACCACAGAAAATTCATTGTATTTACCTATCCATGAAATATTACGTTTTGAATAAATCCGTGCTATTTTATCCGATAACGATTGAATATCCACAAGAACCCCTCTCAATATCTTTGGCCGCACCGGAAATTAAGATATAATCTTGCAGCCGTTATAGTCCATGCCTATAAGTTCTTCCTTAGATGCACTCACGCTGACTATGAATTCCGTTTGGTATTCAGCAGAAATATCCTTAAGTCTATCGATAAATTCAGGCATGTTACCTAAGGTAATGTCCGCATGTCTTAAAACTCCGTCTATAAATACCGTGTCCACATCTCTATCCATGCCCAAAACGCCATAGAGGAAGCCTATGTATTCATCTGAATTAGTTATATGAACGAAATCCTCCATGCATATTACCCTTATTCGGTACTTAAGGTCGTACGTGAGCCTATGGTTCTTGTTTATGTATATTACGTTGCCTTGACTTTTTTCGACCTTTTCATTTGCAAGCTCTATCATCCTCTTGGTCTTTCCACTGCCTTTGTGACCCATTATCATCTTAACCATAACACCCTCCTTAATTACCTCAGACTAATACAATGTTATTATACCCTCTAGGCGTAACTATAACAAGCAGTAAGCAGTTATTCTAAATTTTCGAATAACTGATTTTTCATCAAATCCACTACAATTAATTTTTTAAGATGATAATTTATAGTATTGCCTCCTACATTATAAGGAACTTCTATCATTTTTTTATATTGTTGCATATATGACATCTCCTTTTAAAAAACATAAAAATAATCTTTTCCATCTTTGACATTCGATGATTTTTTTTGCAAAATATATGTGATAAATTCTTTTGCTAAAAAGGAGAAACAAAATGAATACCAATAAAGCAATCAATGCTAAACGAGTACTTTCGCTCATCACCGCCCTTTTTCTATGCACGAGCCTCATATTTTTAACAGGTTGCAAAAAGAAAGAGAAATCTGAGGGAAGCGATGAAAAGTCATATTATGCAACGCTAAATAAAACAATAATGCCGGCTGACAAAATCAAAGACCTGCCGGCGCTTTTCAAGGCAATAAAAAAAGAAGCAAAGGAACATAAGCTCAGCCTTGAAAGTTATAAGCTAACCAGTCTTAAGAAATCAACATTAAAAAAGAAGAAAATTCGTCTTAAAAAAAACCTCGAAAGAAAGTGGAAGGAATCTTACGAGTACAGCAATGAAAAACTCTCAGACAAACAGAAAAAAGAGATTCTCGATAAAATGACAGGCGAAATGCTGCTAAAAAGCACAAACGGATACATGGTTCTCACTAAAAAAGCAAAATCAAATGCTAAATCTAAAAAGAGCATTGCAGCAAAACTCATAGTCGGAATAAATACATACGAAAGAGAAGAATTCGAAAAATCCTTGGAAGATGCCAGGGCCGCTCTGGCATCAGTGGTACAATCAAGCCCTGAAAAAAACGTTTCTCTTGTAATCTACTCTAAAGACATTCCTAAATCACGGCTCAAAGCTATAATTAAAAAGAATGCAAACAAAGCAAAGCTCATAAACTTTTTCCACGGCTCAAAACCTTCTGTAAACATCGAAACGCCTTACAGAAAAACCTTGGAGATATACCAAAATATTTCGTATTCAAAAAACAAACACAAGGCCGCTTTCAAGATAACCGTTAGCGATTTAAGGCAAAATTCCAAATTCACATCTTCTAAATACTTTATAAACCCTATAAAGAAAATTTCAGACATTTCAGCAGACCTCGGGAACAGAAATATAAGCCATTCTCTTACGGACTTTTACGGAAAACTTTCAGAAGACAGAAGACGCGAAACGATATCCGCTGTATTTACAATAGATAAAACACACGAATCCGACCTTCTCAGCAAGTTTAGAAGATTCAAATCACAGCTTTCAAGCCTTGCTAAGGTAAATAGCAGCGACTTTGATTTCGAAGTAACAAAGGTGAGCCCGCCTAAGAAAGTCTATTCGAAAAAAACATATGAAAGCCTCACTACGATGCTATACACCTCCCCATATGGATTTAGGATGGATGATGATGAAAAAAAGATCACAGGAGCAATACAGATAGCAAAGATAGATTCTTCAAAGAAGACACAGCGTTTAACCATAAACATCGCATCATTCAATAAGGAATCCCTAAATCAGTTATCACAAAACATCAAGGCTTGCGCATTATTTTCTAAAATGAAACTAAAGGAAGTACAGGCAGTGCAAGATAAAAAGCTAAACGAAGACAGCAAATTTCTAAACGGCATAAAACACACAGTCAAAGGCATAAAAGGCGTATGTCCCATCGTTCAAAACTTAGATCCTAAGGAACTTACAATTTTAGGACAGATATCCAAAAATAGCGAGGCGATAAACTTCATAATGCCTGCTGAGGAAAATTATTCCAAGACCACAACCCTTCAAAAATTACTGAAGCTAGCCTGCGAATCATAGGTGAAATTCATAGGAATTTTCTTGTAAATTATATTATAATTTAGATATGTATACTTTTGTTTAAGGAGGCAACTATGAAACACCTCAAGGGAAACTTATTGTTATTTGTAACTTCATTAATTTGGGGTACGGCATTTGTAGCGCAAAGTGCAAGCATGAAGCATATTGGACCATTTACCTTTAACTTCATAAGATGCTCTATTTCCATCCTCTGCATAACGCCTGTAATGCTGATGTCATTTAAAAAATACAAATTGACAAATTCAAATGCCGCGCCTTCAGATCACACCGGCCTCTACAAAAGAATCTCAGACAGGTGCGACAACCTATATGACAAGGAAAAATCAATAAAATTCAAACACGTGATAGTGGGCATAATATGTGGCACGGCTCTCTTCATAGCTATGTCCCTTCAACAAAAAGGCATGGTATATACTTCCGTAACAAATGCGGGCTTTATAACTGCGATGTACATCGTTATGGTGCCTATATTGAACATAATATTCAAACGTTACCCAAGACCGATTACAGTACTATGTGTCATAGCTGCAGTGTTTGGGCTGTACCTATTGACGGTACCTGAAAATGGAGGATTCAGCGCAGTAAATAAAGGTGATGTATATATGATCATTTCTGCACTTGGATTTTCAGTACAGATAATTGCTGTGGAGCATTTAGCAAAAAAGCTTGACGGCGTTACCATATCATGGGTGCAATTCATAATGTGTGCATTGCTCGCATTGCCATCTATATTCATATTCAATGAAAATGTGAATCTGGATTCCATATTGGCGGCTAAGGTATCCATCTTATATGCGGGCGCTCTATCAGGCGGCCTTGCCTACACACTGCAAATTGTAGGCCAAAAGGATACGGAACCCACCATCGCATCCCTTATAATGAGCCTCGAATCTGTATTTGCCGTGATTGCAGGCATAATAATTTTGCACGAAAGCCCGACCACCAGAACTTTGCTGGGCTGTGCAATAATGTTTGCTGCAATAGTAATATCACAAATACCTTCAAAGAAAAAGAATGATAAATTAACGGTATAACGGAGATACATATGAGTATATTAGACCTTCAAAGCGGTAGCGATGTTAGAGGAACAGCTACAGGCAAAGATGTAAAATTTACAGAAGAAGCGGCGTATAAAATAGGTGCAGGCTTTACTTCGTGGCTTAAGAAAAGAGGCATATCCAATATTAAAATTGCCCTCGGCCATGATCCCCGCCCTACAGCGCAAAGCCTTACGGGTGCATTCACGAAAGGTGCTGAAAACGGCGGAGCAACAGTCCTTAACTTTGGGCTGTCCACTACCCCTGCAATATTCATGGCAACTAAATTTTGCGATATAAATGCCGATGCAGGTGTAATGTTTACGGCAAGTCACCTAGGTAAAGAATGGAACGGAATAAAGTTTTTTACAAAAGAAGGCGGGCTTTCAAAAGATGACGTAAAGGAACTATTAACTTTGGCGGATAATGTTCACGTCAAGGACATTACTTCAGATAACGAAATAAATGAATCCGATCTACTTATGAGCCTTTATGCAAAGCATCTACGCAATATAATTTCTGATAACTTCAACAAAACAACGCCGCTTGAGGGACTTAAAATCATGGTAGACAGCGGTAATGGAAGCGGGGGCTTCTTTGCAACTGAGGTTCTTAAAAACTTAGGCGCAGATATTACGGGAAGCCAATTTCTGAATCCCGATCCTGAATTCCCGAACCACCCTGCCAATCCCGAAAACGAGGATGCGATCAAATCCGCTACATCAGCCTGCCTTAAAAGTTCACCGGACATAGGCATAATATTTGATACGGATGTCGATAGATGCGCCGCTATCGCCGGAGACGGTACACTTCTCGGAGGAGAAAAGCTGATTGCCCTGCTTGCAAAAACTATAACTTCTACGAATCCAAACGAAACCATCGTAACGGACAGCGTAGTAAGCGGTAAGCTCACGGAATTTATAGAATCTCTAGGACTTAGGCACCTGAGATATAAACGAGGTTATAGAAACGTCATAGATAAATCCAAACAGTTAAATGAAAGCGGATCCGCCTCTCCACTAGCGATAGAAACATCGGGTCACTGTGCATTTAAAAACAACTACTTTCTCGACGATGGAGCGTATCTTGCCGCAATGCTGATAGTTTTAGCCGCCAAACAGAAGGAAGAAAACTCTGATATAAAAGCATTGATTGCGGATTACCCCGAACCTAAGGATAAAAGAAACTATAGACTCAAAATAACAGTCCATGAC
This sequence comes from Eubacterium saphenum ATCC 49989, assembly GCA_000161975.1. Classification (GTDB taxonomy): domain Bacteria; phylum Bacillota; class Clostridia; order Peptostreptococcales; family Anaerovoracaceae; genus Eubacterium_N; species Eubacterium_N saphenum. The sequence goes on from GG688422.1 coordinate 378,245, forward strand.
TACGTAGAAGCCGGTACTAAAATACAAGAGGCATGTAAAAATACTCTAAAGACTACCGACAAATATAAGATAATAACCCCTACCTGCGAAGGCACTCGAATAGAATTCCCAAATGGCTGGATGCTAATAAGAATGTCCCTTCATGAGCCGCTCCTTGTGATAAATGCAGAATCATATGAAGAATCAGGCTGTGATGAACTTATAGGATTAATAACTCCTTGCCTTGAAAAGGGAGGAGCGGATACATCAGCTCTCTAGATATTCTACGGTGCGTTTTATTCCCTGAGCTAAAGTATTTTTAGGACTCCACCCGAGTCCTTTTAATTTTCTGCTGTTTAAAATTCCTCGCTTGAATGGTGCGGTACCTGCAAGAGCCTGATCTTCAGGTATCGAAAATACCAACTTTATATTCCTGTCGCTGTTTACCTCCACCATTTTTTCGGCAAGCTCTCTTATGCTCACCACGGAATCCTCACTGCTGATATTATATGCGACTTCATCCGGCGAAGAATTTAAAAGTATGTAAAACACAGCTGACACGGCGTCGGCGATATAGGTATACGTCCTGATGGCAGTTCCTTCACTCTTTAAAACTATATCCCTGTTATTCACTACATCCCTAAAAAAATCCGCCTGCACTCTTCCATCATCTATGCTCATGCCGGGACCGAATGTGTGAGCTAACCTCGCTATTTTGGTATTCAAGCCATATTGTTGCTTAAAGGATACACACATGGTCTCAGCCGCTTTTTTCCCTTCAGGGTATGATGATCTCGGTTGTAACGGATCTACAAGCCCGTATACGTCTTCTGTAAATTCCGTTTGATTTTCGTATGGCTCTCCATATATTTCACGACTTGAAATAAAGAGATAACCTGAGGAATTTGATTTTTCGGCAAGTTTCAATGTATTCCAAGCTCCCAAAGCATTTGCCCCTATTGTTCCTACCGGGTCATCCTTCATTATGAGAGGACTCGCAGGGCTTGCCGTATGAAGGATGTAGTCAAATTTAACATCCGTATCTATTGGATCTACCACACTCTGCCGTATTACCTCTATCTCATTTCTTATCTCTTCACTTAACTTATTAGGGTTTCGCATGAGTCCGTATAATTTCATGTTGTACCCCTTGGTTTTATTCAAAACAACAAATGTAGACATTATATAGCTACCGAGCATTCCGCTTGCCCCTGTAAGAAGTATAGTCTTTCCTTTGAGCCTGTCCCAATTTATATCTTCTGCTATTATTCTTTCGATATCTTCACTTATTATCCTGTTCATATGTTTCTCCTACTTTTTTAGCTTCGGCGTAACTTCTCTGGCTCCAAATCCAAAAACATGTTCCGTTTGCTTGTATTCGAGCATCGCTCTAAAAATATATAAATCTTCCGGCGTTGTAACCTTTATATTGCCTCTCGGACCCGCTACAATATATAATTCCATGCCATGTTTCTTCATAAGGGATGCGGTATCCACCACTCCCGCATAGGGATCTGCCTTTTTTTGCTCTGAAATATGGGCATCGTACACATCTGAAAGTATAAAGCTCTGCGGAGCCTGCGCAGTATATAGCACGTTTCTATCAGGCATATCTTCAATAATTGCACCGCTCCTACTCACAACAGGTGTCTCAAACATGGATGTGCATGTAACGGCATTTCCCTTATCGCCCACACTTTCTATGTTTGCAGTTATCAATTCTGCAGGTATGCACGGCCTTACACCGTCGTGGAGTAACACAACGGAATCCTTGGGATTTTCTTCGTAAGCTAGCTTAAGAGCATTGAAAATCGATTCCTGCCCCGTAGCTCCTCCTTCTACAACCGCTACTATCTTATCCAAAAGATATCTCTTTACAAGCCTCTTAAGCTTTGTTATATATTCAACCTTACAGGCAACGTAAATTTTATCTATCTCGGGATGCTCGTCAAAAATCTCAAGTGTATGTATGATTATAGGTTTGCCGTTTACCTCCAAAAATTGCTTTGCAAGTCCTGCGCCCATTCGAGCGCCACTACCACCTGCAAATATCACAGCGATGTTATTTCGCATTATTTATCTCCTTTTAAATGAAATTTTGGTAATGAGTTTCTTATACTTTGAAATTTTTCTCATATTCTTTACTTCTTTCTTGCACCTTCCCTGATATAGATTGTTAAATCTAAATAGACAATATCCTCCGAGTCCGTGCCTTCTTATGCTTTTAATCTGTCCTGATATGTTGCTCCCTCTCATAGACCAACCCTTATCGCCGAGACCACGTTCCCCCGATCTATAAAGCGCAAGGCCGATAACCATGGGTATCTTCTTTTTATTTTTTCTCATGAACTGTCCGAGCCTTGAAGAAAACATCTTGACTCTGCCGGATGCACCCCAGTTATCCGTCCAATATATCTGAGGCATTATCATATCCACATAGCCGTCATTAGAAAGCCATGTGGTAAGATCCACCCCCGAATTCATGCAATTATCTACATTGCCTGCCGGACTCACTGAAAACAGCGCCTTCCCCTGCGTGGTTTTATTTACTCTGCGTATCAATTTATTTACGTATCTTCGCTTATTTATACTGCTCGGGCTATAATCCTTTTTAGCCGTGGCAGGATTTACGCTATATTGTTTTTTGCTGTTTAGTCTATAATAACCTTTTTTAGCATGATAGAAGTAATCATCAAAATGTATTCCGTCTACTTTGTAGGTCAGAATTTCATTTACAGCCTTTATGATTCTGTTTGTAGAATATTCACTCTTTGGTGATAGAAAATAGTCATAGCCCACCCTATAAGGATTCAGCCACGCATGAAGCTGCACACCGTGTTTGTGTGCAGCTTCTGCAACCAGCTTTAACGGATCGTATGAAAATGATGAAGTTGCGGGTTTTGCATAGGATGCATTCGTCTTTAAATATCTCATGGCCCTGAATACCTTGCTCTTATACGCCGCATCATCGAACGCCCTAACGTGAAAGAATATAGTATTTATCCCGTTTCTCTTGGCATCCTTTACCATGATTTCAGCATTTTTCTTAAACGTCTTTTCACGTACGTTCGTAAGCCCGAGGTTTTGAAAATCTAGGAAGCTCACCCAAACGGCCTTCATCTCTGTATTAAACTTAACAACCTTCACCGTTTTTTGTGGCGCCTTCTTTTGCTCTATCGCTTCAGCTTCACCGTTCACTGCGAGTATCGTACATACCAGGCACACACTCAAAACTATAGATAATATTTTTCTTTTGATCAAACTTCCTCCACAAACCCTACGTAATACTTTAATAATTTACTCTATACTTCTACCTGCCATTTTAGCATAATCTTCATATTTTTTCTTAGCTTCTCTCTCCGTCTGTTCGAATAAACCTTCTGCAACATCAGGGAAGGCCTTCTTCAATGATTCGTACCTTACCTGTCCCATCAAGAATTCTCTGAAGCTCTCCTTTGGCTGTTTTGAATCCAGCACAAACGGATTCTTCCCCTGCTCCTCAAGAAGCGGGTTGTACCTGAACAGATGCCAATAACCACAATCTACAGCTTCCTTTATATTCGTCTGTGACGTTGACATTCCCGTCTTGATGCCGTGACTTATACAAGGTGCATAGCAAATTATTATGGACGGACCGTCGTAGGCCTCGGCTTCTTTAATGGCCTTCATAAATTGATTCTTATCAGCTCCCATTCCAACCTGCGCAACGTATACGTAGCCATATGCCATAGCTATCTTTGCAAGATCCTTCTTCTTAATCCTTTTGCCGGCAGAAGCAAACTTCGCAACCGCAGCTGTAGGAGTAGCCTTAGATGCTTGACCTCCGGTGTTTGAATACACTTCCGTATCGAAGACGAGTACGTTGATATTCTCCCCGCTTGCAAGTACATGATCGAGCCCTCCGTAGCCTATATCGTATGCCCAGCCGTCTCCTCCAACGGACCATACGGATTTTTTGACAAACTGATCTTCAAGATCTATGAGCACGTCTATCAACTCTTTTTCTCTGCCACCACTCACTTTTTCAGCCTTAAGCGCCTTTGCAAGATCATCGCTCACCTTCCTTGTGACATCGCTATTTTCCATATTTTCTATCCATGCAGATATGGCATCTTTAAGCTCTTTTGAAATGTTTAATGAAGCGAGTTCTGAAAGCAGTTCCTTTACCCTTGCACGTATCTGCTTGATTCCTGTGGCTATTCCAAGCCCATATTCCGCATTGTCTTCAAACAGGGAGTTTGCCCAAGCCGGGCCTTTACCGTTTCTGTCCTTACAGTACGGCATAGATGGAGCAGAAGCACCCCAAATCGATGAACATCCCGTAGCATTTGCTATCACCATTCTATCCCCAAACAGCTGAGTGACAACCTTTATATAAGGCGTTTCGCCGCAACCTGCACAGGCTCCTGAAAATTCCAAATACGGTTTTGCAAATTGGCTACCCTTTACGGATGTTTTTTCCATTATATTATCCTTTTCGGGTATCTCCATTGCGTATTCCCAATTTTCTTTTTCGTCCATATTATCCGCAAGTGGCGTCATAACAAGTGATTTTTCCTTCGTAGGACATACATTTGCACACGAACCGCAACCCAAACAATCGAGTGGAGATACTTGCATCCTAAATTCAAGCCCCTCAAATCCCTTGCCTTTTGCCGCTTCTGTTTTAAACTGTGAAGGCGCCTTAGCTTTTTCATCCGCATCCACAAGCACCGGTCTTATACAAGCGTGAGGACATACAAACGCACATTGATTACACTGTATGCACGTCTCGCTTCTCCATGTAGGAACATTTACAGCAACTCCTCTTTTTTCGTATTGAGTAGTACCTGTAGGGAATTCTCCGTCCGCTCTATCCTTAAACAGGCTAACCGGAAGGGAATCACCTTCCTGCTTATTCATAGGTTCCAATATCTTCGTAATGAATTCCGGTTTACCTGAAGTAGCATTTGCCTTATCATCATCTTTCGCATTTATCCACTCAGCCGGAACTTCATGTTCGCTCAAAGCATTAATGCCCATATCTACAGCCTTGCAGTTCATGTCCACTATATTTTGACCCTTGCGTCCGTAAGTCGCATCGATACCTTCCTTTAGGTATTTCACGGCATCATCCAGATTCAATACCTTAGAAAGCTTGAAGAATGCCGCCTGCATCACCATATTTATCCTATGCCCAAGCCCTATCTCTTCCGCTATTTTAACAGCATTTATGGTGTATAGCTTTGCCTTCTTTTGAGCCAATTCACGTTTTACCGCTCCCGGAATATTAGCTTCTATTTCAGGACCTTCCCAAGTTGTATTTAAAAGGAAGGTTCCTCCTTTTTTTAGGTTCTTCAGCATATCGTACTGCGTTAAATACGCTTGGTTGTGACAGGCTACAAAGTCTGCGTTGTTTATAAGGTAGGTAGACTTGATACGTTCTTTACCGAATCTTAGATGCGAAATCGTAACACCGCCTGATTTTTTAGAATCATAGGCGAAATATCCTTGAGCATACATATCCGTATTATCACCTATGATTTTTATAGCAGTCTTGTTTGCGCCTACCGTACCGTCAGATCCGAGCCCCCAGAACATACATCTTATCGTGCCTTCCGGCTCTCCCGTTACACTTGCATCATATTCCAGTGATTTGTTTGTAACATCATCGTTTATACCGATTGTGAAGTCGTCCTTAGGCTCTGTGCTTTCCAAATTCTTATATACAGCTTCTATCATTCCCGGCGTCACATCCTTAGATCCGAGACCGTATCTACCGCCTATAACCTGAGGTGCATTCTCAGAGCCATAGAGTACCGCCTTTATCTCTTCGTATAGAGGTTCGCCAAACGCTCCGGGTTCCTTCGTTCTATCTAAAACAGCGATCTTTTTCACTGTATCCGGCAACGCCCCTAAGAAAAGCTCTTTTACAAACGGTCTATATAGCCTTACCTTAATCAAGCCTACTTTTTTGCCCGCCTTTACGAGCCTCTCGATGGTCTCTTCTATAGCTTCGCATACAGATCCCATAGCCACTACAACATACTCTGCATCCTCCGCTCCTACGTAGTCAAAAGGATTATACTTTCTGCCCGTAAGCTTTTCAATTTCCTTCATGTATTCTATGACTATTTCAGGAACCGCCTCATAATAGCGGTTTGCAGCTTCTCTGGCCTGGAAGTATATGTCAGGGTTCTGTGCAGAACCTCTCACTACCGGATGCTCAGGGTTGAGCGCCCTATGCCTGAATTCCTTAACGGCATCCATGTCTACGAGCTTTTTCAGTTCGTCATAATCCAAAGTCTCTATTTTCTGTATTTCATGCGAAGTTCTAAATCCGTCAAAAAAGTGAAGGAACGGAACTCTGCCTTTAATCGCAGCCAAATGCGCAACTGCAGCAAGATCCATAACTTCCTGCACGGAAGCCGAAGCCAGCATGGCAAACCCCGTTTGCCTCGTGCTCATAACATCCGCCTGATCGCCGAATATGGAAAGCGCATGCGATGCAAGCGCCCTCGCCGTAACATGCATAACTCCCGGCAACAGTTCGCCTGAGATCTTATACATATTCGGTATCATCAAAAGTAATCCCTGTGAAGCGGTATAGGTGGAAGTAAGTGCTCCCGATGCAAGTGATCCGTGAAGCGCTCCGGACGCTCCTCCTTCCGATTGCATTTCCACTACCTTTACCGGTTGGCCAAATATATTTTTTCTTCCCCTCGCTGACCAATCATCTACGAGCTCCGCCATAGGTGACGAAGGGGTAATCGGATAAATAGCTGCTACCTCCGTGAATGCATATGACGTGTATGCTGCAGCTGTGTTACCGTCCATCGTTTTCATGTTAGACATAACAACCTCCTTATTCCATAAAGACCTTCCCACTCCTAAAATTTAAGCCTTCATTTCTTTGTTTAAACCGCACCATATCGACAGGTACAAATTAAACTTCACTCCAATTACATTCTACCCCATGCGCAGTACTTTATCAACTGAAAGTATCAACTTACATCACAGTATCCTGCATAATTATTTCTCCTCAAAAGTCGATTAACCCATTTAGTATACAGGCAAATTATAATAGCAAAAAAAGTACTAATTAAAAACTCACAAAAAAACTTTTTCCACCCATATGTAACCGAGTTGTATTTGTAAAATTTAGCACATTTCTCAGCTCAACATTTCACTTTTGCATAAAGCCAATCTATTAACAAAATTACTCTCATATGAAGCATTATGCTAATGAACTATAAAAATTCTGCCGAGATTCAAAAGTGTTATATGTATAGATTTAAATAATAGAATTATGATAGAAATTCATTTAGGATAGAATCGCTCGGGACTGTTTCCTTAGGTGTTGTTAGAATTTCACTGAGAATCTTTTTAACCTTGGCTGCAAGAGTCTCATCCTCTTCATCATTAAAGGAGTCGTATTTAAATTCGCTTGCAATGCTCTTAAGAACGGAAAGTTCATAAATGAGCCCCGTATTTATCACATCATCCGCTGTATCTGCATACTTATAGAGTATATCCTGCTCCGCCTTTCTTATAACATCCCAGTACTTTATCGTTTTTTGAGGTGAATATCCTCTGTGCAACTTATCCCTTATCATACGCCTTATGAGTCTAAAATCATGCGCAAATACATCACCGTCAGAAAATTTCAGCCTTATGAGCGGACTTACATATATCCTGTGTTTTATATCATCTCGAATGCTTGATGTTAGCAACGGAGAAAGTGCGTGTATTCCCTCAATTATAACGATACAGTCCTTTTCCATTGAAATCTCGGGCGCATTAAATTCTTTCTTTCCTGTAATGAAATTAAAGGTCGGCAGTTTCACTATTTCTCCCGCAAGCAATGCTTTAAGGGTCGATTGAAAAAGCTCAATATCCACAGCGTTTATCGATTCAGTATCCCTTTTACCGTCTTTATCTACAGGCATGTCATCTCTATCTATGAAAAAATCATCTGTACTTATGGAAAACGACGGCCTTTGAAGATCTGTTATCTCAGCTGCCAACCTGTTTGCAAATGTAGTCTTTCCTGATGACGTAGGTCCTGTTACGAGCACAACCCTGCTGCCTGATTCTATGATCTTTCTTGCAAGGCTACGCCTTTCATCCCTTTGAAGCGCCTCGGTTCTGTTCACAAGCTCATTGAATTCTCCCAAACCTATAAGTGCATTTATGTCCTGAACCGATTCTATTCCAAGATCCGTAATATCGATAACTCCATTTTCAATTTCACATCTGCTAAACTGCATCGCCAATTCTCCCATGTCTACCCTAACTTTGTCTATAACCCTTTAATAAATTCTTAAATAAAACGGAAGTTGTAACCAGCCCTACTCCTGAAGGCACAGGCGTAACATAAGCTACCTCATCCTTAAACGCTTCTGATTCCATATCGCCTGTAATCTTACCGTCTTTGAAATTTATTCCTACATCTATAAAAAGTCGATCATCCTCATCTATACTTTTAAGTTCCTTCCTACGTTCAAAGCTCCCCTCTACCATTTCCTTCGTAACAAAATATGGTATACCGACAGCGGATACGATGATATCGGCGTCCGCCATAGATGAAATGATATTATCGTATCCCGTCTTTGAGTGACACACCGTTACGGTGGCATCATCCTTCATGAACAACATGGAAAGAGGTCTTCCTACCACCAAACTTCTTCCGAGAATGCATACTTTAAGCGTCTTAAAATTTTCCCTGCCCAATACCTTTTTTGCAATTTCAATACATGCCAAGGCGGTAGCGGGCGCAAGCGCATCTTTTCTGAAAGAAAACACGCCGCTCATGCTCTTTTCAGTCTGTCCGTCTATATCCTTATTGCAGGCTATAGCTTCTTTAACCCTTGATATGTCTATACTCTCATCCAGGGGCTGCATAGGTATGATGCCCGCTATGTCCTTATCCTCTGAAAGTTTTGCAACTGTTTTAAAGGCCTTTTCAGTATCTACGCCTTCCTCAAGCACTGCGCTCCTTACGGGTATGTTGAGTTTCTCAGCCTTTTTTATTATCGCATTTTCATAAACGGTACCTGCTGAATTTTTCGCTGACTTAACTATCGCTATTTCCTTGTTAAAACCCAAATGCGCTACATCATTTTTTATTTCGCCTAAAAGTTCTTCAGAAATTTGTTTGCAATCTACGTACATCTAATATCTCCTCCATTAAAAAAGCCCCGTAATCTTACCCTTATCATCTATGTCCATGCCTTCCGCTGCGGGCTTTTTTGGAAGACCCGGCATGGTCATGATATTTCCTGCATAGGCAACGATGAATCCCGCACCTGCGCAAAGCTTAAAATCATTTATGGTAATTTCAAATCCCGTGGGTGCTCCTGAAAGATTCGCATCATCGGAAAAGCTGTACTGAGTCTTTGCTATGCATACGGGAAGGTGCGAAAAACCCAGTTCAGAAATTTTTTGCGCCTTATCATCCGCTATTTTACTGAACTTGACCGCATCAGCCCTATATATTTTCTTAGCTACCTCATCCACCTTATCCTTTATGCCGAGCTCACTACCATATATGGGTTTTGCAGAGCTCTCGCCTTGAGAAATATCAGCCACCACCCTTGCCAATTCTTTAGCTCCGTTTCCACCGTCTTTGTATCCAGACACAAGCACCGCCTCGACGCCGGCTTTTGAAACCTCTTCCTTGAGATATTGTATCTCGGAAGGTTCATCCTCTGAAAACTCATTGATAGCTACCACGGTGTTTGCCTTATATACGTTCTTTACATTATCTATATGCCTTAAAAGATTTTGAATTCCGGCTTCCATCTTTTTGGATTCATTCTCTTCATTCCTGCCATGATATTTAATGGCTCTTATCGTTGCAACTATAACCACCGCATTGGGTGAAATACCCGCCTGCCTACACTTTATGTCCATGAACTTTTCCGCTCCCAGGTCTGCGCCGAATCCTGCCTCCGTGACTGCGTAGTGTGCAGACGCTATGGCTGCCTTCGTAGCGATGACACTGTTGCAGCCATGCGCAATGTTTGCGAAAGGCCCGCCGTGCATGAATGTGGGCGTGCCTTCAAGCGTCTGCACCAAATTAGGCTTGATGGCGTCCTTAAGAAGCAAAGACACGGCTCCTTCTACCTTTAGGTCGGCTATCTTCACAGGTGCGCCCTGCATGTCATATGCAACTATGATTCTTGCAATTCTCTCCTTGAGATCCTGCATAGATGTAGCGAGGCAAAGCACCGCCATTATTTCACTTGCAACCGTGATGTCAAATCCGTCTTCTCTCGGCACTCCATCCTTATCGCTTCCAAGACCGCATACAATGTGCCTGAGCTGCCTGTCATTCATATCCATGCATCTTTTAAACACTATATTATTCACGTCTATATTTAATTCATTCCCCTGCTTTATATGATTATCAATGCAAGCCGATACTAGGTTGTTCGCCGTACCTATGGCATGTATATCTCCCGTAAAATGAAGGTTTATATCTTCCATGGGGACTACCTGCGCCCATCCTCCACCTGTAGCTCCCCCCTTAATCCCAAATACAGGGCCAAGCGAGGGCTCTCTGAGCGCCAAGGCTGCATCTTCTCCTATTTTATTAAGTCCGTCTGCTAATGCTATGCTTATGGTCGTCTTGCCTTCTCCATAGGGTGTGGGAGTCATGGCTGTAACTAAAATCAGCCTTCCCTTTGTGCGCTTTGCATTTATTTCATCTAAGCTCTCAAGGCTAACCTTTGCCTTGTACTTCCCATACAACTCGAGAGCATCATCATAGAGCCCGATCTTTTTAGAAATTTTTCTGATGTCTTTTACCTCTATGCTATTTGCTATTTCAATATCTGTCATCATCGCCTCCACTATTTCACAAACGTTTTTCTATGAATGTCGGATATACCGTAAAGTTTTATTCCCTCATAGTGCCTTTTAGTACCATAGCCTTTATTACTCTTAAAATCATACCCCGGATACATCTCATCGGCCTTCTTCATCATCTCATCTCGGATTACCTTAGCAACTATAGAAGATGCGGCTATACTGTAGCTTTTTTCATCCCCACGTATTATAGAATGCACAGGAGTTCCTACGTCATCAAGTTTTACAGCGTCTACCAAAAGCGTGATTTCATCCTTGTTTAATACCCCATCGCTGCATTTTGCTGAATTTCCATCATCTCTATTGCGATCATCATGAGTTTTTTCCGTATTGGGGATGATTCTGCTAAGTGTAAACTTTTCATGGCTTAAAGAAGAAACGTTTAAAAGAAACAATGCATCCGATTCAAAAACGGAAAGCGTATTTACAAGACTTTCGTAACTCAAAATTATGCCGGAACTTCCAACTGCTCTTTTTACGGATAACATGTCATATAGGGCCGCCCTCATCGCAAGCTTGGTAGCATTTAGTATATTTATCCTGTCTATTATGTTATGCGGTACTATACCTATTCCTATGGCCCTTGCATCCTCTATGATTTTATCAAAGAGTTTAATCCTGCCGGCTTTTGTGACCTTTTTAGAATCATCAATTCCGAGAATCTCAGAATCTGCTTTCATGCAAACGCAGGCAGAAACCACAGGACCCGCTATCGGGCCTCGCCCTACCTCATCCATGCCAGCCGGTATTTTACCGCCAATATAATATTCCTTGTCAAAAGCCAGTAGGGATTGTAATTTTTTCCTGCGTTTTTCTTCTCGTTCCTGCTTAGTCATCAAATTCCTCGGGATATTCCAGAGTTATCCTCCCCAAAAGTCCTTTTCTGAATTCATCAAGGATTGTTCTTCCCGTTCTTTCGTAGTCTATCTCGCCATTTCTTATGAGAAATCCTCTTGCTCTTGCTATATCATCCATCACCGACACGGCATCATCCGTTACGAAGGGTAGTTTATACCTTTTTTCTATGCCCTTCGCCCCCGTTTCATCCTTTATTAAGTAATCTATAAGCCTTACGGCTAATGTGGAAGTATCCAGTATTTCATCCTTTATGCAACCGCAAAATGCGAGCCTTAGCGCTACCAGCTCATCCTCAAAATTAGGCCAAAGTATTCCCGGTGTATCCATAAGCTGTACATTGTTCGGGAATCTTATAATTTGCTTGCCTCGAGTAACGCCCGGTTTATCTCCCGTCACAGTACTTCTTTTTTTTGTCATCCTATTTATAAAGGAAGATTTTCCGACGTTCGGTATACCCACTACCATCAGCCTCATAGGCTTATTAAAGCTGTTCTTTTCATCGAGCTCAGATTTGATTTTCATGATATGGCGCTCAAGTTCCTTTATTCCAAACCCCGTAATGGAATTTACCAAGAATGCATCTGCGCCCTGCGTCTTAAAATGTCCCTTCCACTTCTCGTTTCCTGAATCCCCGGCAAGATCGTACTTATTTAAAATTATTATTCGTCTATGCTTTCTGAGCAAGCTGTCTAACACCGGATTCTTACTGGAAAGCGGTACCCTTGCATCCAGAATTTCTATTACTACATCTATGACCTTGAGGTCTTCCCTTATGGTGTCGGTTGCCTTTTTCATATGTCCCGGATACCAATTGATCTTATTCATCGCAACTACCTTTCATCTCTATAAGATTTCTTGTCTAAATACGACTGCAACAGTATTACAGCTGCTTGTTTATCTATTACGTCCTTTTGCTTCTTACCCTTTATGCCGCCTTGTATAAGAACGTCTCTTGCCATCTTCGTGGTAAAGCGCTCATCGTAGAACTCCACCTTTATGTTACTCATCCCGCTGCTTCTAAGCTTATTTTGAAGTTTGTCCGCAAATTTTTCCGTAAATATACTTTGTTCGTTCTTAGCTTCACCGTACGTATTTAACGGCATGCCGATCACTATTTCGCTATAATCATCTTCCCTTAGGATATCAATTATCTTGGTAGTATCCTTTTTTATAGATTCTCTAAAAATCGACAAAAGCCCTTGGGCGGTGATCCCAAGGGCATCGCTTCTTGCTACCCCTATAGTTGCTTCCCCTACATCTAAAGCTAAAACTCTCATGTTATTATTTTTTGCCTAAATAATTCCTTAACAATTCTTCTATTAAATCGTCTCTGTCCACTCTTGTTATGATGTTTCTTGCATTCCTGTGGCTTGTAATATACGATGGATCTCCGGATAAAATGTAGCCGACCATCTGATCTATGGCATTGTACCCTCTTTCGGAAAGCGCTACGTACACAAGGTTTATTATGTCCTGTTTCGTATTGTGTTCAGCAGTTTCCTGACCGTATAGCTTTGTGTTTTTATCGTCCATATCCTACCTCCTTTTAAATTAAAAAAATAACACCCATGCAGCAAGGCCCAAAAGTCCTATCGATGTAACAAAATCAATTATCGCCGTGCTTACCCGAACCTTCTCTCTGTTTTTAGATAATGAGTAGATCTTAGTTGCCGCTGCAACTATCAAACCTAGTACCAAAACCACCTTTGCCACATTGGGAGCTAAAGGATTATTCATCTTATTTAATATGATCGGAAAAAATACCAAGATAATCGATATCGTATATCCGATGTTTTTTATTGCACTATTATATTTCACCTTGCCCGCCTCTATTCGTCTTCAACTTTGATATTATCGTTTCCACCGACATCGTCTCTATCATCATTGTCATCTGATGACATATTGCCTTTAAACATATGTACCCAACTGCTCTTAATATCTCCCGGAGCTTCCCATGCCGCTAACGCTGTCTGGTTATCCTTGCATTCATCCGACTGTGATATGACTCCACCTCTTCCTTGCACATAAAAAACATAGTTATTCTTCGTTTGCCCTGCGAACGAACCTTCTATGTTATATTTCTGCGTATTGCTTTGCACCTGTTCCATTTTCCATGTGTATTTTTTAGGGAATTTAATCTCCTTCATTTTTCGCTTTTCAGTAACGATGTTCAGATCCAGCTCACCATTTTTAATTGCCCGGATAATAACAGGCGAACCCTTGTCGTACTCAATGTGAAACTGTCCCGATTTTATTAACTCACCACTATCCTTTAGGGCTACTATGGCTATATTCGTATTTAAAGACTCTGCCAACACATCATCCGTAATAGCAAAGGAATCGGTGTTGGTCTTTTCTAAAATAATATGGTTATCCCACATTATTCCCACTGCCTTAAATTTTGTCTTGGAATCATTTTTTATAGTCAATAATACAGGTCCCTGTAATTCGTTGGAATTATAGCCCTTGTATATCGCAAACCCAAACAACAACATAACAGCAACAATTATGAGCACTACTCTAAGCACCGGTTCTTTCTGATTATTATCCTTATTGTTTGTCTTTATATCATCCATTAATTTAACTCCAATTGCATTTTACAGAGAAGCGCATTATACTGCGACTTTCCATGAGGTATTATAACATGAACACCGCTACGTCAACAAGTACTGTTACCATGCGAATAATAATACATAATTAAAATATAGAAATTTTACTTGACCACTACAAATTTCAGATTGAATCCCTTGTATACCTTACTACCCTTGCAACGTAAATAAAAAACTGTTTTCTTTGCTTTTAAACCTTTCTTCAAAAATTTCAGTTTCAGTAGAGTTCTGACTTTAAATGACTTAAGTTTTACAAGCCTGCCGTTCTTCCTTGTGTAAAGCATGAACTTCACTTTTTTTAGCGCTTTCACTTCTTGCTGTCCCACTCTGAGTTTTACGGTTACAGACTTCTTTTTCTTTAATCTGTAAACCTTCTTGAGTCCTTTGATTTTTATCGCCTTTTTGATCTCAGGCTCTTTATATCTATTCAGCGCCTTGCTTATGGCACGCTGTATACATACAGAACTAACAGTAGCTCCGCTTATCACATCAAAGCCATAGAGCCCCCTGGCCTTATCCTTCGCCTTTTGTATCGGCATGCCGGAAAACGGTCTCATTACAGACTTCGCAAATCCGTGATAGAACCAATTGTGTTCAGGTCCTGTATCCGTATTGTCATCCGCTACGTGTACAATTTTTTTATCCTTCATATAGACCTTCACCTTAGCCATATAAGGAGCGATGTCATCAGGGACGTTTCCCAGTGTTTTAGGATCTACCTTTTCTTCTCCGTAGAGGATTTGAGCGTTTTCAATTACAGACATCTTTCTGAGGT
Source organism: Eubacterium saphenum ATCC 49989 (assembly GCA_000161975.1). GTDB lineage: Bacteria > Bacillota > Clostridia > Peptostreptococcales > Anaerovoracaceae > Eubacterium_N > Eubacterium_N saphenum. The sequence goes on from GG688422.1 coordinate 393,317, forward strand.
GTTCTAATGCAATTTTAAAATCGTTCTCAAGTTTTTCTATACGCCTTTCTATGGCTATCGTGTTTACAATTGCGGTACTTTTAAACATAAGTACATATTCAGCATCTTCTCTTGCAGATTTCACAAGATCCCATCTCGCCTTTTCATAGTCGCTCGGCGTAAGCAAATCCGCGGTGTGCATATATTTACTTAGGTCTACCCTTTTCAAAAGCCACTCGAGCTCAATAATTCTTTCCTTAAGTACTTCATCCGAAGTATCGGGATCATCCAACTTTTCCTTTGCATAATCCAGCGTTACTACAAAGTGCACTGAAAACTTTTGAGTAAGATCATACGGGCTTACTAGGCCGGCCTCTGCTACAAGCTCTGAAAGCCTGGCCCTTACATCGCTACGTTTTGTTTGCCTTTGGGCACTCGAGCCTTTTCCGGCATATGCTCGTCCTTCTCTCACCCTACTACGAGCTTTAACCTCTTGAACTTTTACGGCAGTAGGCTCTGCAGCATTTAATTCTTGTGGCAATACAAAAACTACGGATATAAGCAAAAGAAGAGAGAGCCCCGCTGAAACACCTTTTTTAAATACACTGTTCATAAGCCTCTCCCTTCTTAATATTTTACTTAATCACGGCTTTACATCTATCCGTATACAAACGACAATCGATATCAACTGAAGATTTTTTACTAATTCCCGATCATAAACGCAAGCTATTTATCAGATCTATATTTAAGGATATTATATTTTGATTTTGATCTGCTTAGATGCCTTCGATTTGTTTTTCCCGTTAAATGCAATACCAAATATAGTATACTTTGCTTTTTTGCCAAGCTTTATGGTGATGGTATACGTATTGGCTTTTTTTAACTTTATCGTCTTTACAAGCTTTAATTTCTTGGATTTATTTATCCTCATATAGATTTTTATAACCTTTGCACCCTTTAGTTTCCAAAGCTTGATTTTAGCCATCTTCTTCGTCTTCTTGATCAGCTTCATCTTAGGTGCCTTGCCTGCAAGCGGATTCTTCGTCTTCTTAGCGAATACGATCTGAAGCTCTTTTCCGGCCTTCTTAATTTTAGGCGCAAGTCCTTTCTCATCGCTATATATATAATCAAGATCCTTCTTGGAAAGCTTGTAGATATCTCCTGTAAATTTATCTTCAGCTACACCCGTAATCACAACATTCTTATTCGTAAAGTGAAGATTTGCCTTACCCTCTTTAGTCGCCTCAAGTGCACCTGACAATCCTGCCTTCTTAAGATTAATATTTAATTTACTCTTGTTTAGCGAAATATTGTTGTAGACAGCCGCAGTACCTGAAAATGCCACCGTTGCATTATCCGCTGCACTTATAACCCCTAGCTTTGTAGTGTTGTTCATAATTTTTCCGCCACTCATATAAAGCTCACCGTTATCGATGTTAAATAGGCTTCCTGCTTCCGCTGAATTGTCTATGATATTTGCACCCTTGAGGTTTACTATGCAGTTTTTATTGTCGCTATGTATTATGCTTCCCTTTGCGTCTTTAGAATAGACGTTCTTTATGGCAGCTCCCTTTAGAAGCTCTACTCTAAAGTCTTTCTTATTGCTGTCCTGCGCAACATTTATGATAGAATCCGCTTCCTTAGAATCACCGTCAATCACTACCTTATCTCCTATAGAAAGTCCGCCGGACGTAACCTTAAATATACTGCCCGTAAAGCTCTCATCTCTCATTATGGAAACAGGCGCCGTTCTTTTAGCAGCATCTATTTTCAGCTTCTCATTTGAAATTTCCATGGTGCCCAGCATTTTTATAACCGCTTTTTCGTCCTTTTTAAGTAAATCCAATGCGGCACCTATGGTCTTAACCGCTTCTTCCTTGGTATTTCCAAAGCCTGCATCGCTTCCATCTTTAGGATCCACATATGCGATTTTCAGCGGAACCGGTACATACGGACTGCCCTTGAGTGCATCCTCTACAGCCTCTACCACCTTATGCCCGAGCGGGTTTACAACGCTATCCGGATCAACATCCGTGCTCTGCTGAGTAATAATGGCATCTATTGTAACACCTATCATCGCAAGCTGCGTACCTGAAACAGGCTCATGCTTTATAAGCTTAATGGATACCACCTTATGATCTTTATTTACGTGTACCCTAACAGTCATTTTTTCATCTTTAGACTTGCCGGTATACACCCCTTCCTTGAGGTCAGATGGGAAGCCAGGTTTTGTTACGGTCACCATGCATTTTGCATTATTACCATTGCTGTTTGTCGCTGTAATTACAGCCATGCCCTTTCCTACAGCCTCTATCGTTCCCGTCTCATCTACCTTTGCAACCTGCGGATTGTCTGAACTGTATATGATTGTTTCACCGGCAATAGGAGGAATTGAATATGCTTTTATCATTTTCTTTTCGCCTATTTTAAGTGTAAGTCTTTTATCTGAAATTCCGATGCCGGGATCCTGAGAAGGTATGAATGAAATTTTATTCGCAAGTACCTGTGCAAGAGCAATAAGCCCTGCATCCGACATTACACCATTTCCATCTTCTTCTTTCACCTTGTAATTTTCTATCTCTCTATCCGGCGGGCTTTTTATATTTCCGTCATTTCCAAACAGTTCTGCATCCTGATTGTTAAACCAAAGCTCTGCGTCCTTTATGGATGAAGTTATTATAGGATTTTTTGCATCTAAATTTAATTGTTTAGTTGCATCATCTTTATCTACATTTTCCTTGATTATAGGTGATCCCGCAACTTCAAGTACGTTCCAATTATTTCCCGATTTGCTCCTATATAGCTTTACTGCTGCTTCCTTACCTTTATTTCCCACTATCTTGCCGCCTCTTATGGAAAGCGTAAGATCCCAATATGGATAATAACCTGCATCACAGATAGCCCCACTTTTAGGTGATTCGTTACCTGAAATTTCACCTCCGGTAATATCGAGTTTTGAATACGAACACGCAATAGCGCCGCCGTCTAATTCTGCCTTATTATTACAAATTTTACCTCCGGTTATCTTGGAAGTTTTAGCGCTTGAGCTTATATTGTATATAGCACCGCCTCTACCGGTAGCATTTTCATACTCTCCTTTTGAGGTTTTCACAGCTATTGCTGTATTGTTTTTTATCTCGCCTTTATTTATTTCCATCTTACCGTCATCGTTTGTAATAGCACCACCGTGACCCAGCGTACTGTTATTTTGAATAACACCGCCATCCATCACAAGCTTCCCGCCACCTGAAATATATAGCGGTGACATGTAACTCTTTGCATCTTCTATCTTTGCACCGTTCTTAACAGTACAAACGGCACCGTCCGATACGGATACCAGAGCTGTCTTTGATGTATTTTGAGGGTATTTATCAGGATCATCGGGATCTATCTGATTTCCCTTAAGGTCTATATTCTCTATCTTTACTCTCCCTCTTACCTTGAACACATCCTTGTCAAACCCCGGCATCCTTACAATCTTTAAGCGTTTATCATCATCTTTAGACTTAAGCTCAAGCATTTCGCCGTCCTTAACGGTATAGGTACGAGCCATTATTATCCTTCCGCCATTTACAAGCAGTTCGGAAGCTTTAGAGAACGTTTTCACCGCATTTTCTACAGTCTTTCCATCTTTGCTATCATCGCCGTACTTTTGATTTATGTATACGGTATCCGCATCATCAACAGGCGCAAGTGCTCCATATTCAGTCGCCTTAGCTATGCCGTATGCATCGCTATAAGCCATGGATTCGGCTTGAGTCTTAAAATCTTCCTTGGAATACTTCTTTTTATAGTTCTCTATATAGTCTTTTACAAGCGCCTTGGCCTCATCCTTGCTGTATGAAACGTTTTGGCTATCTACGATTTTTTCTGTGATTATCTTCTTAACATTGTTATAGATCTCTTTTTGATCGGCTTTAGGGATCACGTATGAAGGGCTGTCTCCCTCTTCTAAGAATCTATCTGTATATACGTCTATACTCGTGATTTTATTTGCTTGAACCTTTGTTTTTGAATAGTTGGCATAGGTATTACCATGACCGTCCGCAGTACCTTCGTGCACACCGTTTATAAACTGCACGCTTCGCTTTACGGTCTTACCTCGCTTTTTTCCTCCCTGTTGCTTTGCAAATGCATCACCTACAAATGCAGAGCTCACTACAAGTGCAATAGACAAAATTGCCGCCATTACTCTTGAATACCTTTTCATCTTACCCTCCTTAATACAAACCGTACGTGGTTTCACGACACTCTATCTTAAATCAAACTATTTCAGCTTAAATATGCAAAGTTTTCCAAACAAGCTGTAATACGTCTTGCCGTCCACCTTCACCTTATATCTTATTCTTACATAATACTTCTTTTTCCGCTTTAACTTCTTTAGAACTTGCCTTTTATTTCCTGCTATAACAAATTTTTTCTTCCATTTTTTAAAGTTTTTATCCGTCGCTATTTCTAACTCGTAGGCTATAGCCTTCTTTTCGGGAGAAAATTTAAACACTACCTTTCGTTTCTTCGCTTTCTTCCCGGCTCTTAATATCTTAGCCTTCACACTGATTTTTTTAAGTTTTTTAGGATCAAAATCTTCTTTTTCATTACCATCGTTCGTATATGCTTTAATAAGAGCGTTCCCAAGAACGGTCTGTTTATCAAGTTTACTCACATCTTTTATGTCATTCCACCTGGCTCTATCTATATCTCGCCTTCTGATATACGTTTGTCCCTGTTCACATTCTAAGCGCACACCCCATGGCAAATAAAGTCCGTAATCTCGAGCCGCCTCGAAAGGCATGTAATACTGCTCTTCTCCGGACTCGTTCTTAAATTTTGTGGATACAAGTACGGAAAATTTCTCATCCTTAGATAATGGAATCTTTTTATTCAATTTTAACTTATGAAATCCCGCAAACTTCACGTTTTGAGCTTCCTTGTGCACGAGCTTCCCTGCTTCCCTGTCCTTAAATTTCGGTTCCTTATACACTTCAATCCTTACGGTCGAATTTGCTACAGGTGTATAAGTCCCGACCGCTTTAAGGGTTTCGTCACCTCTTGACGTATATACATTGGAAGCTTCTACAGGTTCATCCGTAACCAACGTTTCCGTTGCAGGACCTTGTCCGTCGTATTGGTATGTATTTGCGTGTTCGTGCACCGTATCCTTCTTGTCGTATTTCGTTTTTTCAGATTTGTACAGAGTGGGTTCGGAAAAACTTCTGTCATAGTATGACATGTAGAAATATCCTTCTTCTCCGTAGTCGCTTCCCCAGCTGTTTTTAATCTTCCATGCTCCGTTTTTAGGAGGAAGCTTGCCACTACCGTCATTGAATTTTTCCTTTGCGAAGTTGTCATCGTATCCTACGATCGTAACCTCGTGATTCGCCATTTTAACGTCGTAGCAATACTGCGAATTATAGGTGTCACTGTAGTATTTGGATGGAACACCGCCGCCACCTTGGCTAACATGGTACCCAACGCTTATTGCGCCGTCATTTATGAGCGTCTGCTTTAATTCTTTCACAGCCCCGTCATCAAGACCTACATATTTATCATTTTCGTATTTAACAGTTTCAGGTAAATATAGCGCAGCATCCAAGTTTATATCAGACCTCATGCTCGGTGCTTCACTTGGGGTGACATCGTCGGGCATGTTTGTATATGGGCATCCGCTTTCATCCACGCTTCCGTAATTCCTTGCAAGTGTCGGTACCGTAAGAATGCGAAGTCCTCCGCGCTTAAACACCGGTTTATCAGCATACTTCCAAACGACTTCATCACGACCTGCAAATTTGCTCTTGTCATGCAAGTCATTACCCGAGTTATATGCATACCAAGCGAGATGCCTTTCTGAAAGATCTAGATCCTTATCCTTTGATACCCCCGTTGTAAGCATATTGGATTCTAAGGATGCCATTGCTCCATGCGCCCAGCATGTGCCTTCTCTTCCCTGATCCTTGACCTTCGTGCTCCTGTCGCTCTTAAGTGTAAAACGAGACGGTAAAGCCTTCTTTAAAGACGCCTTCGGGCGAAGCACACTCGTATTTTTGTACTTGTATTTAGGCTTTTTACCGAACTGCATCTTTCCTAGAGCTTCTACCTTCTTAAGGCTTATTTTTTTATTATTCCTAGCCTCAATATCGATGCCTATAAATAAACTGACAATCATTGCAAAAGCCAAAACCATACAAATGCTTTTTCTTTTTTTCATTCGCCTACACCCCTTTAAACTCCTCAAAAACACTCACTATTTTAAAAAATCATCACTACTTCATATGCAAAACTAACTTTGCGAGCCAGATGTACATTCTATCACACAAACTTTCTCAAAGTCAATCAAATTCACCCCTAATTCATTGCGTTCTTTTTGCTACCCCTTTACTTTCCAATAGCCGGTTTTGTTAGATCCTACTCGTTCTATATGACCATTCATTCTACAACAGCCCCCGTAGGGGGCTGCAAAATAAAATCATTCATACGACCGGTGCATAAAATATTCTTATGCCTGCGAGGGCTCTATTGTTTTTTCTTAGCTTTTTTTACGAATATCTTGTATGTCTTTCCATCCACTTTCGATACATATACAACATCCTTAAGCTTCTTCGATTTATTGATCTTCTTCCAGCCTTTTTGCTGTTTTTTAAGCATCTTTGCAAACTTTTTAATCTTTGCCTCAGGGTATGCTTTGTTGATCGTCTTAAGCTTCTTGCTCTTCACCTCATATACGTAATATTCTTTGTTTGTAGATTTTCCGGCTTCCTTATTGACTATGAAGATCTTGGTTTTCGCTTTATTTGCAAATGCAACATATGTTCCTAAACCTTTAGCATTTAACTTTATCTTTTTTTGCGCCTTTACTTTTATGCCTCTCTTTATCTTCTTAAACTTCTTATCGTAGAAGAATATTCCGTGCTGAGTATATCCGACGATCACCTTCTTATTTTCATAAATTGTTTTAGGCAATAGAGCAATTGATGCTGAAGGCTTAAACTTTACCTTTGCTATGGTCGCCTTTATCTGAGTGGATTCAGTTTTCGGTTTCGTTTCTTCAGACTTCTTGCTACTATTGTTATTATTACATCCTGCCATCGTAAAAGCTACTGTTAAAACCAGTAACGCCGAAACAATCTTCGTTTTTAAACGCTTTTCTTTTCTCATGATATTCCTCCTGTGTTCTGCATAGAAAACAAATTAAATAACTTACTTTACCTGCTTTTCGGTAAACTGCAACGTATTAATTTTATCATAAAAACTCAAAAAATAATAATTTTGAATTTTCAAAGAGCGTTTTAGGGCAAATCATTGATTTTCTATAGTGAAAATGTTACACTAACTTCGTGCAAAGTGCATGCTACTGTAGCTCAGCTGGTAGAGCAGCACATTCGTAACGTGCAGGTCGCTGGTTCGAGTCCAGTCAGTAGCTCCATCACTAACGCACACTAGTTAGCTCATACGAGCACAATGAAAGACTCACGAAAGGCGGTCACAGATGCAAATTACTGACGTAAGGGTTCGCAGGCTTAATGGCGACGGGAAGATGAAGGCAATTGTTTCAATAACTTTTGATGATGAATTCGTGGTTCACGACATCAAGGTTATAGAAGGACAAAACGGTTTATTCATTGCAATGCCAAGCAGAAGAATGGGAGACGGTGATTTCAGAGACATAGCACATCCCCTAATTTCTGAAACTCGAAACAAAATCAAAGATGCTGTACTGGATGCATACGAAAAGGCTCTGGCAGAACAAGAAAACCTTCCTGAAAGCGAAGCATCCACAGACGACAGCACAGAAATTTAAACAAAAAAAACATTGTTTGAGATAGCAGAATGCAGAAAGCTCCCTTGCGGGAGCTTTTTTAATGCACTTATCGTTGCCGGCGCAAGCAATACACCCTATTATTTAACCACCTTAGTTATAGTCTGTCCAAAGTACTTAAGCTTACCTATCTTCTTAAACGCTCTTATCGTAAACGTATAGTTGCCCTTCTTCTTAGGTAACTTTATGCTTCCAACTATAAAGCCCCTAAGCTTCTTCTTGCCCTTCTTAAGCTTTACGGTCTTAACCTTGCCGCCTATAACTATCTTGGCTTCATAGCCGCTTACACCCTTCATAGCCTTGAACTTGATGTTAAGTACTCGACTCTTCTTATTCACTTTTGCAGTAAGCTTATCAACTGCACCCATCATGAATGCAAAGCTGTTACCATACTCAACCAGCTTAATATTATCAGCTTCCAGAGCTTCAAGCTTGAATGCCAGGAACTTACCCATTGGAAGTTCTGTTAAGTTTGCCTTAACCTTATCTGCACCTGCAGCTACAAGCTTATCAGCTTTTACAAATCTTTCTATAGTCTTGAACTTCTTATCGTAAGGCGCAGTCACCGTAACCTTGTATCCTGCAGCCGCCATTGTCTTGTTAAACTCAAGCTCTACAGCTCCCTTACCTGCTACGGTAGCAGTCACTTCCTTATCCTTAGGAAGCGGTGCTGCAAACACCTTATCTGACAGCTTACCTATGAACGTCACCTTAGCACCGTTATAGCTTCCGTCTGCATCTATAGGTCTTACCGCATAGTAGTATGCCTTACCGTTATCAGCCTTTTCGTCTAAGTACTTCAAGGTGTTCCTGTCTATAGTCGCTATCTTGTTGTCCTTATTTGGCTTAAAGTCCTTCTTTTCGCTTCTGAAGATTTCAAAGCCTGTGTGTAGGTTTGCCTTAGGTGGCTCTATAGTAAGCTCATATCCCTTCGCCTTAGCAGACACCTTAAGCACTGCCTGACCCAATCTTTCATCGTATAGACTCTTCCACACAGCATATACCGTCATATCGCCCTTAACCTTTGTGCCTCTAAAGAAGTCAGGATATTTAGCAGCCTTACTCTTAGCCCAACCTGTGAATAGGTAATCTTCTCTTTCATACTTATCATTTGGCATCTTAGCTCCGAGTGATTCGTACCTTGTTACAAGCTGTGTCTTAAGGTTTGCATCTGTACCGTCATTTAGGTTAAAAGCTACCTTTGCCTTATCAACATTTCCTGTTTCCTTATATACAGGGTATAGCACCAAGCCATTAGTTACTATGCTCTTTTTGAAAAAATCAGGTTTAATCGAATCATCAGTCTTTGCAAATCCAAGAAACCTGTATCCGTCTCTCTGCTTCACATGACCGTCAAGCTTAGATCCGATCGGCTTGCCTTCTGCTACATTCTCTATAACCACATTTTCCATATCGAAGATATCGTACTTGATAGTTACATCTGTAAATACAGGCGCTTCTTCATATACCGCATATAGAGTCATGTCTGTGTATACAGGACTTTCCAAATTGTAGTCCGCCGCAGTCGCAAACTTACTCCTTGAGAATCCTATAAACTTGTATCCCTGCTTAGTAAATATCTTATTAGCTACTGCAGATTCAAGCTGAGTCTTTATTGTATCTCCACTTTCGATGTCTATATTAGCCTGAGCTCCTCCTGCAAGCACTCCACCGTTATCGTCTAAGGTTACTCTGGTCTTGCCCGGTGCAGGCGGAGGTGTTACATTTTCCTTCCACTGCGCCTTAACCGTAACATTATCACTAGCTACTACAGTATCGCCCGCAGCCTTCTCTACAGGTGCTGCTGTTCCTACTATTACAGTCCACTTATCAAATACCTTGCATTCAGGTGCTGTGAATCCACATGCAGGAAGTACGTAGTTACTGTCTTTATCCACCTGATCTTCAGCCATACTTCCTGTACCGCCACTGGCTTCAAAGGTTACCTTCACCTTGTTAGGTACAGGTGGCACTGCCTTTGCCTTCCATACTGCCTTAACTGTTACGTTATCACTTGCAACTATCTCATCACCAGGCATCTTACCTTCTGTAGCTGCAGAACCTATAGCTACCGACCACTTGTCAAACTCTTTACCTTCAGGTGCTGTAAACTTACATGTAGGCAAATTATACTTGCTACCTTTATCTACCTGCGCAGCATCCATACTTCCACTACCGCTGTTGTTTTCAAATGTTATTTTTACTTTTTGCTTATTTTTCCACAGGGCATATACCATAGTATCTTCATTTACTTTAGTATTATTGTCAAACTCGGATGACACAATATCTCTTTCCGTAGTCCAACCTAAGAATTCATCTCCTGCAAGCTTTGGATTCTCAGTAGGCAAATGACCACCGCTTTCATCAATTGATTTTCCTTTTTCTAAAATTTCGTGATTTGCCCAAGCTTCTTCATCTCCGCCATTTTTATTAAAGGTAACACCTGCATACTTGTCCTTACGATATATGTGATATACAACACCTTTATCAGCATCTTTATTTATTACATACTCCTCATTAAGATTCTGATCGTTTTTTTCTATGGTTGCTAAACTGCCCCTTTTTAATCGTAATATCTTAAAATTATTGTTCGCTCCGTTTATGTTCGTTTTTAAACCTGCAGGCGTTTTAAGATATTCAAGCTTAGAGCACCCCGTAAACAAGTACTTTGACCAAACCTTATCCCCTAATAACTCTTCATTAAGGATCCATTTGCTAAGATCTGCCCTTCTAATTCCACTGTCTTTAAACATGTCTGACATGTATTCTATACACGACACTTCCCAATTTGACACGTCCGGGTTTGCTTTGGTTGCTCCTGTAAACATATAACTCATATTGGTTACATTCGAAGTATTCCATTTTGACACATCAGGATTTACCCATTTAGCGTAAGAAAACATACTACTTATATCAGTTACTTTAGATGTATTCAATTTTTCACAACCTTTAACCTCGCCTCAAACGAAAACAAATTAGCTTTGCGCAGCATGCGCTACGGATGCGCGCTTTCTTATCCCTCATACTATATAAACCAATTTTTTTCTTGCTTGACAAATAGGTTTATTTTAAAAAGCGCCGGACTACCGCAGTAGTCCGCCCACCTTAAGCAATAAATCTTAATAAGATATCGAAAGCTTCCGTAAATTCTAAACCAATAAAATATATATTTAATGCAGTGTGCACTGCGGTGCGCACTCACCGAAGCGTCCGGGCTGCCGCTGCAGCCTTCCCACCTTAACAGCGAAAACAACAGTATGAATATAAATTAAGCCGTAACATGCGCTATAATTGCATACTTGCCTCTATCTAAAGGTAACAATATAACTATAAGAGTTCTAGCACATATAAAACAAGAGCGCGCAAAAAGGAGTGCCTTTCGGCACTCCTTTTTTTGAGATGAAAATGAAATCTTCGGATTACTCTTACAAATTAATCAATATTGTATTTGTTCTTGAATTTCTCTATACGTCCACCTCTGCCGGCAAACTTTTGCTGACCTGTAAAGAACGGATGACATTTTGAGCATACATCCAGCTTGATTTCCTCTTTTGTGGACATCGTCTGAAAGGTATTCCCGCATGCGCAAGTTACTTTACATTCCTTATAATCAGGATGGATTCCTTCCTTCATGCTTACCTCCTTGCTTATTACTAACATAAATACTCATAGAGTTTAGCATAGTGACGCATTGTACGTCAAGACAATTTCTGTAATTATCTCCTCAATGCCCTAAGATAATCAAATACATATGACATACACTCTTTTTCAAAAACCATTTTGCGAACCTTCATCTTAGTATTTAACAAGAGGGTGCACTCTTATACCGTTTCATCCAAACTGTTTAGTTACGAAATTAACCGTGTGCACCCCCTTATGACAGGCATCTACTGTTTATCATCTCCTGCGCACATCTTGCACGGCGCTTTGCTTTGTTTTCTGTGATGCTTGTATGCAAGTATTGAAAACACTATGCAGCCGCCCCAAAGGCCTCCGCCGCCTATTACAAGCATTACGATTGCTCCGGTACTCATATTTCCTCCTTATTAATACATTACTATATCTTCTAATTATGTTGCTTATGTAGCGAATAAAATATCGCTTTCACATTCAGTCTTATTATTTAGTCACTATACCTCTTCATCTGCAAGCTGAACACCTTCGTCCGGCTGATCCTTATAGCCGCTCTTGCCCTTAAGCCCTGTAAGAAGTGCTGCAGCCAAGAATACTAGCGCAAGCGCTCCCCAACCGAACACCTTTATGTCAAACATCTCATACTTGCCGTAGCCTTCAGTAACGAGCGTCTTCGTGTTTAATATAAGCATTACGCCAAGCACTAGCACCGTAACTATTTTAAGACAAAGCGCCCACCATTTACCTACACTGAAATTCGAATATTCATTTGCATAGCTTCGGATCTTCTCTATATTAAAGAACCAACCTATCAATATTACCTCGATAAATCCGCCAAGAGCAACGCCTATCTGATTTATAAACGCATCCACGATGTCGAGTATGCTAAGCCCTGCGCCCGTTATAAACAAGAAACTTAGTAAGAAGGACGGAACTAAGATAAGCGTAGTCGCCTTCTTATGCTCTATATCGAACTTATCCTGAATACCTGCTATAACGGCCTGGAATATCGATATTAATGATGTAACTCCTGCCGTAAACAACGTACCGAAGAATATCACTCCGAATACCGTATTTAGCGCAGGAAGCTCACTTATAGCTGTAGGGAATGTCATGAATGCAAGCCCTATACCGCCACTACCTGCAACTTCGTTAACAGGAACTCCCTGCTGAACGGACATATATCCCATTATGCCGAACACACCTATCGCTATGAACAGCTCATAACCGTGATTCGCTGTAGCCGTAAGGAAGGCGCTGTTTACAACGTCTGTCTTTTTCGGCAGATAACTTGCGTAGGATATCATTATCGCAAACGCTATCGACAAGCTATAGAACACCTGTGAATAGGCGGCTATCCAAACATCAGACTTCTTAAGTGCATCCCAGTTTGGCGAGAACAGATAATCAAGCCCCTGAGCTGCTCCAGGAAGGGTGATTCCCCTTATTACAAGCAATATGGTAAACACTAAAAGTATAGGCATACATATCTTGCATGCAAGCTCTATACCCTTGCTGACACCTCTGTAGAGGATTATAGCAACAAGCACCCAAACAAGTGCAAACGGCAACAACAGATGCGTCTGTATACCTCCGAAATTATGAGCTGAGTCTGTCATGTTTAAGAATTTTCCGGTAAAGAAGGATGTCGGATCATTGCCCCACTGCTGTCCGAAGGAAAATCCGATGTAACTCGTTACCCATACAACTATTGCAAAATAATACACAGCTATTACGAATGATACCATTACTTGGATCCAGCCAAGCCATTCAAATTTACTGTTGATCCTTGCAAGAGCTACCGGCGCTCCTCCCCTATAAGTCTTACCTATAGTATATTCCAGGATCAGAATAGGGATACCTGCCGTAATGATTGCAAATAAATATGGCAGAATGAATGCTCCCCCTCCGTTTGATGCAGCAGTATACGGAAACCTCCATATATTGCCAAGGCCTACGGCAGAACCTATAGCTGCCAATATAAAGCCCAATTTACTTCCCCATTGTTCTCTCACCTTTTACCTCCTTAAATACTGCGAAAAAATAGAACGAGAACAATATATCACAGCAAAAGGATGGAGGTCAAGGAATTTCTTGTAGTCTTTCTACAAATTAGTGTATATTTTTTGTCCAAAACAAACCATTGTTATGGAAGCCAGTTTTTCAAAAAGATTGAATCTAGAAATTTATATTCCTGAAACAAGAATTGATTTCTTAATAAAAGCAATAAACACCTGCTTATTTTTCGTTTGTTTCTACTGCTCCCTGTCGATATATTCGACTAATGCATCATCCTTTGAGAGAACCCACCTGCCTATTACGGCAAACAGCACTCCTAAAATTGCACCTAATACAAACACCCAAAGCTGATACCTTACATTCATATCTGCAAAAAGCGCCGCACTTATAGCAATTGAAGGATTTGCAAATGTACCTGTGAAAGGAGCTCCAAAAAGCGTTACAAGCATCATGGCAAGCCCCGTGGAAAAACCCGATATCCTCTTAAACTCACGCTTCTTGTTGGTTCCTAAAAATGATAATACGAGGATGAACACCAATATCGCTTCAAGGCATATAGTCTTAACGGCGCCTATCGAATAATCGCCGAACACGGCGTAGGTAGCCGCCCCGACATTCTTCGCATTCATAACGAGCCTTGAAACGAAACTTATGCCTGCGGCGGCGCCTATGATCTCTGCAATTATATATGAAAGAAGCTCTATCCCTGAAATCTTTTTGGTCACGGCCATGGCGAGCGTGATGGCGGGGTTAAAAAAGCACCCCGAAATTCCGGATACGGCATAGTAGAGAATTATATAGGTAATACCGTATGTCAAAGCTACTATAATGCTGTAGTGCGTAATATCAAGCCCCGAAGATGCATTCGAAACACTTAGAAGCGCCCCCATTCCGCAGCCGAATACCGCAAGAAAAAACGTGCCTATCGCCTCTACGATAGACTTCCTCGTAAGCGTAATTCCGTTCATATCATCCTCCTGCATTACTTCTTTTTTAAAAGCACCTTAAAACTTTCGTCCCACCTGCTATTCACCTTCCTTAGAATAACAGGTTTTCCCGATTTTAAAAAGCAGTTTTCCGTACTTCCCGTACACGCGAGCGTGCCGTTTTCATTATACACCTTGTAGTCAAACACGGATCTTACGGAATTATAACTCTTAAGACTGCATACTATTGTAACGATCTCATCAAAGCGCACCGAATGGCGATACTTGAGCTTTACCTCGGTCACGGGCGTGATAATATCCTGCTCTTCAAACTCGGCATAGGGTATACCGGCACCATCCATCCACCTTACTCTCACGATCTCAAACCAGCGGATGTAATTGCTGTGATGAACCACTCCCATCTTGTCCGTTTCATAATAATTCACCCTGTATTTGATTACAGCTTCGCCTTGCTCGTTCAATTTTATCTTATTTTCATCAGTCATAATATCTCCTTAATACACATAATTAAATTAGCCCTTGCATACGATCTATAACCATTTTAACAAAAAAAATGCAAAAATCACCCCTTTAAGTGAAATTTATCAACCCTAAATATATTTATGACCCTCCGTTCCATGTTTTTTTGTTTAGTGTGTGCTATACATTTTTTTACTCAAGATTAACTCAGTGCCCGATAAATTTTTACCAATTTAAATAAATTTTATATAAAACCTAACCGCCTAATATTACATAGAGCCGAAACGCATCAAAAATCTAAATATGCGGAATTTAAACGCCCGATATTGCATAGAATACAAAAACACTGTGCTGAAAAGGCTAAGGTTTTAAGTTTTCAAGCTCATGTTTTAAAGCTTCAAGCGCCCTTCTTCTGTGGCTTATAGCATTCTTTTGAGAAGGCTCGAGCTCTGCAAATGTCTTATCAAAGCCATCAGGTATAAACAAGGGATCGTACCCGAAACCGTTATCCCCGACTTCACTATATCCTATAGTGCCGTGACACTTGCCACTTACGACTACCTCACTTCCTTCATCCGTAATGAGCGTAAGCACGCATTCGTAGTGAGCCTTTCTGGATGCGCCTTCCTTTTTTGAAAGCTCAGCCAAAAGCTTTTTATTATTTCTATCATCGTCCTTATCTACGCCTGCATATCTTGCAGAAAACACTCCGGGAGCGCCATCCAACGCATCTACACAGAGCCCTGAATCATCAGCCAACGCCGCCTTTCCCAAAAGGTCATGCACCGCCTCCGCCTTTATCTTGGAATTTTCGGAAAATGTACTCCCCGTCTCCTCGATATCGAGATCCGGATAACCGTTTTCAGAAAGCGTAGTGATTACGATACCAAGTGGTGATAGGATTTCCTTAATCTCCTTTATTTTATGAGCATTGCCACTGGCTAAAACTACTTCCATATCATCCTCTTTCTTTCAATGTTCATACTAGAGCACAGCCTTTAAAAACTGCTGCGTCCTTTCATTTTTAGGATTTGAAAAAATATCTTGCGGCCTTCCTTCTTCAAGTATTATGCCGCCATCCATGAACAGCACCCTGTCTGCAACTTCCCTTGCAAACCCCATTTCGTGGGTAACTATAATCATGCTCATGCCGTCTTCTGCGAGCCTTTTCATAACCTCAAGCACCTCTCCTACCATCTCGGGATCGAGAGCCGATGTCGGCTCGTCAAACAGCATGTATTCAGGCTCCATGGCGAGTGCCCTTGCAATTGCCGCCCTCTGCTTCTGTCCGCCCGAAAGAGATGCGGGATATACATCGAGTTTATCGGAAAGCCCCACTCTATCAAGGATCTTAATGCTGAGCTCTCTCGCCTCATCCTTAGGCATCTTTTTAACCTTCATGGGTGCGAGCATGACGTTATTTAGCGTAGTCATATGACCGAAGAGGTTGAAATTTTGAAACACCATCCCCATTTTTTGCCTTACCCTGTTGATGTTATCCTTGTTCACAACTTCGCCATCCACTATAACTTCTCCGGTATCAGGCTGCTCGAGCATATTTATACACCTTAAAAACGTGGATTTACCGCTACCTGATGCCCCTATTACGCACACCACTTCTTTCTCGTCTATCGTATCGCTGATTCCCTTTAAAACTTCAAGGTCACCAAATTTCTTGTATAAATTCTTTACTTCTATCACAACTCTCTCCTTTACTGCTTAGGCTTTTCTCTCGTTTCGCTTCATCCTCTTTTCGATCAACTTTACGATCCTTGAAAGCGGTATCGTAAGGCACATATATGCGAGCGCAACACCTGTATATGCTTCGAACGTATTGAAATTGGAAGATGCCCACAGCTCTCCCTGCCTAAGTATTTCGGGAACGCCGCAAAATGCAAGTACGGAGGTCTCCTTTATCAATGTGATGAATTCGTTTCCGAGGCTCGGCATTATGATTTTAAACGCCTGCGGTATTATTATGAGGCGAAGCGCCATAAACTTGCTCATTCCGAGCGAACTTGCAGCTTCCATCTGCCCGTGATCCACAGACTGAAGACCTCCCCTTATCACCTCGGCTACATATGCGGCACTGTTTAAAGCACACACGCACACCGCAGGGATTATTAGATTCGCCCATTTAAATTCACTTCCGTACGCCTGCAATATGGTGGGGATACCATATGCCATTATCAGAGCCTGCACGATAAGAGGCGTGCCCCTCACTATCTCTACATACACTCCCGCTATCCCTCGCAGCAAGATATTTTTAGACATCTTCATAAGGGCAATAAAAAAACCTAAAAAAATACCAAAAATAACTGCCATCACCGTTACTTGGAGCGTCATGGGAACGCCCTTAAGCGCTACCAGAAAACCTTCCTTAAAAACTTCCATTCCTCACATCCTTTATAACCGCTTGAGGTAATGCCGGGTACAAGACCTGGCACTACCTCTTTCACACAATTCATATACTCTGCGTATTTTTAGAACCACTTCTTCTTAAGCTTATCAAACTCTCCGCTCTTCTTGATAGCTTCAAATCCTTTGTTAAGCTTTTCTAAAAGATCTTTATTACCCTTCTTTACGGCGAAGGCATAGGCTTCTGCGTTCATGGTCTTTCCTACTATCTTTGTCTTGCCCGGTTTCTTTGCAAGATATGCTTCACCTACAGGCTTATCGATTATAACGGCCTCCACATCTCCGTTTATGAGCTGAAGCACGCAAGCATCAAATTTCTTCATGCTTACAGCATCCGCTATCTTACCCTGCTTTTTTAGCTTTTCTATGAGTTTACCGCCTGACGTACCCGTTTGGCTCGCAACCTTCATATTGCTCTTAAAATCCTTGATGCTCTTGATCTTACTGTCTTTTTTAACCATTACAACAAGTCCGGCATCGCAGTATGTCTTAGAAAAGTCTACCTGCTTCTTTCTTTCGCCGTCGTTCGAATTCATACCTGCAGCTACGATGTCCGCATTACCCGCCTTAAGAGCCGGAATCAATGCATCGAATTCAAACGATTTGAATTCGATATCAAGGTTTTGATCCTTAGCTATCGCCTTCATAAGATCCATGTCAAATCCGTCGAGCTCTCCATCCTTGTTCGTGGTATCAAATGGAGGGAACGTAGGCTCCGTAGCTACTACAAGCTTCTTTGCAGATTTTTCGGAAGAACTGTCATCCTTCTTACCGCAGCCTGTGAAGCTGAGTGCCGTTACAATAGCGAGCGTAAAAATTAAAACCTTCTTTGTAATACTTTTCATAATTTACCTCCTAAAAATTATTACAACAAAATCGAATGCATTATCATTATACATAAAAATACGTTCGAGTGCAATAATATTCATTATTTTTTTGTAAATTTTATGAATTTCTATCCATTTCCATCATAACTGCGCATTCTATGCGTTTTTTATGTATCCTGCAACCGATCTCATACTGCCCTGTGATATCTCCGGCATAATTCAGGGAATTCGCTGCGCATCCGCCGCTACAAAATAATTTTGCAAAGCAGGTCTTGCATTCCTTTCTACTGTATAGAGTGAGCTCTGTAAAAGGTTTCAGCCTCTCATTTTCAGTAATGCCGTCATTCACATTCCCGAGTATATATTCATCCTTCCCTACGAACTGGTGACACGGGTACAGGTCACCTTCAGGCGTAACCGCAAGGTATTCGCTTCCGACGCCACATCCTGAGAGCCTCTTTGAAATGCATGCGCCGTTGTTGAAATCTATCTTAAAGTGATAGAAATTAAAGCCCTTAGAAGCCCTTTCTCTCTTCAGCATCTCAAGGCTCAGCCTTTCATATTCACTGAGCACGTTGTCTATATTTGATTCATTTATAGAGTATTCCGCTTCATCGCAGGCTACCACGGGCTCTAAGGAAATTTCATCAAACCCGAGGTCTGCAATGTGAAGCACATCCTTTGAAAAATCCGTATTATATCCCGTATACGTACCTCTTATATAGTAGTCCTTTTGCTTCCTTGCCTTTGCAAATTTAATGAACTTGTCCTTTATAAGCTCGTAGCTTCCGAGCCCCGCATGCTTTCTCATCCTGTCGTGCTTTTCTTTCCTGCCGTCGAGCGACATCACCACATTGCTCATTTGTTCATTGCTGAATTCTATCACCTCATCATCTATGAGTATGCCGTTTGTAGTGAGGGTGAACCTGAAATTCTTATTTGCCGATTTTTCTATGCTTCTTGCGTATTTTACCGTATTTTTTATAACATCGAAATTTAAAAGCGGTTCACCTCCGAAAAAATCCACTTCTAAATTTCGCCTGTTCTTAGATTCTCTTATCAGAAAGTCTATGGCAGCCTTCGCAGTTGCATCATCCATCAGCGCCTTGCTACCGTTATATTCCCCATCACCCGCAAAGCAGTATCCGCACCTCATATTACATCCGTGGGCAACGTGAAGACATATTGCTTTGAGTGTCGATTGGCTCTTCTTAAGACCTGCCGCAATGCCTTCATACACATCCTCTGTAAACAATTCATCGCACAGCGTGAGCTCTCTTATATCGAGCAAAACCTCGATAACATCCGAAAGCTTAACATCTGATCCACATCCGCTATTTAAAACGCCATCTATAACACCCGCCTCTGCAGTCAGATAATCAAAAAGCTGCCGGTTTTCCGATTTTAAATTCAAAGCGCTGTTTCCTGCACTCAAAACATCATCTTTTTTCTCAGTATATATGCGATATGCATGCTCTAGGGCGGCAAAAGCCTCATCAGCCGAAATCTTCGATAATTCAGCCATGTGATTTTTAAAACCTACGGGAAAGGTCTTTACAACGAGCTCATCGTATAGTTTAATGCACATAAAAGCAACGGGGTCGACTCCGTGAATCGCCCCGCTATTTCCATCTATGATGATATTATATCCATTTAAACTATATGCATGCGTTATCGGCATCTATTTGTTCTGTTCGCACTCCTGGTTTACAACGCTGCAAGATGTCTTGCTTGCAGACTGACAAGATGTCTGGCACTCACCGCAGCCACCCTTTACAACCTGCTTTGCAAAGTTTTTACTCTTTAGTGTATTTATCCTTTTCATAACCTTCCTCCACTCTTATAGTTTTGCAAAATTGGAGGCGACACCCAGATTCGAACTGGGGATAGAGGTTTTGCAGACCTCGGCCTTACCACTTGGCTATGTCGCCATGGCTAGGGTAGCAGGATTCGAACCTGCGAATGACGGAATCAGAATCCGCTGCCTTACCGCTTGGCTATACCCCATTAAATGGGGTGGGTAGTGGGATTCGAACCCACGCATACAGGAGCCACAACCCTGGGTCTTAACCGCTTGACGATACCCACCATATTTGGTAGCGGCGAGTGGGATCGAACCACCGACCTTTCGGGTATGAACCGAATGCTCTAGCCAGCTGAGCTACACCGCCACGATTAAACACATCAACTAGGTTACCAAAATATACCTTCGTTGTCAATCCCTTGAATGATGTTTTATAATATTTATCTTTCCATCATAGGGATATATTCTTCCTTAGGTTTTATATTCTTATATGCAGGCCTTATTATCTTCTTATTAAACGCAAGCTCTTCCAGCCTGTGTGCACACCATCCGGATACCCTTGCCGTTGCAAAGATAGGAGTTGCAAGCTCGTTAGGTATATCCAGAGCCTTATACACGAATCCCGAATACAGGTCTACATTTGCGCTCATAACCACATTTCTGCCGTGCACCTTCTCATACAGGCTCTGAGTATTTTCCTCTATCACCTCATATATATGGAATTCGTCGAGCTTATTCTTACTCTCAGCAAGCTTTCGTGCCATTTCCTTGAGGAGTTTCGCCCTCGGATCGGATAGCGTGTATATGGCATGTCCTACGCCATACACAAGACCGCTACCGTCATTTGCCTTACCCTTTAGCACATCCGTTATATATTTCTTTATCTGTTTTTCATTTGTAATATCCCTGACATTTCGCTTAAGATCCGCTATCATGTCTATCACCTTTATATTCGCACCTCCATGTTTAGGCCCTTTAAGCGATCCTATGGATGCCGCGATTGCAGAATACGTATCCGTAGCTGTGGATGATACGAGGTGGGTTGTAAATGTGGAATTATTACCGCCACCGTGCTCTGCATGAAGTATCAGACAAAGATCCAAGATGGTCGCCTCAATATCCGTGTATTCGCCTGACGTTCTTATCAGCCTTAAAATGTTTTCAGCCGCGCCGAATTCAGGTATTGGATAGTGGAGCATCAGCCCCTTGTTATCATAATATGCGCACTTCATCTGGTATGCATACGCCATGAGCGCAGGAAAGTATCCTATTATATCCACAGACTGCCTTACGACATTTTCTATGCTCACATCGTCAGCCTGCTTATCGTAGGTATATAGCTGCAAAACGTTTATTGCAAGCTTTGTCATGAGGTCTCTCGGCGGTGTCGTCATCAAGATATCCTTTATTATTCTATTAGGAAGCTGCCTCTTTGCAGCGAGCATATCCTTAAATTTATTGAGTTCGCTTTCAGTCGGTAGCGTACCGCTAAGGAGCAAATACGTAATTTCTTCAAAGCCTCTTCTATTATCCTTGATTACTCCTCTTACAAGGTCTTCTATGTCGTATCCTCTATAGTATAGCTTTCCCTCTTGAATTATCTTCTCGCCGTTTTCTCCGAGCTTATACCCCACTGCAGATCCCACACGTGTAAGCCCCACGACAACGCCCGTGCCGTTTGCGTTTCTGAGACCTCTCTTAACGTTATTCTTTACATAAACATCCGGATCTATATCTATTTCATTTCTAAGCTGTTCCGTCACATGCTCAATGAAATCAGGAACCTTCACCTCTCCTGCAATTGGTGTGGCCTGCTTTAATTCCTTGATTCTTCGGGGGAATTGATCCTTTCTGTTCTGTATGTGAAATTTATCAAATATACCCATACTCACTCCTCCAAAACTGATAACAGCCTGAAAAATTAATGCCTATATTGTTTTATATCGGTTCTATAGTATATCATAGCTCAAGTTTTTTTACAAAAAATTTGGCGTTTTGATAAAAAAATATGTGATTTTTTTAGAAATTTGATAATTACCGCCGTCGCATTTCTTTATTTTGCATATGATTTTTGATAGAATGAATAGGTGATTATTGCAAATTGTAAAGGAGAGCTGATGAAAGCAGTTGTAACGGTTGTAGGAAAAGACAAGGTGGGAATCCTCGCAAAGGTAAGTACCGTCTGCGCAAAGGAAAACGCAAACGTGGTAGAGGTGACCCAATCGGTACTGAGTGAATATTTCGCCATGGTAATGCTCATAGACATTCAGGATATCAAGGTGAAGCTATCCACCCTCAAAGAGGAAATATCAAAGGAACTTCCGGATATGAAAATCCACGTAATGCACGAGAATATCTTTAACTCGATGCATGAAATTTAAAGACAAAGGAGATACTATTGCTGAATTTAAACAATGTACTTGAAACGATTACGATGATAGAAGAGGAAAACCTCGACATCAGAACTATTACCATGGGAATTTCCCTCATAGATTGCATAGACAGCATCAATACCGCAGATAAGATCTATGAAAAGATTACGACCAAGGCTCAAGACCTCGTAAAGACAGGCGAAGCCATAGAAAAAAAATACGGCATACCGATAGTAAACAAACGTGTGTCAGTGACACCTATGGCGAGTATACTCGGAGCGAGCGGGCAAAACCCCATCACACTGGCAAAGGCACTGGATAAAGCTGCAAAGCAGGTAGGAATAGACTTTATCGGAGGCTTCAGCGCCCTGGTGCATAAGGGCTTTTCTCCGGGCGATGAAGCCTTAATAAAGTCTATTCCTGAGGCTTTATCAGAAACCGACTATCTATGTTCTTCTGTAAATATAGGTTCTACAAAGAGCGGTATAAATATGGATGCCGTAGCCTGCATGGGAGAAATCATAAAGGAAACCGCAGAAAGAACCGCCGATAAAAGCTCTATAGGAGCTGCAAAGCTCGTAGTATTTTGTAATTCCGTAGAGGATAATCCTTTTATGGCGGGCGCAATGCATGGATACGGTGAAGCGGATACGGTAATAAATGTAGGCGTATCGGGTCCCGGCGTTGTAAGAAGTGCACTGTCTAAGATGCCTAAGGATATGCCACTAGATAAAATTTCAGAAGTAATAAAGAAGACTGCATTTAAGGTAACACGCATGGGCGAGCTCGTGGGAAAGGAAGCCAGTGAAATGCTGGGTGTGAACTTCGGGATATTGGATCTTTCACTCGCTCCTACTCCTGCAGTAGGAGATTCCGTTGCCTACATACTGGAGCAAATGGGTCTTGACAGATGCGGAGCCTGCGGCACGACTGCCGCGCTTGCGCTTCTTAACGATGCTGTAAAAAAAGGCGGCATCATGGCGTCATCATCTGTCGGAGGGCTTTCAGGCGCATTCATACCGGTGAGTGAAGATGCAGGCATGATAGCAGCCGCAAAGGAAGGATCTCTTACTATAGAAAAACTCGAAGCTATGACTGCTGTATGTTCCGTAGGGCTTGATATGATAGTAGTGCCCGGGAGTACGAGCGCAGCTACCCTATCAGGATTGATAGCCGATGAAGCCGCAATAGGTATGATAAACTCCAAGACGACGGCTGTAAGAATCATACCTGCCATAGGATATAAGGAAGGCGATGAAGTGAATTTCGGCGGACTGCTCGGAAAAGGTCCTGTCATGAATATAAGCAACGTGGCTTGCGAAACGTTTATAAACAGAGGCGGCAGAATCCCCGCTCCGATACAGAGCCTGAAAAACTAGCCCCTGAGTTTTCTATTCGTTTCTGCAATATTTGCCATAAGCCCCATCGAAAACATGAATATCATCATTGAGTTACCACCGTAACTTATAAACGGTAAGGCTACTCCAGTAGGAGGGAGGAAGCCCGAGACTATCCCTGCGTTGAATATGACTTGAGATACCAACATTATCGTAATACCGCTACCAAGAAGCATTGAAAACCTGTCCTCCGTATTTATGGTAATATGAATACACACGGCGGCAAGTACGGTATATACGGTCATCAGGAAGCACACTCCTATGAAGCCGAACTCTTCTCCCATTATGGACAGCACGAAATCCGTATGGGACTCCGGAAGATACATCGTCTTTTGTATACTTCCTGAGAGCCCTACTCCCTTTATTCCTCCGCTTCCGAGGGCAAGAAGCGACTGCGCAAGTTGAAAGCCGTTTCCCGAAGCATCTGCAAACGGATCCACAAGTGCCGCTATTCTATCCATTCTATACATTCCCGTTGAGATTGCAGCCACGCCACCTATTCCCGTAACCGCAAAGCTTAAGAGTATCCACTCCTTACTGAGCCCTGCCACTATCAACATGCCGAAGGCAATCACAAGAAGCGTTGCGGCGGTAGAAAGGTTCGGCTGCTTGAATATCAACAAGAAGCATACCGCTACCACTGCAAATATGGGCAGCAGTCCTCTTTTAAAATCATGTATCTTTTCAGGATTTTTCTTAAAGAATGTAGCTATAAACGCTATCAAGGCGAGCTTTGTAATTTCACCCGGCATGATGGTTATAGGTCCGAGCTGTATCCATCTCACGGCACCGTTTACCTCTTTTCCAAGTCCTGCTACAAGTAAAACCAACAAAAATATGGCTCCGCCCATACCGATTACGGCGAGATTTCTGATGGTTTTAAACCTTATCTTGCTGCCGACGAGGTATAGCACAAATCCTGCTGCATACCAAACTATATTTCTCTTTAAAAAAAAGTACGGATCAAAACCAGTAGATTCATTTTTAAGCGCATAGTAATAGCTCGCATCGAAGCTCATGAGTATTCCGAATATGGGAAGTAATACAGATGTGGCAAACAGTAAATACTTTTCGCCTATTCTGCTAACGAGTGCATTTTTCTTATAACCTATCATATCTTTACTCTTTCTTTAAGTTCCACAACAAGCTCCTTAAACTCATCTC
Source organism: Eubacterium saphenum ATCC 49989 (assembly GCA_000161975.1). Taxonomy (GTDB): domain Bacteria; phylum Bacillota; class Clostridia; order Peptostreptococcales; family Anaerovoracaceae; genus Eubacterium_N; species Eubacterium_N saphenum. The sequence continues at coordinate 418,149 of GG688422.1, forward strand.
CCCTCTCTTCAAAGGACTTATACATATCCCAGCTTGCAGAGGCGGGAGAGAGAAGTACTATATCTCCGGAAGCCGCCGAAGATGAAGCCTTTTCTACACATTCTCTCAAGGTGTTGCATACGGATATCCTTCCTTCAAATCCCGCGTGCTTTACCTCTTTCTCAAACCTTTCCTTCGTAGCTCCGAAAAGATACAGCGCCTTTACCTTGCCGTCAAATCCTCTTGCAAATTCGCTGAAATCAGCTCCCTTATCGTAGCCTCCCGCTATAAGATGAATTCCTCCGGGAAGCGCTTTTATCGCGATTGTGCTCGCATCCACGTTCGTACCCTTAGAATCATTGATATATTTAACTCCGCAGGCAGTGTCCACATATTCAAGCCTATGCTCCACAGCCTTGAATTTTTTCACGGTATTTCCTATGGAATCTATACTTGCGCCTGCAAGTAAGGCCGCAAGAGAAGCCGCCAATATATTTTGAATATTGTGCTCACCGAAAAGATTTACATCCTTTGCATCGCATAAAACCTGCGTCCTTCCGTCTATCGCCAATATGAGTTTTCCGTCTTTAAGGTAGGCTCCGTTTTTTTGAGGATTTTTAAGCGATATCGCATACTTTAAAGCCTGTGATCCGTGAGCGCATTTCGCTACCCCTTCATCGTCCGCATTGTATATAAGACTGTCTCTCTCATCCTGATTTTCAAAAACCCTGCACTTGGCCGCTATGTAATTTTCCATAGTCTTATGCCTGTCTAAATGATCCTCCGTGATATTCAATATTATAGATATGAAGGGCTTGAATTTCGAAATCGCCTCAAGCTGAAAGCTCGAAACCTCCGTCACAAAGTATGTATCCTCATTTGAATTTTCAAGGCTTTCAGAAACTGGCCTTCCTATATTACCACATATCCTTACATCAAACCCCGCATTTTTGAAAATCTCACCGGCGAGCGTTGTCGTGGTGGTCTTGCCGTTTGTACCTGTAATCGCTATGAATTTTCCCTTCGCATACCTGTAAGCAAGCTCAAGTTCACTTATTATTTCAGCTCCCGCATCTTTAAGCTTTCTTACTATTTCAGTTTCAGGATCTACGCCGGGGCTTATCACCGCCAAATCATAAGCTGATACATCTATGTCTTCTCCCGCATATACTTTGATGTCGTATTTACTTTTTGCCTTTGAAATATCATCGGGCACTTCGATATCCTTGCGTGTATCATACATGGTCACATCCTGCCCCTTGCCGAGTAGCAGCCTCATAGCAGATATTCCTGATTTTCCAAAGCCCAAAACTATTGTACTCATTTCGGCGTTACCTCCAAAGCGCAATAAACAAGACGCTTACAAGCATCATCATAAACGATAGCAGCCAAAACTTCCTCGTAACCTCGGTCTCGGACAATCCCTTTTCTTCAAAGTGATGATGGAGAGGCGCCATTAGAAACACCCTCTTACCGCATTTTTTAAATACTGCAACCTGAATGATAACGGATACGACCTCTATAACGAATACCAGACATACGATGGGAAGCATAAGCGTCATCTTAAGAGACAGGGCAATCCCCGTGATAAACCCTCCAAGTGCAAGCGAACCCGTATCACCCATAAAGACCTTCGCAGGATTTAAATTGTAGTAAAGAAAGGAAGCGCACGCTCCAAGAAGCGATGCCGCCGCAACTCCGGCATCATTTGATGTAAATATCGCAGCGGCGACAATGAAAAACACGAGGTTAAACGATGCCGATCCCGCAGCAAGCCCGTCAAGCCCGTCTGTAAGATTTACGGCATTTACCATAGCCACAAAAATAAACGTTACAAACGGTATGAAAAACACGCTTAAGTTTACCGTGATCTTTGAAATCGGAAGGTATAGACCCATATGAGAATCCAGACATACCGCAAAGTATATGGAAAGTCCAAGCCCTATTATTATCTGAAGCAAAAACTTTTGTTTGCTTGTAAGCCCTTCGTTATGTGCCTTTCTTATCTTTAGAATATCATCTAAAAACCCTACCGCTCCAAACATGATACCCGAGAGGAGTATTCCTATGCTCGTCTTTGTAAAACCCGAATATATGAATATGGTAATAAATGTGGTTACGATTATTGCAATTCCACCCATGCTGGGTGTTCCGGCCTTTTGTTTATGCGACTCGGGGCCCTCATCTCTTATGTTCTGTCCTGCATTTTTCATCTTGAGTACCTTGATAGTAAGGTAGGTCACAAACAGTCCTATTACCAGCGATGTGAGTAAACTCAAGCCTACCAAAATAATAATGCGAACTCCCATTTTTTCCTCCTATTCATCCTCAAGTATGCTGCTAAGCTTCAGAGCGTTCGATGCCTTGAGTAACACCCAGTCTCCTTCTGAAATGTGCTTAAAACATGCATCCCTGCATTTTTTCGAATCCTCTATCCATACGATCTGTACGTCGTTTTTCTTACCCTCGATTTCAGCGGCCTCCGAAAATCCTTCTATATATCCCCTTCCTTTTTCGCCTACCGCTATGAGCTCTTCTATACCGAGATCGAATACCAGCCTTCCTATCCTTTTGTGGAAATCTTCGCTGTCCTTGCCAAGTTCATTCATATCACCTAGCACCGCAACCATGCGTCCCTTGGATATTTGACTGAGTACCCGAAGCGCAGAGCTCATGGATTCCGGGCTTGCATTGTAGCTGTCATCTATAAAGGTAATGCCACCCTTTTCTTTTATTTCAAGCCTCTTTGCCGTAAAATTAACATTCTTAAGCCCTTCTTTAATACTTTCAAGATCAATATCGAACTGCAGGCCACATGCAATTGCAAGCCCTGCATTCAAAGCGTTGTGAATACCGTGTGTGTTGATAGTCACAGGAATTTTTTCATAACCTCCGCCTGAAAATTCAAAACGAATCCCTTCCATATCATCCCTTACATTCTCAACGCAGTATGTGTTTGAATCTACGCCGGCATAATGCTTTGCCGTCACTTCAATAACATTGAAATTTCCGGTAAAATTTTCTTTTTTCAGGTATTGCTCATCTTCATCCACGCCAAGTATCAAGGTGCCGCCCGGCTTAATATGGTTAACTATTTCGCTCTTTGCTCTAAATATGTTTTCACGGCTACCTAATCTTTCTACATGGCTTACACCTATCTTTGTAATTATTGCAACATCAGGTGCAATTATCTCAGACAACCTGTCTATTTCGCCCTTCGCATCCATGCCGAGTTCAAACACGCAAAGCGATGTATCCCTCGGCATTGAAAGCGCCGTAAGAGGCAATCCTATTAAGCTGTTGAAGTTTCCCTTGGTTTTATACGTATTCATAGCGGAGGGAAGCACGGAAGCTACCATATCCTTAACCGTGGTTTTCCCGACGGAGCCTGTGATTCCTATGGTTTTTACACCTAGGTAGGATATATACCACTTGGCAAGCTCGCCCATGGCATATAGAGGAGCCTTTACGGATATTACCGAAGTGTTCATAGCCCTCGCATCATCAATAGCCTTCATAACATCAGCCTTCTTGTCTTCATTAACTATGATAATACCTGCTCCGTCTTCTGCAGCCTGCCTGACATAATCGTGCCCGTCGTGAAATTCTCCCTTTAGACACACGAAAATGCAGCCCTTCTTTACATCTCTACTGTCCGTAACCACGTTAAACATCTTGCCGTCCTGTTCACAAGGCATTTTGAAGTCTACGGATTTATAGCAGACATTTCCATCTATAATTTCACAAAATTCCTCCAAATTCATTTGATCTTCCTCATCTTATTTCGGCTTTACAAGCATGTATTTAAGAGTATTTTCAAGTATTTCCTTTGCAGCAGGTCCTGCTGAAAGACTTCCGGAAGCGCCGTTTGCAGGATTATCAACCACCACCAAAAGACATATCTTAGGATCATCTATAGGAGCCATTCCGACAAACGATGCGAATACCTTCTTTCCATATCCGTGCCCCTTCGTTTTAAGCGTTGTACCTGTCTTTCCACCTATCCTATATCCTTTTATCTTTGCGTTTTGACCTGAACCCTTGTCTACTACCTCTTCCATAAGCAGCTTTATTCTGTCAGCCGTTCTTTTAGAGATTACCTTCCTAATGCTCTCAGGCGCAAACTTTTTTATAAGCTTACCCTTGCTGTCCGCATATCCCTTTACGAGCCTCGGCTTCATCAAAACCCCGTTGTTTCCAAACGAAGAAATCGCAGTCGCAAGCTGAATAGGTGTAAGCGCTATACCATGTCCATAGCCCATCGTGCTCAGCTCTACAGGGCCGATCTCCTTTTTGCTCCTCACAATGGCAGAGCCCTCTCCCGGAAGCCCTATACCCGTCTTTTGAGTAATTCCGAATAGATCGAGATAGTCCCTATACTTTTCCTTCCCTATCCTGTTAGCTATATTTACAAAAGCGGGGTTACATGAATTTGCAACGGCCTGAGCAAGAGTCTGAGACCCGTGAGCCTTTGGATAGTACCAGCACTTAAGTACCGCATCCGCTATCTTTATCTTTCCTGCGCAGTAAAACCTCTCCCCTTGTGAAATTTTACCTTCCTGAAGTGCAATTGCCGCACTTATAAGTTTAAATGTGGATCCCGGCTCATATAGATTTGATACCACCGGGTTCTTCCACATACTGTTGTATATTTTGAATAAATTCTTCTTATTCGCCTGAGACTTATACTCGCCTGTGAGTTTTTTAGGGTGGTTCGGATCATACGAAGGTGTGACTGCAAGCCCGAGCACATCGCCGTTTTTAGGATTCATCATCACGCAGTATACATTGTCGGCCGCAGACTTTTTCTTAACCCTGTTTACCGCCCTCTCGCAGTAGTTTTGTATTACCTCATCTATGGTGAGCACCAGGCCCTTGCCGTTTTTAGGCTTATATATCTTTTTTTCTCCCTGCTCCAAATTATTGCCGCTGGAATCTCCCTCGTATATTCTTTTCCCGGGGGTTCCCGACAACACCTCATTATATGCAAGCTCAACTCCCGACTGCGGATCTCCGTTAGAATTTACAAAGCCCAATGTGTTAGCAAGGAACGTTCCCATGGGATATACCCTCTTGCTGTGTTTTTCTATAGAAAACCCGGGGATGGGATTTTGCTTAAACGTAGCTCTGAGTTTATCACCTATGCCCGATTTTATCTTGTATCTGTTTCTGACATTCACAAGTTTGTTATAAAGGTCGTTTTGTTTTTTTGTATCCTGTTCTATAAGAGGAACTGCCTTCTTGATATATTCGAGTTTCTTCTTTTCTCTTTGCTGCTTATCATTTCCCTTCAGCACTATATCATAATCGCTGAACCACAGTTCATAGCTTGTGGAATTACGTGTGAGTTCCTTTCCGTTCCTGTCATAGATATTTCCTCTTGCAGCCTTTTCAACTACGATCTTCCTCTGCTGCGCACGTGCCTTTTTCTTGTATATATCACCCTTTATCACCTGCACCCAGCCGAGCCCGAATGTAACTATGGCTATACCTGCGATCATGAGATATGCAATAACTATAAATCTATTTCTGCTTTTTTTTATGCTCGTAAGTTCAACAAGCTTTTTCATGTATTCTACCTCGTTTTAAAAAAAGTAGCCAGATAACGGTGTGCTATCTGGCATAGATATATGAAGTGGTAATCCAACTCATTTTACTGAAACGCCTTTTTCTTTAAAATTTCATTGAAGTTTGAAGGAGGAGAAAGCTTCTGATAATCCGTAACGAAGTCCTTATCGCCGGCCTTCTTCATATCCGCCTTTTTGTTCGCTTCGCTCTCGACAGTCCTTATGTTCTCCATGCGGCTTATCATGATGTTAAGCTCTTCTATCTGTTCCTTCTTTATTGTGCTTTTATTCTGTAGCTCGTTTATTTCATTCTGCTGAATGGAAGACATCGCACCCGCAAAAAACAGTATGGACATTATCATAAGGGCGACAATCAGCACAGCCGATACCACGAGCCTGTTTTTATTGCTCTCAGCTACCTGCGATCTGGTGCGTCTTGCAGGTGAAGGGGCTTGCTTTTCCTTCTTTTGCGGCAAAGGATAAGCTACAGCATTCCCCCGACTGTTGTCATAATAAGCCAAATTATTCCTATCTGCCATATCATGCCACCCTTTCTATAACTCTTAGCTTGGCACTTCGTGCCCTGGGATTCCTATCCAGCTCATCTACCGACGGGCAGATAATCTTTCCCACGGTTATTATATCAGACCTCCTGTTGCAAGCGCAAACGGGAATGTCTTTAGGACAAATGCAAGGATGTAGCTCATCCTGTATCCATTTTTTTACGATTCTGTCTTCAAGCGAATGAAAACTTATGACGGCAAGCCTGCCGTTTTTGTTAAGTATTGCCTTTGCATCTTTTAATGTTTTTTCTAACATCCCGAGTTCTCCGTTCACTTCTATCCTTATCGCCTGAAATGTCCTCTTTGCCGGGTGAGGTCCCGTTCTTCTTGTCGCCGCCGGAATCGCTTCCTTTATTATTTCTGAAAGCCTCGCAGTCGATTCTATCTCAGCTTCTTCCCTTTCTCTTACTATAGCTGCCGCTATCCGAGCTGCCCACTTTTCATCGCTATATTCTCTGATCACCCTTGTAAGCTCTTCCTTTGAATACTCATTCACCACCGTTTTTGCTGTAAACTTTTGTTCCCTATCCATTCTCATATCAAGCGGCGCATCGTTTTTGTATGAAAATCCTCTACTTGCTTTATCAAGCTGATAAGATGATACTCCAAGATCCATAAGTATTCCGTCTGCTCCATCTATCCCTGTCTTTGCGGCTACCTCCCTGATATCCTTAAAATCACTTTTTACTATATCCACCTTGCATCTCGTATTTACGTTTCTTCTTCGATACGCATCTATGGCATCCGCATCCTTGTCTATCCCTATGAGTCTGCCGTCCTCTGAAAGCCTCTTTGCAATCTCTGTAAAATGGCCTCCGCCTCCCAGTGTACAGTCTATATAAGTGCCGTCCTCCTTTATATTTAAAGCTTCAATGCATTCATGAAGCATCACCGGGCTATGTTTAAATTCCATACTGCTTCATGCTTTCCGCAAGCTCCGACGGACTTGGCAATGCTTCACTCGATACGGAATTCAACGTTTTTCTATCCCATATTTCAAGCTTATTTCTGTCGCCTATAGTGGTGATCTCCTTCTGAGCACCCATATAGTCCTTAAGGTCTGCAGGAATGGTGAGCCTTCCCTGTGAATCTATCTCGGCTTCGTTTGCACTTGCGTTAAAATGCCTTACAAACTTTCTTGCGTTTATGTCCGAAATAGGAAGCTCCGATAGCTTTAGCAGAAAATCTTCCCACTCGTGCACGGGATATATGTATATGCAGTTATCAAGCCCCTTAGTGATCACGCAGCGTATGCCCAGCTCCTCTCTAAACTTGGAAGGAACTATCAGCCTGTTTTTTGTATCCAAAGTATTTTCGTACTTTCCGATAAACATGATGCCTCTTGTGACCATAGTTATAACTTGATATTGTAATAATACTCCATTTAACTCCACTTATCAATTAATTTTAGCGATTTTACAAAAATATTCTCCACTATTCACCACTTTTTATTGATTTTTTAAGAAAATCTCCGATATAATGTGGCTATTTATATGAGCTACTATATATAGTCGTGACTTGTCGCGATTTTACATATTATCAAGTAATTTCATTCGTGAAATTTCGTTTTATTCCTGATGATATTATGTAAACCTACTTGGTTGAAAATGAACTCAATTTATCCTCATACAACATTCACAAATAATCTGCATTGTAGAGATTTTCCACATTAAAACGAAAATTGCATACAATGTTTTCCACTTATCCCTGTGCATAAGTCTATCTCGCAAGAAACGTGCAATTCCAACACAAACTAAGTGTAGGTGCCATTTGAAATATCTTCTTATCCACAAGTTTAATCTGCAAAATATGTAACCATCGGTATTTTTAAACCTCTGTGGCTCGCATACAAAAAGACCCGCAACATACACTTTTTAAAAGCGTTTATTACGAGCCTTGAAAAATCTTATATTTTGTCGATTTTTGTCGTTTTAAAACGGATACAACGTATATCCGTCTTTTTTGTATGCAGCTGTCAGTGCATTTATGGCTTCACTCCTATCCGTTATGTACTTGTTATTCTTCTCAAGAGGTACTGCAGCTACATCGGTCGCCGCCAGCTTGTTCTTTTTATTGAAGTTTATTAAATTCACAACTGCATAACCGCTGCTTCCTTTTCCCGAGTTATCCCTGCCCTTGAAACTATAAAGAGCCACATAGCAGTCGTTATTATTCGTCCCTGATATGGCAAGGTATTCCCTTACAAAGGTGTAATAAGGGTTTGAAACGATCTCGGATGTGTGTTGTTTTATTATTTTGGTAGCTTCGTTTCTCCACTTCTGCCGCACTCCCTGTGAAACCTCAGATGTTGAATGATACCTGCCATCATCCTTGGTCTTTTTATCTTCAGAGGAATTATCGTCCTTTTTGTCTTTAAGCCCGCTTACTATGTATTCTTTCTTTTCATGTATGAGATCCAGCTTAAGCTTTAAAGCCTTCGCCTTAGGGTATTTTACCTCTACAGTTATTTTATCTCCATTTTTAAGATTCTTATCCTTATCTATCTTATAGCTAAGGTCTTTCTCAAAGAAATCCTTGACCTCGCTATCACTGTTTGTATAACTTACCTTGTTCTCCTTTACCTTAGCCTTACCGCTGCCATCCTGTCCCGAGTATTCAAGTACAATACCCGCTGTAAGATCCACCTGACCCGGTTTTTCCGAATAAAATAACTTCCATGCGAGTGCTGCACCCAGTATTATCGCAATGAGTAAAAGCACCGCTATAATTCTTCCTCTTATGCTTTTTTTCTTTGCTCCTTTGCGTTTTCGTTTAGTCTTAGGAGCTTTATCGTTTTCTATCAGATATCCATCTTCATCGTACATTTCATCTGCATAGTCTTCATCCAAGTAATCCTCATCCATGCGACGTTTCTTCTTAAGGTTTCTCCTTTCAGCCTGCTCCTCCTCTTCTTCGTATGGCATCGGACCGCTATACAATGTTCCCGAAATCAATAGCCCCGCAAATCCGAGTAATATTACTGAAAATACCATTAGGAAAAATATGGTTCCCGAAGGAAGGGAATAATTACTGCCTTCATCCAAAGCGCCCGTAGCGATTAGAGATCCCGTGCTCGGTACCCTCGGCAGCGTTACCATCGTCTTCACAAGACCCACCGAAAAGAGCACAAACAGAAAATGTATTACAGATAGGCAAAATCCTATGAAAAACTCGAGTGTCTTCGCCTTCTTTAAAAAGGCCTTTGCGTTTTTTAGAAGATTTAAAAGCGATACGGCAAATATGCCCACATAAGCCACTATTGTAATTATCGCCATAGACAGAATTCTATCCGGCGATGTGGCTACCTTAAAATATATCCCAAATGCAAGGCCTGCAATGCCTGTAAGAATTGCTAGGTTAATGACAGTTTTACGCATAATATTAATCCTTCCTGTTGCAATACCGTTATATATGTCATAATTCTACTATATATACGATGGCTATTACAAATCGAATTCGTAAAATATCATGCTCGCAGCTACGAGCCCCGCTGTCTCCGTCCTTAAAATTGAGCCGCCAAGGCTTACCGGCTTATATCCGTTTGCAGAGGCAATACTGAGCTCGGAATCTGTAATCCCTCCTTCAGGACCGATAACCAGCGCTATGCTCATAGCTTTACAGGCGTCATTCCCGTTTCCATACTCGGATAAAACATCCTTTAAAGTGTTACCCTCCTCGTTTTCATATGCTATCAGCTTAATATCCGCATCTATATCTAAGATGATGTCCTTAAATTCTCGGAGCTTACCCACCCGCATTACCCTGTTTCGCTTTGACTGTTCACAGGCGGATAGCGCCTTCTTTAAAAGCCTGTCATGCTTTTCATCATCCTTGTTAGTCGGCTTTACTATACTTCTATCCATAAACGCAGGAAAAACTTTCATCACTCCAAGCTCGGCCGCCTTTTCCACTATAAACTCTATCTTCTTTGCCTTCGGTATTCCTTGAATCAATGAAAGTTCCACCTTTCGCTCTCTAAACGATCTGTTTAGATCAGTGATTTTCCCCTTTACAACTTCTCCGCCTATATCTTCAATTACACCCTCATACTCATTTTTACCATCGGAAAGTAAAATTCGAGACCCTGCAATTAACCTTAGAACATGCACTATATGGTGCACATCCTCAGGATTCAGGATCTCGAATCCACTGCCCACTACAAATGATTTTTCTACAAAAAATTTATTCACACCACTTCCTTAAAGCTGCACACTCTATGAAAACAAGTCGTTTAAAATCCTCTTAAACATGCTTTTTTCCTTGTAGCATTTCTCATCGATTTTATCATTCATATCAGATATTATCTTCTTTTGCTCAACATTTAAAGATCTTGGTACTTCGAGCTTTACGGTTATATATAGATGTCCCCTTCTTGAGGAATTTACATCCTTTATGCCCTTTTCCTTGATTCTAAATACGGTATCCGGCTGTGTGCCTGCAGGTATCTTGTAGTTTATCTTTTCTCTAAGCCCCGGCACCGTTATTTCATCGCCCAAAGCTGCCTGCGCAAAACTTATAGGGACTTCCAGCCAAATGTCGTTACCTCGCCTTTCAAATACGTCATCGTTCGCCACATTTATCACTATATATAAATCTCCGGGAGGTCCTCCATTGATACCGGGCTCACCATATCCCCTTAGGGAGATGACGCCTCCGTCATGTATGCCCTCGGGAATCGTAACGTTTATTTTAACGTTTTTCTTTACTCTGCCGCTTCCACTGCAGGTTCTACATGGATCAGGATTTTCCTTGCCTGTACCGTGGCAGCTCGGACAAGCGGTTTCCGTTCTAAACGTGCCAAACGGAGTATTTTTAGTCTGGTATACCCTGCCCCTGCCCTCACATGCGGAACAAGTCTTTTTTTCCTTCCCGTCCGCCGTTCCGTGGCCATGGCAGGCATCGCATTCGACGTACTTATCTATTTCTATTTGCTTTTTCACACCGAACGCAGCCTCCCTAAAGCTTATGTTCATCCTTGCCTTGATGTCATTACCCTGCATGGGACCGTTTCTCCTTGAACGCCCCATCCCGAAGTTTCCGAACATAGCTCCCATAAAGCTGTTGATATCCTCTGCATCAAATCCGAAATTAGCACCCGAAAATCCGCCGCCATACGCTCCGCCTGAAGCTCCGGCATCACCGCCAAAGCCTGCGTTAGGATCTACACCTGCATGCCCGAATCTGTCATACCTGTCCCTCTTTGTCTTGTCAGACAGAACATCATAGGCTTCATTCGCTTCTTTAAACGCTTCTTCAGCGCTTTTATCACCCTGATTTTTATCAGGGTGATATTTATTAGCCATCTTCCTATATGCAGACTTGATTTCCTTATCGGTAGCACCTTTTCTTATACCAAGCACTTCATAATAGTCTCGTTTTTGTTCCATTTTAACCTCTGCGATTTATTTATTTTTTATCTTCATCCACTACTTCAAAGTCTGCATCCACTACCTTATCGTCCTTAGGTGCATCGCCGTCTTTAGCTTCTGCATTTGAAGCTGCAGCCTCTTGCGCCTGCTTGTACATCTCTGTGGTAAAGGCATGGAGCTTTTCTGTAAGCGCATCCGTCTTCGCCTTAATATCGTCGTTATTTCCTGATTCTATCGCCTTTGAAAGCTCATCCTTTGCATCCTCTATTTCCTTCTTCTTAGATGCGTCTATCTTATCGCCCGCTTCCTTAAGTGATTTTTCAGTCTCATACACTAGAGATTCCGCTCTGTTCTTTACCTCTATTCCTTCTTTTCGCTTCTTGTCTTCCTCTGCATGCTGCTCAGCCTCTTTAATCTTAGCTTCCACCTCTTCGTCGCTGAGCTTATTTGAAGATGAAATGGTAATGCTCTGCTCCTTACCGGTGCCCTTATCTTTTGCGCTTACATTTACTATACCGTTTGCATCTATATCGAATGTTACCTCTATCTGTGGTACTCCTCTTGGTGCCGGAGGTATGCCTGTAAGCTGGAATCTTCCAAGTGTAATATTATCGCTCGCCATCTCTCTTTCACCTTGCATTACATGAATGTCCACTGCACTTTGGTTATCATCTGCTGTTGAGAACACCTGACTTTTCTTTGTAGGAATCGTAGTGTTTCTTTCGATCAATTTCGTTGCTACTCCGCCTAGAGTTTCTATAGAAAGTGAAAGCGGTGTAACATCAAGAAGCAATACATCCTTCACATCTCCTGTCAATACGCCTCCCTGTACGGCCGCTCCTAGAGCCACGCACTCGTCAGGGTTTATTCCTTTAAAAGGTTCCTTGCCCGTAACCTTCTTTACAGCTTCCTGAACTGCCGGAATTCTTGTAGATCCGCCGACCAATATTACCTTTGCTATATCGCTTCCCGTAATACCGGCATCGCTCATAGCTTTTTTCATAGGATTTATGGTTTTCTCCACAAGAGAAGATGTAAGCTGCTCGAATTTCGCCCTCGTTATCTCCATGTTCATATGAAGCGGTCCGTTTTCAGATACCGTTATGAACGGAAGATTTATGTTTGTCTGTGTTGCGCTTGAAAGCTCCATCTTCGCCTTTTCTGCAGCTTCCTTTATTCTTTGCATAGCCATCTTATCTTTAGACAGGTCTATACCATTTCCCTTAGCAAACTCATCTACCATGTATTTTACCAAGGCGTTGTCGAAGTCATCTCCGCCGAGCTTGTTGTCACCGCTGGTTGCAAGTACTTCAAATACGCCGTCTCCAAGTTCGAGCACCGATACGTCGAACGTACCTCCACCCAAATCGTATACGAGGATTTTGTGCGAACTGTCATCTTTATCAAGTCCGTACGCTAAGGAAGCTGCTGTCGGCTCGTTTATTATCCTCTTTACATCGAGTCCCGCTATCTTTCCCGCATCCTTGGTAGCCTGTTTCTGGCTGTCTGTAAAGTATGCAGGTACTGTGATTACAGCCTCCGTAACCTTTTCTCCAAGATAGCTCTCGGCATCGTTTTTAAGCTTGGTAAGTATCATCGCAGATATGTCCTGAGGGCTGTATTCCTTATCGTCTATCTTCACTTTATAGTCCGTACCCATGTGTCTTTTTATTGAAGATATTGTCCTTTCAGGATTTGTTACCGCCTGTCTCTTGGCGGTTTCTCCTACAAGTCTTTCACCTGCCTTTGTAAATCCCACAACGGATGGTGTGGTTCTGCTTCCTTCCGCATTAGCTATAACTGTCGCATCGCCTCCTTCCAATACGGCAACGCATGAATTTGTCGTTCCTAAGTCTATTCCAATAATCTTTCCCATTTTAAACCTCCTTTTAATTAACTCTTATCAATTTTTCTATTCTACTACAACTACCATCGCCGGTCTTATGACCTTATCGCTCAGTACATAGCCTTCTTTTAAAACTTCGGCTACCGTTCCGCTTTTCCCTTCGTCTTCTTCTACAGTCTTTACCGCATGATGCCTGTTAGGGTCGAATTCTTCACCCAGCGAATCGATCTTTGAAAGTCCGGCCTTTTCCAGTATGCTTGCAAACTGTTTTTGTATCATGAGTAACCCTTCCGAGTCTTTCGAGTCCCCTGTGCTGAGCGCCAGTTCAAAGCTGTCCATCACATTCAAAAGCTCTGTGATAAGCGCCTCGTTTGCAAGCTTATATATGGCGCTTTTTTCCTTTTCGTTTCTCTTTTTAAAGTTTTGAAACTCCGCCATGAGCCTTATGTACTTATCTTCAAAGTCCTCCTTTGCCTCTTTGCTTGCAGCATTCTTACAATCCTTAGAGCCGTTCTTCTCATGTTTGCAGCACTTTGAATCCTTGCACTTCTTATCCTCAACCGGCTTTTCATCTTTTTTCTTTTCACTCATCGGTTACTCCCCCTAAATTCACATTAATCTTCATTTTCACCTCATATCTTTACCTAAATACACTTCGTCATCCGTCACTCCGGATTCAAGTCCTTATTAAAGGATTTATCTACATTTTCCGTCAAATATTTAATAACGGAAGTCACATGTCCGTAAGGCATTCTCGTAGGTCCTATTACACCGATTTTTCCTATGTATTCACCATCTACATGGTAGGTTGCCGTAATCAGCGTACTGTTTTTAAGAGCATCGTCTTCATTTTCTTCGCCTATGGTGATTATGATTCCATCGTCTCTATTTGAAAGAACCCTTGTGAAATCATCTTTTTTGAATATCATATCTATAAACTTGCTCGCCTTAACATTGTCTGAATACTCCGGATTCGCAAAGATGTTTGATATTCCTTCCATATATATGTCGGTCTCGAGCATTCCTCTTAGAGTAGATGCAAGAGACGGGCTGATTTCAGAGAACAACTTTGCTACCGCAGGTGCATCGTTTTTGATGGTATCCGCTATATCCATGGTAAGTGATTCCGTAATGGTCTTTCCTTTGTATTCTATACTGAGAGCCCTCTCAAGGATGGCAAGCGCATCTTCTGAGTACCTGCTGTGTGAATGCATGACCACCGTCGAGGTCTTTCCCGTCTCAGCTACAAGCACTAGCACGAGCCTGTTTCCTTCGATTTGCAGCAATTCTATGTGCTGAAGCCTGTCACTTTCCTTCTTTGGTGTTACCGCAAACGACGTGAGATTTGTAAGTTCAGACAATAGCTTCGTAGCATGCTTTATAGTTTTATCGAGCTCGTTCATCGTATTGTTTATTTTGCCTGCTATTATAGCCTTTTCATCGTTTGTGAGTTCATGCGTTTTCATCATCTGATCTACGTAATATCTATATGCCTTTTCCGTAGGAACTCTTCCCGCCGATGTGTGCGGTCTTAAAAGAAATCCCATCTCTTCAAGGTCTGACATTTCGTTTCTTATAGTTGCAGGGCTAAGGCCGAGATCATATCTTTTCGTAAGCGTTCTTGAACCCACAGGTTCCGCATTTGCGATAAATTCCATCAGTATCGCCTGAAGCAATTTCTTCTTTCTATCGTTTATCACTTAACCCTCCTTTCTTGTATACCTTTATTTGTCGTCCTATTCTAATGTATATATCAATCTCGTTTTCTTTCAATGTGCATGCCAATCTCGTTTTCAGGTATATCATTTTTTTGTTAGCACTCTCGCCTGCCGAGTGCTAATTCCTTATCTAAGATACCACCAAAAATACCATGAGTCAACAAATTTTTCCTATTTTTTTGCTTTTTTTATTATTTTTTCTGTTTTCTCATGAAAATATCCTCGCAAATGCAAGCAGTTACTGCTTGTCAATGTCTTCCATGCCTTTTCATTTTCAATGCGCATAAGACTACGATAGTGAGTCCAGCTCAAATGGTCACGCAGTGCGTGACCATTTAGAAAGGTAAGATAAAATTGGCGCATATACTTAACATTTACAATGGAAAATATGTTTAATGAATTTTCCCATAAGTTGTTTCAAAATATTCTCTTATTTCAATTTCTTTGTTGTTTCCGCTTCGGATAATATTTTCATCTGCTCTATGGCAATAAAATTCAGTTTTTCCAATCTGTCTGATTGCTTCATCCCCTCATTTATAAAAACAGCATTAAGATTTTCAAGATTTGAGAGACAAACAAGCTGAGATATATCCGCATAATCTCTGATATTTCCTTTTAACTTCGGATTTTCCTCACGCCATTCTTTTGCTGTCATTCCAAACAAAGCTACATTCAGAATATCAGCTTCACTCGCATAAATAAAGTTGATTTTTTCCTTTGGCAATTTTTCAGGTACAAGGTTGTTTTTTATGGCATCGGTATGAATTCTATAATTGATTTTTGCCAAATTTCTTTTTATATCCCAGCCAAGTTTCTCTTGTTCTTCTTTTTTTAGTCGTTCAAATTCTTTTATTAAATACAGCTTAAAATAAGGCGATACCCAAGAAGCAAATTCGAATGCAATATCTTTATGTGCATAAGTTCCTCCATACCTTCCTGCCTTTGCAACAATACCAATGGAATTAGTTTTCTTCACCCACTGTTTTACGGATAAAATAAAGCGGTTAAGCCCTGCTTCAATTTTAATTCCCTCGAATTCGGGGGAATTAAAATTTGGATTATACATATCTTCCCAAATGCCTAAAAACTCTATCGTATTTTTATTTCTGAGCCATTTTTCAATTAAAGCCGAGCCGTTTTCAATATTTCTAACCATGTCAGTTAAAGAAATATAATCTCTATTGCCTATGGCTATAACACTGATTTCCGAGCCTTCAATATTTATTTTAGACACAAAATCACCTCTCAATCATCCAATAAATCGTAACCAGTATATCATCTTTATAATTTCTTTTCTACTGCCGCCTGCCCAATTAAAATGACTTACAATGACACTTTTTCCATCTCTTGAAAAATCGAATAGTGTATTTTATTCCTTATATATATTATCCACATGCTGTATAATATCAGAAAACATTTTGTGTAAGGGAGGTGTAGATTGAAAATAGTAATACTCGATGCATTCACAATCACGCAGTCGGATCTCAGCTTCGACTCTTTAAAGCAGCTGGACAAAGTCGATAAACTTACCGTATATGAAAGAACTGCTCCAAATGAAATTGCCCCGAGAATCGAGGGTTATGATATGGTGCTCACATCAAAATGCAAACTAACTGAGGAAATCATTAAAAATGCGCGGGATCTTAAATACATAGGAGAACTCGCAACAGGATACGACAACATCGACATAAAAGCTGCTAAAGCCTCAAACGTCACGGTAACAAACATAGCCTCATATTCTACACAGGCTGTTGCGCAGCAAACGATGAGCTATATACTGCACTACGCCAATGACTTAACAGGTTATTTTAAAGCAACAAGAAGCGGTAGGTGGCAAGAATCGGATGATTTTTGCTTCTTCCTTTCGCCATCAAAAAGCCTTACGGAATTGAGCCTCGGGATTATCGGCTACGGGAATATAGGAAGATGCGTTGCAAACATAGCGAAGAGCTTCGGCATGAAGGTGAATGCGTACAGCAAAAACCCTACTGAAACGCTGAATTCAGATATCATAAGCCTTCACTGTCCTCTTACCAAAGGAAACGAAAAATTTGTAAATAAAAGCTTCATATCTAGCCTTAAGGATGGAGCGGTACTCATAAATACGGCAAGAGGAGGACTTATAGATGAAAATGATCTTAAGGAAGCACTCATGAGTAATAAACTTGCCGCAGCCTACCTCGATGTACTTAGCAGCGAACCCCCTATAGAGAATAGCTTGACTGAGCTTGACAACTGCTTTATAACTCCACATATCGCCTGGGGAACCCATGCAGCCAGAGCAAGACTCATTAAACTCTGCGAGGAAAATATAAAAGCATACATTGAAGGCTCTCCTTCTTCTATTTCGTTTTTAATGTAGCAACATATATCCTCCTGCCACTCTTAAAATAAAGAAACGTAATCATTATAGCGCTACTTGCTTACAAAAAAGTTTTAGTGGTATAATATCATTACCGATTTAAAGGAGGGAATTATGTTATTAAGCTTAAAAAATGTTCATAAGTCATTTAAAAATGGTGAAGAATCCATAGAGGTGTTGAAAGGCATAGACCTTGATATCGAAAAAGGCAGTGTAAACGTGATGCTCGGGCCTTCCGGAAGCGGAAAAAGCACTTTGCTCAACATCATAGGCGCAATAGAACCTATCGATTCCGGCAGTGTCGTGATGCAGGGAGAAACTCTTGAAAAGATGAAGGAAAAAGCGCTGACGGAATACCGAAGAAAATATCTCGGCTACGTATTCCAATCATACAATCTGATACAGAGCCTTACCGTTAGGGAGAATATAGAAGTGGGTGCATACCTCGGTTCAAATCCTCTAAACAGCGATGACCTCATAAAATCGCTCGGTCTCTGGGATCACAAGGACAAATTCCCCGTTCAGTTATCAGGCGGACAGATGCAAAGAACCTCAATAGGAAGAGCCATAATCAAAAACCCTGCCCTACTTCTCTGTGACGAACCCACGGGTGCTCTCGATTATGGAACATCGAAAGAAATAATAAAGTTGCTCGAAGACATAAACGAGGAATACAAAACTACCATATTGATGGTAACCCACAATACGGAACTTGCAAAAATTGCAGACAGAATCGTAACGCTACATGACGGCAAGATAGGAAGCGATGTAAAGAACGAAGAAAAAATCGATGCAACCAAACTTAACTGGTAGGAGCAAGCACTATGAGAAATCCATTAAACAAACAATACCTAAGGGAATTTAAAAAAGATTCATTCAAGTATATACTCATAATGATATTTCTAACAATTATGATAGGCACTACATCAGGGCAGCTTGTAGGAGCAGGCAGCATTGACGATAATTATCACGATGGGCATATAAAATATAAGCTTGAGGACGGACAATTCATTTTAGAGAATAAGCTGCCTAAAAAAAGCATTAAAAAAATCCAAAAGAAGGATGTAACGATCTACAATGAATTTTATAAGGAAAAAAAGGAAGACAACGAGACAACTTACAGAATCTACAATATAAAGGACAGAGAAAAAGTAAATAAATGCGCTATTTTAAGCGGTAGATTCCCAAAAACCACAAAGGAAATTTCTATAGATAGGGTGTATGCAAAGAGAAACAATCTAAAGATAGGCGATAAGATAAAAATCAATAAGAGGAAGTACACTATTACGGGTTTTTCCGCTATGGTAAACTACTCCGCACTCTTTAAGGATAATAAAAGCATCGTATTTGACTCCATCCACTTCACCCCGGCGCTCGTAACCGACAAGGAATATAAAAAAATAAAGCTACGAAATCACTACAAATACGTGTGGCGCAATAAAAATGATTTGAGCAAGGCAGAAACCAATAAGCTGGCTGAAAAACTTGCTAAGAGGATATACAAAAACATGGGACTGCTCAGCTCCATAATTCATAGATATGATAACAACGCAATAAGATTCGCAGGAGACGACTTTAAAAAGGATACCGCATCTCTTACGTATTTCATGGTCATCTTCCTGATATTACTGAGCTTGATATTCAGAGCATCCATTAAAAACAACATCCAAAGCGATTCAAAAACAATAGGAACACTCAGGGCATCCGGTTATTCAAAGTCGGAGCTCAGAAGGCATTATCTGGTAATACCACTGCTCGTATCACTCTTGGGCGGTATCCTTGGAAACATACTGGGCTATACGGTAGTAAAAGACATCATCACGGGACTTTACTATAACTCGTATTCATTAATGCCTTATCATACCGTATGGAATGCCAAAGCATTGTTGCTTACAACCGGTGCTCCTCTGATAATAATGTTTATAATAAACTATATTACCCTCATCCTTATAATGCGAAATGGACCGAGTAACTTCCTTAGAAACGAGATATTTAAACGCCGCAAAGCCGTGCCTCTAAAACTTTCTCCGAAGCTCAGGATATTTACCAGAATAAAAATTAGAACTATACTCGATAATAAAAGCATATATTCTCTGATAATTGTAGGTATAATCATATCCAATGTACTTCTCATCTTCGGACTGTCTATATTGCCGATAGTAGATAAGCATGCTGAAAAGGTAAAGAAAAATAAAATTGCAAACTACGAATACACCCTGGTGCATCCTGTCAAAACAAAAGATAAAAAGGCGGAAAAGTTCGCAATCAGAGAACTCGTAGGGCGAAACAATGAAACTGTAACGATTTACGGCATATCTCCAAAGTCAAAATATCTAAAAAATGCTTCCATTAAGCGAGGAGAGGTATTGATATCCAATGGATATGTTGAAAAATTCGACATAGAAAAAGGCGATACCTTAACGTTCAAGCAAAAATATAAATCCAAGGAGTACAAGTTCAAACTCACCAAGACATATGAACATCCTTCATTCTTTGCAGTGTTTATAGACATAAGGGACTTTCGAAAGACATTCAAAGAAGATAAGGACTACTATAACGGATACTTCTCAAATAGAAAATTAAAAGATTTAAAATCAAAGGATATTGCACTCACCGTTACGGGAAAAGATCTTTCAGCCCTTACAGAACAGATGAATGAAGCTATGAAGGGTATAAATACCACCTTTGTTTTTGCAACCCTGGTAATCTATATGATAATGGTGTTCCTATTATCAAAGCTTGTTATAGAAAAGAACACCACCAATATCTCAATGACTAAGGTACTGGGGTTTCACCCTAAGGAAATAAACAGGTTATTCAACAGCCCTACCCGTATAGTGGTGATATTCGGTATTCTCATATCCCTTCCCATAAGCACGGCAATAGAACAGGTCGTGATGATATCCATGATCCGAAAGATGGATGGCTGGTTCACCCCTTATATACCTATGAAGATCTACCCGCTAACCTTCGCATTGTTTTTCGTGTCATTCGAGATAATGTCATTCATACTGAGACGCAGAACTTCAAAAATTTCGCTATCCTCAGCATTAAACTCCCCAGAGTAATATAAACTAATTGCTCTTATTATTTCACTAAAATAAGTTTATGAAAATTAGCATAGCAAGCCTATCAGCTAATATTTCAATCTATCTTGTAACCTTGAAAACAGCACAGGGCAACATTACTTACTTAATAGACTTCACAAACCGTGAAGTCTATTGTTTCTGTTTTTATCTGCCTATTACAGGTTATCGTTGTCTTATGAGTTTGCCGAGCTCTTGCGATATTTTAGTGTGAAGAGCATCGGATGTGCCCTGCTCTTGCAGTAATATATCAGACTTTGGAACCATAAACTGTACATTTATCTCATCAGCAGCTGCGATGTGCTTACTTCCTGCATAGTTTTTGCCGTAAACTTCCGCTTCCACAGTCTTTACGGCATCTTCATAATCAATTGCCGTTTCCTCTATGCCGAGTTCATTTAAAATATCATTTAAGAGGTCATACATATCCCCTTCATCACCTTCTTTTATAAATCTGTTTTTTACGGCTTGAACCCTTCCCTCTGCATTTGTGAAGCTTCCACCTTTTTTAACTCCGTTAGGCTCTCGAATGAATACATCCGCCCTATCGTTATACATCACATCCACATGCGCAATGCGCTCAAATCCGGCCTTCATATCATCCGTAATATCTACACCGAAACTTATCAATATCCCGCTTTCATCAGAACTTGCAGGCTTAATTCCAAAGTCCAACAACCCTTGAGTATTGTTCTTCTTCCTAAGATGAATTAAATTGCTTCCCTTGTAGGCAGCTATGTCGGAAAGTAAAACCGCCCCGTCAAAGGTAACAATGCTGTCGGAATATAGTATTGCAGGATTCTTAGCCGATAAATAACGCTTTGCAGCTTCCATGGCTTCATCGCTCACATTGATTTTTTCAGCATACTCTATGAGCTCTGAGCTGAACGGCTTATCCCCGCCTGCATCCAATTTTACCACGCCTGCAAAAACCTCCGCTATGGCGCTACCCTTTTTATCCGTATTTATATGCCTTATGTTAATGCCTCTCGTAGTGCCCTCTTGATTGGTGATCATGACTATTTCTTTTCCCTGTTTTGAAAGGCTTATAAGCCTTGGTGAAATTATAGGGTTGCTATGAACATCTAAGGCACACAGTATGAAGTCGGAATCATTCAGCTCATCGAAGCCCGTAAGCGGCTTAGTCGTTCCAAATACTTTACCTGCTCCACATTCAGGCACATCGTGAGATACGACGTCTGCGCCTATTGCATCTGCAAACTTTTTAATAGCCGCAACTTCTTCAGTAGTATACCTTGCAGATATACTTACATATTTCTTTTTAGAAGCATCACCTATAAGATCCGCAAGCGATTTTATAGCCTCTTCTTTTTTCGTTTTTTCACTTCCTATATATGAATCAAACGGCTCGGTGTACCTCGTAAACAATCCGAATTTACCTCTGCCGCAGGCAAGTCCCATACCTGCTTCGCTTCCGTTTATTGCATCAGCCTTCATTACCAGATTTCCGGCTGTCTGTACATCAATTTTGCAGCCAACGGAGCAGAATTCACAAACCGTCTCGTTAGACTTCATATTTGCCGGTATATCCTTTGTATTAAAGCACCTTTCCTTAAGAGCTCCGGTAGGACATACCGATATACACATGCCGCAACTTACGCATCCGCTCTCGCGAAGCTTTCTGCCCATCTCCGGCATGATTACCGTATCGAAACCTCTGTTTACAAGCCCTAGAGCTCCGATACCGAGCGTTTCATCGCAAACCCTGACGCACAATCCGCACAGGATACACTTATTAGGATCCCTGGTTACAAATGGATGATCATCTTCAAAGTCTATATCGGTATGATCTCCATAAAGCCTTTCAGGCTCCACTTCGTACATGTGTGAATACTTTATCAGCTTACATTCAAAATAATCCTTACAACCGCATTCAAGACATCTTTTAGCTTCTTCCTTCATTAAATCTACAGCGATTGTCTTTTCCACTTCATTGAAATTATCTTTTCTCTCATCAGCTTTTGCAACTTCAGGATTAGCCCTGCATTTTCGCTCTCTATCTTCAAAATCCTCAGATGTAATGTCTGACCTTGTAACATAATAAGGCGAAGTATAAACAAATTTCTTTCCGCTCAGATAATTGTCTATAGCCTCCGTAACCTTCTTCGCATCCGCTATGGCTTCGATAGCTATTGAAATTTTATCGTTACCGCAGTCGCCACCCGCAAACACGCCTTCCATGCTCGTCATAAATGATTTTTCATCATAGGCTATAGCGTTTCGCTTCGTTTTTTCAACTTCACCGAATAATTCTGAATCCACCGCCTGCCCTATGGCAAGTATAACGGTATCCACATTGAGCATTTCCGTTTTGCCCTCTACCGCTACAGGCCTTCGCCTTCCTGATGCATCCTCTTCACCAAGC
This sequence comes from Eubacterium saphenum ATCC 49989, assembly GCA_000161975.1. Lineage (GTDB taxonomy): Bacteria > Bacillota > Clostridia > Peptostreptococcales > Anaerovoracaceae > Eubacterium_N > Eubacterium_N saphenum. The sequence goes on from GG688422.1 coordinate 441,025, forward strand.
TCCATAACCTGAAGCTCCATTGCATTTACCCTGCCGTCCTTTTCAAAAATTTCAATCGGATTTCTAAGTGTCTTAAATATTACACCTTCTTCCTCTGCGCTCTTTATTTCAAATTCTTCAGCAGGCATCTGCTCCGTTGTACGCCTGTACACGTTATACACATTTTGGGCTCCGAGCCTTACAGCCGTCCTTGCAGCATCCATAGCGGTATTACCGCCGCCTATTATAGCCACGTTCTTTCCAATACCCGTTTCAATGCCTCTAGCCTTCCTCTGAAGAAATTCGATACCACCTATTACACCGTTGCTGTCTTCTCCTTTGCAACCTGTACCTGTAGACTTCCAAGCACCTATTCCAAGTAGCACCGCATCGCTGTTTTTTCTTATTTCATCAAAACTTATATCGCTTCCTATGCGAGTATTCGTTTTAATATCTATTCCCATTTCTTTTATCTTTGAAATTTCAGCATTTAATATTTTCTTAGGCAACCTGTATTCAGGGATTCCGTATCTAAGCATTCCCCCTGCATACGGCATGGCTTCATAAACGGTGATATCATGTCCGAGCTGCCTTAAAAAGCATGCAGCCGAAAGACCCATGGGTCCGCCGCCTATGATCGATACCTTCTTGCCGGTAAATTCTTCCGGTAGCTTAAAGGCAAAATCTTCTGTAAAAAATGCTTCTTCCGCTAATAAACGCTTTGAATCTCTAATAGCTATAGGTTCATCCACTAAGGCTCTTCTACAGTTTTCTTCACAAGGATGCGGACATACCCTTCCAAGGGATGCAGGAAGAGGTATCTTTTCCGTTACCAGTTCTATGCCCTTCTTAAAATCTCCTTCCGCTAAAAATCCGACGTACCCTTGACAATCCGTATGAGCAGGACAGTTGAGTACACAAGGCGGTCTGCAGTCGCCCTTATGATTTGTCATAAGAAGCTCAAGATTAGTTTTTCGGGACTCTATTACTCTTTCGGTGTTTGTACGTACAGTCATACCGTCTGCAACTTCAGTAGCGCATGCCTTTACAAGCTTCGGGTTACCTTCCACTTCACATACGCATATTCCACAAGCTCCATAGATATCCACCCTGGCATCGTAGCAGAATGTAGGTATGAAAATATCATTTCGCCTCGCAACGTCCAATATGGTCTCGCCTTTGTTTGCGCCTGCTTCAATGTCGTTTATGTTGATCTTAAATTCAAACCTTTCAATCATCTCTTTCACTTCATGCCTCCTAGTCTAAATTTACAGAACTAAATCTACACGACTCCAAACACTTACCGCATTTTATACACTTTTCCTGATCTATAACATGCTGCCCCTTAGGAGAACCTGTAATCGCTCCTACCGGACAGTTTCTGGCGCAGGCTGTACAGCCGACGCAGGTGTCCAATATTGTATATGTCACAAGAGGTTTGCAAGATTTTGCAGTACATTTATGATTGTATATATGGTCTTCATATTCATGTCTAAAATACTTTATTGTAGTAAGAACCGGATTCGGAGCGGTCTGTCCTAGTCCGCACATAGAACCTTCCTTTACCTTGTTTGAAAGCTCGAGTAAAAGCTCTATGTCTCCGTCCTTACCCTTACCCTGCGTAATCCTTTCAAGTATCTCGAGCATTCGCTTCGTTCCCAGGCGGCAGTATATACATTTCCCGCAGCTTTCCTTACGGGTAAAGTCAAGAAAATAACGAGCCATATCCACCATGCACGTATCTTCATCCATAACTATCATTCCGCCGGAACCGACTATGGCTCCCGTCTTTACGATGTCTTCGTATGTTACCTTCGTATCTATGAGCTCTGCAGGTATACAGCCTCCCGAAGGGCCTCCCATCTGCACAGCTTTAAATTTCCTGTCATTTTTTATGCCGCCTCCTATATTGTAGATGACGTCTCTAAGAGGCATACCGAGCGGCACTTCACAAAGACCGCCTTTTTTTATCTTACCGGCAAGTGCGAATACCTTAGTGCCTTTGCTTTCACCGAGTCCGAATTCTGCGAATTTATCGCCGCCGTTTTTAATAATCCACGCAACGTTGGCCAAGGTTTCTACGTTATTAATATTTGTAGGTTTCTTCCAAAAACCCTTTTGTGCAGGGAAAGGTGGTTTCAACCTCGGCATCCCCCGTTCTCCCTCTATGGATGCTATCAGCGCAGTTTCTTCACCGCACACAAACGCTCCTGCTCCCGCCTTTATATAAAGGTCGAAATCAAATCCCGAGCCTAAAATATTGTCTCCCAAATAATTCGCTTTTCTGGCCTGCTCCATTGCATTTTCGAGTCTCTTAATAGCCAGCGGATATTCTGCCCTTACGTAGATAACTCCCTTTGTAGCGCCTATTGCATAGCCACCTATGAGCATTCCTTCCAGTAAAGCATGCGGGTCACCTTCGAGCACGGACCTATCCATAAATGCTCCGGGATCTCCTTCATCTGCATTACAAACTATGTATTTTTGATCCGCCTCGTTACTTCTTGCGGCATTCCATTTAAACCATGTAGGGAAACCCGCTCCTCCTCTACCTCTAAGTCCCGATTTTTTGATCTCTTCTATCACTTCCTCAGGAGTCTTTTCCGTAAGAGCTATCCTTGCAGCCTCATATCCGCCTTCGCTGATATAGTCTTCTATCTTTTCGGGATTTATGAGTCCGCAATTACGAAGTACTATCCTCTGCTGTCTTGTTATAAACTTTTCATCTTCTTCATCAATTACATGCTCGCTTGATATTTTACCATCGCTGAAATGGTGCTTAAATATCGATTCGACTTCTTCGGGCTTTACATTTACATATCTTGTAAGCTTTTCTTCATCATCGTATACATCTACAATAGGCTCCAAGAAACACGTGCCGACACAGCCCGTAACCTCCAGATCCACATCCAGATTATCACGCTTAATCATTACGTCTATGCTGTCCGCAACCTTCTTTGCGCCTGTAGCGATACCACAACTTCCTTGCCCAACTTTTACCTTCATCACACTCCCCCTTACGAGCACTCCTACTCGCATATCATTAAAGGTATAAGATTAGCCTATGCGCTAGCTCTGATTTCATCCAATAATTTTATTACCTTATCCTTAGTAAGCTGTCCGTACGTTTCTTCGCCTTCCACCGTCTGAACCATCATAACGGGCGCTATGGAGCAACACCCGAGGCAGGCAACATTATTTAGAGTAAACACTCCGTCTTCTGTAGTTTCTCCGTCTTTAATATTAAGGTGCTCGGACACCACCTCCCTAACGGAGTCCGAACCGTTTACGTGGCAGGCCGTACCCTGACACAGCATTATCAGATATTTACCTATAGGCTTTAGCCTGAACTGTGAATAGAATGTCGCAACGCCATAAATCTTTGCAGCCCTTATCCCCGTTTTTTCAGAGATATAATCTATAACATCCATAGGCAGGTATCCATATGCATCCTGCGTCTTTTGAAGTATCGTAATCAGGCTTCCTTCTTTATCTGCATACTCTGAAAGTATATTGTCTATTTTAGAAAAGTCCTTTTTAAGCTTAGCATCCATATAACACTCCTTTTGTTAATAACCACTAATTTATATAGTCTGTGTGAAGCTTTTTTGTCGACTTTGTTACAACTTCATTATAACCCTGCCGAAGAACTTTTTCAAGAAAATTATGTGTTTTAGATGCGGTTTTATTATTTAAGGCAGTTTAATATGGCTTTGCGCATTTCGCCTACTTTAATCACATCTCCGTGTATCACATCTCTTTTGTCTAAATCCCTTAAACAGCATGGAATTTCAGTGCTTGTATGCTTGCTTAGGTTTTTAAGATCTTCAAAGCCGTCCTTCCCCCTTAGGGATCCTATTGCAGCCGCCACGCTTTCAGCGAATTTATATGCACTTGCAGTGGACACTATGACTGTATCGGTATCATCACCGGTATTTTTCTTATAGTCCTTATACACGGAATATGCTACAGCTGTATGTGTATCCATTAAATAATGCTCTGTATCATATAGTTCTTTGATATTTTGAGCACCTTTTTCAGAGTTTGAAAATCCCGCATAGAATTCCGATAAACCCTTCTTTATTTCAGGAGACACCTCATATCTCTTATTTTCATCTAATGACTTCATGAGGTTTTTTATTTGAGCGCCGTCGTTTCCACTCAAGTTAAACAGCAATCTTTCCAAATTACTGGATACCAAGATATCCATTGACGGTGAACTTGTAAGATAAAATTCTCTATCCAAGTGGTACACGCCCGTTTCAAAAAAGTCTGTTAGTACTTTGTTTTCGTTAGAAGCGCAAATTAGCTTCGCAATAGGCAATCCCATATTTTTTGCATAGTATCCAGCCAAAATATTTCCGAAGTTTCCTGTAGGAACCACCACGTTTATAGGATCTCCCGCCTTTATTTGTCCGCTTGATAGCAGCTTTGCATATGAATATACATAGTATGCAACCTGCGGTACCAGCCTTCCGATATTTATGGAATTCGCAGATGAAAATTTATATCCTAAGGCTCCTATCTCCTTTGCAAATTCACTATCTGTAAAGATATCCTTCACTGCAGTCTGTGCATCATCGAAATTTCCCTCTATGGCGAATACATGCGTATTGTCGCCTTGCTGAGTAATCATCTGCCTTTCCTGTACGGTGCTCACTCCGTTATTAGGATAAAAAACTATTATATCCACGCCTTCCACATCAGCGAAGCCCTCAAGAGCAGCCTTTCCGGTATCTCCCGATGTTGCCGTAAGTATGCAGATTTTTTTATCGCTTCCCTGCATCTTGATGGATTCAGTGAGTAAAAACGGCAAGATGGATAGCGCCATATCCTTAAACGCCGCCGTTTTACCATGATAAAGCTCTAAGAAAAACGCTTCTTTCGTCTTAGTAAATCCTACCGCATCATCTTTTGAAAATTTGTCATCGTATGCACTATTTACGCAATATTCTATCTGCTCCTTAGAAAAGTCCGTAAAAAAAGCACCGAGCACCATCTTGGCTATTTCCTTATAACTCATGCCCTTGAGCTCTTCCAACCCTACCGGAAGATTCGGTATGCTCTCAGGCACATACAACCCCCTATCACCTGCTATTCCGTTTATGATGGCTTCTGACGAGTCTATTCTCTCACTTGAACCTCTGGTACTTATGTATTTCATCCATTTCTCTTTTCTATAAACAACTCTAAAAATAACGCTGTCACCGGCAATCACTCACAAGCCACTTCTGCAAACACCACTGTCAGCAACAATTCACTCACAAGCAAATCAGGCAAACATTGTAAGCCCTGTCATCATCGACAGTTTCCTCACAATCATGTCCTGTAACCATCGCCTCTACACACATTCATTCTAATTTATTTATGCCGCCCGTGTCAATACCGACATGAAGCTGCTACTAATACGAAATGCTTTTTATTTACAAGGCAATTCCGCATCGTCAAAACAATCAAACGGTGCAGTCTTATCAAACGGATTTTCCTTAGAGATGTCAGGAATTGTATCGATATGTGAAAATGCATTATTTACATCAGCTGTCCATCCATTATGAGAAGTGAAGACAGCTTTTATATCGTAAGCAGCTATATTTTTCTTCAAAGCTTTCAGGGATTTTTTGTTAAGACTGCTGTCGAAGTTAAAAACGTCAAAGAAACAATAACCGCCGGTTTCATTGATTGCAATCGAATCTCCTGTAAACAAAAGGTTGTCGTTGATAATATAAACACAATGCCCCAGCGTATGCCCCGGAACAAGCAGCGATGTAATCTTAAGATCCCCCAGCGTTACCGTTTCTCCATCTTCCATGAGCTGATACTTTTTCTTAATTCTAACAGGATTTTTCAAACCTATAGGTCCGATTCTCTTCCTGTGCCATGTATTGGTCAAATAATTTTCTTCCAACTTTCCGAGATATATTTTTGCGTTTTTAAACGGATCTTTGCATCGATAATCAAGTCCCCCTGCATGATCGGGATCTACATGTGTAAGAAACAGATCTGTAACGTCTGCAGGATCTATACCTATCCTTTTACATTTATCCATAATCCCGGGATAATTTTTATATCCCGAATCAATAGCTACAAGATGCTGCTTTCCATGGATAAAAAAGATATTAACATCATATTCACGAATACAGCTTACGCCAAATCCAAGCTCACCTGTAGCACAAGGGTGCAACGCCCCCTTACCTCTAAACATTTTCGGTACAATATGCATCGCAAAATAATCGATAATACTCATTTTATACCACCTTCTTCTTATCATTGATCAAAAAGAATTCTTCATTTTTAAACAAATACAAGCAGACATTACGACATAACCCTGTTCATACTAACTGTTAGTTATTATTTACCCCTATTCTTAATCCAATAATCACAATCTTTATATCCGTCGGCAACCGTATGTTCTCTATAGAGAGTACCTCCCATGTGCTCCACGACGGTCTTGTCCGTTTCACAAAAATATGGCATAAGTTCTTCATAGCCGTTCTTTTTTGCAAAATCCGCAATAGGGCACCCCACAAGGTGTATGCTGATTCCCTCTTTGTGGTTGAGCGGATTCACTTCCATACCCCATGTGTTGTTCCAAGAGCCGTCCTTCTTATGCTTATTCAGCTTCTTAGATCTTAACCTAAAAAGCCCGTGGAATATTTTTCGCACCAACTTATTATTAAGATTAAAGCGAGAAAGCTGACCGCCCTTTCTGTCTCCTATCATCATTCCGAAACACATGTCTGTAATTTCATCAGGAGACATATTTCGATTCATACACTCATAATATGCAAAAGCGGATAAGGCTCCGTAAAAGTTTTTTGACATCGGGTTAGCCTTTCCTCCGATACTTGGAGCCTCGTTTGAAAATTTTTCGTATGTCTTAAGAATCTCTCGATACTTTTCTTCCGCTTTGCCGAAAGAATATTTTTTCCTCAATTCATTTTTAATCCACTTCTCAGAATCCTGTGGAATTTCATACACCATCATGACACACCCCTTCCTTCAATACTTTGTTTGTAATACTTCTTACTGACAAGCTTACAAAAGCTTTTTAAAATCGTCCCATACTACTGCTAATAACTTTCGCTTTGTACAAGTGTAATAGCAATTATCCTTGTTTTTTTGTAGTTCATTTTACTTTGCTAAGGACTTTCTCTGTGCATAAGTGCGATAATGCCGGTCTCATATATTTTTCCTATCATTTCCATGCACTGTATGATCGTATCTCGCTTTTTATCCGAAACTACGAGCCTGAAAAGCGTTCTGATATAGCCGTCCATCAATATTTCAAGCGTCTCTTTCCTGATGGAATTAAAGACTTCGCCTTCAGCACTTTCTGCAGCCTTGTTGATACACATTGCATTTCGTCCTGCTATCTTATCAAGAACACCCCCATACTTAGTCCCCTTTGCACAATCTACAATCAACTTTACTGCCTGACGATCCGAAAGCAAAACATCCACGATTTTCGGTATATTGAAATAGTAGATATCTCCCATCTCCCGGAGCCACTTTTCTTTAGGCAAAGCATCCATTTCATCTCGAATCCTGTCAAGCACCTTCATAAGCCGCTCTACCATGGGATCTGTAAGAGCGTAAAAAAGCTCTTCCTTTGAACTGAAATATCCATACAATGCTCCCGGCGTAAACCCCGCTTCCGATGCAATCTTTCTAAGCGGTGCAGCCTGATAACCATATTTTAAAAAAAATTTTCCTGCACTTTTAAGAATCAACTTCTTCGTCTCGGTTCCTTCACCGTGCATGCATTTATCGCTTTTCAAACTTCACCTCGCATATCACAAACTCACTCTGCATATAACAAAGTTATATTACTAAGTAATATAATACACTCTTTAGCCTTATTTGTAAAGTAAAAAATCTCCTTCTGCATCACAACAGAAAGGAGATTTCCAAAGTATACACCGAATTGTTTGTTTATCTCATTGTCTTACATTGACAATAGGCACTTTTTACTTCGGCCTCTTTTCTTCCTCTCTTTTAATTTCAGCTCTATAATGTGCATATGATATTAATGTGTAAAAAGCGAGTAAAATTAAGGCAATAAAAATACTATGGAGTATAAAACCTTTAACATCAAAAGGTTCAATGCGATGATACCTCACCTCAAAATTCATAAGTATTGTAGAAACAATAACAAGTATTGCTCCTCCTCCAGAAAAACCAAACTTTAGATCCGTCAATCCAAATTTTCTTTTTTTATCATCTGACATTTTCAAACTCTTAATCGCTAATAACATACCCCTATTTTCAGCATTCGCAAAACTTCTCCTGCCTGGTATTACTTATTGCTGCGTTTATACTTTAAATATGCTGACATCGCAGTCCAGCCAAAAACTTCTACTGCAGCTATCAAAACAAGTATGGACGCTATCTTTATCACAGTGTTAATCGAAAAAACATCGAAACCGCTATTGAAAAATGCACCTAATAACACAATAAGTAAGGCCACAATATCTGCTAAAAAAATCATCATCACTTTTTTGTCTAAACTGCCCCAGATGATATTTCTTTTCTTATCCTTATTTAACATTTTTATCCTCCTTATCCCTAGTTACATAACCACTATATCCCTAGTTACATAACCACTATTCTGTCCGCCATATCGCCAATAATCGATATCATGAACTTTCACGAGAAACCTTTTTCCAAAGGTAATCTTGACTATAACCGAAAAATGCCGAAAATTATTTACTTTTGTTATTGCTTCGTTTATATTTAAGATATGCAAGTATCAAGGTCCAAACAAAAGCTCCAGCAGTAGATAATAAAGCAAGAATAAACACCTCTCTTGCCACATATTTAAATGAAAACTCACCGAGCCCATTACCAAGAAATGCAACTATTAGCACAACAAATAAAGCCCCAATGTCCATGAAAAAATCATCATAACCCATTGATCTAAACCATCTCTAAGATTAAATTTGTACTTATCCTTATCTGACATTTTTAATCTCCTGATCTCCAGTGATATATCCGCCATCTCACTTCAATTGCCTTCCTCAATCTCATTATACTACTATTCTTCTAAAAATTATGTTTTTTTATGAATATAATATTCGTAAAATCTCATATTTACGTGCAATTTATTATCGTTTCTTTTCTATTAATATTTAACTCATCATGGTAATTTTCATACCTAGAGTAATAGACTATATTAGTTCCCTTTAAGCAGTTTGTAATTGCCTTTAACTTACAGAACAAAAAAAAATCTCCTTCTGCTGCTGTAGCTTGAAGGAGATTTTTAATGTATACTCTTTATTTTTTCTTCTTAATCTTCTTCCCTTTTAATTTCAGTTCTATAATATGCATATGCTATTAACAGTAGAAGAACAACCAAGACTAACGTAGAATACACACTATCAACTACAAACTCTTTAAGATTAAAAGATCCATGTCTGGCATATTGTCGTATAAAATCAGTAATTATAAACCCCACAAGAGCAACTATTATGCGCCAGTTACTCACAAACTTTAAATCCGACCATCCAAACTTCCTTTTTTTATCGTTTAACATTTTCAAGCTCCTGATCCCGAGTTGCATATCCGCCGTCTCACTTCAATTGCCTTCTTTAATTTAATTGTAGCACAACCCTTCTAAAAATTATGTTTTTTTATGAATATAATATTCGTAAAAACTCATATTTTCATGCGATTTAACATCCCTGAATGCAGGCGTTTTATTGACTAACTAAAAAATTGCTGTGCTTCTGCAGATATGGTAAAATTGTTACTCGTAAGAAGTCTTATTAACTTTTTAAAGGAATGGAGAGTTTTGTTATGAAAAAGTATGTAGTTGCGACGATATTATTGATAGCCGTTTTAGCCGGCAGCTTCAAGATTGTGATGTACATGGGTGAAAAAAGCTTGAACCAAAAAAAGCCTGTAGCTACAACCAGTACCAATACTGACGGTAAGATAACCGGTATAGTGACGAGCAAGGAAATGCCTGCGGCTCTCGGGCAGTGGGGAGAAATTTACGTGTACAGCCCTCTGGACAAGAAGACCCACAAGGCATATTTAAGGGTAACCGCCATAAATACGGATAAAACAGCTACAAAAACCATATTGGATAACTATAACAGAATAAACGGTGCAACAAACCAGGTGCCGAAGCTTACAAACAAGCAGATAAGATATGCTACGATGAAATACCAAGTACACTTTCCTGCGAACTTCCCTGCCAAGGGGAAAAAGGATATGGCGCAAAAAATAATCTTCTCCGTTACATCAAACTCCGGTGACGGTATAGCCTACAAAAAAACACTTTATAAAAACCTAATAACCTTTGATGTTACGGAATTCACGCCTGAAAATATAGATAAAACTACAGAAAAAGTAAACAAGCAGAGTAAGGCAAAAAGCGACATGGTCGGTAACCAGCAGGGGAATTCAAAAAACTCTACGACATTTACTACAATGTCCGTAACCCCGGGAAAAACATTTAGCGGTACCGCAATATTCTCTCTACCTGCAGCAGGCCACGATCCGTTTATGTTTAAAACCCTATATTTCAATAACGCAAAACAAAACGAAGCCTTCTTCAAGGTGGACTAGGAGGTTATATATTCACAGGCTTTGAATGCTTGCTGAAAATTGTTCTCCCTTCAAATGATTGCACGGCTACTATCTTATAGTAGCCTTTTTTTATCTGACTGTACGGTTTTAAAATATACCTGCTTGCATCGCCCTTGCATTCTGCAATCTTCTCGTATAGCCCCTTTTTCTTGGGCGAGTACATCACTATGACCTTATCTACGCCATTTAACTTATCCCAAGTCAAAATTACCTGCCTGTTAATGATGTCATAGACTGCTTTAAGGTTATAATGTAAATATGGATGAGGGAGCTGTACCATATAGCCTTCGAGATTGGTATCATATGCTGCGTTTTTAAGTAACGAATTTTTCCCGATATCAAAATACGTAAACTCATTGGTTTCCGTGTTTTGCGGGAATTTAGAAGCCCATAGCTTTTTAGGCACAACGCCCTTGTCTTTGTACAACCATCTGAACTTATGTTCGTGGTTTTCTGAATTCGAAGCCCCGACCCATGTCTTAAGTTTCGCTGACTTTGCCGCCTTTTGCATATCCTCAATATCGGTTTTACTGTTTGCCGCTGCAAGTCTTCCGCCTCTCGCTAAAGCTCTTGCAAGCGCCTGCTTTACATTGGTTTTTTCCTTATATACTTCGTATTTATATCCCCTTGAAACTATGGTTTTTACAGGATACTTCTTAGGAACGTCAGGTTTTTCAGAAACCTTAATGTCTGCGGTCTGCATTTTAAATGCTTCTCCCTTATGAGAATAAGGATATACATACGCCCTATAGGTGCCGCTTCCTCTTGCTACAAAATCAAAGCTCCTATCCTGCGTGAGCCCTGTTGCTACAACATCTGTGGATTTTCCCTTCCTACGTATCACCTTAACAGCATACCCCGATGCCTTGCTGTCATTCCATTTTAACGTTACGACCTGTCCCTTGCCGAGACCTTTTTCATCGCTCTTAATCGAAAACTTGGAGCCACCCTTCTTCCTATTCGCTACAAAGAAATCATGTTGTACCGCCTCATGTTCCTTGCCATTTACATTTGCAAATATTCTGAGCGCATATTCCCCCTTTGCAAAACTTGGGAGCGTAAACTGCACCCTATCGCCTAAAGTTACCTGCTTTCTACCTACAGGTATGTTCTTTTCAAGTCTCACCCTGCCGTCGCCGTAATAAAGGACACACCTTAGTGATTTGATCGCCTTTTTTTCAGATGTTATGCTACCGTCCACTCTTATGCCCTTATCCGATACCAACACGGATGGCAAATCTTTTATGTTTACTTTTAAAAATTTCGGGATAGGTCTTCTTCGCTTAGGGATGTATCTAAATTCCGCTTTTTTAATGACGTATTTACCATTTCGCGCCTTGTATTCTATTTTGTAAATCCCGGGCTGAAGATTGAACTTCTTGGTATTTAACTTGCCGTTTGCAGTTCCCTTTGAAAATAGCTTTCTTCCTCTCCTATATATGTTGATCTCGTTCCAGGCTGCATTCTTTGCTGAAATGCTCATGCTCAAAAGCGAATTCGCATAATACTTCTTATTTGCTACGCTTCCTTTAATATTCTTCGGCGAAGACTGACTCACCGCATGATCCGGCACGTGAATAAACCCCTTAAGTCCTTCTCCCCAAGGGTGTTCTCCATAGTCGAAGTTTACGTTCTTAGGCTTTACCTTACTGGTTTTCCAGCCTGATTTTGAATATATGGGCTTCCCGTCCACCACCTTTTCCACTATCGATACATGAGTAGAAAAACATGCTATGTCACCGGCCATCGGCGTATCCGTAGCCACAAAATAATTTCCTTGCTTATTTATCTGCCACCACCTTCCGGCATCCCACCTAAAGGCTTTTAAAAACGAACTCTTCCAGCGTTCACTAATTCTGCCGTAGGCATACCACGTGCAGTTTCCCGTGATATACATACCGGACTTCATTTTTTTGAATGTGGGAGCGTAATCCGGATAGTAGACATTTCTTTTCGTGAAATACCATTTCGCTCCCGGCTTATGCGGGAGGGGCCCTTTATTTCTAATATCCTTATCATATTCTGCGTTATTTATATCCGATTTCTTAAAAGTCTTGTCTACGTTGGATTTTATCGCTTTACTCACGCCTTCAGGCAATGCGCTTGCAATAAACGGTGCACCGAACAAGGCAACCACAAGCACTGCTACCAATATATATCTATGGATTATTTTCTTAAACATCGTTTCCTCTATCACTAACTTATGAGTTTTAAGAATTCATCTACATCTTCCTGCGTGCTTGACCACGAAGTAACCAACCTTATGGATTTTCTTCCATCGTTATAATCACGCCAAGGCTCAAACATAACTTCCTTAGAAAGTTTGTCTACAAGCTCGTCACTGAATATAGGGAATATAAGGTTACTCTGCGGAGGCACATCAAAGTCAAATCCACGCTTTGCTATACCGTCTGCAAGTGCTTCGGCAAGCTCATTCGCCTTCCTTCCGAGCTTAAAATACAGATCATCTTTAAGTATCGCATCAAATTGCACGCCGAGCAGCCTGCCCTTTGCAAGAATGGCTCCTCGCTGCTTTAGTAAACACCTCGTATCTTCTTTAAGGTCATCGTTTAAAATGCAAAGTGCTTCTCCAAAAAGAATTCCACATTTGGTGCCGCCCAGATAAAATGCATCGCTTATAGCCGCAATATCTGTAAGCTCTACATCGTTGCCTGCGCATCCCAAAGCCATCGGTAGCCTCGCACCGTCTAAGTATATCCAAAGATTATATTTGTCACAAGTCTTCCTCAAATCATAGAGCTCCTTTTTTGTATAGTAAAGCCCTGTCTCTGTAAGATTTGAAATGTAGATGATCTTAGGTAATACCCAATGCTCATCCTCTCTCATGGCTATCACTTCTTCAATATCGCCGGGTCTCAATTTGCCGTCAGGCGTTTTGCAATGAATCACCTTATGTCCTGTAGCCTCGATAGCTCCAGCTTCATGAACACAAATATGTCCCGTTTCAGGTGCTATAACCGCATGGTGCGGTCTCAAAAACGATGCCAACGCCGCCAGATTTGTTTGCGTACCCGCCATAAGAAAATGCACATCCATATTTTCCGTTTCAAATAGCTTTCGAATCGTATCGGCAGCCTTTTCACAATATGGATCAATACAATATCCGTCGGTGTTTTCCATGTTTGTATCATTAAGCGCCTTCAAAACCGAAGGATGTGCACCGCACGAATAATCATTTTTAAGAAAAATCATAGAAAACCTCCTCTCGCTTCATTTGTAAACAATTATACAAAACAAATCCTAATATATCAACCTTCGCCCCTCTTGCTTTACAAATAAAAAGCCCCACCAACTATAAACGCCCCGGCAAACCACAAATGAAAACCGCCATATGTGATTACTACAAACACAAAAAGCCCCGAAGGGGCTTTTCACATGTTTTAATAAATCGTAATATACTTCGCTATTTAACCACTTTCTCCGTCACAATGCCATAGTATTTTTTATCCTTTATCTTCTTAAAGGCACTGAATATCAAACGATATTTACCCTTCTTAGGTAACTTGATACTTCCTACCATGAATTTTTTAAGCTTCTTCTTGCCTGCCTTAAGCTTTATCTTCTTTACCTTGCCTTTTATTACTATCTTAACCTCATAGCCGCTTGCTATCTTTATCTTACGGAGCTTAAGCTTTAGGGTATATACCTTTACCTTTTTCTTCTTTACTACCTTAGTACCTGCCTTTATCTTAGCTGAAAGCTTCGGTGCTACAAGCGTAAATGCATAACTTGCATTATATTCAAACACTCCTGCATCTTCAACATCACCATCTTGATAAAGCGCAGTTAGATTAATCTTCATAAACTTGTTCATCTTAATGCCGCCTACTTTTATAACTCCTTTACCATTTTTAAGAGTCTTAACATCCTTAGCAGCTACCACCTTCGTAACAGGTTTACCCGCTTTACCTACAGGTGTTACCACCGCTTTATACTTATTTGCAGTGGACATCTTGTTAAACTCAAGAGCTAAAACGCCTATTTTTACAGGTCTTGCAGTTACTTTCTTATTCTTAGGTGAATTTGCCCATAGAGCATATATTGACATATCCTTACCTATAAAGGTATGCTCTCCAAAATCAACCGTTCCCGAATCTGCGTTCGTTGCCCAGCCAAGAAACCTGTCGCCTTCACGCGTAGGAGCTTCAGCAGGTGCTTTTCCGCCGCCGTCCTGGAAATTCTTGCCTTTTTCTACAAGCTCATGGTTCACCCATGCCTCTTTGTCTCCGCCATTCTTATCAAAGGTCACGCCTGCATACTTATCCTTCCTGTAGATATGATATACAACTTCCTTATCTCCATCCTTATTTACTTCATATTTATCCTTTAAATTTACTTTCTCATTTTCAATGCTTACAGAACTTCCCTTTTTTAGTTTCACTATTTTAAAGTCTTTATCCACTTCATTGATAGACGTTTTAAGCCCTTTAGGAGTTTTTAAATATTCCAGATCCCCGCAATAAGAGAACATAGCCTTTGTATAATCAGAATTATTTATCAATTCCTCCTTCAAATTCCAATTGCTAAGATTTGCTTTTTTGATTCCGGACTTAAAAAACATACTGTCCATATCGTCTACCTTTGATACATCCCACTTTGATACATCAAGGTTTGCACTCTCCGCTCCGACAAACATACCTGCCATATTGGTCACCTTCGATGTGTTCCATTTCGATACATCGGGATTTGCACTGCTTGCATCATAGAAGGCACTGCCCATATCAGTAACATTTGCGGTATTCCAGTTCGATACATCGGGCTTTGCATTGCTCGCCCGGTAAAACATATATGATATATCCTTCACATTTGTCATATCCCAATTTGATACATCCGGATTTGCCTTCTTGGTCATGGAAAACATTCCCTCCATGTCAGTGACATTCTCTGTATTTAGCTTATTACAACCATTGATATCACCTTTAAAACGGCTGAATAAACCGACGCTATCTTCAGGAAGGTATATCTGCTTTGTATTTCGGAAATTAATGTCTTTTACATCGGCATTCTCCCAGCTAATCTCATCCGCAACATAGCTACCACCTAATGCCTTTACCATCTCAATCCACTTATCTCGCTCTACCTTCATGTCGGCTGACTCATCCGTTGCCGTCACGTTAACATTCTTTTCGCCATCCAATGTCGCCTTAACATTGCCCGACTCATTCAAATTGAACGTTTGCACACGCTTGCTTCTTGCCTTGTTTATCTTTGCGTCTTCCTTGCCGGCTTTTGCCTTGGAAACGGCTGCATGCTTGCCTTCCTTATCTGCTTTACCGTCTGTCGCAAAGGTTGGCACAATGCCCGTCACTGCCAGCATCATGCTGAGCACCATTGCAAATACCTTAAAGGCTACCTTTCTCATTCTGAGCTTTTCCACTTTTACCTCCTAACAACTCTTGAAATTTCACTATATGTAATGCATATAACCAATTATTTCACTCTAATCATCACCAGATTGCTCTTTTCGCTGTATACCTTCTTGCCGTTTTTTATGGTATATGCCCTCACATAATACGTGTATACCCTTTTTTTCTTTACTTTAATATCAATAAAGTGCGTCTTTTTACTCACCTTTATTCGTTTAAATTCCAATTTTTTGCCAAGCTGTGCTCTAAAGATCTCATACCCTTTTGCCATAAACGACCCGCGAAATTTAGCTCTTACCTTGCCTTTTTTTGATTTTGCCTTTAAGCCTGACGGCGGGGTTAGAGGCGGTGTGATGAGTGCCGGTATATCATTTTCAAACTCACCCGATATAGGTTTTTTGCTGCCTTTGGCTATCAATTTATATTTAAATTTATAGTAATTCTTTTTAAGCGGAATACTTTTCTTGTCGGTAAATTTAATAACCTCCTTGTAAACACCCTTCCTTCCCTGATGCGCATTTATAGATGCAATTTCCTTATAATTACCGTCAATAGACTGTGCTCTCATCACCTTTACAGAATACAGATACTCAGACATCCCATCTGTCGAAAGCTCAAAACTTGCATCCTTCGGTTTTGAAGGCTTTTCCTCTCCCTCTTCGTCTGCCTCATGTTCACACTCTAAATTAGCTATATTGCGCGCAGAGGCAAGCTGCATTTCATTTTCCTGCCTCGGATCGGAATTTTTAATACCCAGCACCATCTGTTTTAACTTGAATTTACATGTATCACCGAGATTAAATCCTTTCTCCGGCGGTGCAGCCATTCCCGTAAGTATTATATCCCTTTCGGAATACTCGCTATCACCGTCGCACATTCCCATAGGTCTTTGTCTGGCACCAAATGTCGGTATCCAAAGCGGAAAAATTCCCAAAAACAATGATGTGCCCTCTATGAATTCAACAGGCTTTGGATTATAGCCCGTCATCTTATCATTTACAAGCCTTATATCCTTATCCTTGTGCGGTGTTTGTCCTCTCTTTGATACACCTACGAACAGGTTATCATTCACTTTCTGTATACCATATATATACTTGCCCGAATTTTTGCCGGCTTCTTTAGGATATTCCTGGTCGGGTGCAGCATTTAAATCATCCTTCTTCTGAGATAATATCTGCTTGCCGCTCTTTGTCGTATAGAAAATTCTATCCTTTACCATGGCGATCGAATTTACATTACGCTTACCGGAATCAAAATATTCAGCCGTTTCCGTATCTTTGGTTACCTTCACCAGCTTTCCGTCATTTCCCTGCCTGCCTTCAAAGTAGTAGTAATTATCTTTATCCATGAGTATAGGAGAATCATACCTTTGTACCCACGTTCCATCATATTTTTCACTATTTATATCACTCGGATTTATCTTTTTGAAATTCTGATCTCTGTAATTTATATCCGACCAATCGTGTGACTCTCTAAGCTCGTCATGGCTAATCAAGAAATAATCATGCCCTACTACGCCCGGCGTATCACCATCATAAGGATTTGCACTGGTATCATCCCAAGTGACATCGATGTTATACCACTTACCGTCTACCTTCACGATGTTCCATATATGTGCTCCGCCGGCACTTTCACCATAGCCAACCTCAAGTCCAAGCTTCTTTGCAATTTCAATATAGGCCGTTGTATACGATTCGCACACACCGGTGTTTGATAAAATTCCCCCAATCGGTGTATGGGAAAACGGTGTAAACCATGTTCCATACATGTTTTGTATATAACGCTTATCATACTCCATTGTAAGTGCAAGGTAATCATGGATTGCCAAAGCCTTTTGAAAATCCTCGTTCACACCCGGCTTAATATTTTGTTTTAGCTCGCTTGCTATTTTTTCCAGACGCTCATCGTATTTTTTAATGAGATCTCCTTCTGAGTCTTTTGAATAAATAAAAAACGGCTTCAAATGGTAAATTTGATTGTTTGCACTATCTTTTACATAATCCCAATATTTATCACAATTATTAAACTCAGATCTTGTATCCAAGAAAAGTGCAATTTGCTCAAAAACATCTTCTGCATGGAATTCTCCCTTTTTAGGTTCGCTATCGGGATCGATAGCCATGACTCTGATTGAAGATAGATCTACCCACTTTATCTCACGCTTTGCAGCCTTTATCAGCTGTTCTTTTATATTTTCCGGTAGTTCAAACTTCGGTCTTGTGCCTCTCTTTTTTGCTCTCTTCATAGATTCTTTTTTGCTTAAATACTGAACCTTTTCTTTGATTATTCTACTCTTAAGTGCACGCCCGGGGATCGGTGATACCGCACCGAGATATACCTTGTTTTTTATTCTGTTTTCCCATTTCTCTTTCAAGGCGTTACTTTTTGTCTGCCTGCCGGCAAACTTGCTGCGGTGCTTTGCAGCACTTACACTGCTGCTTTGCATCAAGCCGCATGACGATATAGCTAACATAAATACCAGTACTATCACTGCAATCTTCTTGGCTCTTTTCATAAACTGCCTCCCACTGCACGTTTCATGAAACAATTAAATAGATTATACATCTAATTCAAATTAATAAGTGCGAATCTACAAAAAAAACTTTCCTGATTCAAAATAAAATTATATAACCATGCTATCTTCTTTGTGTAAAACAGTTTTATAACCGCACCGCCGTTATCATAAACTCATGCTCTACCCTTATGGAAAAAACATAGATACTGAATTAATGTCAAGCACAAATTAAAATGACCGAAAAAATTCAAGTCTTACCCCTTAAAGAGGAACATAATTTTTTGCATGAATTATGTAATAGAATAATTTGCATTCTCATTTTCGGTTTAGAACGCAAAGGACATAGATGCCTGAGTTAATTAAAATATCTTGATATGTGGTATACTGTTTAAGTATATGGGGCACTAGCTCAACCGGATAGAGTCGCAGACTTCGAATCTGTTGGTTGGGGGTTCGAATCCCTCGTGCCTCACCAATTCAGAAGCGGCAGACGTTGCTAAAGCATCAGCTCTGTTATTCATACAAGCTATATACATAAAATCATCATATGTATATAGCTTGTTTGATTTATCTTTAAGAAAATGTGTATATGCTTTTTTTAGGGTTGCCTCAGTTGCATCCAAATCCAGATGTCCCTTTATCTTGTGAAACACCACGTTAAACTTTGCATTATATCCTATGAGTTCCTTCCAAAGCTCTACATTTTTTACAGGCTCCTTGCTTGAAGTAATAAATCCGTTTTTCTCCCACTTTTTATACCAGCCTTGCGAAAAACAGTTCACTATATATGCACTATCTGAAAATACATCTACACTGTATTTATCCGTCTTTATAAGCCTAAATGCTTTGATTATAGCCAAAAGCTCCATCACGTTATTCGTGGTATTTACCATACCGCCCTTCACTTCTTTTTTGTGATCACGAAACTCAAGTATCGCTCCAAAGCCTCCGAGGTTCTCATCGCTTTGGTTGCCTCTGCAGGATCCGTCTGAATATATTCGTATTCTGTTTTCATCTAATGCCATTACTACTCCTAATCCCTAGTTCGCTTGAAATTTACGTATCCTAAGTGAATTAAGCACAACACTTATAGAGCTGAAACTCATAGCTGCTGCGGCAAACTCCGGACGAAAGGCTATTCCGAACAGCGGTATGAAAAAACCTGCCGCAAACGGTATGCATATTATATTGTATATAAACGCCCACATTAGGTTTTCTTTAATAGTTTTCATAGCACGCTTTGAAAGAAGAACAGCCCTATACACCGTGTAAATATCATCTGCTGAAATCACAATATCCGCTGAATCTATAGCAATATCTGTGCCGGCGCCCACCGCTATACCCACATCGCTCGTAGCTATTGCAGGGGCATCGTTGATACCGTCACCCACCATTATAGTCCTTTTCCCGGCCTTTTTAAACATGGTGAGCTTATCCGTTTTGTCCGCAGGCATCAAATTAGCCGCAAAATCCTTAACACCCAACTTGGTCGCTATGAACTTTGCACTTCTTTCATTATCTCCTGTGAGCATACAGGTAACAAGCCCTAAGTTATTCAATTTATCGATAGCGGATACCGCGTTGCTCTTAAGCACATCCGTAAGCGAAAATGCCGCTAGCAATCTATACTTGTCATCTTCTGCCTTTTCTCCTAAAAATATCGATGTGGCTCCTTCAGCTTCCTTTGCTCTTGCGATCTTAAGCATTTCTTCTTCTTTAGCCCCTATATCAGGATTTATAAAATCAAGCTTTCCGAGCCTATACTCTTTTCCTGAAATCTCAGCATCCATGCCGAGACCTACACTGGATTTTGCCATAACCTGCTCGCCGCTATACGAAACGCCTTTACTATCCGCATAGTCTACTATCGCTCTTGCCAAAGGATGGTTCGATTGCTTTTCAATGCTTGCAGCTATTGAAAGCGCCTCTCCTTCATCTACATGAACTACATGGACAGCTTGAACCGTAGGTCTGCCCTCCGTCAGTGTTCCCGTTTTATCGAAAACTACCACATCGGCACTGCCGGCATTTTCAAGAGACTCCGCATCCTTTATGAGAATACCCATATCGGCTCCTTTGCCTGTAGCCACCATTATGGCAAGCGGCGTCGCAAGCCCAAGTGCACAAGGACACGAGACCACGAGCACGGCTACCGCTCTTTGCATTGAAAACGAAAAATCTCTGCCTAAAAACATCCATAATGCGAAGGTTATTGCGGCTACGAGAATAACAACCGGTATAAATATTCCGGCTACCTTATCGGCTATCTTAGCTATTGGAGCCTTGGTGGCACTTGCCTTTTCCACAAGTTTGGTTATTTTAGATAAAGTGGTGTCATCCCCCACCTTCGTAGCCTTCATTACAAAGTAATTACCTGCATTTATGCTCGCAGATATCACCTCATCACCTACAGTCTTCTCGCAAGGTATGCTTTCACCGGTGATGGCGGATTGATCAAGCGATGTCTCGCCCTCATATACGATACCGTCTACGGGTATCCGATCCCCCGGCATTATAGCAAGTAAATCTCCGGATCTTATATCTGCAGTAGCTACTTCTACCTTTTTGTCTCCTCTTATAACCGTAGCTCTATCGGGCGCTAAATTTATTAGTTTTTTTATAGCATCCCCTGTTTTACCTTTGGATTTCGCCTCTAAAAATTTCCCCAACGTGACCAGCGTGAGTATCATCCCGGCAGACTCAAACGACAATGAGGCGATGCTGGCTATCGTGCCTACGGCTATTAGAGAATCCATGTTTGCAGATCCCCTGAAAAGCGACAGGATACCGTTTTTATAGTACTTATGATTTACGACAACTATAGGAAGCACCAAGATGGCTGAAATTATGTAAATCCATAATTTAGAAATCCCGAGCGAAACGATACCGTGCATATGAATCATGTTTAAAACAAAGAGAGGCAACATGAACACAAGCGAAACTACAAATCTTTTTTTATAGTCCTCCTTGTTTTCATCTATTATGCTATCCATATCAAGCTTTTCGCCGGCATCTATACTGGCCTCAAACCCAAGGCGTGATACCACATCACGTATCCTTTCATCCGAGAGCTTATCATCTTCATAATCTATTTCCATTGAATTTGTGAGCAAATTCACATCTACGCTGTTTACGCCCTCACACTCTCCCAGCTTTTTATCTATTCTTGCGGCACAGGCAGCACACGACATTCCCTTTATACTATATCTCTGATGCATGATACCCTCCTTATAATTAAAGACTACATACTTTTATTATACCTCTACGTAAAGCCATTATAACTATATTAAATTGCTTTTTATCATCTTCTCTGATATATTATCAAGGCAGGAGAAAATAATGAATATACAAAATCTAAAAAAAAATATCAAAACCAATGAAATATCTATGGTGGCCACAGATCTCGACGGCACCCTATTGCTTCAAAACAAGCATATTTCAAAACGCACCTACGCTACGCTGAAAAAAGCGAATGAAAACGGTGTACACATTGTAATCGCTACGGGTCGATCCTTTTCGGCACTTCCCGAAAGCATATTTAAGATAGACGGAGTACGATACGTTGTAACGTCTAACGGCGCAAACGTCATAGATCTAAAGAATAACGAAGTAATCTACAAGAATTGCATAGACGCCGTACAAATTCCAAAAATAATAGATTTTCTTCAAAAAAGACCCTATATACTCGAAGTTTTTACGAGCGGAAAAGCATATATGTCAAAGAGCGATTATGATAGATTCAAAACTCGCACGATAGACTTTAGGCCCATAGAATATGTACTTCACACCAGAATACCGGTAGATAATATCTTCGAATTCACGCAAAAAAACTGCTCTTCAATTGAAAACATAAACATAAACTTCGATAGCCTAAGCGATAAGCCTAAGACGTATGAAGAATTGCTTAAATTCGATAACATCACCGTCACGACATCTTTTGACTTTAACCTGGAAATTGGAGGAAACACCACGAGTAAGGGCGATGCGCTCAACTTTCTTACACAGATGCTCGGGCTCACTTCAAAAAACGTGCTGAGTATCGGCGATAATCCGAATGACAGCTCGATGCTGGGCTTTTCCGAGATTGCGGTGGCTGTTGAAAATGCGCATGAAGATGTAATTAAACTTGCAGACCACATCACCTCCTCAAATGATGAAGACGGTGTGGCAAAGGCAGTAGAAAAATTTGTTTTATCCTAGGAGGTAGAAATGAAGATTGCGATCGTAGGCGCCGGGAAGCTCGGAACTAAACTGATTCAGACCATTTTATCAGGGGAACATTCAATAACCATAATAGACAAAAAGGAAGACGTGATAACGAACCTTTCAAATCACTACGATGTAATGACGATGTGCGCAAACGCAAAGAGCAGGACTGTACTCGAAGAATGCGACATAAAATCATACGACTACATGGTAGCTGTAACCGGGAGCGACGAATCTAACCTTCTCATCTCGAAGGTGGCTAAAAAACTCGGTTGTAAGCGCACAATAGCCCGTGTTCGAAACCCGGAACACATCGATCAGCTTCCCTTCTTAAGAGAACTCATGGAAGTGGACTACATTGTAAACCCCGATCTTACAACCGCCATGCAGATTTATAAATATCTTGCAAAAAAATATACTGCAACTACGGCGGTTTTCTTTGCGGGCAGAGTATCCATGTGCAGTATAAGTGCGGCGTATGCAAAAATTGAATCCGGCACCCCTGTATCCAATATTAAGGACATACTCGGTAATATAATTCTCGTAGCCATATCTAAAAAGGGTGGTAAGGTAATAATTCCAAAATCAGATACGGTAATTTCCGAAGACGATGAACTGTTTATAATAGGAGAAACGGAGCAAATACAGACAATAACTGCAAAGCAAGGCAAGCACATAAACGAGACCAACATAAACAACGTAATGCTGCTTGGAGGCGGAAAGACTGCGTTTTTCTTGGGGAAGATGCTCCTTGACTTTGGAATAAATGTAAAAATAATAGACAACAACAGGGAACGATGCCAATATCTGTCTTCGCATTTAGACGATGCGATGGTGCTGCTTGGAGATGCAACGGATCTCACCCTCCTCACGGAAGAAAACATAGCAAACATGGATGCAGTGGTAACCTGCACGGGTTTTGATGAAGAGAATCTACTGCTTGCACTCACAGCAAAAAACTACGGTGTAAGCGATGTAATTGCAAAGATAAGCCGTGAAAGCTATGCTGAACTTATAGGCCTTATGGAAATAGACATGACGATAAATCCTGTGAGCATATGCATCACAAATATAATGAGATACCTGCACGGTTCCGCCGACTTTGTTGCATCCCAACTGATTCAGGGGCAGGCTCAGATACTGGAAGTGTTGATAAATGAAAAAATGCGCATATGCAGCAATAAAATAAAAAATGTAGAACTACCTAAGGGAACCATCATAGGTGCGATAAACAGAGGTGCAGAGATCCTAATCCCCGACGGAAACACAAGCTTTAAAAAGGGTGATCGTGTGATAATAGTGTCGATGCTTGACGATGTACCTGAAATAGAAAGGTTCTTTAGTAAAAAATAAGTTAAAAATCCCAATAAAGTAGTGCAAGAGTTCAAGTCTATGGTAGCTTAAGAGAATGTTTATGCAAAACTATTTTTTCATGAATTTCTGTCACATATGTTTGATTATACTAGACAATCAAAAGTGGAATATAGAACATCTACTTGAAAAACGAGTATGAATAGTGCCTTGTTTTTTCAGGATCTATGCCGTACTTATACTTCAATAGCTCAGATACCGTAACCAGCTGATAGCCCTTCTTTTTAAGGCTTGGTACGGCCTTCATGGAAGCTTCTACCGTGCTTTTATGAATGTCGTGCATGAGCACCACCGCACTTACCAGCTTCTTTTGAGAGGTTATAAACTTTGCAAGGTGCTTTGCACTTTTGTGCCGCCAGTCATAAGTATCTATAGACCAGAAAATAGCGGATTTATTAAATAACTTCGTGGTGCGTCCGTTCCCTGCTCCATACGGCGGTCTATACAGCCTCGGGGCAAAGCCTACAGCCTTCTTAAAAGCTTCGTCCGTTCTATGGTTTTGCTCAATCACCTTTTTTTTGCTCAAAGTCAATAAATTAGGGTGGTTATAGCTGTGTGATGCTAATTCCATGCCGGTTGAAACCGCCTTCTTCAAAATTTTATGATCAGGATCTTTGTTTTCTATATTTACTCCTAACTGAAATAGAGTGCAGGCTCCCCCAACCCTTTCAAATAATTTTAACAATCTATCTGTATGTTCGCCGGGTCCATCATCATAGGTAAGTGCTATCATCGGTTTTGAAGGATCTATTTTTCTCGCCTCAATATCATCTCTTAAGATGTCTCCGGGAAGCGATATCTTTATGATGCCTTCTTCTTCTTTAATATATTTTTGCTTATCCAGGTATAGATTTACGTCTCCATTCTTTGAAACAGCAATATCTAAACCCTCTACCGATTTTAATATATCCGCCGTCTTGCTTTGCACTTCGCTCAAACTCTTAAGACTTTGAGTAATGGCCTTTTTCAATTTCACTTTATAGTCCTGCTTATATAGACTGAAGCGTGATAATAGTCTGTTGCTTTTTTCGTTAAAGCACAGCGTTTTAACGGATGTTCCGATGCTTTTAATGACATCCTCACTCTTTTTAAAATTTAGCGTTTTGATATCTATGCACTTCATACCTTTAAATTCATATGTTTGACCCACTATGTAAATATGTGCATTGCCATGAGCCTTATTTAGCTTTTTAAATGTCTTTTCCTTTGAATCTATGTATTTTTTGCACTCATCCTTGATATCGCCGCTAACATTAGACATTAAAACGGCTTTAGAGCTGTATTTATCATAGTTATAATCTATATTCAGCTTATCTACATTCTCATAGCCCTCTTTCTTTATCTTCTCGTTAGTAAACTCTATAAATCCGTCCCTGCTATCTAACGATCCGTTGCCTGACGTGCAGCTTTTAATAACTGTTATTATGCATAACAAAAACATCACTAGCAGTGCTATTGATATTATTCTTTTTTTATACATCCTCTTTTTCTTCGCAGCTAAATGCTTTTTTCGCTTTTCATTTTCTATTTTCGTCTTTTTTATAAATTCGGGATCCCAATTGTCTTTTTCCATATTCACCTGCTTTTACGCTTCGTTTTGCATTAATTCATTCTAAAACTCTCAACATCGAAAAACCATTCAAAAAATTTAGGGTTGATATTTCCACGCAATTTCGTAGAGGTTATAACGCCTTCCGTATTTTTTAAAATGCTTATATAAGGCAAATCATCCGTTATCATTTGATCCAGATGTTTTAATATTTTACGTGATTTCTCTTTGTCTGCACTTTTATTAAAATCTGAAAGCCTTATATTCACAAGCTCATTATCATAACCAATATGATTGTGCTTGCCGTCCCTTGCAAGAAATGTACTTAAATCCCACATTTTATTAAATGATAATTCTCCGAGGAACATATCAAAATCGCCTTTCTTTAGCCTATTTTCATATTCATCTTTTGATAATACATCGGTCTTAAGAGATATCCCGGCTTTCTCAAACCCCTTTGCAATTAAATCCGCTGACTTTATACGTTCCTTACTGCTCTTAGATACGATCATATTAAATTCCAACCTGCCACTCGTATTTTCTAAATATCCGTCCTTATTTTTATCCTCAAAGCCTTGTTTTTTCAAAATTTCCCTGGATTTTGAAGGCTCATATTCATGTAGATTCTTTTTATTTTTTATCCCGTAAAAATTCGGATAATACAAGCTGTCTTGTAACACTCCCTTGCCGTAATACGCCTCATTTAATATCGTTTCCTTATTTATTGCATAGTATATAGCCTTCCTCATCGCAAGCGTCTTTACATGTTTCTTTTTAAAATTAAACCCCAAAACTTCAATTCTGTTACTCACAAAATCATATTCAGATACTTTATTTTCTCTTATCTTCGCCTTCCTTGCAGGACTTTTTTCAAATACCATGGCTACTTTACCTGCCCCTATCATCCTGTATGGTATCTTGCTGTCAGGAAAAATGCTTATGATGATTCTGTTACCAGGCACCTTCCCCCTATAATCCTTATGCCCGCTTAAAATCAACTCCTTACCCTTTTTATACTCAACCACCTTATACTTACCGCTTCCTATAGGTATTTCACTGCTCGAAAACTGATATTGCGTCTTTGAAAATATCGGGAATGTGAGGGCTGCAAAGTTTATGTTATCTTCGGATTTAAACTGCACATCTATACTGTTTTGCCCTGTCGCCGTTATTTTTTCTACAGTTTCAAGATCCCTACCGAAGATGTTTTCATCCGCTCGCTCCTTGAGCCTGCCAAATGAAAACGCAACATCGTTTGCGGTAAGAATATTGCCGTCATGCCACTTTACATTCTTTTCTATTTCCATGTGAAATACATTTTTTTTATACTTATCTCTTATTACTTTAGATACAACTTTCTCCTTGGGAGTCATATTTTTATCTAACTCATACAGTCCTTCATACATCAGCTTGCTCACCTGATAAAACATCATATATTTTGAATTCACAGGATTGAGCTTACCTATATCAAGGCTGTGCACATAAATATCCTTAGGATTTACAGCGCTATTTTTATCATTATGCTTATTACCAACTTTTACAAAAATCGATGCTATAAGAGCTACCACTACAACCACGGCAATACCTATCAGAAACGTATTTTTATATGAATATAAATCTAATTTACCGTGCGATCCGAAATTTTTACGCACTTTATTCATAATTGCAGGTTTTCGCATAAAATACACCCTTTATAACGCTATTTATCAAGCAAATCGTGATATACTAACACTATCTTTCATGTTAATCATTATACCATCAATTACGAAAGGAAATAAAGCATGGTCGATTACCACATGCACACCGATTTTTCAGGCGACAGCACCGCAAATCCTGACAGTATGATACTTACGAGCATTCAAAAAGGTGCGAATGAAATATGCATTACAGACCACTGCGATCCATGTTATCCCGATACATCCGTCAGCTTTGATTTAAAGAGGGATGACTACTTCGATTTTCTTGAAAAAGCTGCGCACAAATATAAAAACAAGATAAAAATAAAAAAAGGCATGGAACTCGGGCTTCAAGACGGCGATGTGCTTGAAATCTGTAATGAAGTGGCCCGTGAATATCCTTATGATTTTATAATTGCATCCTTTCACTGCCTTGACGGTGAGGATCTATACCTTAAGGATTACGACAAAGTACCGAGAGAAGAAACTCTACACAGATTTTATGAAGCGAATTATGAAATACTCAGTAAATTTAAGCATTACTGTATCGTAGGTCACCTAAGCATAATAGACAGGTACATAGGTGAAATCCCACCATATGACGATGTTTACCCGCTTATAGAAGAAATACTGAAGCTGATAATTTCAGACGGTAAAGGGATTGAAATCAACACCTCAGCCAAGAGGTACGGGCTTGGTGACCGCACTACCCCCACAATCCCAATACTGAAGCTCTATAAAAAATTAGGTGGCGAAATAATAACGTTCGGATCGGATGCCCACAGAGAAGAGGATATACTGTACGACTATGATGTGACCTGTGAGCTGCTCCGAAGCATCGGCTTTAGATATTTAGCTACATTTAAAGATATGAAGCCTTCGTTCGTAAAAATTTAACAGGGTGTAAGATGAAGTATGAAGCCATATTAAAACATCTGGAATACGCAAAATCCGCAAAGAGTAACGCTCCACAGAAGCTAAGCGTTCTGCACTTCGCAGACCTCATAGACTTTGTATGCAGCAATGTAATTTTAGACGGCAGCAACCTGTCAAGGCTTGAAATACAAAACGCTATAGAAGGTGACCTGCCGGTTACTTCAACCCTTGGCGAGAACCAAATGATAGAAAACTACGTGGATGTATTTGACTATTTTAAAAAGAGCCTTTCTATGAACTACCTCGATGAACACGTATTTTTAAAGCTATATCATTTGCTTACAAAAGAATATCCATCGTATAGAAACAGAAACAGAGTAGTTGCAAAATTCGGATATATGCCTCCCGATTCTGCAAAGGTTTCAAAGCTCCTGGCTAAACTGTTTAATGCCTATTTTCGCCATGCGAGCGATAAAACCGATAACAAGATCCTGACGGCAGCATACCTTCACGCTGAGATAATCAAAATATCACCGTTCAATGCGGCAAATGATTCCATAGCAAGGGTTGCCATGTATTATTTTTTAATGCAGACAGGTTTTCCTCCTCCGCTACTTGAATGCTCCGATAAGGAATACATAGATTCAATGCATACATATATACACTATGGTAAAATAAATGATTTCTATGCAATCTTGGAAAATGCGATGTACGAAAAACTCATAAAAGTAACTAAACTTCTGGATCATTGACACAAGCAGAGACCGATCAGCGAAAAAACAAACCGCTCATAGGATCAATTGAATTTTCAGATCTTTGTATCATTAACAAGCTGCCTGCTTTTAATGAGTTTATATCCCGCTAGAGAAAACACCAATGCGATAATTACCTGTATTATAAATGCAATTAGCCCTATGTCCTTTGCCACCTCCAGATTAAGGCCTGCCTCTCCTTTGATGAAAATCCCCCTTAACCCTGCTACCAAGTCTATTAGACCGTGCCAAAAAACGATCACTAAGAAGTTATCCGTTATAAGATAAATTGTCGCTATGAAGAGTCCTATACCAAATGCATATAAAACCTGAGCTATCGTTGAAAATACGAGTTCTCTATTCACGAAAAAATTAATGCCGTGTATGAGCCCGAACATTACGGATGAAATCAATGCAGGTTTTAATCCGGGATTAAGTCCTTTACTTCGGTAATACTGCTCCGTCCCTCTAAGTATCCCCACTCTAAATACGAGCTCTTCCGCAAAACCGATTGTAAATGCAAATACCACGGTGGATATTATGCGAGCAAACCCCGGAGATAATAAGTCTTTAGAAGATATCAAAAAAAACGGTCCCAACGAGGGCAGTATCACTATTAAAAATAGAGCTCCTATTTTAATCCCTCTAACGAATGCCCCCGCTTCAAAGTGAAGACACGACCCCGTTAGCCCTAGCATTTTAATAAATACAATCGAAAATAAAAAGAAGACAGCCTCCATTGCAAGACTTGCATAACCTGAAGGTATACCTGAAACTCCAACGATAGTACCCGAAACCAACAAAAATAAAATCGAAATACACGTCACAAATACTCCAAATGCGATGGGATTCATTCTAAATTTTAAGTTAATCATCTTCATACACTACCCTCCAAAACATTAAAATATGTCGAGAACACCGAGCCCTGCTGCGATACCTGTAGTAATTGCCTGAGTAATATTATAACCTCCACATGGATATGCGGCATCGAGCAATTCGCCCATCACAAAAAGCCCCTTTATTTTGCTTTCATATGTTTTTGCATCATATTCGCTTTTTAATATGCCTCCTCCGGTTGCCTGCGCCTGATCCCAGCCTCCTAAGCCCTTCACCTTATATTTTAGAGTTTTAAAATCCGGCATGCCGGATTCTTCTAAATGATTTATTATATGGTCTGCCAGTTTTTCATCCAAGAACCCTCTCAATGCATACCTGTAGATATTTTCACCCCTCACGTCATTTTTTATTTCAATATGCCCCTTTATATCTTCAAACCTTTGCTGAAACTCCCGCTTGGATAAGTCCGGGAAGAAATCAATAACTATGTCATATTCATTCATGCTTTCTCTAAAGCTTTTAGTCCTGTCCTTAATCACGATGAACTTCGATAGGTTAAAGGCTGCTATGCCGGAGATTCCGCCCCTTATAAACTGAACCTGCCCCGTCTCAGACGCAAGTAATCTGCCGGTATGAAAGAGGCTTATCTTCGCATCATGTCTTACCCCTGCCATGTCATCACCAATACCTTCCAAGTTTATCTTTGTGAGTATGGGAAATACGGGTGATACTTCTAGCCCTAATTCTTTTGCAATTACAAAGCCTTCTCCTACGGTACCGAACTTCGGTGCAGCCTTGCCACCAAGAGCTAGACACACGACTCTTGCACCAACCTGTATCTTTTCATTTGTATCGCTCACACAGGTTATGGAAAATCCGCCGTCATCTCTTTTCACGTTGCAAACCTTCGTATTAAACGCAACACCTATATCAAGGCTATGAAGCCTATCCTTAAACGCATTTACTACCGTTGCCGACTTCATTGAATACGGATATACCCAGCCGTTATCCTTGCACTTTAGATATACACCCATGCCCGTCATGAAGGCATTTACTTCAGAAAAACCTTCTGCATTTTTATTGGATATATTACACCTGCCGTTGCCGGAAGCCGCAAGCTTTCTCAAAATCTCATGAGTTTTTTCTATTATTGTCACTCTAAGATCGGGACGCATCTTCTTTATGGTAATAGCAGCAGTTACTCCTGAAACTCCTCCTCCGAGTACGCATACATCGTAAGCTCCGGACATCATTACATTTCCTTCATTTTTACTTGCCGAGGTTTTTTCACCTCTTTCTTCATAGCCCATAATCATTACAGCTCTTCCCTTCCGCTAAGCTCTAATATCCTTACTTTTTCAGGAAGTTTTCTGAGAAATGTAGAATGCGCTCTTTGAAGATCCCCTGTAAAGGCATCCATATCTATTACAACCAGATCTATTTTATTTTTTTCGCTTAAATCAAGCAAACCCTGGACTATGGAATTCCCTCTCAGAAAGGCTATTTTGGCGCCATGCGTATATATGTATTCAAGGCCTTCATCCAAGCTCTGCTGCCTTTGGCTACCTTCCTTCATTACGTCGTCTTTATCTATAGAATATGTAGCCCATAGCTCTCCACCTGAATCTCCTAGGCTTTCTTTTGCCGCCTCTATAAGATTTTTAGGATCGTGCTCATCGCCGATACATATAAGTACATTCATGTTACGCCTACCCCGTATTTTGCATAACTTAAAACTTTCCCATATATTATATCAACTAGGCTAAGCACTGCGTCAATATTTTTATCTGTATTTTATGTTTTCCGTAAGAGCCGTTATAATCTGCATATTACTGGGTTTACTGATACCTCTGTATTCCTGCGTTTCATCCATTACGACAGCCAAAACATGAGCCTTGTTCATATCCCAAGCGGCCGCTATGGCATGCCTTATTGATTTTTCCACGGAGGCTAAACTGCACTTATTCTTCATTGCTATACTCGGATATATCACCTTCATGGCCGTACCGTAATGTATGGTAATACCGAGCGCTAACTCTATAGCATCGCATAGATATCGATACCCCTTCATATGAGGCGGCACCCCGAGCGATCTTACCTCTCTGATGATATCCTTATACCTTATCCTCTTTGTCGCACTTACCGTATTGCTTGGCAGTTCTTCTACCCTGTTCACATTTTGCATTTTCCCCTCCTATACTGTAAACTCTTTTATTAATTTTTGAACTGTTTTAGGCCCGATGCCCGGCACCTTAACCAGATCTTCCACCTTTTTAAAATTTCCGTTGTTCTCTCTGTAATCTATTATCTTTTCCGCAGTTGCAGGTCCTATTCCATTTACCGTCTGAAGCTTTGTGGCATCTGCCGTATTTAAGTTTACCTTGCCTCCATCGCGCTCATTATCACGCCCGTCGCTTCTAGAATTCTCAGAGCCTGATGTCTCTTCACCGGATTTCGGAATATAGATTTTATCTCCGTCTTTTACAAAAGCCGCCCTGTTAATCTTTGAAATATCAGCCTTAGCCGTTAATCCGCCCGCCGCCTTAATCGCATCTTCTATTCTACTCTTTTTACTAAGATGCACGACTCTTGGATGTTTAACAGCCCCTGAAATATCTATCACTATGTTTTCACTGCCGGCATCCTCCACCTTGGATGGTTTTGCCTTTTCCTCAACCTTTATTTCGGATTCACCCTCTGCCTGACCTCCAAAGTGATTCGCTGCAAATCCGACGCCACAAAATAACATGATAATAATAATTTTGATAATCAGAGATTTATTTTTCAGCATAAATTCCTTGTTGAAATATTTTTTGAGAATTTCATTCATACTTCCTCCTATATAATTCGGGGATGTTGCAAGAAGCGAGTGGGAAGAACAAGGATACTAAAATAATTAGTTGCATTCAACAACATATAACTTTTTCGCCATATATCATAATTTTTTGTGCAATATATAAATATTTATAACAAAATAAGTTATAACAACCCACTCTATAAATCGTCCGGAAAATTTAATTGCTATTATTTTTTACTTCTATTTTCTACAACTCACCATAAAAAAAGCTACAACCTGTAGCCTTTTTCGGTTTTCGTATATTGATATATCTTAATTTATTAATGTGATTATAATTAATTTACCGGGATTAAATCCTCTTAAGCCCTTTAAGATACTCTTTTTGAGCTCCGGTGATCCTAAAGCTCTCCCTTGCCTTTTGTATCGTCTTATTGTGCACCCACTTATCTAAAGTACCATTCTCCAACAGAACCACCACATGCTCCCACTGCTTCGCAAGAGCCGTCGCAAAATACCAGGCAAGCATCATGTTTACATAGTATTCTTCCGAATGGATACTTAAGGGGATATTCAAATACTCAGGCGAAAAATCCTCATCAAGAAAATGACGCATTAACATTCCTATCCCGAATCGGCATGTATATGTATGCCTTGAGCCTGACCACTTCTCAATTTCTGAAAAGAGCTCGTTCTTATATTTCTTAAAAACATTAGGAGACAGGGTATCGCACACTGCCCAATTATCGATAAAAGGAAGAAACCTCTCAAGTTCTGCGATGCACACATCGTAGTCTTTTATCTCTGCAATCAAAAGCCCATGAAGCATATTTTCTTCGAAATAATGATGGGGCAGTTTTCTTAAAAATTCTTTACACTCCTTCGTTTTTCCAAAAAGTTTAGCGAGTTTTCTAAGCTTTGGGATTCTGACTCCTATAAAGTGCTCTCTGTCAAGTCCGGGGGTTAGCCTACTTTGAAAATCCGCATACCCCACTTCCTGCAGATTCATTAGTTCCTTTAATATATCCATTTATGATCACGAATCTTTGAAGTTTGCCTTGCGTTTTTCTAAGAATGCGCTCATGCCTTCCTTTTGATCTTCAGTGCTGAATAACTGCGCAAAGCTCTCTATTTCAAGCCTGCTACCTCTTAAAATATCCATGTTTACACCGTTTTCAATAGTCTGTTTGCCCGCCTTAAGCGCATATATTGATTTTGAAGCCATCTTTTCTGCAATTTTAGCACATTCATCCTCAAATTGATCTTCATCTATGATCTTTTCGACGATGCCTATATCAAATGCCCTCTTTGCATCTATCATCTCACCCGTCATTATCATATAACTTGCCATTCCCGTGCCTACAAGTTTTGTAAGCCTCTGTGTGCCGGAAAACCCCGGAATGATACCGAGCGCTATTTCGGGTTGCCCGAATTTAGCGGCTGTGGATGCAAGCCTAAAGTCACAGGACATGGCAAGCTCAAGTCCACCTCCCAGGGCAAATCCGTTTATAGCTGCTATTACCGGCTTTTCACAGGATTCTATCTTATTCATAAGCCTGTGTCCAAGACATGCAAGCTCGTGAGCCTTCAAATTATCCATGCTTACCATAGCCTGAATATCCGCTCCTGCTACAAACGCTTTCCCGGCGCCCGTAATCATAGCAACCTTTTCACTGCCGCCTTCAAACTGCAAAAGAGCTTCATACATTTCACTGAGGACTTCTTCGTTCAGCGCATTCATCGCTTTAGGTCTGTTAATCGTGATCTTTGCCACTTTACCGTCCACATCATAAATTAAATTTTTATACATAATGCGCCTCCTTTACATAAAAATCTTCTACAACTTCATTATAACACCGTAACAATGAAACTATACCCTTTCCTCTCAATAATGTGAACTTTTTAAAATATACCCTAAAGTTATTATATTGAAGGCAAGATTATATTATATGAAAGGCACAACTTTTCCACCTATATATAGTGGTGATGAATATATTTTCTACTCCATATATTGTTTTTTGGTTTATTTTAATTTTTCGAAGCTCAATTTGTTATATAATAATTCCCACGGGTAAAAAATTCATTAGCTAAAATTGTTTTGCAAAAAAAATATATCTATCAGCATTCATTTAACATGAGGAGGACTAAAATGAAAATTAACACAAATCAACAAATTTCGGAAAAAGAAACTCAAGGCTACATCGATTATATTGAAAACAAATACAATCGTAAGCTGGACTCCCTGGATATAAATATAAACGGGGATTTTGTAGATCTTAGCTATGAATTTGAAAAGGTGCCGTTTGAAAGGATCAGGCGCATCACAGGTTACCTTGTAGGCACTATGGATAACTGGAACAACGCAAAAACAAACGAAGAAAAAGACCGCGTAAAACATGCGATGAATAACTGTGGCTGCGGTAGTGACATAGCAAAACTTTAATATGGTAGACGGTCTTAAAAATCTTTCAAGTAAGAGGAAAGGAATTTTGTTGATTCCAGCATCTTCCTTTCTTTTTTGTGCCATGCAAATAAGCATACGCTTTGCAACCGGACACATCCCCCTCATGCAGCAAATATTTTTCAGGAATATCATAACTCTGATAATAAGCTTTATCTTTATTAAAAAAGATGGCGCTTCATATTTTGGCGGTAAA
Organism: Eubacterium saphenum ATCC 49989; assembly: GCA_000161975.1. Classification (GTDB taxonomy): domain Bacteria; phylum Bacillota; class Clostridia; order Peptostreptococcales; family Anaerovoracaceae; genus Eubacterium_N; species Eubacterium_N saphenum. Next base: position 476,217 of record GG688422.1, read on the forward strand.
TCTCATCAGCCGCTGCTGTTTGTAAGATCGGGCTTCGGGTTTTTAGGCCTCATCGCCGCCTTCTATGCATCAGGTCATGCGCTTCAAGCAGATGTATCCACCATAATCAGGCTTTCTCCATTTATGATTACCATACTTACTCGCATAATACTTAAGGAAAAAATATCTAAAATACAGATACCGGCTCTGTTAATAGCATTTTCAGGAGCGCTCTTCATAGTATCTCCTTCATTTAAATCAGGAATTTTGCCGCTTACTGCAGCCTTCGCCTGTGCGTTTTCATCCAGCATTGCCTATACTTTGCTGGCCTACTTTAAGGATAAGGTAAACGGTATGACCATAATAATGCATTTTTCATGCTTTTGCATGGTAGGCAGCATTCCATTCATGATAAATAACTTCGTGATACCGAATGCCTTCGATGCCACAATGCTGCTCTTAATAGGCGTATTAGGCGGTTTTGGTCAGATAGCTTTGACATATGCATACAGGCAACAAAACGCAGGTGAAATAAGCGTATACAGCTATTTTTCCATAATATTTTCCATAGTACTCGGCTTCATATTCTTAGGCGAATCTCTCCCTGCCACTTCTATATTGGGCTCTTCACTTGTTCTGCTCGCAGCATACCTCGTGTATAAATTCTCCCATAAATAATACCCTGTGCATCGCTATTATCTAAACTCAAAACCTACACACTTTTAACTTGCGGTTCAGACCCACCCTACTAAAAAAATCAAACTTCTTGAATTTTACTAAACCTTGCAGTCATATATGTTGAATGCTACCGTAAACAAAATGGGCATATGTAATGAATATGTGCAGAAAGCCCGGAACTACAATATAACGACGAAGGCAAAAGCTTTAAAAAGATTAAGTGCAGCATATGCAAAAAAGGCTTACATATGTGCTATTTATGGTAGACTTCATTTTTTATTATCTTAAAACTTCTATACAGCTGCTCCAATAATATCAAACGCATAAGCTGATGCGGAAATGTAAAATCAGAAAAGGACAACCTTAAATCCACCGCTTCCCCGACAGCATCCAGATATCCGTCAGATCCTCCTATCACTATATCTATATCCGCTCTTCCATCGAGCATCAAATCTGAAATTTTTTTAGAAAGAGCTATCGAATCCATCTTGTTTCCGGACACATCCAAGGCAATTTTATATGCATTCTTTCGCAGCTTACTTACAATGTCCTTCGTCTCAGATTGTTTATTCGTTTCCTTTAGCTCAAGTATCTCTATTCTTACATAATTTTTGATTCTGTTAACATAGTCAAGACATGCTTGCTGCATGTATTTTTCTTTTAATTTTCCTACAGACAATATTCTTATATTCACATCATCTACCCCACAATTTGCTGCATTAAAAGGGAAACAACAAACAAACAGTAACCACCGTGCAAGCTTAATCTTACTTACCTCGTATCTCTGCGGCCTTCGCATGTGCTATAAGCCCTTCTCCCCTTGCAAGAGCTGCAACGTCAGGTGCCATCCTCTTTGCCTCTTCACGGCTCATTCTTTGAAAACTGCATACCTTAAGAAATGTCCCCACCCAAAGTCCTCCTGTATACCTGCTCGCACCTAATGTCGGCAATGTATGATTTGGGCCGCTCGCATAATCTCCGAATACCTCGGCTGAATTTTCACCTAAGAATATTGCGCCATAGTTTTTGAATGAATCCTTTATATCATCTATTCGATTTTCATCCACCATAACTTCTAAATGCTCGGGAGCATATTCATTGGCAAACGCAATCGCATCGTCCATGTCATCCACCAATAAAATTTCCCCGTATTCTTCCCATGATTTCCTTGCAATTAAAGCCGTAGCAAGATCTTCAAGCCGGATATACACTTCATCATTCACAGCATTTGCAAGGGATCTATCGTTCGTAACCAATATGGATTTTGCATACACATCATGTTCTGCCTGCGCAAGGATATCCGCCGCTATTATCTCAGGGTTTGCACTTGAGTCTGCCACTATCAGCACTTCACTGGGACCTGCCAAAAAGTCTATCCCAACCTTTCCATAGCACTGCCTCTTTGCTTCCGTTACATAGCTGTTACCGGGCCCCACTATGACATCCACAGGATTTATGCTCTCCGTACCGTAGCAAGCCGCCGCAATTCCTTGAGCCCCGCCGACACTGTAAATTTCATCAGCTCCTGCGATATCTAAGGCTACAAGTGTAGTAGGATTCACCTTGCCGGTATCCTTTGAAATCGGAGTTATTGCAATAATACGCTCTACCCCTGCTACCTTTGCAGGTGCGCAGAGCATGAGCGCCGTTGAATAAAGAGGATAAGATCCTCCCGGTACGTAACAGGCTGCAGAGTTTACAGGTATGATGCTATGCCCTAGCAGTTTCCCACCTTCTTCATGCTTTAACGAATGCATGCATTCCTTCTGGCGAATCGCAAAATCCTTTATATTCTCGTGAGCCCTTGCGATCTTTTCCTTTATCTCAGGATCAATTATTTCATAAGCAAGTTCTATATCTTCTTTACTCACCCTTATATCGTCTAAATCATGCCCATCGTATTTTTTTGAAAAATATCTGAGCGCCTCATCTCCTTCTGACTTCACTCTGTCTATAATATCTCTCACATCTTTTTCGATGGTGTTATTTTTATCAAGTTCTCGTTCTCTTCCCTTTTTTATATACTCTATCATTACATATCCTCTGCACATCTATACGTCAATTAGCTATATTATACACTAATTGGGAATTCACAGCCGAGCTTTTATGCTCATTTAATATGAAATTCAAGTATTAAACTATATGTTATCATCTCCTTCGTTAAGTTCCCAATAACCACTATTTCCACTCCCTACGTATTGCAGATTATCCATTTCTTTTAGAGTTCTTTGTATCGTTTTTACACTTACTTAAATTCATTTCTATCGTGAAGGACATTGTGAAGGTCACCGTGAGGGATATAGTGAGGGACACCGTGAAAGTCATTATATATAAAAAAACCTAGGATTTTACTCCTAGGTTACCGGTTATTTAGCATCTGCCAGTTTAGTCACCGACTTTTCAAGAATTTTCATAAGTTCTTTTGCTTCTTCGGCTCTAAACGTCAATCCTTTTGACATATGCTCATGTTCAGGATCCCACTCTCTAACGTCAAGTTTGGGTGGTGTTCCGTTCCACGATACCAGATTCACTTCCTTCGTCCAACCGGTCGCAGATTTACTTATTACACCGTAGTGTGCCTTAACTTCATAGTTGAACGGCTCTCTGCTGTTGCTCACAGCTTCATTCTCATTAAGCGAACTTGCCATATCTCCTCCTTTCTTCCTCTACCCAATAACTTCTCGCTCCCCTTCCCTCGCAATTGGCCCCGCTCCATCGCGCGAGAGAAAATAAAAACTACACCCTGAGGTGTAGCTTTATGATATACCTAAACGCAAGCTCTAAAATGTTTTAGTCAGAATTCGACAGAAAATGTAATTTAGCGTCTCTTAAGCGCCTTCTTCGTTATGATAAGCTTTATTTTGAACTTGTAGTTTTTATAGTGCCCTTTGCCTATCACCGTCACTATGAGCGTTGCTGTTCCCTTCTTTTTAGCTATAATAAATCTATTCTTTACAATCTTCGCCTTGTTGCCCTTGATAGAATACTTTATCTTGGCTATCTTGCCTCCTATTATAAGCTTTGCAGGGATTTTAAATTTCTTTTTTGTAATTTTGATGGTCTTTTTAGTACATTTTACTGTATGATAATCCTCCATGAACTGTGGTGGCACCATGTTGGTATCACCTTCAGTGTCTGCCACTTTATTTTCCTTAAGCTCAGCTTCACTTACATTATCTCCATACGCCTTTATCAAAGCATTTCCAAATCTATGTGTCTCGCCGAAATATTTTGCCGTAACATTTTTACAGTCCTGCCACTTACCGTTTCTGAAGATAAAACTTTCGTACGGCTTTACTTCCATCCTCATGCCGCTATTTTTTTCTTTACTAAGTCCCATCTCAACAGGTTGTATCCATTGATTTGAATTAAGCTTTTGCTCCGTAACTACCATGTATTTTTTACCCTTAGCAAAAACGGGTTGATCATCCAACTTCACCCTCATAAACCCTGCTTCCTTCGTTTTGAAATTCTGGTAGGCTACGATATTTGCACTTCTCTTGTTGCCTTTATCCGCACACTCTATTACATACACCTTACCGTCTACATTTGCTACATCTGTCGTTAAACCGAGCTCCTTAAGCTTAAAATTATCCCTTGCTACAAATACGTTACCAGCCTTCGCCCTCTTTGACGTCCAAGTATATACAGCACCTATTCCAATGCCATCTAACTGATAAATCGTTGAATTGTCGTGCTTTGTATCCTGCTTTTTGTATTCATTAGCCTCTGTCTCATACACACAAGGTTCTGAAAGCGATGCATCATCATACGAAAGGTACATATAGCCTTGTCTGCCAAATCCAGTACCATAACTGTTTTTAACTATGAAAGCTCCGTTGTTTTTAGGTTTTTGATATCCCGAAGGTGAATCTACTTCGGTATCAAATTTATCCTTACTTATATTATCATCATATCCTACTATCGTAATTTCATGATTTGCCTCAACCTGTGTCAGTGCATTTCCCTTTTTATCAGGCTTTACATAATGAAACTCATCATCACTTACACCACTGAATGATGAAATCCCCGCAGATATCGCATTACAGTTTACAAGTTGCTGTTTGAGTGCATTTATAGCATCGTAATCCGTTCCCAAATAATACCCTTTACCATTTACCTTTATAGGTTCGGGTAAATATTTTACGCTCTTAAGAGCCGCATCCATTTGGCTTCGCTTACAGCTTTCAGGTGCAGCCTTCATATTAGCTGTAGGATCATATTTGCAGTTACTCTCATCCACTATTCCATACTGCCTGGACAATGTAGGAACTGTAATCGCCCTAGATCCTCCTAAGTCGTATAGTTCTCTTGGAGGTAACATTTTAGGAAATACCTTCTCAAGCCGAGGCATCAAGAATCTATCCTTTCCTGCTGCTAACGTACGATCCTTAAGTTCGCTCGCTGAATCATGGCCATACCAAGCCAGATGTCTTTCGGATAGATCTACATCATCCTTACGAACGCAGTTTTGACTGATCAACGATGTCTCGAGACAAGACATAACCGCATGAGTCCAACATGTACCATGAACACCCTGATCCTTTACATTTGTTACTAAATTCCTATCTCTAAGATCCACCTTAGGTGGTAGTATAAATCTTTTGAGCTTTTTTCTTACCTTGAGGTAGGCATTGTCTTGATACTCTTTAACAATCCTCTTTCCCTTAAACTTAACTCTGTTAAACGCTCCTTCACTCTGTGCATTTGAAGTAACTGCATCGCTCAATATCACAGAACATGCAAGTACCAAACACATTGCAATACTTAAAATCTTCTTTTTCATTACAATTCCTTTCTATAATCACATGCTAAAAGTAGGTTTGTAACTAGTATTATAACAAATAACTTAATTACATTTCCATTAATAATTTTTTCGCAAAACTATTTAGTGGAGCTCTTACGCATTGAACTTACAAAAAGAAATGCTCCCGAAGCCAGTAACATAAATAAATACATGTACAGGTTGCGTGTATCCCCCGTTTTAGGTGGAGCGCCGGGATTCAGCGGAGTTGTAGGCTTTGGAGGTTTATCAGGCTTGCGAACATTTGTAATTACAAATCCTATTTTGGCATCTCCCGTTATCGTACCCGTATAGCCGTTTGCAATCGGATTTTCCTTTACTGTGTACTTTATCAAATGTCCATTTTTAGTATATTTAGGAAGGTCTGTAAAACGCCCCTTCCAGTTGTTTGCAGCGGATAAAACGAGCACCTTTCCGGTATTCTTTCCATTTGCGAATAGTTTAACTACAATATTTTGAGGACGTTTTTTATCGCGGTCGTTGTTATCCTTCCATATTTTCAAAACCTTTATATTGATTTTTTTCAAAACCGCCTCGCCGCTACCTCCTGAATTTGCCCATACGAATTCACTCGTCACCACCTTGTTAGTCGATGAACTCGTTAACTCCGCTCTATTTTTTAATTTTAGCCCGTCTCTATACGTGCTTTTATAAAAGAGCAAATAGGCTTTACCGTTTATATTGCCCATGTTGTAACTGAAAGACCTCTTATCCGGCGAAAAGCTTACCTGACTGCTTATATTTCTAGGATTCTTCCTTACCCAACCTCCATTTTCAAGCACCAAATCATATAAAGTAAAACTATCGGTATCCGTCACATACATTATTCCGTCATTGGTTCCGGGAGGTTCTACGGATAACTGATCCTTTACGACAACGTTGGTTAAGTTGGCCTGCTTTGTGTTTATAATCATGGACCACCTTACATGCCCTTCGGATGTCAAGGTTTGCCCCGAATATTTGTTAAGAATGTGATCTGAAGGAGGCGAGGGCTTATCCGGCTTTATTATAATTCCTTTGTGAAATGAACCTATAACTATCTCATGCTCACTGGGCGCAGTAACAGGGTATGATACCTTATTCCAATTTGCTGTCAAATTAAAATTACCCTTTATATGATGTTTATCATTAACATAGTCTGTAAAGGTGATTCTAACTTTACCTCCCCCCGGATTAGCAGGCGAAACAAGCCCCTTTGCAAGAATATTTCCGTCTTTCGTATACAGGTTAAAATTACAATACAGTGCATTTTCAGGAAACTTAAATTTATCCGGCAGCTGCATTTCAAAATAATCACCTGCACGCAACGTATCCCCAAACTTTGACGCATCAAAACCTACATTAAGTTTAAATAGCGTGCTGTAATAAAATCCATCCGGTGGTACATTGCCTTGAGAATCGGTTATCGATAAATTTATGATATGAAAATCCACCTTTTTATTTTCTGCCAATACATTTTCATTTTCTGTCATTACTCCTAGTAGCATCATAAAAATCAAAAGTAAAGATGCCACCCTTTTTTTCAATATTCGCTTATTCATTTTGCTCCCCCTTTAAAACAAATAGTAATTGGAAATAAAGCCAGACATTGCTTTACAATTTGTTATACAATGATAAAAACGGTAATTTTATTGATATAAGCGTGTTGAAAGGGACGCATGATAATTTCTAAATTCCAAATAATTAGCTGTAAATTAATGTCTAGTATTATTGACAATTTAAGCCTAATGTTCTTCAAAATAATCAAACATTCATTTCATATATTCGCTACACCCGTTGTGAATTTACTCATAAAAAAACGAGGGAGTTTTACCTCCCCCGTTCTAATCATTCTTTTATCAATTGTCTACTGAAACTTAAAATTCTTTTAGTTTTACTTCCGGCTCTCTTGGAAGTCTGAATAATGGTACGAACTTATCCGCTCCCGTTAGAGTAAGTAGTAATAACGAAGCTACTGCTATCATCGCCATGAAGTTGTACATTATGAAATGTTTCGGTGTGAATTTAAATAGTGGATAAACATTCTTTGCAACACCTACATAGAATCCAAGGTAAACGTGCCATGGAATCAACTGAGAACCGAATACACCCATCGCATCGCCGAATGTGGCATTTCTTAACTTGATCTTATACATGTCTTCTTCGCTACCTTCGATATTATCTTCTGCAATTTCCTTGATGATCGGACCTACCGTAACTATCTGTGCCATCTCATCCGCAAGAACTGCGTTACCTATCAATGACAATACTCCGTTACAGAACATAACGTGTCTAACCTTGCTGGATACTTTAGCTACAAAATGAGCCAATGGGTCAAATGCATGCATCTGACGCATGATTCCGCCGAATGCCGCTACCCACATCATCATAACAACTACCCAGCTACCTGCTTCACCAAATGCTGACTTACAAAGATCAAGGTATTCGGTAAGCTTTCCTGTAGTTCCTGCAGGAAGTCCTAGTAGGTAAGCACTAACGATACCTGATCCTATACAAATAAATGTGTTGAACTTAGCAATCGCAAGCACTATTACAAGTACTAGAGGTATAGCCATGTAATAAGGTACTCCCTTAACTACCTGATTTAGCAAGTCAACGGCCTCAGGCTTTTCACTCTTTAAGTAATCAAGAGCCGCCTTAGGTACAGAATCCATAATACCGGATACATCGCCATGGGTAGTAGGCAATTTAAGCACTGCAGATCCTACAATGTAGAATGTGATCGCTGCAAGAGCCAAACAAAGAATTGACCATACACCTTGGGTTCTTATTCTGTCTACTACCTCTACTCCCTGGATACCGGAAGATACTATTGTAGTATCAGAGATAAGACCGATGTTGTCACCAAAACATGCACCGCCCGCTATAGCGCAAGCTGTAAGAACGATATCGCCATGAACGATATGGTTTAGCCATAGGAATATAGGTGCACACGCAGCCATAGTACCCCAGGATGTACCTGTAGCAACGGAAAGAACTGCAGTTACACAAATACCCACTACCGCAATTGATCTAGCTGTAACACCTGCAGAAAGCGCAATGTTTACAACCGCCGCACCTACGCCTGTTGTCATAAACGCACTTGCCATAGCGTATGCAAACATCAAAATAAATAACGCTATGAGAATATTGCTAACACTTTTCATCGCTGTGTCTATACAATCTTTAAATGAATGCTTTTCCATAAAGATTGCAATGACCAATGCCGCAATGGTTGCAATAGGTGCTGCGATAAGAGCGTCAAACTCTTTAATCATCAGCGTAGCTAGAATAATTACCGGCAAAAATTTAATAATGCCTTTCAGAATCTTCATCTTTTCCTCCTTTTCAAAACAACCGTAAAAGAAATGATTAATGTGCGATGTTTCCATAAACAGGAAAACAACTACAGTGACATTTTATAATAACCCCATATTGATTTGCGAATTTCACAGCACTGCCTCGATCTGAAACTTGAAACCGCTGTAACTGCAAGCTATATAGCGTTATGTTGCGATACAATTCCCATCAGTTTTACTTCTTTCATACACCTGTTTTAGCAGGAATACTTATAATACAAACGCGGCTCCGATCCAAAAGCTCACAAGGTAAAACCTCTAAAGACGTTAATTTACACATCCTTAACTACTTGTCACGATAAAAGAACAACAAAAAATAACCAAGACACTACATGCATCTTGGTTATTATAAAAACATAAATTTACTCTTCTATTAAAATTGATTTTAGCTTTTGAAACAACTATCCTGTTGCATTCCTCTATAAATGTTGCAATTTCAACCACTTTAAAAATGCAGACGCAATGAAGAAGCGAACCGATTTTGATATCACTTTTATGCGCTCTGTGCGTTTGCAGCAACCGGCTTCTTAGGCACAGGCTTTTTCCTTCTGTTTACCAACGCCTTTGTAGGGCAGGCTTTTACACATGCACCGCAATTAACACATTTTTCATAGTCAACCTTAGCAAGAAAATCGTTTACGTGAATTGCATCAAATTTACAAGCCGCAACACATTTTTTACAACCTATGCACGCAACCTTACATGCCTTCATTGCATCCGGTGCCTTGTGCGTAGATGAACAACCAACAAACACGAGCTTCTTCTTAGGCGCATCAGATATGAGATGCTTTGGGCATGCCTTTGCGCACTGACCACAGGCAACACATTTATCCTCATCTATAACAGCCACGCCGTCTTTAATATGTATTGCATCGAATTCACACGCCTTTACGCAGTCTGCAAGCCCCAGACAGCCAAATTCACACACCTTATTACCGCCGTAAAGCTGGTTGGCGGCCTTACATGATTTTATCTCCGCATCGTATTCAGAAAAGATCTTTGCGTGGGTATGACTTCCCTTACAGGTAACTCTGAATATCTTAGGCTCGGTACTTCCCGCTTCAACACCCATGATTGCCGCCAGCTTTTCAGCTACAGCGCTACCACCTACAGGACAAAGCGTACACTCCTTACCCTCTGCGACCGCTTCTGCATAGGCATCACATCCTGCAAATCCGCAAGCTCCGCAGTTCGCTCCCGGGAGTGCATCTCTGAGCTCCCCTACCTTCTCGTTCACAGGTACTGCCATGAACTTTGCAGCAACCGTCAAAATGACACCTGCCACAAGCCCTATCAACGCTACTATCATAGCCGGATATAAATATGACATCTATGAAAACCTCCTTATATTTCCTTATTAAACCTTATTTTCTTATTTAAACAGTCCTTCTATAACACCACCAAATCCCATAAAGGATAGTGACAAAATAGAAGCTGTAACCAAAACTATAGGCACTCCTTGAAATGCTTGAGGTATTCCTTCGCATTTTGCAAGCTTCTCCCTAAGGCCTGCAAACAATATCATAGCAAGTAAAAAACCTACTCCTGCGCCCACAGACGCCACGAGCGACTGAGCATACGTATAACCTTCATCAATATTGAGTATCGTAACACCGAGTACGGCGCAGTTCGTTGTAATAAGCGGCAAAAATACGCCTAGTGATTTATATAACGGTGGAACGAATTTTTTAAGTATCATCTCCACCAGCTGAACAAGTGATGCAATAACCAATATGAATACCAATGTTTGCAGGTAACCCATATTGTTCGGCACTAAAATTTTATACTGAAACGGCCAAGTAACCGCCGTTGCAAGTACCATTACAAACGTTACCGCCGCGCCCATTCCGGCTGCCGCATCGAGTTTTTTCGATACACCGAGGAAGGGACAGATCCCCAGGAACTGTGTGAGCACAAAGTTATTTGTAAGCACCATGCTCATTAGTATTACTACAAATATTACCATCCTACTCACCCTCCTTTTCAGAAGACTCCGCTGCGCTTGCAGCTTTCTTTTCCTCTTCCTCTTTTTTCTTCTTAGCTTCAGCGAGCTTCTTTTGCTTTTCTTTCTCCATGGCTTCCAGCGCCTTCGCTTCTTCTTCCGCCTTTATATCTTCAGGATCCTTTGGAAGAGCAGCGAGTCCGCAACCTCCGGCAAGGGAACATCCTTGACATCCTATCTCCTTTTTCTTTATGGCTTTTCCGTTACTCCTCCAGTTTATCAGAGCTATGAGTATAGCAAATACGAAGAACCCGCCCGGAGCCATCATAAATAGCGACATAGGTGTGAGAAAACTCTTTGTAAGCGCAAAACCGAATGCCGTACCGTTTCCTACTATTTCTCTTATGAGTCCCATGCAACCTAGAGCAAGCGTGAAACCTACGCCCATTCCAAGTCCGTCAAGTATTGAATCTAACAACGAATTCTTGCTTGCAAACATCTCAGCCCTTCCAAGAATTATACAGTTTACAACTATGAGAGGAATGAACAGTCCGAGCGCCTTGTCAAGCGTCGGTACATATCCTTTGAGTAAGAGTTGCACTATCGTCACAAATCCCGCTATTACTACAATGTAACACGGTATTCTTACCTTATCCGGAATCACCTTTTTGAGTGCAGATATTGCTATGTTTGAGCAAGTGAGTACTACCAGTGTGGATACTCCCATACCTACACCGTTTATGGCTGAAGTCGTAGTCGCAAGTGTAGGGCAGGTTCCAAGAAGCAGTACCAATACCGGATTTTCCTTTATGATGCCCTTTGTAAATATTTGAAGTTTACTCATTACTTGACACCCCCTAACTCTTTAAATGCGCCTAGTGCCTTTTTCACAGCACCGTATACTGCACCAGATGAAATGGTAGCTCCCACCACAGCATCTATCTCGGGGTCCTTTTTTACATCAGGCCCTTTGAGTGCACTCTTTCCTTTAAACTGGTTGATAAAGGAAGGTTCCTGAGCTTTAGTACCGAGACCCGGCGTATCATTATGATTTGTTACCACAACGCCCCGTACCTTGCCGTCCTTGTCTATGCCGGTCATTACCGTTATGAGACCTCCGAAACTTTTGTTTACGGTAGTTACCACAACACCGGATTTATTCTTTGCTACGTGGTAGGCATTTACATCCGTAGGAAGCTTTTTCTTTACTTCATCGAACGAATCCCCCTTAGGAAGCACTGCGCTCCTCGCATCGTCAGCCGCCTTTTTTGAATTCTTATCTATTATGGGCTTTGTAACACCGTATGTACCTGCCAAGGCAAGGCAAACTAAAAACGTTATCAATACAAGCGCAACCGCAGGTGCAAACTTATCCTTAAAAGCATTACTTTCCATTTTTAGCACCTCCCTTTCTCGTAAGCAGCCTCACTGCTAATTTATCTACATGAGGTGTGAGTATGTTCATAAGAAGTATACCGAACGATACTCCCTCAGGCATCTGTCCATAGAGTCTTATAACCATAGCGATAAGTGCGGCGCCCACTCCGAAAATTATCTTACCGCTGACTATTGTAGGAGAAGTAACATAGTCCGTAGCCATGAATATAGCACCCAGCATTACTCCGCCTGCACACAGATGAAATATCGGATCTTGCCCCAGCAAAAGAGAAATCGCTACAACGGTCACCATGTATGCAACCGGTATGTGCCAAGTTATGATTCTCTTCCATAGCAGGAATGCTCCGCCTGCAAGAAGGGCAAGCGCACTCACTTCACCAAGACTTCCGCCTACGTTTCCTAAAAACAACTGCATATTGGAAGGCATGTAGTCGCCTCCTTCTGCAAGCACTCCAAGCGGTGTCGCCGCTGTAGTGGTATCCGTAAAGCCCTGCATGAAGCTGAAGCCTTTAGAACCTCTCGGTACCGGCCATGAAGTCATCTGAGTCGCAAATGATGTCATAAGAACTATCCTTGCGGTTATTGCAGGATTTACAAGGTTTTGCCCGATGCCACCATATAATTGCTTTACTATTATAATAGCAACAAAACATCCGACGATAGCCATAGGTATCGGAAGGCTTGACGGTACGTTATATGCAATCAGCATACCCGTAAGAGCTGCGCTGCAATCCCATGCTGTTTGCTCTTTTTTCATGAGTTTATTATAGATGTATTCAAATAGTGTGGAAGCGATCATGCACGTTAGTATGAGCACAAGTGCCTTAAGCCCGAACACATATACTCCGACCAATCCCGCAGGCACCAATGAAAGGATTACCATCTTCATTATCTTTGAAGTATCGGTATCCGTCACTATGTGCGGAGCCGTCGACATCATCAGGCTTTTTTCATTAATTTCCATTATTTACTCGCCTCCTTTACTAATATTTTGCACAGCTTATTAGTAAAGCCAAGCGGTTTTCTCGCCGGACAAACATACGAGCAGCTGCCGCATTCCATACATTGATTTATCATGAGTTTGTTTAATGTATCTACATCTTGAGATTTATACGCCTTATAATATGCTGCAGGAAGAAGGTCAAAAGGACAAGCCTGATGACATTTACCGCAACTTATACACGGCGTCTCAGGCATTGTGAACTTATCTTCATCCGCAAACGCTAAAATAGCATTGTTATTCTTTATTATAGGTAACTCGTCAGAAAAAATGGCACGTCCCATCATCGGTCCGCCCATCAATATCTTCTTAGGATGCTTCTTATAACCGCCACAAGCCGCTATGAGGTCCTTTATAGGTGTGCCTATAGCTACTATCACATTTTGCGGGGTGTTGACAGCATCGCCGTCCACAGTAAGTCTCTTATTTATGAGTGGAATGCCGTTTCTCATATACTGCCCTATGAAGGCGATAGTAGCAACATTTGTAATTATTAGACCAATATCTGCAGGTAGCACGCCCGCATCCAGCTTTCTTCCGGTAGCCTCATACGCTAGCACCCTTTCAGCGCCTTGAGGGTACCTCGACTGAAGTACTTTGATACTCACGCCGTCAAGCTTCCTCTTTGAAATCTCGCTGTTTAAAACTTCTATTGCATTCGGCTTATTTGACTCGATGCCTATTATAGCCCTTTTTATGCCCATATAGCGCATGGTGATTTCAATTCCGTCTAAAATATCAACAGGATCCTCGAGCATGAGCCTGTGGTCTGCTGTAATGAACGGTTCGCACTCAGCTGCATTTATTATGAGGGTATCCACCTCATCTATATTTTTAGGATTGAATTTTATATGAGTCGGAAATGCTGCGCCTCCAAGACCTACAGCTCCGCTCGCTCTTACTGCCGCTATGAAAGATTCAAAATCCTTCACTTCAGGCTTTTTAACTTCTTCACTTATTTCCTGCAATCCATCAGTTTTTATCTCTACCGCTTCATCCATCATTCCCATAGCGTTTCTAACAGTGGAAATCTTAACGACTTCTCCTGATACGCTACTATGAATCGGAGCGCTGACAAAGGCATCGGTATCGGCAATCTTTTGTCCTACCTTTACCTTATCGCCCTTCTTAACTAATGGTTTTGCGGGAGCACCAATATGTTGACCCATCTGAATAGTAACTACATCCACAACCGGTACCTTCACAGAAGCGATGCTTGCCGTATTCTTATGATGTGGAACGGCAACACTGTTCAGATGCTTTGCAAAAATGCTCATTCGCATCTCCTTCCAGACCTTAATAACACACACGCATTATTTTAAACCGATTGTTTTTTTAGGTCAACAGCAAAAAGCGTTATTTAAATCATTTTCCGAAAATTTTATCACCCTTACTAAAGCTATATCTTAAAACTCCGCCTCTACTACCTGACATGCCTCTAATGTCTTCTTCACATCTATTATACGCTGGTTGCTGCTTCCTCGAAACTTTAGCGAGAGATCTCTAAGCTCCTCTTTGTACTTCCCATCCACGATATAATCCGCCGTTTTTATGAGCCTCATTATACTTTCATTATACTTTGCCATTTTTATGAGTTCTTCGTATTCATAGCCTGTAAATATCAATATATCTATGCCTGCAGCCTTGAGCTTCTCGCCAAGCTTTGCAAACGGTACCGCCTGGCAGAAGGGCTCTCCTCCGGAAAACGTAACGCCTTTGCCCAACCTCGGCTTCATTATACTTTTAAAAAGTTCATCCACCCCTATGAGCTTATTCTCCTCAAAGGCATGCGTATCAGGATTATGACAGGCCTTACAACCATGAGGACAACCTTGACAAAATATCACAAACCTGAAGCCCGGGCCGTCCACTATGGATTCCCTCACTATTCCTGCTACATTTACAGCATCATCATTGTCATAAGATATATTACGCTCCATCTTATCGCCTAAATTTAACGCAAATTTTCATGATTAATCTACTTTTATTCTATTTATTCGTTCGCTACCAGATTCCTTTTCGTTTGCATTTCGCTTGCAATGCGGGCATTCGTTCTCTATTATTCCTGTAAATCCGCACACAGGATCCCTGTCCACAGGATGGTTGATAGAACCGTACCCGACACCTGCTTCCTTCATTGCTCTTACCACTTCTTCAAATGCATCCAAATTTTTGAGCGGATCACCATCGAGCTCCACATAGGTTATATGTCCTGCGTTTGTCAAGGCATGATACGGACCTTCAAGTTTTATCTTATCGAAGGCGCTTATCTCGTGATAAACGGGAACGTGGAAAGAATTTGTATAGTATTCTCTATCCGTAATACCTTCGATGTTACCAAAAAGCTCCCTGTCCAGCCTTACAAACCTTCCTGAAAGCCCTTCCGCAGGTGTTGCAAGCAATGAAAAATTAAGTCCATATTCCCTGGAAAAATCATCCATTCGCTTTCTCATATACCCTACGATCTCAAGCCCAAGTTTCTGAGCGTCTTCACTTTCTCCGTGGTGCTTACCGGTAAGAGCTTTAAGCGTTTCTGCAAGCCCTATGAATCCTACTGACAATGTGCCGTGTTTCAGCACTTCTCTTACTTCTTCATCCACTCCCAGTCTGTTAGAATCTATCCAAATGCCCTGTCCCATGAGGAACGGATAGTTTTTAACTCTCTTCTGAGATTGAATCTCAAGCCTTTCGAGGAGTTGGTCACGACAGAGCCTTATCTCTCTTTCAAGGTCTCTAAAGAACACATCAGTCTGCTTATTCACTCTAAGCGCAATTCTCGGTAGGTTGATCGATGTAAAGCTAAGATTCCCCCTGCCTCCTACTATTTCTCTGCTAGGATCGTAAACGTTACCCATTACCCTGGTTCTGCAACCCATATATGCAACTTCAGTATCAGGATCGCCTTCTTTATAATATTGGTAGTTAAACGGTGCATCGATAAATGAAAAATTAGGGAACAATCTCTTAGCCGAAACCCTGCATGCCAATTTAAACAGGTCGTAATTCGGATCACCTTCGTTGTAGTTTACACCTTCCTTCATCTTGAAAATTTGAATCGGGAATATAGGGGTTTCTCCGTTTCCAAGCCCACTTTCCGTTGCAAGCAACACGTTTTCCATTACAAGCCTGCCTTCTACGGATGTATCTGTACCGTAGTTTATTGAAGAAAACGGAATCTGCGCACCGGCTCTTGAATGCATTGTATTTAAATTATGTATAAAGGCTTCCATAGCTTGATACGTTGCTCTTTTAACTTCCTTTGTAGCATACTTGAATGCCAAATCTTGGATTTTTTCTATGTCTGCTTCAGGAATAAACTTTGATAATTCAGCCTTTTCCGCCTTCATATACTCGTTATCGTTTGCCATGCACGGCACCAGCCCCTGTTCTTCTTCTATTTTCTTTGCATATTCCTTTACCTTATCTACAGTATTTTCTTTATCATACTTTATATCTATTATCTTACCGATGTTCGTGTAATACAGCCTCTTAAACGTTTTTCTTACGCCGTCCGCCATACCGTAATCAAAGTAAGGGATGCTCTGCCCTCCATGCTGATCGTTTTGATTTGACTGTATGGCTATACATGCCAGTGCAGCATAGCTCTGAATGTCATTAGGTTCTCTTAAAAATCCATGTCCTGTAGAAAATCCGTTTTTAAACAGCTTACGTATGTCTATCTGACAGCAGGTGGTTGTAAGAGTAAGAAAATCCAGATCGTGAATATGAATATCTCCGTCTTTATGTGCCTGCGCATGCTCATCGTTTAAAACGAACATTTCATAAAACTGTTTTGCACCTTCCGAACCGTACTTTAGCATGGTACCCATGGCGGTATCGCCATCTATATTTGCATTTTCACGCTTTATATCGTTATCCTTAGCAGATTTAAATGTAAGATCCTGGTATGTCTTCATAAGGCGCATATTCATGTCTCTATTCTTTGTTCGCTCTGCCCTATACAAGATGTATTCCTTAGCGGTTCTTGCATGTCCGTTATCTATAAGCACGGCTTCCACTACATCTTGAATACTCTCAACCGGAGGAGGCGTACTGCCAAACTGAGCAATAAGCCTGTCATGGACTTCACTTGCCAACTTATCCGACATCTCTTTATTATTTCCGCCAAGCACCTTGGCCGCATTCAAAATAGCTTCCGAAATCTTCGAAATATCAAAATCTACTATCCTGCCATCTCTTTTCCTTATCTTGCTTATACCGCTCATCTTTCCCCTCACAAATCTTACTTTTTACATGCACAATCCACTCCGGATCAGCCACTCTACGTAGCTGAATTTTATCATCGCTTGTTTTACAACGTATACATCCATCACCGGCACATATAATCTGTTATCTTGCTCTCACGCCCGTATTAGCGTTCATCGCTCTACAGTATGCACAATCTACTATAAATCACTCGCATACATGCTTTGCAGTACGTACAGTCTACTATAATTCGCTCGCTTCCACGCATAAGTAATATAAAACCTTACTACATTGTACGTATTTTCTACTACATATAGTAGGCAGCGCAAACATACCTGCCTAAATAGTATAAAACTTCTTAAGCTGCCAGTCAATCAATTTAAGAAAAATAATAGCCTATACCCTGGTCAAAAATAAAAATGCTCAAATATAATCGAAAGCCCCCCGGAGGGGGGCTTTCTCTTTAAATCATTTTGTAGCACTTATAGCTTTTTAATGTAGCTTTCTGGTACCAAACCAATCGATGTTTTCATATAACGCCAGTTATATGATGTCGCTACTCGCCGGAGGAATTATTTTGGTACCAAGCCAATAAATGTTCTTATATAACATTATACCGTAGTGCCTCTTGCCTTTTACCTTTTTAAAACCTCTGAGTCGGAAGAACACTTCGCCCTTTAGAGGCAGTGTTATCTTTCCTACGATAAAGCCTCTTAGCTTCTTCCTGCCCCTATTTATTTTTTTAGCCTTTACCTTCATTATGAGCTTAGGTGTATCAAGTTTATAGACTGCATACACCGTCATATCTTCCCATACTTTTGTACTCGGCAGAAATTCAGGCTCTGCGGCAACTTGAGCATACGCCCAACCACCTAAACAATATCCTTTCTTCTTTGGGTTTTCACTAGGCAACCGTCCGGTGTAATAAAACGGAAGACCTCTCCTTACAATCTCATGGTTGAACCACGCCTCTTCTTCGCCACCGTTCTTATCAAATGTTACACCTGCATACACATTTTTGTTATAAATGTGATATATAGCTTCACTATCTCCGTCTTTATTAATTTCGTATTCATCATTAAGACTTTGACTTTCCTTTTCAATCATCACTTGATTGTATTTTTTTAGTTTCACTATCTTAAAATCCCCCTTCGCTACGCGTATTACAGTCCTTAAGCCGGTAGGAGTTTTAAGCCATTTCAACTGATTACATGAGTTAAACATATTTGCCGCATTCTTACTATTGTTTAATAATTCTTTGTTTAATCTCCATTTGCTCAGATCCAAACTTACAACTCTTGTATTCGTAAACATCCGCTCCATATTAATCACGTTTGAAATATTCCAGTTTGATACATTCGGCTCTGCATTCCCCGCATTGCAAAACATAAATTGCATATTTGTAACTTTTGATGTGTCCCAGTTATATACATTAGGTCTTGCTTTGTGTGCCCAAAAAAACATCTCTGCCATGTTGATAACTTTTGATGTGTTCCAGTTTGATACATTAGGATCTGCTTTTGCCGTCCACCTAAACATAAACGACATGTTGATAACGTCGGATGTATTTAGCGATTCGCAACCATAAATTTCCCCTTTAAAGAATCTGAAAAAGGTGCTGCAGTCATCAGGCAGACTTATACCTGCTGTGTGAAATTTAAGCCTTCCTACATTCACCTTGCCCCAGTTTAATCCGTCTGCATTGTGAACTCCACCTAGAGCCACTACCATATCTATCCACTTTTGGCGATCAATCTTCATATCCCCCGAAGTATCTCTCGCTAACACATTGATGTTGTTTTCAAGATCTCTCGTTGACTTTACATTCCCCGACTCATTCAGTTTAAATACCTGCTCACGCTTATTTTTTATTTTATTTTCTTTTGCACCTTCTTTTCCCCTGCCAAACTTGTTATACAATTGTTTCTTCTTATCTTTACCTGCTTCTACCTTAGAAACAGCCGACTTTTTGCCGCTTTACTTAGAAGCCTTGTTTTCAGCTGCAAATCCGGGCACAATGACCGTTACTACCAGCATTATGCTGAGCATACATGAAACCGTCTTAGCTGCAGCTCTCGCTGTGCCCGAGCCTTTTTTGCTCATCATTAACTTTCTCATCTCACTCCTCCCGTGACTTTTCTAACGATAACAAATGTAGCCTTTTAAGATGCGACGTATTACGAAACTATTTAATAAGCTTCTTTATTTTAATGCCGTAATGCTTCTTACCCTTTATCTTCTTAAAGCCTCTAAAGTACAAGAAACCCTTTCCTCGCCTCGGCAGCACTATCTTTCCTACGATAAAGCCCTTCAGCTTCTTCCTGCCCTTCTTAAGCTTTATCTTCCTTACCTTGCCCCTTATAACTACCTTCGCTTCATAGCCGCTTGCCGCCTTTGAAGGTCTGAACCTTAAGGTTAAAACACGCACCTTGATCCTCTTTCTGCCCTTCCTTATCTTCTTAACCCTTACTTTCATTTTAAGCTTAGGCACTTCGAGCTTGTATACGGCATACGCCATTACATCTTTATCTACAACGGTATTTTTAATGATATTAGGCTTTGTGGCTTTTGCATTCTTTGCCCAGCCAACACATACATGCTCCTTTTTCGTAGGTTTTTGACTTGGAAACCTACCGCCGCCGGCATTAAATGTCTTGCCTTTCTCTACTATTTCATGATTAAACCAACATTCAGTATCTCCACCGTTTTTATCGAATGTCACACCTACGTATTTATCTTTACGATAAACATGATATACAGCTTCTTTATCATCTGCTGCATTTATCACATAAGCACTTTCCATACCACCAAAATTCTGATTTTCTTTCTCAATAGTTACAGGATCACCTTTTTTAAGTCTTATTATTTTAAAATCATAATTACCCCCTTTTACAATTGTACCTAAGCCTGCAGGAGTTTTTAAATATTCTAAAGCTTCACAACCGTCAAACATATGTCCGGACTGTAAGGTGCCATTTGATCCGTCTTTATTCAGCTTCCATTTGCTGAGATCCGCTTTTTTAATTCCTGAACCGCTGAACATATCTTTCATATCAGTCACGTTTGATATATCCCAGTTCGATACGTCGGGATTTGCTTTTTCCGCACCTTTAAACATACCACTCATATCAGTCACGTTTGGAGTATTCCAGTTTTTTACATTAGGTGTTGCATTGCTTGCAAAATAAAACATGCGAGACATATTTTCCACCTTTGATGTATCCCAGTTTGATACTTCGGGATTTGCAGCTTTTGCTTCCTGAAACATTTCATACATATTAGTCACGTTTGAAATGTTCCACTTCGATACATCGGGGTTCGCTTTTTCCGTACGAAAGAACATGCTTTGCATATCGGTTACGCTTGAAGTATCCCAGTTTGAAACATCAGGGTTTCCGTTGACTACACCGGAAAACATATCTTCCATATCCGTAACCTTCGATGTATCCCAGTTTGAAACATCAGGATCTGCATTACCCGCTCTATCAAACATACCTTTCATGTTTGTCACATTGGATGTATTCCATTTCGATACATCGGGATTTGCACTTGCCAGTAAAAACATGCCTTCCATATCGGTAACCTTTGAAGTGTCCCAGTTAGATACATTAGGATCTGCTTTTGCCGTCCACCTAAACATAAACGACATGTTGATAACGTCGGATGTATTTAGCGATTCGCAACCATAAATTTCCCCTTTAAAGAATCTGAAAAAGGTGCTGCAGTCATCAGGCAGACTTATACCTGCTGTGTGAAATTTAAGCCTTCCTACATTCACCTTGCCCCAGTTTAATCCGTCTGCATTGTGAACTCCACCTAGAGCCACTACCATATCTATCCACTTTTGACGATCAATCTTCATATCCCCCGAAGTATCTCTCGCTAACACATTGATGTTGTTTTCAAGATCTCTCGTTGCCTTTACATTCCCCGACTCATTCAGATTAAATAACAAATTGCGTTTATTCTTAACCTTATCTTCCTTTGCACCTTCCTTACCCTCTATCGTCTTAGGCTTGCTAACAGCTTTTTTCTTCTTGTCTTTTTTGTCTTTACTTGATACATCTCGTTTAGACTCATTAGAGTTTGGTTTTTCTTTTTTGACGTAAGCAACTATCTTTTCCCCGCTTCGCTTAGAAGTTTTGCTTTGCCGCTTATGTAATGCTCCACTCTTTGCTATTTCCTTATCATCTTGCTTAGAAATTTTGTTTTCAGTCGCCAAGGCAGGCATAATAACCGTTAATACAAGCATAATGCTGAGCATACATGCAAACAACTTAGAAGTAACATTTAAAACTCTTGAACGTTTCCATCTCTTCTTTGAATTCTTCATCGCTACCTCCCAAACAACTTTTTAAAGACATCACTACTTATGATTGTACTATTATGAAATGTATGTGAAATCATAATCGGCAAATTTTTTCATATAAACATAAAAAAAATCAAATAACTCTACCTTAGAAAAACTTTGTTAGTAAATTAAACCATCTCACCTCGATAAAATATGGCTTTATAAGTAGAATAAACAAAACTCCCTCTTTAAGATTTCTTTGCATAAAATTAAAATGATTTTCATAACAGAACTAGGAAATCCATTTTTAAAATAAAAGCATCAAAAAAAACTTCTTTACCGGATATTATCTATCCGATAAAGAAGGGCTTTTAAATTTTTATTTTACAGACTACCTAAATGGCTTATTGCAGAAGGTAACTAATACTATTTAACCGACTTTTTTCTCTTTGCTCTACGATGTGCAAATGAAAACAATAACCCACAAATTACAATAACCACTGAACTTTCAACCAACGATATTAAATACGCTTGCGCTGTAGTGTCACTAATCCCGAAAGCCAAAGTTGGGGGTTTTATCTTCAACATCGCCAATATCACCAATGCGATAACATTAGTAATAAATATAAACAATAGAAATTTGTAAAATCCTTCTTTGAAAATCTCTTTCCCATTTTTTTTACTTGACATTTTTAAGCTCCTGATCCCTCGTAATATAACCACTATTTTTCCCACCATTACGCCAATACTTTATATTATAGACTTCAATATGTTTCTTTTTCTTTTTTACCCTCTTTGGAATTTTCCTCTACTTTTGTCATAGTCATAAAACCGTTGCAAAATTTTGGAAAATCAATTTTAATATTTTCCTCTTCGCTACCTGTTTTAATTGCAACTTTTTTAAAGTAGCTAGTTTTCTCTCGCTCCACTCCAAAGCTAAATGCTGTTTACGTAAACAACATTGCTAGCACAGCAAATGTACTAATTATGCGTTTCATGCGAACCTCCTCTGATTCAATACTACACCAAACAATCATTAGCTGGATATATCAGCAAGTCTATTCTACTATTTTTTTTACAAGAATCTCTATTTTAAAATTTTTAACTGTTTTAGTACCTGAAAATCAATATATGTCATAATCTATTAAAAAAGCTATCTTTTTTGTGAACTCACAAAAATAAATCTATATCTCCATAAAACATGATCAAGCCTTAAAAATTATTATAAGGTTCATCGCCATCTCCCCCCTGGGGGGCTCTCACCACAGAATGACGACATGTCCATCATTCTATAGTAAAAGGGAGGCATTCGCCTCCCTTTTACTGAACTTCTATAAAAGCTATTAACATCTGCAGATATTGTGTGATAAGCTTTTATGAATGTAAAGCATTATTCAACAATGTCTACTGTCACGGTAAAATCTTCCACTACTCAATGATACTTGCTACTACTCCGGAACCTACCGTTCTTCCACCTTCTCTTATCGCAAATCTTAATCCTTCTTCTATCGCTATCGGTGTGATCAGCTCTATTTCCATCTGTACGTTATCTCCCGGCATGCACATCTCCGTACCTTCAGGTAACTTTAGATCTCCTGTTACGTCTGTTGTTCTGAAGTAGAACTGCGGTCTGTATCCGTTAAAGAACGGCGTATGTCTTCCGCCTTCTTCCTTCTTTAGCACGTATACCTCCCCCTTAAACTTAGTGTGTGGGTTGATAGTACCTGTTGCTGCCAATACCTGACCTCTCTTGATCTCTTCTCTTTGCACACCTCTTAGTAGCGCTCCTATGTTGTCTCCTGTCTCCGCCTTGTCGAGTAGCTTCCTGAACATCTCTATTCCTGTTACTACTACCTTTCTTCTCTCTTCTGTAAGACCTATAAGCTCTACCTCTGCTCCTACCTCGAGTGTTCCTCTCTCTACTCTTCCTGTTGCTACCGTTCCTCTTCCTGTGATTGAGAAGATATCCTCTATAGGCATTATGAACGGCTTGTCATTATCTCTTTCAGGCTCAGGAATGTATTCGTCTATCTTTTCAAACAGCTCTACTATCTTATCTCCCCATTTGCCGCTTGGATCTTCCAATGCGCCAAGCGCTGACCCTCTTATTATCGGAGTGTCGTCTCCCGGGAAGTCGTACTGGTCGAGTAATTCTCTCACTTCCATCTCCACTAGATCGAGTAGCTCTTCATCGTCTACCATGTCGCACTTATTTAGGAATACTACGATGTACGGTACACCTACCTGTCTTGAAAGCAGGATGTGCTCTCTTGTCTGTGGCATAGGTCCGTCTGTAGCTGCTACTACCAAGATGGCTCCGTCCATCTGCGCTGCTCCTGTGATCATGTTCTTTACATAGTCTGCGTGTCCCGGACAGTCTACGTGTGCATAGTGCCTGTTAGGTGTTTCGTATTCTACGTGTGAGGTCGCTATTGTGATTCCTCTTTCCTTCTCTTCAGGCGCCTTATCTATCTGATCAAATGCTACTGATGATCCCAGCTGATACCTCTCCTGCAACGTCTTTGTGATTGCCGCTGTCAGTGTTGTCTTTCCGTGGTCTACGTGACCTATCGTTCCTATGTTAATATGCGGTTTGGTTCTCTCAAATTTTTCCTTTGCCATCTCTTCTTTCCTCCTTATTTCTTGTTACTTACT
The DNA here is from genome assembly GCA_000161975.1 of Eubacterium saphenum ATCC 49989. GTDB lineage: Bacteria > Bacillota > Clostridia > Peptostreptococcales > Anaerovoracaceae > Eubacterium_N > Eubacterium_N saphenum. The sequence continues at coordinate 500,508 of GG688422.1, forward strand.
ACATTTTCTACCATACTGTCAGGCAGCTTTTCAAAATGATCAAACTGCATAACATAGATACCTCTACCCTGAGTTTTTGAACGAAGTGCCGTAGCGTATCCGAACATCTCAGCAAGTGGAACAAATCCCCTTATAGTGGACATTCCGTTCTTAAGTTCTGAACCTTCTATCCTTCCTCTTCTTGAGTTAAGGTCTCCGATTACATCACCCATATATTCTTCCGGGACATTCACTTCTATCTTGAACGTAGGCTCTAGTAAAACCGGTTTTGCCTGCTTTACAGCCTCTCTAAATGCCATACTTGCAGCGGTCTTAAACGCCATTTCGGATGAATCCACTTCATGATACGAACCGTCGTAAAGCTCCACACCGAAGTCCACTACAGGATATCCCGCAAGCGGCCCTACCTGCATAGCCTCCTTGATACCGTCTTCAACCTTAGGTATATATTCCTTAGGTATGGCACCACCGACGATGGTACTCTTAAATTCAAAGCCTTCTCCCGGTTCTCTAGGGTACATCTTGATCTTAACGTGACCATACTGACCTCTACCACCGCTCTGCTTTGCATACTTGTGGTCTACATCAGAGCTTGCAGTGATTGTTTCCTTATATGAAACCTGCGGCTTACCGACATTCGCCTCAACGTTAAATTCTCTCATGAGCCTGTCTACGATAATTTCCAAATGAAGCTCGCCCATGCCGGCTATTATGGTCTGTCCCGTGTCGCTGTTTGTGTAGGTCTTAAACGTAGGGTCTTCTTCCGCAAGCTTTGCTAGCGCAACACCCATCTTGTCCTGACCTGCCTTTGTCTTAGGCTCAATAGCTATCTCTATTACAGGGTCCGGGAATTCCATGGATTCTAGGATTACCTCGTGCTTTTCATCACAGAGCGTATCCCCTGTCGTAGTATCCTTAAGACCTACTGCAGCTGCAATATCACCGGAATAAACAGTGCTTATCTCTTCACGTTTGTCCGCATGCATCTGAAGTATACGTCCTATTCTCTCCTTCTTACCCTTGGTAGCATTGAGAGCGTAGGATCCTGAATCCAACTTTCCTGAATAAACCCTGAAGAATGCAAGCTTACCTACATAAGGGTCTGTAATTATCTTAAACGCAAGTGCTGAAAACGGTTCGTCATCGCTTGCAGGTTTTTCTATCTCTTCACCTGTAGCCGGATCAACACCCTTTATTGCGGGTACATCAAGCGGTGAAGGCATGTAATCAACCACTGCATCCAATAAAAGCTGAACACCCTTGTTCTTATATGCAGAACCGCACATAACAGGTATCATCTCATTTGCAATCGTGGCCTTTCTTATAGCACCCTTCATCTCATCTAAAGTAAGCGGCTCGCCGTCTAAGAACTTGAGCATGAGCTCTTCATCAGTTTCTGCGATGGATTCGAGCATCTTTTCACGCCATTTTTCAGCTTCTTCTTTAAGCTCATCAGGAATATCGGTAACATCAATTTGTTTTCCCTGATCATCCTTATATATATGAGCCTTCTGTGTAAGCAGGTCTATAACCCCTACGAAGTCCCCTTCCTTACCTATAGGAAGCTGAATTGGAACGGCATTTGCCTTGAGCCTTTCCTTTATCATAGATACTACATTGTAATAGTCCGCACCCGTGATATCCATCTTGTTTACGAATACCATTCTAGGTACGCCGTATTTTTCCGCCTGTCTCCACACGGTCTCAGACTGTGGCTCTACACCGCCCTTAGCACATAACACCGTAACTGCGCCGTCAAGTACTCTAAGCGATCTTTCCACCTCTACGGTAAAGTCTACGTGACCCGGAGTATCTATTATGTTTATCCTGGTATCCTTCCAAAATGCAGTGGTAGCTGCAGAAGTGATCGTGATTCCTCTTTCCTGCTCCTGATCCATATAGTCCATGGTAGCAGCACCTTCATGAGTTTCACCCAGTTTGTGAGTCTTTCCGGTATAGAACAAAATACGCTCTGTAGTAGTAGTCTTACCTGCATCGATATGAGCCATTATTCCGATATTTCTTGTCTTTTGAAGTGAATAACCTCTTCCCACTATATCTTCCTCCTTTCCTATTTTCTAACTACCAACGGAAATGAGCGAACGCCTTGTTTGCTTCTGCCATCTTGTGAGTGTCATCCTTCTTCTTTACAGATGCTCCTGAATTATTTGCAGCATCCATAATCTCCTTAGCAAGCCTTTCAGACATTGTCTTCTCGCCCCTTAACCTTGTATATTTTACTAACCACCTTATTCCTAAGGTTTTCTTTCTTTCAGGTCTTACCTCTACAGGAACCTGATAATTTGCGCCACCTACACGCCTTGCCTTTACTTCGAGCTCGGGCATTATGTTCTTCATAGCGTCTTTAAACACGTCCAATGCATCCTTGCCTGTTTTATCCGCAACATAATCAAAAGCTGTATACACTATAGACTGTGCAACACCTTTTTTACCATCAAGCATTATTCCGTTGATAAGCTTTGCAACATCAACGCTTTGATACACCGGATCAGGTAATACTTCACGCTTCGGTACATTTCCTTTCCTTGGCACTTCTCTTCCCTCCTTTGCCATAAGGGCAACTGCCCCCAGCAATATAACTTCTTCACCCCTTAGGGATTACTTTTATGGAATATTCCATAAATTCGGTACTCTACATTTTCATGCAGTGGTGCTGATAATGTACCCTCATACATTCGGGTAACCAATATTATCGGCACGTAAAACCGGACCTATTTCTTCTTAGGTAACTTCGCACCATACTTCGAACGTCCTTGAGATCTGTCATCTACGCCCGCAGTATCAAGAGTTCCTCTTACGATGTGATATCTTACACCCGGCAGATCCTTTACCTTGCCGCCACGTATAAGTACTACACTGTGCTCTTGTAAGTTGTGTCCGATTCCCGGAATATAAGCAGTTACTTCAATTCCATTTGTAAGCTTTACCCTGGCTACCTTTCTAAGCGCTGAATTAGGCTTCTTAGGTGTTACGGTTTTGACAGCTGTACAAACACCGCGCTTTTGAGGTGATTTTACATCACTTGTAGTCCTGTTTATAGTGTTTAAACTCTTTAGCAGCGCCGGTGAATTCGATTTTGCTTTACTGCTCGTTCTTCCTTTTCTTACCAGCTGATTGATTGTAGGCATCTTCTTCTCCTTTCCGCCTCATATCAGTTACCCCAATGTACTGATTTTTCAAATAACTGTGCGAATTGGGCTTAGCGCACCGCTGTATATAATAACATCTGACATTTTTACTGTCAAACACTACTATCCTGTAATGAGATCTAATCTTCCACCACTATATTGTCTTCTTTTACGATCTCTATCTCCACATCCTCATCTACAACTTCCGTAACGATATTTTTTCTTTCCTCATCTTCCATTTTTATATTTGCATCGAAAGAATAGAGGCTTTCCTTTTCTTCATCGAGCTTTCTCTTATGCTCTTCATAGGCTTCCATGAATACTTCATTCACTCCATAATCAAGGCCGATGTTTTTGTATCTCTTCATACCTGTGCCTGCAGGAACGAGCTTTCCAACGATAACGTTTTCCTTAAGGCCTTTAAGCCTATCCTTCTTGCCCTTGGTTGCGGCATCCGTAAGCATCCTTGTGGTTTCCTGGAAGGATGCCGCTGAAAGGAATGAATCCGTTTCAAGAGATGCCTTTGTAATTCCGAGAAGCACTCGCTTTGATGTGGCCGCTTTCTTTCCTTCTTCCTTCGCTTTTTTATTTGCGTTGTTTATTTCAGAAAGTGCATACAAGCCGCCCGGCATCAAATTCGTATCTCCTGCAGTAATTACCCTTGCCTTTGATAGCATCTTGCTTACAATCACTTCTATATGCTTGTCGTTTATGTCTACACCCTGCTGCTTGTAAACCTTTTGAACTTCCTTAACGAGATAATCATATACACCCGTTACGCCAACATGCTCTAGAATATCTTCAGGATAGAGCGGACCTTCCGTAATGTTTTGCCCGGCCTTTACTTCATCGTCTTTTTTTACGGATAGCCTTGCGCCATAAGGAATTTCATACCTCTGTTCTTCTTCACCGCTTACGATCACCTCAAACTTGCCGTCGCCCTGCCTTAATATGTCGGTAACCTTTCCATCCGCTCTGCAGATCTCTGCAAGACCCTTAGGCTGTCTTGCTTCAAACAATTCCACTACCCTAGGAAGACCTTGGGTTATATCGCTACCCGCTACACCTCCTGTATGGAAGGTTCTCATTGTAAGCTGCGTTCCGGGCTCTCCGATAGATTGGGCAGCCATTATTCCTACAGCTTCACCTCTGTTTACCTCTTCTCCCGTTGCAAGGTTTCGTCCATAGCATTTTGCACAAACGCCTGACTTGCATTCACAGGTCATAACGGATCTTATTTTCACTCTTTCTATTCCGAGCTTTTCTATCCTTTTCGCATCGTCATCGCTTATTTCATCATTTTTAGCGGTAATGATATTGCCGTCGCTATCCAAAATGTCTTCTGCGGCTGTTCTTCCTGTAATACGCTGAGCGAGCGGCTCTATTACCTGCTTGCCTTCTGTGAATGCTTCTACATATACGCCTTCATCCGTATTACAATCTTCCTCCGTAACGATTACGTTGTGGGAAACATCTACAAGCCTTCTTGTGAGGTATCCCGAGTCCGCCGTTCTAAGCGCCGTATCTGCAAGACCTTTTCTCGCACCGTTTGTAGATATGAAGTACTCAAGTACTGAAAGCCCTTCTCTAAAGTTTGCCTTTATAGGAATCTCTATGGTTTTACCTGTAGCATTTGCCATCAAACCACGCATTCCACCGATCTGTCTTATCTGGTTCTTGCTTCCACGGGCTCCCGAGTGCGCCATTATGTATAGGTTGTTCAGCGTCCCGAGGGAATCCATAAGAGCATCTGCGACATCGTTGGTAGCCTTATCCCAGATATTTATTACCTTTCCATATCTCTCTTCCTTTGAATATAGACCATTTTCGAATGCTTCGTCACACTTGGCAACTTCATCTTCCGCCGCATCTATTATGGTCTTCTTAGCCTCAGGTATTTCCATATCGGATATACTTATCGTAATTGCACCAAGGGTTGAATACCTAAAGCCCATTTCCTTGATATAGTCGAGCATTATAGCGGTCTTAGTATTTCCGTGCTTCTTGTAACACTTATCTATGATCTCTCTCAACTTATCCTTAGCGCATAGGAAGTCAACTTCAAGTGCATATGGATCTTCTTCACGATTCACAAATCCGAGATCCTGAGGAATCTTTTCGTTTAAAATAAACCTTCCTACTGTAGATTCTACAAGCTTTCCGCTCTTATCATCCTTATTTAGATGACGTCTTACCTTTACCTTTGCATGTATGCCCACTATGCCCTCCATGTAAGCCATGAGCATCTCTTCGTGGTCTGAGAAACACTTGCCGTCACCCTTTTCCGCTTCAGTATCTCTTGATTCTATTCCTCCATGAGTAAGGAAGTAGCTACCCAGAATCATATCCTGAGTCGGAACGGTAATAGGTGAGCCATCCTTTGGAGCGAGAATGTTATTTGTTGAAAGCATTAAAAATCTTGCTTCCGCCTGTGCTTCAAGCGATAACGGCAGATGCACAGCCATCTGATCTCCGTCAAAGTCTGCATTAAATGCGGTACATACCAGAGGATGAAGCTTTATAGCCTTACCTTCGACCAAAACCGGTTCAAATGCCTGTATACCCAATCTGTGAAGGGTCGGTGCTCTATTCAGCATAACAGGATGTTCTTTGATTACATCTTCCAGTACATCCCACACCGCATCATCATATTCTTCCACCATCTTCTTGGCAGATTTGATATTTATAGCAAGTCCCTCCTCTGTGAGCTTCTTCATTATAAATGTTTTGAATAGCTCCAATGCCATCATCTTAGGTAGTCCGCATTGGTAAAACTTAAGCTCGGGGCCTACCACGATTACCGATCTTCCTGAATAGTCCACACGCTTTCCAAGCAGGTTCTGTCTGAACCTCCCCTGTTTACCTTTAAGCATGTCTGAAAGCGATTTTAAAGGTCTTCCGCCTGATCCCGATACCGCTTTGCCTCTCCTGCCGTTGTCTATCAGTGAATCCACAGCCTCCTGGAGCATCCTACGCTCATTCCTTTGAATAATGGCCGGCGCTCCCATATCTATGAACTTTGACAGTCTGTTATTTCTGTTTATCACTCTTCTATAAAGATCGTTTAAATCCGAGGTGGCAAACCTGCCGCCGTCGAGCTGTACCATCGGTCTCAGATCCGGTGGGATTACAGGTATAACATCGAGTATCATCCATTCAGGTTTGTTCCCTGAAGATCTGAAAGCTTCCGCAACCTCAAGCCTTCTTGCAAGCTTCGTATGCTTTTGACCGCTGGTGCCTTCTATCTCACCCTTTATTTCCTTGACTATTTTTTCAGGATCTACATCCCTTAGCAATTCCTGAATCGCGGCTGCACCCATCTCCGCTCTAAATTTTTTCTTAGACTTTGAACCTGTAGCAGTTTCGCTGGCCGCTCTAAATTCTTCCTCGCCTATAACGTCCTTATAGTTGAGCCCTGAATCGCCGGGCTCAAGTACAACATAGCTTGCAAAATACAATACCTTCTCAAGATTCTTAGGCGGTATATCGAGTAGCAAACTCATTCTGGACGGAACACCTTTGAAATACCAAATATGTGAAACCGGCCCCGCCAGCTTGATGTGACCCATTCTTTCACGCCTTACATCTTTCTTTGTAACTTCTACACCGCACTTATCGCAGACTATGCCTCTGTGCTCTCTCTTTTTAAACTTTCCGCAGCTACATTCGAAGTCCTTTGCAGGTCCGAATATCTTTTCACAAAAGAGTCCGTCTTTTTCCGGTTTCAGCGTTCTATAATTTATAGTCTCGGGCTTTGTAACTTCACCCCTTGACCATTCCAATATTTTTTCCTTTGATGCAAGTCCTACTCGCAGGGACTCGAATTCTTTTACCGTTTCTTTTTCCTTTTCAAATCTTGGCATACTGAAATCTCCTCCCTACTATTCGATAATATCTTCATCTTCTTGTAATTCTTTTATTTCCAGGCCTTCCTCCGTAGCTTCCGCTTCGTCTACATCCTCTTCTTCATTTTCATATAGCTCTTCCGCTTCTTTTTCAGCCTTTTTTCTTGCTTCGTTATCCACCTTGTTTTCTATAGAGGTAAATGAACTCCTGCTTCCGGCATCTCTTATGGACACTTCATTATCCATTTCATCATACGCCTTTACGTCTATACCGAGACTCTGAAGTTCTTTCACGAGTACCCTGAAAGACTCAGGTAATCCCGGTTTTGGAATGTTGGTTCCCTTAACGATGGCCTCGTGAGTACGCACCCTTCCTTCCATATCGTCACTCTTAATGGTAAGTATCTCTTGCAATGAATGCGCCGCACCGTAGGCCTCAAGAGCCCACACTTCCATCTCTCCAAATCTTTGCCCGCCGAACTGCGCCTTACCGCCTAGCGGCTGCTGCGTTACAAGCGAATAAGGTCCCATGCTTCTTGCATGAATCTTATCATCTACGAGATGGTGAAGCTTCAGCATATACATATATCCTATTGTTACAGGGCTGTGAAATCTTTCTCCGGTTCTACCGTCTCTAAGCCATACCTTGCCGCTTTCATCATAACCGTTGCTTCCTAGAAGTTCGATGATGTCGTTTTCTGTAGCTCCATCAAATACCGGCGTGGCTATATGCCAGCCTTTTTTCTTTGCAGCAAGCCCAAGATGCACTTCAAGCACCTGTCCGACGTTCATACGGGAAGGTACGCCCAGCGGATTGAGCATCACCTGAAGTGGAGTACCGTCCTCAAGGAAAGGCATATCTTCTTCCGGTAATATCTTGGAAATTACACCCTTGTTACCGTGCCTGCCTGCCATTTTATCGCCAACGCTTATCTTCCTCTTGGTAGCCACATAACAGCGAACCATCTTGTTTATTCCGGGTGCCAATTCATCCTTATCTCGCTCAAATGTTCTTACATCTACAACTATTCCGTTTTCTCCGTGAGGTACCTTCTTAGATTCGTCACGAATATCTCTGGCTTTTTCACTGAATACGTGCCTCATGAGATTCTCTATAGGCGTAGGCTCGGTTTCACCCTTTGGCGTTACCCTACCTACCAGGATGTCTGAAGACGAAACCTCCGCACCTACGTGTATAATTCCATTTTCATCCAGCCTCTTTAATTTTTCTTCCGAACAATTCGGTATATCTCTTGTAATTTCCTGAGGTCCGAGCTTGGTATCCCGTGCCTCAACCTCATACTTTTCTATATGTACGGATGTAAGCACATCATTCATTATCAACTTTTCATTTAAAATGATAGCGTCCTCGTAATTATAGCCTTCCCAAGTCATAAATCCTATGAGGAGGTTCTTTCCTAAAGAAATCTCACCATTGCTCGTAGACGGTCCGTCGGCTATTACTTCGCCCGCTTCTACCTCTTCGCCAACCTTTACTATAGGTTTTTGATTTATACTTGTTCCTTGGTTTGACCTTTTAAACTTAAGTAACTTGTATTCGTCCTTCTCATTGCCTTTATTACGTTTTATGATTATTCTATCCGCATCCACATATTCAACCACGCCGGGCTCTTTTGCGATTACCACAACACCTGAGTCCTTAGCGGCCTTGTGTTCCATTCCCGTTCCGATTATAGGTGCTTCCGTAATCAAAAGCGGCACAGCCTGCCTCTGCATGTTTGCTCCCATGAGAGCTCTGTTTGCATCGTCATTTTCAAGGAAGGGTATCATAGCGGTAGCCACGGACACTACCTGCTTTGGAGATACGTCCATGTAATCTACATTGTCTCTATCCTCAAGGTCTATTTCGCCGTTTGCGCTTCTCGCTGCAACCTTTTTATTTACAAATTTACCCTTGCTGTCAAGCGGTTCATTTGCCTGAGCTATGATTACTTCTTCTTCCTGGTCTGCCGATATATACTCTATCTTGTCCGTTACTTCGCCCTTGCCTTTTTTTACAACCCTGTATGGAGTTTCGATAAATCCATATTTGTTGATTATCGCATAGGTGGTGAGCGAACCGATAAGACCGATGTTTGGCCCTTCAGGCGTTTCTATCGGACACATTCTCCCGTAATGAGAATAGTGAACGTCCCTTACCTCAAATCCGGCTCTGTCCCTCGACAATCCTCCGGGTCCCAATGCTGAAAGCCTTCGCTTGTGGGTAATCTCGGCAAGCGGGTTGTTTTGATCCATAAACTGCGAAAGCTGCGAGCTTCCAAAAAACTCTCTTATTACAGCCGTTACAGGTTTAATGTTTATGAGCTTATTCGGCTTTATCTTATCTTCATCGCTCGTGGTCATACGCTCTCTTACAGTTCTTTCCATTCTTGCAATTCCCACTCTGAACTGATTCTGTAAAAGCTCGCCTACCGTCCTGAGTCTTCTGTTTCCTAGATGGTCTATGTCGTCGAGCTTTCCTATGCCGTGATCAAGCCCTAGTATATAGCTGACGGATGCGAGGATATCACCAGACATAAGCTGCCTTGGTGCGAGCACCCGCTTATAATCTTTGAATATCTCAAACACCTTTTCTTTATTCTTCTTGGTGAGGTTATCTAATTTTATTCCCTTAAGCTCATCTTCTACCAGCTCCTGAAACGCAGGATAGTAAACACCTTCTCCGAGTCCGAGTTCATCCGCCTCATCTTCTGTCATATCAACATGAGTCGTAATATTTACGAATTGATTTCCCACAACGGCTACAACATCTTCGCTGTCAGGAAGGCTCACCTTTACGGAAAACACACCTGCATTTTGAATCTCCAATGCCTTTTCTTTGCTTATCTCCTGACCGCTTTCAAGCAATATTTCTCCGGTATCAGGCGCTATGACATCTTCATGCGCAATAGTGCCTACAACTCTATCTGCAATGCCGAGCTTTTTGTTTATCTTATACCTTCCTACCTTCGCAAGATCATACCTGCTAGGGTCGAAATACGTGCTCTCGAATAAACTCGTAGCACTCTCTTCCGTTGCAGCTTCTCCCGGCCTCATCTTTCTGTATATAGCCTTGATTGCCTCGTTCTTGTTTCTTGTTTCATCCTTTTCCAGCGTGTTTAAAAGCCTTTTATCCTCTCCAAACATGCCGAGAATTTCCTTATCGGATTCATAACCTATGGCCCTTAAAAGAGCAGTCATAGGAAGTTTCCTGTTTCTGTCTATCTTTACATACAATATCTTGGAAGAATCCGTTACATATTCAAGCCAAGCTCCTCTATTAGGTATCACCGTCAAGTTATAAAGCGTGGTATTTGACTTATCGAGCTCTGATGCAAAATACGCTCCGGGGCTTCTAACAAGCTGTGTTACAACTACTCTTTCCGCTCCGTTGTATATGAATGTACCTTTATCCGTCATCAAAGGGAAGTTGCCTAAGAAGACTTCCTCGCCCTTCTCCATTATTTCATTTGTCTTTTTATCTACAAGCCTTACCTTTACATATATAGCGGCTTCATAAGTTTTGTCTCTTTCCTTGCATTCCTGCTCGTCGTATTTTGAATTTTTATCTATCCTGTATGAATCAAAATATAATTCCAGATTGCCGGGATGATCTACGATTGGAGAAAAGTCCTCAAATATCTCTTGTAAGCCCTTCTCCAAAAACCACTTATACGAATCTGTTTGGATTTGTATCAAATTCGGCATTTCAGACTTTTCGTTAATCTTTGAAAAGGTCTGTCTTTCGCGTCTTCCCAGAGTTATTGGCTTTGGCATATTTATACTCCCTCTTCTTTAAAATAATCTTTCCGCAGACGACCATTATATCACAAATTCAACGTCTTTTGTTTAAAATGAGGGCGTTTTTTTGTTATGCTTCGCTTTTTATTCTTTGACCTTTACTTCTTTATATGTTTGCGGGCTGTAAACGGAATATTCATTATCACTCAAGATTATGGTCCCTTCCATCTTCTTCTTTTTGTATAGGTCAAACAATATTTTAGAAAGTTTTTTGCTTTTTGCCGCCTTGACAACAGCTTTGATTTCCCCTTTTATAACGAGTTTGTCGTTGACGTAGGCTATAAGGTTTCCCTTATCCAAGTCAATTTTCTTATAAAAGATATTTCCGATTTTCATACTCGATAGGATATCCAAGAGCTCCTTCCTTTCTATCTTATCTTTAAGCCCTATATATCTTCCTACTTTCTGATCGTCATTTATAAGACTCTTTGAAATCTCCGTGAAATTCTTTCTGGGAGAGCTTTTCTCAAGTATCACCCCATCTTCCGCCATGAGGTAGTACTTCTTCTTCCTTCGAAGAGAATTGCTATTTGTTTTCTCAGGTAGCGCCAATATCGGCTCCCTCTCCTTTATTTTGATGGTGAGCTCATCCGGATATTTTTTTATTATCTCTATGCTTTTTAAATACACATCATTTTTAAATCCGGATAAAAAATCTTCCTTTTTTAGAAAAACCAAGCTTGTGCCCTCGGTAATCCCTGCCGCTCTGCAGATATCAGCCTTCTTTATGACAGAACCGCCCTTGAAATTAACGGTTTTTACGTAGAATTTTGAAGAGCGCAAAAAGAAAAAAACACCTACGGCAAGCACAAACGTAAGAAGTACGGCAAGGGAAATCTTCCTTCGCCTCTTGGCTCTTGCCTTTCTAAGCCTTATTTTCTTTTGTATTTCCAGTATTTTTTCGTAGGCCTCAGCCTCGTTATCGTTATATTCCTCTCTGGTGTAATCGTCAAGCAAATTATATCTCCTAATTTATAGTTCTTTTATATACGGAAGATTGCGATATTTTTGAGCATAATCAAGACCGTAACCCACTATGAATACATCATCCACTTCAAAGCCCTTATAATCAATATCCACAAGAGTTTTCCTGCCTTCCGGCTTATCAAGCAACGTGCAAATGCTGATGGATTTCGGATTCATGTTTTTAAGATAGCTTTTAAGATAAGCGAGCGTTGTTCCTGAGTCAACTATATCTTCGACTATTATGACATCTTTGTCCTCTATCGCTATATCGATGTCTTTAATTATCTTAACCACGCCGGACGATTGTTTTTCATCGCCGTAGCTGCTTATCGCCATAAAATCTATGGCAAGATCCAAGTCTATCCTCTTCATGAGGTCTGCCATCCACATCACGGATCCCTTGAGTATTCCTACAAGTATTATGTCTTTTCCTTGAAAGTCCTCAGTAATCTCCGCTCCTATTTCCTTTGCCTTTTTAAAAATTTGTTCTTCAGTAATGAGTACCTTCTCATCGCTCATCACTCACCTCCATTTTATATCTTCAAAAGAAATTTAAATCGTTCTCCTCATATCATTTCTTTATTAAATTTCATGTTTCAATTCATGCGCATCAGTTATTTTTATAAGTTCATTCATGAGTTCTTCCTTGCCTTGCCTCTTAAGCGCCGATACCGGTATGAACCTTACTCCATTTATATCATATTCATTTGACAGTATTTTTTTTACTATGCCGAGCTTTTTATTCACCTGCGATTTAGGTATTTTATCCGCCTTGGTGAGCACCACCGTTTTAAGCAAATTCATCTCTTTAAGATAGAGGCAAAGTTGCCTGTCTAAATCGGTAGGATCATGCCTGATATCTATGAGCGATGTTACGGCTATGAGGTTCCCTCGCTTCTCTATGTATGTCTCTATCAGTTTTGCCCATTTTTCCATCTCACTTCGAGGCGCCCTTGCAAATCCATATCCCGGTAAATCTACAATTCTGAAAGCATCATCCACATTATAAAAATTTATGGTGCGGGTTTTACCCGGTTTGCTGCTTATCTTTGCAAGACTCTTCCTGCCCGTAAGCATATTTAACAGCGATGACTTACCTACGTTGGAACGTCCTGCAAAAGCAATTTCGGGAAGGGTCTCATCCGGAAACTGATCTACCCTGCCACACACAGCCTCAAGCGAAACATTATTTATATTCATGAATTCTCACCAACTACGCACAAGATAGATGTTTGCATGGACTTAAGCGCTCGCTGTCTTCTTCTTTCTCGTACGCTTCTTTTCCTCGATGTTTACGCTGATACCCCTGCCTTCTATGATATTTCTACTTACCGTACATTTTTCAATATTTTTCGCACTCGGAATTTCAAACATAGCATCACTTAAAGCCTCTTCCATTATGCTCCTGAGCCCTCTTGCACCTGTATTTCGTGAAATCGCTTCTCTTGCTATTTCTATTAAAGCGGAATTTTCAAACACTAGCTTTACACCATCCATCTTAAACAGCTTTTCATATTGTTTTACCAATGCATTTTTAGGTTCTGTCAATATCTTAACAAGATCGGTTTCGGATAACTTGTCAAGCGATACCTTCACAGGCACCCTGCCTATAAACTCAGGGATCAGCCCGTAGTGAAGAAGGTCTTCATGTCTTAAGTCCGCATATAAATTCTCAAGGTAGGCGTTCTCCTCCTTTGTATCGGATGCGTTAAACCCGATGGCGCTGCCTCCCTGTCTTCTTTTTATGATCTTATCCAAGCCGTCAAATGCGCCTCCGCATATGAACAGTACGTCGGACGTATTGAAAGGTATCATCTCCTGCCCGGGATGCTTTCTTCCTCCTGTTTGTGGAACATTTGCCACAGTACCTTCTATGATTTTGAGCAATGCCTGTTGTACGCCTTCACCGCTTACGTCTCTTGTGATTGATCTGTTTTCAGACATTCTGGCTATCTTATCTATTTCATCTATATATATAATGCCTTTTTCAGCCTTAGGGATGTTGTAGTCCGCCGCCTGAATCAAACGAAGCAGTATATTTTCAACATCATCTCCTACGTAACCTGCTTCCGTAAGCGTGGTAGCATCCGCTATTGCAAACGGCACCTTGAGTATCTTAGCAAGCGTCTCTGCAAGCAACGTTTTACCGGAACCTGTAGGACCTATCATTATCACATTGCTCTTTTGTACTTCTACAGTCTTGTCTTCCGCCTTCTTATCCTTTTGTATTCGCTTGTAATGATTGTATACGGCGACCGCAAGCACCTTCCTTGCACGTTCCTGCCCCACTACATAGTCTCCTAAAATCGCATCGATCTCTCTTGGAGTCGGTAGTTTTTCATTTTTTTCTTCGCTTACCTTTTCCTTATTCTTAGCATCGTTTTCATTTTCTATTATCTGAAAACAGGCAGCTATGCATTCATCACAGATACACACGCCGTCCCCGCTTATGAGCCTGCTCACCTTGTCTTGGGGTTTGCCGCAGAATGAGCACACTAAATTGTTGTTTTCATCGTATTTATCCATCTTTACTCCTCGTCTCGGCTCTTGAGTACGCTGTCAATTATACCATAATCAAGCGCCTCATTCGCTGTCATATATTTGTCTCTGTCGGTATCTTCTTCTATTGTAGAGAGGTTTTTTGTGGTATGTTTTGATATGAGTCTGTTCAATTTGTCTCTAGTCTTTATTATGTGTTCCGCCGCAATTTTTATCTCGCTCGCCTGTCCTGAAGCCCCTCCCATCGGCTGATGGATCATTATTTCAGAATTCGGCAATGCAAAACGCTTTCCCTTCTCACCCGCAAGAAGCAGTACTGCAGCCATGCTGGCTGCCATGCCCACACATACTGTCTGTACCTGCGGTTTTATAAACTGCATTGTATCGTAGATAGCAAGCCCTGATGTAACATCTCCTCCGGGGCTGTTTATGTATATGCAAATGTCCTTCGAACTGTCTTCCGCCTCAAGGAACAGGAGCTGAGCTATTATGGAACTTGCCATATTGCTCTCTATCGGCTCTCCTATGAATATTATTCTGTCTCTAAGTAATCTTGAATAAATGTCAAACGACCTCTCGCCGCTTCCATCCTTTTCTATTACTATGGGTGTTAATGCCACTTTCGTCTCCTTTCACTACTTCCTCATGTTTGCTGCATCTTCACATGTATCTATATGTGTAAATGCCGCCTCAACCTTTTTCGTTAACTCTAGTGACTGTGATCATGGTCATGGTCGTGCTCGCAGCCACATGAGCAAGTGTTATTCTCTTCCTTTTCTTCCTTCTTTACCGCATCTATGAATTTTGCATTTTCACATAGGAAATCGAGCGCCTTTTGCATCGCTATATCCTTCTTTATATATTCTATTCCCTGAACCTTTATGATGTCTTCTATCTTATCTTCTTCCACCCCATATTGAGTAGCGAGAAGCTTGTATTTTTCTTTTACTTCATCTTCTTCAGCTTCAATATTTTCAGCCTTTACAACAGCCTCTACGAGCATGCGTGTCTTCACCCTGGATTCAGCATCGGGCTTCATACTGAGCTTGAGATCTTCCTTGCTGCTACCCATCATCTTTACGTAATCATCCAGCGACACACCCTGCATTTGAAGATTCTGCGCCATTTCAGAGATCATGGAATCGACTTCCATCTTTATCAATCCGTCAGGTACATCCAAAGGGTTTTCCTTTATCAGCATCTCTATCGCCTTAGTTTTCATTTTGTTTTCGTCAGAAGCTTTAGCGCTTTTTTTCAATTCTTCCTTCTTTGCGTCGCGATATTCTTTAACCGTATCGTATTCGCTGATCTCTTTTACAAAATCATCGTCGAGCTTCGGTATTTCTTCTTCCTTTATTTCATTCACCTTAACCTTAAATACCACATCGGCACCTGCAAGATCCTCTGCATGATATTCCTTAGGGAAGGTGAGGTTTAAATCCTTTTCATCTCCCGCCTTGGTGCCGACAAGCCCTTCTTCAAAGCCGTCTATGAACGATTTGGAACCGAGTTTTAAAGAAAATCCTTTAGCGGTTCCTCCTTCAAATGCCACTCCGTCTTTAAATCCTTCGTAATCTATTACGGCGATATCACCGTTTTTGGCTTTTCTGTCTACCGGTTGAATTCTTGCGTTTTTCTTTCTTTCAAGCTCTATTGCTTCGTCCACGTTTTTCTTAAGTATCTTTGTGTTTACCTTTTCCACTTCAAGGTCCTTGTATTTTTTCAAAGTCACTTCAGGCATGATTTCAACTGTAATATCCGCCTTAAATCCCTTGTCCGCATCTATGTATTCAAAGTCAACCTTCGGCATATCAACGGGATCCAGCTCAAATTCATCAAGCGCCTTTGGATATTCATCCTTTATTAACAGATTCACGGCTTCATCGAAAAAAACATCCTTCCCGAACTTAGCTTCTATTATTTTCTTAGGTGCCTTGCCTTTTCTAAATCCGTCAACGCTATACCTGCTTTTATTCTTTTCATAAGCTTCCATGCATGCCTTTGCAAACTCATCCTTCGTGCATTCAAACGTTAGGTTTGCACTTTTTCCTTCTTTTGAAACCAATGTCTTTTTCATGAAATTTCCTTCCTCTTTACTTATCCGACTTTCTTTTTCAACCTATTTAATATACCATAATTTTTTGAATTTCCTCTATTACCGATGTATTTTCGCATTCCTTCTATAGCTAATCTTTCGGGTTCGGTCGTACCCAGCACTTTAACCTCAAGCGTCTTTTCGATAAATTCACTAAGCCCCTTAAGCATGGCGGTACCACCAGCTAGTATTATACCATTTTTATATATATCTGCCACTACATCGGGAGGCGAATCGCATAGATGTTTTTTTATCATTTCTACGAACCCGTTCACCACCGGGCTTACAGCTTCAGCTACGTCCCTTGATGTTACATTCATCCTGCTCGTAGTATCCGTCTTTTGATCCAAGCCAACCACCTGAATCTGCTCATTACCTGACGGATATAGGCTTCCTATATCCTTTTTTATAACTTCCGCCGTTTCATTATCCGCAAGAAACCCGTATTTTGCATGTAAATTTCTTATGATGGCATTGTCTATGTCCGTTCCTGCAAAGTCAATCGCCTTCGCCGTTATAGTTCGCATTCCCATTACCGTCGATACATCGCTTATCCCAGCTCCCATACATACCGTCATAACGGCGCCATATGAAGGATCATCAAAACCCATCGCAAGCGCCACCGCAACGCTTTGTGGAATGAAGTACACCTTCCGTGCTCCTGCTTGCTTCGCCGCTTCAAACAAGGCCTTTTCCTCTACATCGCTCAAAATCCCGGGCACACACAAAAACAGGTCAGGCCTTATGAATTTACTTCTTTCACTTGAATTCTTTATTAAGGTATTCAGCAACTTTTCAGTGGCATCGTAATCAGATATGGAACCGTTTTTGAAGGGTTCTATTTGTATATACTCTTTAGATAACTTGTCATAGCTCTTTTTCGCTTTATTTCCGGCTGCCGCTATATATCCTGTGGACTTGCTCACCACTACAATGCTCGGTTCTTTTACGAACTTATCTTGGCTGTTTACATAGCAAAACGATGAACGTGTGCCAAGATCGATCGCTATTTTTTCAATGACACTCACGAGGCCTACCTGCCCTTTCTCAAACCTTAATGAGTGTACATTCTATCAAAATTAACACTCCCCGTCAAGCATTCCAAAATCACGGTTTTGCGCGAAAACAAGAAAGCTCCCGTGAGGGAGCTTTCTTTAGGTTTAGGATTGAATCGGTCAAATATGCTTGCCTAATCTATTTTGCCAAATGTACTTGACTAAATGCAATTTTCGATATTAAGAGGCTACGCTTGCCGGTGCAAGCAACACGCCTCTACTATTTAACCACCTTGGTTATCGTTTGTCCATAGTATTTAAGCTTACCTATCTTCTTAAACTCCCTTATCGTAAACGTGTAATTACCTTTCTTCTTAGGTAATTTGATGCTTCCAACTATAAAGCCCTTGAGCTTCTTACTCTTCTTAAGCTTTATAGTTTTAACCTTGCCGCCTATAACTATCTTAGCCTCGTAACCGTTTACGCCCTTCATCGCCTTGAACTTAATGTTAAGTACTCGGCTCTTCTTATTCACCTTTGCGCCAAACTTCTCAACCGCTCCAAGCATGAATGCGAAGCTGTTACCGTATTCAACCAGCTTGTTGTTATCAGCCTCTAGAGCCTCAAGCTTAAATGCCAGGAATTTACCCATTGGAAGCCCTGTTACGCTTGCCTTAACCTTATCTGCACCTGCAGCTACAAGCTTATCAGCTTTTACAAATCTTTCTATAGCCTTAAACTTCTTATCGTAAGGCGCAGTTACCGTAACCTTATACCCTGCAGCCGCCATTGTCTTGTTAAACTCAAGACTTACTGCTCCCTTACCTGTTACGGTAGTAGTTACGCCTCTATCCTTTGGTAGTGACGCCGCAAGAACCTTATCAGACAGCTTACCTATATATGTAACCTTGGTGCCGTTATAGCTTCCGTCTGCATCTATAGCTCTTACCGCATAGTAGTATACCTTACCGTTATCTGCCTTTTCATCTAAGTACTTCAAGGTATCTCTATCTACTATTGCTATCTTATTATCTTTGCTTGGCTTAAAGTCCTTCTTTTCGCTTCTAAAGATCTCAAAGCCTGTGTGTAGATTTGCTGCAGGAGGCGTTATCACAAGCTCATATCCCTTAGTCTTAGCAAATACCTTAAGCACTGCCTGACCAAGCTTTTCATTGTATAAGCTCTTCCATACAGCATACACTGTCATATCGCCCTTAACCACCGTACTTCTAAAGAAGTCAGGATACTTAGCCGCCTTGCTCTTAGCCCAGCCTGTGAATAGATATCCGTCTCTTGCCGGCACCTTGTCCTTCGCAGGCATCTTATTGCCTATAGAATCATACCTGGTAACCTCTTCTGTCTTAAGGCTTGCATCCGTACCGTCATTAAGCTTAAAAGCTACCTTTGCCTTATCAACATTTCCTGTCTCCTTGTATACAGGATATAGCACCAAATCATTAGTTACTAGGCTCTTTTTGAAAAAGTCCGGCTTAACCGCATTCTTTTCTTTGGAGTATCCCAAGAATCTATGCCCTGCTAGTGCTCTTTCGTGTCTGTCCAACTTATCGCCTATTGGCTTTCCGGTAGGCACGTTTTCTATCACTTCATCTTCATCCATACCCACTTCAGTATACTTGATTGTCACATTCGTAACCACAGGTGCTTCTTTATATACCGCATATAACGTCATGTCTGAGTATACAGGTGCATCCAAATTGTAATCCGCAGTAGTCGCAAACTTGCTCCTTGAAAATCCTATGAGCTTATACGCATCTTTTGTAAATATCTTATTGGCTACAGCAGACTCAAGCTGCTCTTTCAGCGTGCTTCCTTCGTCTACATCTATCGTAGCAAAAGCTCCTCCTGCAAGCACTCCGCCATTACCGTCTAAGGTTATTCTCACCTTGCCGGGTGCAGGTGGCGCCGGCTTTGTATCCTTCCATACCGCTTTAACCGTTACGTTGTCACTTGCCGTTATTTCATCACCCGGCTGCTTATCCTCTGCAGGCGCAGAACCTATCTTCACTGACCACTTATCAAACTCCTTGCCTGCAGGTGCTGTGAATGTACTCTCCGGGAGCTTGTACTTACTGTCCTTAACTACCTCTACAGCTACCATGTTGCCTTCGCCTTCAGTTTTGTCAAATGTGATATTCACCTTTGATTTTCCCCACATCGAGTAAACTTTCATATCTTGCAATATAACAGTATGTTCATCAAAATCAGATATTGTAGCACTATTATTCTTTGCCCAGCCAAGGAATTCATATCCTTCGTATGTAGGATTTTCTACAGGTACGATTCCGCCACCTTCACTAAATTCCTCGCCTTTTTCTACAATCTCGTGGTTAATCCAACTCTCTGTATCTCCGTTATTCTTATCAAATGTCACTCCCACATATTTATTTTTATTATAAATATGATAAATAGCACTGCTATCCCCATCTTTATTTATTTCATATTTATCATTAAGATTCTGGTTTTCCTGTTCAATAGATGGAGCACTATCTTTTTTCAACCTTACTATCTTAAAGACAGCATTTGCACCGTTTATAGATGTTCTTAATCCTGCAGGTGTTTTTAGATATTCTACGTTTATGCATCCTTCAAAAACATCTTGCATTTTGCCATTATCATTTAACAGATCCTGATTAAGCTTCCAGCTACTTAAGTTTAACGCTTTAACTGCACTTTTTTGTAACATTCCCTTCATGTTTTTCACATTAGAAACATCCCAGTTTGAAATGTCAGGATTAGCTGAACTTGCTCCATAGAACATATCGCTCATATCAGTTACACCAGATGTATTCCACTTTGATACATCTGGATTTGCCGAAGTTGCTCGGTAGAACATGCTCCACATATTTTCTACCTTAGATGTATCCCATTTCGACACATCAGGGTTCGCCGAGCTTGCTCTTTCGAACATCCTAAATATATTCTCGACCTTAGATGTATTCCACTTTGATACATCAGGATTTGCTAAGCTTGCACTGTTAAACATGCTACCCATATGAATTACATTAGATGTATCCCATTTCGATACATCAGGGTTCGCCGAGCTTGCTCCATAGAACATGTTGCTCATATAAGTTACGTTAGATGTATTTAGATTTTCGCAGCCTTTAATTTCACCTTTAATCTCTCTGAAGAAATTCGAAGATTTTTTCGGCAAAGATATCCCTTTTGTATTAAATATAATATTTTTTACTTTTGTATTCTTCCAACCATCAAATGCATCGCCTCCAAGCTTTTTTATCATGTTCCACCACTTATTGCCCTCTATGTTCATATCGCCTAAAATATTTTTAGCTGAAATGGTGAGTTTCTCATTGTCATTAAATTCTGCATACACATTTTCTGAAGAATTTAACTCAAACGTCTGACCACGCTTATTCTTTATCTTATTATGCTTTCCGTACTTATCTTCATTTCCCTTGGCTTCATTTGGAGTTTTCGCATTCCTCGCCTCATTCTTTATTGATTCAGTCGCTTTGTTTTTTAATGTTGCCTTATCAAAGTTTTTCTTAGGGGTCTTTGGTAAACTTTTTGTATTCTCATAAAACGAATAAACTCTGTTTAAAACAGCAGTTTGTGACTTGCTACTTCCTGCTTTTGCAGCCTCAGCATTCGCTGCAAAGCTCGGTGCCATACCTGTCACTACCAGCATGATACTAAGTATCCATACACATGCCTTATATGCAATACCGATAACACCCGCATTCTTTCTGTTTAATTCTGAGTTCTTCATTCTCTGCCTCCTAATGACATCCTTCTGAATTTATTAATATTAATCACAAAACACAATACTCGCGTTAATAATATCATGAACGGCATGTGAAATTCCCTGAATGAAGGGTGATTTATTCCGAAATTATCAAAAAAACAATTTGCATCGCCCCCCTCCGGGGAGGGATTTTATAAAAGAGCTAATAGTTTTTATGTATTTTATACTAAATAGCTCGTAAGTATTGCGTGTATTCCCGAGACCTTAATATTAGCCTTTGAGCAATGGCGTGTGCTTTAAAATCACTTATCTATTAACAACTACACTAATACTGTCTTAAAAATTAATCTTAATAATAATCAGAAAGCTCCCTAACGGGAGCTTTCTTAAGGTTTAGTATTAAATCGGTAAAATATACTTAGCTGAATATGCTTACTAGTCCAAACTTACGTTTCTATTTAACTGCCCGGTGGCTACTATAGCTACGTATTCGATATGCGCCGATCCTTTTATTTAACCGTCTTTGTTACAGCCTGTCCGTAGTACTTAAGCTTACCTATCTTCTTAAACGCACGTATGGTAAACATGTAAGTACCTTTCTCCTTAGGCAATTCAATGCTTCCTGTCATAAAGCCTCTAAGCTTCTTATTGCCCTTCTTAAGCTTTATAGTCTTAACCTTGCCGTTTATAACTATCTTAGCTTCATAGCCGCTTGCGCCCTTCATAGCCTTAAACTTGATGTTAAGTACTCGGCTCTTCTTATTAACCTTTAAGCTTAGCTTTTCAACTGCTCCAAGCATAAATGCAAAGCTGTTACCGTACTCAACCAACTTTGTATTATCAGCTTCTAAAGCCTCAAGCTTAAATGCCAGGAATTTACCCATTGGAAGTCCCGTGATGCTTGCCTTAACTTTATCTGCGCCAGCCGCTACAAGCTTATCCGCTTCTACAAATCTTTCTATAGTCTTAAACTTCTTATCATGAGGTGCTGCCACTGTAACCTTGTACTTAGCTGCAACTATGGTCTTGTTAAACTCAAGACCCACTGCTCCCTTACCTATTACGGTAGCAGTCACTTCCTTATCCTTAGGAAGCGGCGTTGCAAGCACCTCATCAGAAAGCTTACCTATAAATGTTACCTTTGCATCATTATAGCTTCCGTCTGCATCTATAGCCCTCGCTGCATAGTAGTATGCCTTGCCTTTATCTGCCTTTTCGTCTAAGTACTTTAAGGTATTCCTGTCTACAGTTGCTATCTTATTGTCCTTGCTTGGCTTAATGTCCTTATCTTCACTTCTAAAGATTTCAAATCCTGTGTGTAAATTTGCCTTTGGTGGCTCTATTGTGAGCTCATAGCCCTTAGCCTTAGTTGCTACCTTAAGCACTGCCTGACCAAGTTTTTCATCGTATAGGCTCTTCCACACAGCATATACTGTCATATCGCCTCTAACCTTTGTGCCTCTAAAGAAGTCAGGATGATTAGCAGTCTTGCTCTTAGCCCATCCTATGAATAAGTATCCATCTCTTTCAGCTACCTTATCCTTAGTAGGCATTTTATCGCCCAGTGACTCGTGCCTATTAACCTCTTCGCTCTTCAGACTTTCATCCGTTCCATTATTTAGCCTGAATGCTACCTTCACCTTATCTACTTTTACTGTTTTCCTATATACAGGATATAGCACTAAACCATCAGTTACTATACTCTTTTTGAAGAAGTTAGGTTTATCAGCACCCTTCTCCGTAGAATAGCCTAAGAAGATATGCCCATCACGTTCTCTTATATGTCCGTCCAGCTTAGCGCCTATTGGCTTTCCGACAGGCACGTTTCCTATAACCTCATCTTCATCCATGCCAACATCAGTGTACTTAATTGTTACATTGGTAGCATCCTTCGTTTCATCATACACAGCGTATAGTGTAGTATCTACATATATTTGGCTGTCTGAGTTATAATCAGGGAAAATAGCGAATTTGCTCCTCGAAAACCCTATAAGTCTATAACCGTCTTTTGTAAATATTTTGTTTTGTACTGCAGTTTCAATCTGTCCATTTACTGTGCCTCCTACAGGTACACTTAGCTTTGCAGAAGCTCCGGATGCTAATACTCCACCATTACCATCAAGTGTAACAGTATTGTTTTTCCACACCGAATAGACAGTAGTATCAGCATTTATAGTTATATTTTCATCAAAGTTAGGAGCACCGGCAGTTTTACTATTCGCCCATCCAAGGAATTTAGAACCCGTTATCTCAGGCTTGTCTTCAGGCATTTTGCCACCTGAATCCTTTATACTCTTGCCTTTTTCTACAATCTCGTGGTTTCTAAACGCTGATGCGTCTACACCGTTTTTATCAAATGTTACTCCCGCATACTTGTCTTTTCTATATATATCATATGTTGCATCTTTATCTACTGAATTATTAATCGATGTCACTTCCTTTAAATTTATCGACTCATGCTCTACAGTGGCTTCACTTCCTCTTTTTAGCTTTATCACTTTAAAATTATTATCAATTTTTCCTCCTATGTCCATCTTAAGTCCCTTAGGAGTTTTAAGATATTCTAAATTGTAACAGCCCCAAAACATACCATAACTATAAGAATTTTTAACTGCTCTTAAATCCCATTTGCTAAGATCTGCTTTTTTTATTGCTGTACGTTGAAAGGCTTGGTCAACATCAACTACTTTAGATGTGTTCCATTTAGACGGATCCGGTTTTGCTGAACTTGCAAATTTAAACATACCTGATATATCTGTTACTTTTGATGTATCCCAATTAGTTAAATACGGATCTGCTAAAGGTGCATCATAAAACATTTTCTCCATGGTAGTTACTTGTGTAGTATTGAAATTGGCGGTTCCTAATACCTTCCCTTGAAAACGCTTAAACATCGACGAAGAATTTTCCGGTAAATACACCTCATTCTCAAATTTTATATTTCCTTTAAAGGAAGAGTTCCAATCTAAGTTTTTTTTGTCATATACTTTGCCACCTAATTCCTTTACCATGTCTTCCCACTTTTCGCGTTCGATGTTTCTATCCGAATTTGATTTTTTTACACTAACAGTTATATTGCTATCGTTTCTTATTTCAGCCTCAACATTGCCTGAGCTATTTAGTGGAATTTCAGAACCATGCCAAGCAGCATACACAGTAATATCATTACTTACAACACTATCTTCGTTAAAATCAGCAAGCCCGATATTCTGTTTCTTTGCCCAGCCGAAAAATTTTCGTCCTTCCCTTTTAGGTGCCTCCGCAGGCAATGTTTCTTGTGAATCCTTTATGCTTAGACCCTTTTTTACAATATGATGGTTTATATACGCTGATGTGTCTCCTCCGTTTTTATCAAACGTTACTCCGACATACTTATCTTTGCGATATATATTGTATGTTACATCCTTATCGTTACTTTCATTAATAGAAATTATTGAATTTAAATTTACAGACTCATGCTCTACGGTAGCTTCACTTCCTTTTTTTAGCTTTACCACCTTAAAATCATTATTAATTTTTTCTCCTACGTCCGTCTTAAGTCCCTTAGGAGTTTTAAGATACTCTAAATTGTAACAGCCCAAAAACATATGAGAAGATTCCTTGATTGCACTTGCGTTCCATTTACTAAGATCTAATTTTCTAATCCCGCTCTGCCTGAACATCCTCCTCGCGTTGGTCAGTTTTGACACATTCCACTTTGATACATCAGGAGTTGCCGATGCTGCCTCCTCAAACATAAGTTGCGCACTTTCCACGTTTGACATATCCCAATTTGTTACGTTTGGGTTTGCTTTTGTTGTTTCATTGAACATATAGTTCATTTTCGCTGTTTTTGAAGTATTTATTTTTTCAGCTCCTATCAGATCCCCTTTAAATCCGTAAAACATATGACTAGCATTCCAAAACAAATTAACCTCACCGGTAACCGTTATATTACCTTCAAATGGTGAGTATTTCCATTGTGAAACTGAACTGTTACCGCCCATTGCGTTTACAAATTGATCCCATTTCCAGCTGTCCATATCTCTGTTACCATTTGGATTTAGTACATTGATATTTATATTGCCGTCATCTCCCATCGCAGCTTCTATATTGTGAAAATCATCTAAATAATATCCGTATCGTTTGAACACAGCGTACACAACCATATCTTTGTTAACAACAGTATCAAGATCAAAATCAGGCTTAGTAGCTTGTTTATTAATTGACCACCCTAAAAAGTGATGCTGTTCTTTTTTAGGCTCGTGGTAAGGTAAGCGTTCATATACTTGCCTTATATTCAAGCCTTTTAAGAATACTATGTGATTTCTATGTGCTGAAGTATCTCCGTTATTTTTATCAAATGTTACACCTACATAATTGTCTGTACGATATATATTATATGCTGCACCGCTATCGCCGCTCTCATTAATTGTATACCCGTACTTTATCTCCTTTTCAAAATGCTCTACTGTTGGTTCTGCTCCCTCTTTAGTCTTTACTATCTTGAACTTTCCTCTCGCTGCACTTACCAGCGTTTTAAGCCCCGCAGGAAGTTTAAGACATTCTAAATACACGCATGTTTCAAACATATTAGACATTTTTGCACCGTCTCTAATATCACAGTGTTTCATGTCTACTACTTGAACTCTACTTCCCGAAAACATTTGGTTCATATTCTCTGCTATAATCGTAGCTGAACCCCAACATCTTACTGTGTTTCCTTTAAATCTATTGAACAAAAATGAACTGTCCTCCGGGAAACGCACCCAAGGCGAAACAGTTATGTTCCCGGTAATTACTGAATTGCCCC
Source organism: Eubacterium saphenum ATCC 49989 (assembly GCA_000161975.1). Lineage (GTDB taxonomy): Bacteria > Bacillota > Clostridia > Peptostreptococcales > Anaerovoracaceae > Eubacterium_N > Eubacterium_N saphenum. Next base: position 526,377 of record GG688422.1, read on the forward strand.
AGTCTGAATTTGTCCACTCACCTCCTGTTACCTTTACCATGTCATTCCATTTCCTGCGATCTATTGTATACATCATGCCATCATTTTTGCTCGTTTCTATATCCAAATTACCGTCACCACTTAGCTTCGCAAATACAGTGTCTTCATAATTTAATGGAAATTTATCATTTTCGAAGTGAAACTTTGAAAATACAGGAAATACATCTATATCTTTATCCACGATTGTATGTTGGTTAAAATCAGATTCTGAAGCATTTTGACTCTTAGACCATCCCAAAAAGTTTACTTTGTGTTTATGTGGAGCAATTTCAGGCAATCTACCACGTGTATCATTTATGGTTCTGCCTTTTTCTGCTATTTCATGGTTTCGGTATGCCGCCGTATCTGCGCTCCCAAAGCGAAAGGTTACACCTACATGCGTGTCTTTTCGATATATATTATATGCATATTTATTATTACCGCTACTATTAATAGTAAAATTCTGACTGAAATTTATTGATTCATGCTCTTTTACAGGATTATAGCCCTTTTCAAGTCGCATTACTTTAAAATTCTGATTTATGTTATTAATATTTGCTTTAAATCCTTCAGGAGTTTTGATGTATCTTAAATTTTTGCAACCGTCAAACATATTTTGGGTTAAAGCATATATACTCCAACGCCTGAGGTCTGCTTTCGATATATTTGAGTTTTTAAACATATTGTTCGCATTCCCTAAACTTTTCATCTCCCAATTCGATACATCCGGATCAATTCTCTCCGCATTCGCAAACATACTTGTCGTATACTTTACTTTTTTCACATTCCAACCGGATACATCAATACTGGCAGGAGTACTTGCGTTATGAAACATATGTGACATATTCTCTACAAAACTAGTATCAAACATATCGGCGTTCACTATATTTCCAGTAAACGACTGAAATAACATCTCACTATTTTGCGGTAAGTACACCCTGTCTTTAATATACATATTTCCAATAAAAAGAGTATTACTGTTTACATCTTCCATCATGTCTAGAAATTTTTTACGATCAATAAAATAAGCCCTACCATACGGGTCTTTGTTTGAGTGAATTGTGATCGCAGAATTGGCATGATTTTCCGGCGGTTCATATATAGCATAAATATTGTGATCCTCGGATATATAATATTTTTTACTTTTTCCCTTTCTACCAAATTTATTCTTCTTTCCATCGCCATCCTTGTCCTTTGAAGCACTCTTAACTTTCTTTTTACTTTGAAATTTATGGAGCTTTGAAAAAGGTGCTCCTTGTTTGATTGAATTTACTGCCTTGTTTTTTAAAGAAAGGTTTGATTCTTTTTCCGATCTTATTCGTTGTAAATTAGAGGTGCTTTTTCGAAGGTGTTTATAATATGAAGAATAACCGTTAGATACAACCTCATGAGCCTTTGAAGCTACTTGATCTTTTAGCGTTGTAACCTGCTTCGGTTTGATGTTTGATTCCTTGTTACTATCCGCCTTTCTATCATCCTTATTCATTTTAGAAGTATTTTTAGAATCCGACGCTTTTACGTTCTGCGCTTTATCTTTGCGCTGTTTATCAGCGGAATCAGGTGTCTTATCACTTCCTGCTTGTGTAGTCTTTATATCACTGACGTTACCCGCCTTTGTATTCCTTGCAAAGCTCGGTGCCATACCTGTCACCACGAGCATGATACTAAGTATCCATACACATGCCTTATATGCAATACCTGTAGCACCTGCATTCTTTCTGTTTAATTCTGAGTTCTTCATTACCAGCCTCCTAACAACACTCTCCATAAATTTATTACTTACAAAATACAATATCTATGATAATATCATGAAATGCGGGTGAAATACATAAATATAGGTTCATTTATTTCGAAATTATCATAAACAATTGGCATCCCCCCGATGATTTTAGAAGAGAGCAAAGAGTTTTTATGTGTTTTATACAAAATAACTCATAAGCATTGCGTGTATTCCCGAGACCATGGTATTAGACTTTGAGCTAAGGCGTGCGCTTTAAAATCACTTATCTATTAAAAACTGCGCCAATACCAGCTTAAAAAATAAATTTTAATAATGATAAGAAAGCTCCCGTGAGGGAGCTTTCTTAAGCTTTATCGTCTTAACCTTATCTGCGCCGGCTGCCATGAGCTTATCGGACAGCTTACCTATAAACTTCACCTTGGTACCGTTGTAGCTTCCGTCTGCATCTATAGCCTTTACCGCATAGTAGTATGCCTTACCATTATCAGCCTTTTCGTCTAAGTACTTTAAGTGTTATGTAATAATACATATGTGACAAGAAAATAAAAAAAGGGGGCTCTAATAAAATCTTATTACCTAAAACCGGGAAATAAATATATCGAAAAGTGTAGTCAACCACTTTTCCGCAAATGTAGGCAGTGGCTTTCTTAGACCGCCATGCTCTGCTTCTTGCTCATTTTGCTGAAGAAACTATCATGCGAAAGCAGCTCTTCAGGCACTCCGCTTTCTACGATCTTGCCGTCAGATATCACAACAAGTTTATCGGCATTTTTTACCGTTCTCATCCTATGCGCAATTATAACGACCGTCTTATTCTCTATGAGCCTGCTGAGTGCTTTCTGTATTTTGCTCTCATTTTCGGCATCGAGCGATGCGGTAGCCTCATCCAAAAGTATTATCTCCGCATCCTTAAGCATTGCTCTCGCTATTGAAATACGCTGTCTCTCGCCTCCTGAGAGTCTTGCGCCGTTTTCTCCAACTTGAGTATTGTAGCCATCCGCAAGCTTATTTACAAACTCATCACATTCTGCAAGCTTTGCAACTGCCAATACCTCTTCATCCGTAGCATCTTTTTTGCCGACCCTTATATTCTCCAATATACTGTTATCGAATAACGTAACGTCCTGGAAAACTATAGAAAAATGCTTCAATAAAGCCTCGGGATCAATTTCCGAAATATCTTCTCCGCCTATGGTAATCTTACCATCCTGAATATCCCAAAACCTCGCAGCCAATTTTGCGATGGTACTCTTACCACCGCCCGAAGGTCCTATCAATGCTGTTACCTCACCCTGTTTTGCCGTAAATGAAACATCCTTTATGGTTTCCTTATCTTCTTCATAAGCAAATTTCACATCCTTAAATTCAATATCAAAATTACTTGGATTGAAATCTTCACGTCCCGTTTGCTGCTTCACATCCAGCACGCCGGCCAACCTTTCAGTCCTCGCATTTATAACAAGCATGAGAGCCAAATTCGTAAGTACAAGCAATATGGAATCGAATATCCTCCCCGCTATTATAATATAGACTATAAGCTCAAATAGCGTCGCTTCACCCTGCGCTACAAGATGAATACCCACAAACGTTACCGTAATTAAAGCGAGCTTTAAAATTACAGAAGACGCATTTACTATACATCCGCCCCAAAGCTCAAGTTGTCCGAGCCTTTTTTCATATTTATCAAGCTTTTTGTCAACTTTTTTTGAAAAATCTTCTTCTCTATTATATGACTTAATTTCATAGACACCGTCCAAACACTCCTGCACCTCGTTATGAATGCTTATCTGTATGTTTGTAAGCTCCTTAGAACCTCTTTTCATCCAATTTAATGCCAGCGCAAAACATAAAATCGCTATTGGCACAACTACAATCAGTGAAAGGGTAAGCTTGAAATTATATACCAGCATCATAATCACAAAAAGTGCCGTACTTATGATAGACCCTATGAGCTGAGGCATATTATGTGAGAATAGCTGCTCTATTATGGTTACATCCGACATTATTGTAGCTGCAAGATCCGCAACATCTCTTTTTGCAAAAAACGATAGCGGGAGCTTTCTAAGTGTTTCTGCAAGATTTATCCTCGTATTTTTACTTTCAGAATAAATAGCCACATAGGTGCTGTTGTATGCTTTAAGAGCTACAAAATAAAATACTATGCATATCCCTATTCCTACCACTACATACTTTTGAATACTGCCTGTAGGCATTACCCCCGTGCTTAAGAAAGGATTTAAAAATTCGTCTAAAAACATAAACGCCATTATAACCGGAGCAATCTTAATAATATCCAGCACTGCCGAATTTATGCCGCCCTTCATAAGATTTTTTGCCCCTGATTCAGAAATTCTGAATTTTTTCATGAAATACTTAATCATTACTCTGCCTCCTTTCCTGTATTTTTGCTCGAACCTACAGTCCATGCAATCGTGCTCACATACTCATCCCACATCGCCTTAAACCTTCCATCTTTCTCTATCAGAGCATTGAAGGACCCGTCTTCTGTGATCCTGCCTTCTTCTATAACGAGGATTCTATCCATACCTTTAACGCTGTTCAGCCTGTGAGCTATCATTATCGTGGTCTTACCTGCCTTTAAATCGGACAGAGCTGCCAATATCTGCTCTTCGTTTTCAGGGTCTGCGAACGCCGTCGCCTCATCCAAAATTATTATAGGAGCATCCTTTATAAATGCTCTTGCAAGAGCTATCCTCTGCTTTTCTCCAACGGAAAGATACGTACCCTTTGATCCGAGCACCGTATCGAGGCCGTCCGGCAGCTTGTCTACGATTTCACGTGACCTTGACTTGTCTATGGCTGCATTCAAGGCTTCTTCCGATACATTCTCCTGTCCGAAAACTATGTTTTCACGTAGCGTTCCTTCAAACATATAGCTGTTTTGAAACACAAAGGATATGTTGTCCATTAGGTCCTTTTTCGGAATGCTTCTAATATCCATTCCGCCTACCTTAACGCTACCGCTTCCGGCATCCCAAAACCTTGCGCATAGCCTTGCTATGGTGGTTTTACCGCTTCCTGAATTTCCTACAAGCGCAAGATGTTCGCCTGTATTCAATTTAAAACTGATATCATGGAGCACATCCTTATCTTCTTTATTATATGCAAACGATACTTTGTCAAATTCCAAGCTGTCGAACTTCTGCGTATTCTTATCGTAGCCTGCCGCTTCTTCTTTCATATCGTCATATGTGAGGGCTTCATCTATCTTATCCAATGCGTTCATCGTCTGAAGCTGAATCTGGTTCACATTCATGCTGCGCATCGTAAATATTGTGATATTCGGTGCCAGCAATAGGAACAAGATAAAGTCCACTATAAGTATCAGCGGATTTGCACTCCCTTCCATCATATATATGACTACAGGTACTAAGAAGAGCGGTATAGCGCTCATAAGCACCGTATAAATTGTATATGAATGCTTCCACGATTTTGTATAGGCTACCACCTTTTCCGTGTAATTCGATATCATCTTGTAAAACAACCTGAAGCTATATATACTTTGCCCGAACGTCTTGATGACCGGCATACCCCTGATATATTCCGTAGCCTGCCCGCTCATCTCTTCAAGCGAATCCATATACTGCTTCATGAAGTCCTTAGATACAAGCTTCATGAGAATACTCATTCCCAGCATCCCGAGTACCAGCGGCAAGAGACAGATTATACCGAGTTTCCAATCAGTATAGAGTATTATCACAATGGTTGCGATTACTCCCACGATAGATGCCCCGAGATCCGGCAATTGATGCGCAAAAAATTCATGAGTGGTCGCCGCTCCGTCATTAATCGTCTTTCGTATAGCTCCCGTTTCGTGTACATCAAAGTATCCAAGAGGCATATTCATAAGCCTCTTAAAGGCCGTTTTCTGTATGTTTATTTCCACCTTAAACGCTGCAAAATGCGCAAACATAAGCGCTGCAAAATACGCTATTATGTACGCTATCATAAATCCCATTGCATACATCGCATATGACTTGATTTGATCCTGCACCAAATTGAAATCCTCCAATATGAGCAACCTTACGATCTTATAGACATACAAGAACGGCACTATGAGCAGCACCGATGAAATAGCCCCTAAGGCTATAGCAATATATGGAAACCCTGCACGCTTTCCCATATACGGCTTCACTCTTTTTAGCAGGGATTTGTTCTTTCCTTTCTCCATACCTTCTACCTCCTTCTGCCGCATTCGCTTCCTCAAATGAAATTGTATTTCATTAAAGATTACCGTTTATTGCAGCAATAATAAAAAAATAACCGCATTTATTTCATGCAGTTATTATATTATAACCTCAGGCGCCCTGTCAACACCTTATATCCCTATCCGCGTCCTTCGTTAAAATTCCGCATATGTGAAGCCTGAGGTGGTAGCCATCCCTGCAAAAAGCATAAACACATAAACCCCTATTATAAGGAATGAAAAGATACCCACGTATTTTAAATACTCTACAAAGCCGTGTGACTTAACCTTGCATATAATATCTATAAATTTTTTCATTTACCCTAAGCCATCCTTCCTTCCAAATGTGCACTACGTCCTTTATTATATTTGGCTTGTAATCGTATTTCTTAAAATCAATTACCTTCACCTTATACTTTTTGCATATCTTTCGTATCTTCCTTTGGTATCTGTCACGCCTGCTCTTTTTTAGCCCCGCAACATCGTACCACTTGCCGTTTACAGGCAGCATCACGATGAGCGGCCTTATCTTAGTAGCCTTGCAGATCTTAAGAAAATAGATAAAATCTTTAAATTCCGGCGACTTCTTAAAGTTCTTTCTCCTGTGCGCATTCTTTATCAAAGGCTCCTTTCTGGAGTAAATATACTTCCAGAATTTATTATCCATATTGTACTTGTTATTATAGTCGTAACTCTCACGGCTTGCCTTGTTTATGACCCTTCGCCACTCAGCTTTTTTTATTTTCTTCTTGTATATCTTATACCTGTCCTGTGGTTTTATACCTGCACGAAACATATCCGTCATCACCGAGACCGTCTCTCTATCCGCTACGAATGTGCTCCTCACATTAAAATACACCTTCTCGAATTTACTGGATTTTTTCTGCATAAGTACCTTGTACGCCACCCTCGCATTGTATTCCATCTGAGGATCACCCTTCTTCAGCAGTTTAAGAACTCTTTTCGCTACATTTTTTCTTAACTTAAATGGAATATCTTCATTTTGGAGGAAGGTATTGAAGGTCCCTTCTGAAAATCTCCACGCAAACTTCTGCGGAGGCACCCCTTTTGGATAAAACCAAGGCATGGACAACAACAATACGGCTTTATTGTTTGCCGCATAAGGCGCTATAGCTCCCATGGTAATCGCATGGTTTAGGCTTTGATTATATGCGCTCCCTACTATCATGGGAGAAAAATTCGTATTCCTAAAAAAGTTCCTCGGATGATAAAATTCTTTCTGTCCATGGTCAAACTCGGAAGACCCCATAACCAACATGGAATCCTCCTGCATGTTTTGCCCTATAGCCCTTGCGGACATATCTTTATACATGCTGCACCACCCGCCGAATTCTCTGTTATTTACAAGTGAGCTTTTCGGCAGGAATTCGTGAAGAAGTGCAACTATAAGGCACAAGATTAATAGACTTGTTAGGAATGCCAGAATTTTCTTCATAAGTTCCTCTATTGCTTGGATTTTATAAGCGCAATAATCTTGTTAGGTGTATCCATATCCTCTCTCGTAACCTCTGTAGGAGGTATAGAAACCCCGAAATTCGCTTCTATTTCTACCAGCAACTCCGTAAAATCCAATGAATCCATAAGATCTTCTTCTACTATGTTTATATCTCTATCTTCCTTTACGATGTCATCGCCACAAATCTCGGCTAAAATATCTAACAACTTCTCTTCCATGATCTTCCTCCGTATTCTCTATATATGCTTTATCCAGTTTAGCAGTATTTCCCACGACCATCCCATAATTTCCGTGAATCTGCCGGAGAAAATGAAAAAGCCAAACATAACAAGATTTATTGTAACAAAAGTTTGCAGCGCAATAAACCACTTTTTCTTTTTATTTTTCTTATAGAACTTCGATTTCTTCTGATACCAGTTTGTAAGAGCCAGCAATATTCCATGATATACACCATACAATATATAATGAAGCGATAAACCGTGCCAAATACCCATTATAGTCATATTTATTATAAATCCTACAGACGATGTGGTGATTTTACTCTTAAACCATTTGTTCCTCACAAATCGCATCGTGATCCTTGAGAAAACATAATCTCTAAACCAATATGAAAGAGTGATGTGCCACCTGTCCCAAAACTCTCTGATATCCTTGCTGATAAAAGGCTTATTGAAGTTTACAGGTGTCTTGACGCCAAACAGATTGCTCACGCCGATAGCCATAAGGCTGTATCCCGCAAAATCAAAGAAGAGGTATATGCCATAAGAATACATGTTTATGAGCATTGATACCCAGTCATCATCCGAGCCAAGTATTGTTATCAGCTGAAAAGATGCCGTTGCAAGCACGAACTTATAAAAGAGTCCCTTGCATATCTTTAACAGTCCGTCACCGAAAAGTTCAGTATACTCCTCCTTGGACATCACTGTATTGATGTCCTCGTTAAAGCGCCTGCTCCTGTCTATGGGCCCTGAAATGAGCGCAGGAAAAAACAGCAGAAAATAGAAGAAATCAAACGTTTTTACCTTTTCTATCAGTCCGTCATGAATCTCTATAATTATTTGTAAACTCTTAAATGTAAGATATGAGATGCCGAGGAAGGCGAATATCTTATATGGATTCGCTCCCGCCTCAAGGATTTTATAAGTAGCGAGCGGAGCCAGTGAAAGTACTATGGCTATGAAATATGCCAATCCCGACTTGCCGAGCTTCCTCCTTCTGTATGCAAAAACCTGCACTATGATGTACTGCAAAATGCAATACAAACCCAAATATACAAGCGCTGCAGGCCTCGTACTCATAGCGAAATAAATAAACACGAGCGACACCACAAAGCTGTAATACTTAAGCTTTATCTGCCTTCTTCCGAGTATAAACGCAGGTATAGCAGCCGCTGCGAGACTTAAGAAAAATATTACGCCGCTGAACAGTTCCACTACACCATCTCCCTTAGCTTTTTACGATCAAGCTTACCGTTACCCGTAAGGGGTAAAGTACTTACAAATTCTATTTTCTTAGGCACCATGTAAGCAGGGAGCATGTTTTTAAGCTCTGTCTTTACCATTTTTCGCTCGCTGAAATCACCGCTACTGCCTTTCTTTACAATGAAGGCTACCAAATGCTTTATCTTTCCTTCAATTTCCTTTGGCAACACAGCCGCCCCGCTGATGCCGTCTATCTTTAAAAGATTTTGCTCTATATCACCGAGCTCTATTCTGTAACCGTGCAATTTTATTTGCTGGTCTATTCTCCCCGTAATATAATAATTCCCGTCATCTTCGATATAGCCTTCATCGCCCGTCCTATATGCTCGCATCGTTTTGCCGTCGATTTCAAGCTCAGAAAACACTTTGGACGTTTTCTCTTCGTCGTTAAAATAACCGAGGCTCACGGTATCTCCTACTATCATTAGTTCACCCTTTTGAGGCGGGTCTACCTCTTTTAAACTCTCATCTATTACTCGAAGCTCCGTGCCAAGCTTTGGAACTCCTATCGGTAGGTCACGTGAAATATTTAACATTTCTTTTTCTATCTTTATTGAAGTGACCGCAACGGTTGCTTCTGTGGGACCGTACGTGTTTATTATTTCTGCATTTTTAAATCTTTCAAAAAGCTCTGCAGCCGTTTCCTTCGTAAGCTTTTCACCACAAAAAAGGAATTTTTTAATATCACTTAATATCTCTCCGTTAAATAGCGGTTCTGTAAAGCAAAGATCCACGAAGGAAGGTGTAGATACCCAATAGTTTATATTCGCGTCCTTTAAATATTCCATAAGACTCTTAAAATCGCTTTGGAGCTCCTTATCTATGCTCTTAAGCGTACCTCCTGTGCAAAGAGATGTATACAGATCCATAACCGAAAGATCGAATGAGAAAGGCGCCTGATTTAAAAAAGTACCGCCGTCTTCACCTGCGATGCCTGCCATCCAGCCCACAAAGCTTTCTAGCGATGCCGCCGATATCTTGACTCCTTTAGGCTCTCCCGTACTTCCTGACGTAAATATTATGTAAAAAACATCATCGTCCTTTACCCAGTAGTCACTACCTATTTTTTCTGCACTCACGCCACATCGCTTCTTAGAACCTGCACCGGGGGTTGTTCCGTGTTTACTGCTCTCACAACAAGCATCATCAATTATCTCATTTGTAGATATGAAGTCTACGAGCTTCGCCTCTTCGACTTCGTAAGGTATTTCTTCCGTCGCAAACGCTATATCGTTACCTACTTTTTTAATTATGGCTGCGATCCTCTCGTGTGGCATGGACAAATCCACCGGACAATATGCCCTTCCCGCCTTCACACAGGCCAAAAAGCAAACGAGCATAAACGGAGATTTATGACCGTATACAACTATGGGAGTAAGATCTTCACCTTTTTTACCTACTATCCAAGTAGCCAATTTATCCGATTTTTCCCATAATTCCTTATATGTAATCTCGCCTTCTCTGGAATGAAAAGCAATTTTTTCAGGATTAATTTTATACGATTGTTCAATTCTCTTAAGTATCTCTATACTGCTTCCTCCTACTGCATACTCTAAAATTTACCAATATATTCTATAGTATTTGCCTCCAAAACACAAGCCCACTCACCTTCTATTAACTCCTTTTCTTCTTAAGTGTAAAGACATATATTATATTTCGAGAAATATTCTGATACAACATAATTTTGGCTTCTAAACTTAAGATCTGACCGGACTTTAAACGACGGTATTATTTATTAAATTGGCGGAAGCGGTGGGATTCGAACCCACGTGCCCGAAAGGGCTACCGCATTTCGAGTGCGGCTCGTTATGACCACTTCGATACGCTTCCAAATAAGGGCTACATTAGCCCTTAATGTTTCCTTCTCCATCGAATAAATATAACTTTGACAATGAAATAACGTCGTCCCTATCTATAGCATCGCCCTCTACCAGTATTGACATCTTGGCGGTAACATTGGCATCCGCCTCGTTTGCAATCTTCTCAAGAGCCTTGAGTGATTCGCCCGTGCTTATCACATCGTCTACTATTAGTATATTTTTCCCCTTAAGCTTATCCATATCCTCTTGCCCAAGATAGAGGTGCTGCTCCTTTTGCGTTGTAATGGATTCAACCGTTACATCCAGAGGCTCCGTCATATATACCTTCTTGCCCTTTCTCGCTACCACGTAGTCTTTGTTTTCAGACTGTCGCGACATCTCATACACCAAGGGTATGCTCTTTGCTTCAGCTGTGAGGATGAGGTCAAATTCAGGAGCCTTCGAAAGTAATTCCGTAGCTGCCACCTTTGTGATTTCCACATCTCCGAAAAGTATAAATGCAGCTATCTGCACATCGTCGTCCACCTTGTATAAAGGTAACTTTCTCTTAATTCCCGCTATTTCTATTTCGTATTCCGCCATTTTAAATTCACCTTCGCATCTACTTGGATTCATAAATGAGCTTTACTATATTTAAGCAAAATAGCGCTCCACTCACCCACATTACAGGGTGGATCTCCCTTGCCTTCTTCTGGAACACTCTAATTATTATAAACGCCAGCAATCCGAACATTATTCCGTTTGCAATTGAATATGTAAACGGCATCATCACTATCGCAAGAAAGCCGCTCACCATACCTGCCGCATCATCGCTTAAGTCCATATGCGTCACGGCGCCCATCATGAGAAGTCCTACAAAAATCAGCGCAGGAGCTACCGCAAACGCCGGTATGGCTACAAATATAGGAGATAACACAAGCGAAGCTATGAATAACACAGCCGTAACAACCGATGTAAGCCCGGTTCTTCCGCCTTGCGCAACGCCGGCACTCGATTCCACATAGCTTGTAACGGTGGAAGTACCCATTACGGCACCGAAACATGTACCTAGCGCATCTGCAAGAAGCACTCTTCCAACCTTCGGAAGTTTTCCGTCCTTATCAAGCAGATTACCCTTATGAGCCACTCCGATTACGGTGCCTACCGTGTCGAATAAATCGACAAACAGGAATGAGAATACGACCACCATAAACGATATGAAATTATTGGCTATAAAGCTGAAGTCAAAGGCTGCAACATGTGGAGCCGCAGGAACCAATCCATGCTTAAAGTCGGGAATCAATGAAAACACTTGGTTTTGAACGTCCACAACATACCATCCTGCCTTTTCGGCTATCATGCCGAGTCCCCATGTGAGTAATATTCCCCAAAGTATTGAACCCTTAACCTTGTAGTGATGAAGCACGGCGATAAACAGCAAGCCCACAAACGCCAAAACCAATTGAGGAGATTTTACGCTGCCAAGGCTCACAAGAGTATCCTTATTAGCCGCTACGATGCCTGCGCCTTTAAAGCCTACAAGCGTTATGAAGAGCCCTATGCCCACTGTAATGCCGAGTTTTAAATTTTTTGGAACCTCGTTTACAAGCGTTTCTCTGAATTTGAAAAAAGATAAGATTATGAAAATAATACCTTCAACAAAGACCGCCGCAAGCGCAACTTTATACGGATCTTGGATTCCCTGTTGCGCGAGCCTCGAGCATACTTCAAACGCAAAATACGCATTCAGCCCCATTCCGGACGACAGCGCTATAGGATAATTAGCCAGAAACGCCATCATTAATGTACCTGCAGCCGATGCAACGCATGTAGCTGTGAAAATTGCTCTGGGATCCATCCCCGTAGCGGACAATATGCTTGGATTTACAGCTAGAATGTACACCATCGATAAGAACGTGGTAATACCTGCGACCACTTCGGTCTTGACATTCGTGCCATGCTCTTTTAACTTAAAAAAGTCCTCCATAATTCCTCCCGATATTATATAAAAAATAAATTAGCGCCTACAAAGAGCTCTTGAATAAACCCTTTAGGCATTAATTAATTATACCATATTTCCGCACATTTTTATTTATGGCGACTTGTCATCACAAGGAAGGCTATGAGATAAATTGCGATTGCCACTATGAGCGTAAACTTCGGGAAATACGACGCTATCAAAGAACCCACAACCGCACCAAGTATGAATGACAATATCACTCCAAACGTACAAAGACCTCGATGTCTGGCTTCCTTATCTCCGGTTCTCTTGTATGAACACAGAGCCTCCGTCCCCCTTCTCAAGTTTCCGGTACACATGGTCGAGGCATATGAATGCCCCCTCACCTTTTTAAACGTCTGCACCTGCATAGCACACACAAAGGCTATGATGACGTTTACAGCGCTATTCCACTTGCCTATAGGAATGAAGGCGGCAAGAGCAAGCAAGCCTATCTCGAGTGTCAGCATGAGGTGGCGCCAATGCAGTAGCTGTGCATCTTCAGTCTTAAATTTGTTTCGCATGCTCTCCGTGATAAGTATGCCCAGCATAAATGCTGCGACCGGTATAGCCGCTGAAAGCGCTCCCCTAAAATTTCCATGCGCCGCATTCATGCCCACCAGAACTATATTTCCGGTTTGGGCATTTGCAAACACACCGCCTCTACAGAGATAGCTATATGCATCCAGGATCCCTCCGCACACGGCTAACAAAGATGCCACTCTAAAGCTTTCAGACATCTGAATTTCTTTTTTTACATCTTCCATATCCACCTGCCTATTTTAATCACACGATTTACCGTTGTATTTTAACCTTCACAACGTTAAGTCACTATGAATTTATTTATGAAAAAAATGTGCTACCATGTTGTTTTTAGCCATCTTAACCTTAAACCCATTATCTACCACATACATTTCAATATTAGATTTATTACATTAACCCTACTATATTCTCTACAATATTGAAAAAACCGCCATACGGCGGTTTTTAAAAATATAAAACACAGCTGCAAGCTACGCTTCTTCTTTTACAATGCTCTTACCGTCATAGGTATTGCATGTCGGACATACTCTGTGCGGTAACTTAGGCTCCTTGCATTTAGGACAAATGCTGATGCCGGATACCGTTTTTTTCATATTTTGTGCTCTTCTAGAGTCTCTCTTTGCCTTTGATGTTTTTCTCTTAGGTACTGCCATTTCTTATCCTCCCGATCTATATATAAATTTCATTCACTCGCAATAGCAATATTCTAGCAAACGCAAGCTGTACCTGTCAATCATTTTACAGAATAATTTGCGCCTCACCTACAAAATACCGCCCATACCTCACTGATCTATAACAGAACCCATCATATTATTGAGGTATCTCATTCACGAAATACTGTTCATACCATACGAGGAAGGTATAGATGTTATACACCTTACGTCCGGTATTTTGAAGCCCCTTATAATGCATGTCGAGAAGTTCATTTATTTTTTCGCTGTCAAAAAATTCAGCTGCAAACGGCTTGGCAAACATCTCCTTGACCATCTTGTAATACTTTTCTTCCTTTATAAAACTCACAAACGGCACCATAAATCCTGCTTTACGCCTGCGAGACCATCCCTTTGGAATGATTCGCTCGGCAGCCTTTCTGAACGCATACTTGGTCGTAGATTTTGCCATCTTGTGCTTTATAGGAATCTTCCTTGCTAAATCCCACATTTCCTTATCGAGGAACGGCACTCTGAGCTCCAAAGAATTTGCCATCGTCATCTTATCTGCCTTTAGCAATATATCATCAACTATCCACATATTCATATCGAGGAAGAGCATCTTGGAAGCATCATCCATATCCCTTACCTTGTCATAATATTTTGCTGTGAGGTCACTTGCCTTTTCATCATTTTTGTATCTATTCTTTAATATATCGTTAGCCTCATCATCAGACATAACATTTGCCTGCCCTATATATGAGAGCTCCGGCTTTTCTCCGTATTTCATAATGATCGTGCGCCCTCTGAAATGCTGCTTATCCTTGCTCATATCATAGAGTTTGTGTCTCAAACAAAACGGCAATAATTTGTATAGTTTATGTAAAAACGGCACTTCATAATCATTGTACCCTGCAAAGAGCTCATCCGCACCTTCACCTGAAAGTACGACCTTGACATGTTCCCTCGCTAGCCTTGCTAAAAAGTAAAGCGCCACCGATGAAAGGTTTGCGTGGGGTTCATCCGAATAATACTGCACCTTATCTATGCCTTCAAAAAATTCATCAGGCGATATCATCTTGGAAAAATTTTTTATTCCAAGCCTCTTTGAAAGATCCTTTGAATATACGGTTTCATCAAAGCCGTCGTTTTCAAAGCCTACGGAAAATGTTTTCTCAGGTCTGCTCTTGCTCACAACAAAGCTGGAATCTACACCGCCCGATAAAAACGCTCCCACCTCCACATCGCTGATCTGATGATATTTTACTGATTCACTCACGGCCTTATCAATTCTTTCTATAGAGTCATCAAGCGACATATCTTGGTAATCGAGTACGAGGTCAAAATACTTTTTAATGTCCATCTTACCATCTTCATAAGTGTAGTAATGCCCCGGACGCAACTTATTTACTCCCTTAAAAAAGCTTTCATCAAGAGGATTGTACTGAAATACCAAATAATGCTTTAAGGCTCTTGTATTTATCTCTTTTTTAAATTTCGGATACCTTAAAAAAGCTTTAATTTCAGAGCCAAACAAAAAATCATCACCCTGTTTACTGTAATAATAAGGCTTTATTCCGAAGTGATCTCTCGCCCCTACTATGATATCCTTCTTTTTATCATAAATCGTAAATGCGAACATGCCTCGAAGCTTTGAAAGAAGCTCATCTATGCCGTACCGTTCGTATCCTGCAATTATGACTTCGCTATCCGTATCCGTCTTAAATTCATAACCGGTCTTCAGCAAATCTTTTTTTATATCCTGATAGTTATATATTTCGCCGTTAAATACGATCACGGCATTTCCCGTACTTGCGATGATGGGCTGTGAACCCGATTCTAAATCTATTATGGAAAGCCTTCTAAACCCGAAATGCACAGAACCTTCTTCAAAAAAGCCGTCGCTGTCAGGTCCCCTGTGACTGATCATCTCGGTCATAGCCCTAAGCACTCCGGGATCATTTACATCCTTACTTATAAAGCCCACAAACCCGCACATCTCATCTCCTATTCTCTAAAGCAGCATGCTTACAGCATAATTAAAATTCTCCGGAATCCATTATAGCACAATGGTTCCCGAGTCCGCCACCAAAGGAAATATACCTGCAGAGCATCGTAAATATATGCTCATTACTCGGATTGTGCTTCTTCGGCCTTGGAAATTATATCCTTGACCTTCATGAGCCTTGTGATGGTAGCTCTTTCGTTTTCGTCCAAACGAAGCATGATAAACCTGATAGTCTCTTCCAGGTCAGGTATCATCCTGTATTCCAATGCATTTACCCTTCGCCTTGACTTTTCAAGTTCATCTGCGAGCAACTGGCAAGTTTTTTCTATTTCCGCAAGCCTTATAAGCTTATCGAGCACCTTGTCGAGTCCGTCTACGGCCTTATCCAATTCCGCAGACGTAAAGGTATAACCATATGGATACACATCGTGCTCTGCATCCTGATTCCCCAGATCGCTTTTACTGATTTCCATCTTAGGAACCATTACACTCATGACATTTTCAGAACTGATATCAAGCTGTACATCCGCCTTAGGAAAACTTACAGCCTCTGCAAGCATCTTAGGAGTGGTAACTACAGAAGCCACCAAAAACGCCGCAAATGCGCTTCCCATCTCCTGTTCCACTTCTTTTCGAAGACGTCTGTTTTCAGATATCAAATCTATAAAACGCCTCATAAGCTCATCCTGCTTATCCTTAAGCAACTTATGCCCACGCTTGCTCTTTACAAGCTGAGCCTTAAGCTCTGTTAGATTCATTCTTGTAGGGGTTACCTGCAATTTAGCCATTTGAATATACCTTCCTTATGAATTTTTGTTTTCCCTTATACTTTGCCGAGATATTTATCGATATGCTGTTCTTTTATTCTCTTAAGTTCGTGTCTAGGTATGAGTTCGAGAAGCTTCCATCCTAAATTCAAAGTTTCTTCGATGCTTCTGTTTGTATTATAACCTTGATTTACATATTGGTTGTCAAATTCTTCCGCAAACTTTGAAAATGCTTTGTCAGATTCTGAAAGGGCGGAATCACCCAATATTACGGCAAGTTCTCTCGCTTGCAATCCCGCAGTATAGGCTGCATATATCTGGTTCATCGTATCCGCATGGTCTTCACGTGTCTTGCCTTCACCTATTCCCTTATCCTTAAGCCTTGAAAGGGATGGAACAATATTTATAGGCGGGTTATTCCCCTTCTTGTGAAGTTCTCTTGAAAGGATTATCTGCCCTTCCGTGATATATCCTGTAAGGTCAGGAATAGGATGGGTAATATCGTCTTCAGGCATTGTAAGTATCGGAATCTGAGTGATTGACCCCGGCTTTCCTGAAATCTTACCGGCTCTTTCATACATTCCAGCAAGATCCGTATATAGATATCCCGGATAACCTCTTCTTCCCGGTACTTCCTTACGTGCAGCTGACACCTCACGAAGAGCATCTGCATAATTCGTGATATCCGTCATTATTACAAGCACCTGCATACCCTTTTCAAATGCGAAGTACTCAGCACATGTCAAAGCCATCTTAGGTGTTGCTATTCGTTCTATCGCAGGGTCGTCTGCAAGATTTATGAACAATACCGATCTGTCTATTGCTCCGGTTTCCGTTAAATTATCTACAAAGAACTTTGATTCTTCAAACGTTATACCCATAGCGGCAAACACCACCATGAATTTCTCATTTTGTCCCAATACCTGTGCCTGTCTTGCAATCTGAGCCGCAACGTTGTTGTGCGGTAAACCGGAACCTGAGAATATAGGCAGCTTCTGTCCTCTTACCAAGGTATTGAGTCCATCTATACAAGATATCCCTGTCTGGATAAACTCTGACGGATAGTCCCTTGATACCGGATTTATCGGCGCACCGTTAATATCCATCTTCATGTCCGGCACAAGCTTAGGGCCGTCGTCTATAGGTCTTCCAAGGCCATCGAATACACGTCCTATCATATCTTCAGAAACACCGAGCTCCAGTGGATGTCCCAAGAATCTCACCGTGGTATCCGGAAGATTTATTCCCGACGAACCTTCAAATACCTGCACCATTGCCCTGTCGGCATCTATTTCGAGTACCTTGCCTCGCCTTCTTTCTCCCGTTTGCATCTTGATGTCTACAAGTTCGTCGTATTTTACACCCTCAACGCCCTCTACTATCATTAGAGGACCGACAACCTCGCTTACGCTCTTATATTCCTTAAGCATCTATCTGCCCTCTCTTTCCTGCAAGCGCATCTATTTCTGCATAAATGTTTTTCTTAAGCTCATCTATTTCAGCTATCTTATCCTCAGGGATTTCCTTCATTCTTCCTAGCCTTTCAAGAGACGGTACGGATGTAATCTCGTTTACATACACACCATCCTCAATGGCCTTGAGTCCTTTATCGTAAAATCCTAGTATGATGGACAGCATCTTAAACTGTTTTTCAAGCGAACAGAATGTGTCTACATCATGAAAGGCATTCTGTTGCAGGAAGTCCTCCCTTATGGACTTTGCAATTTCAAGCTTTAGCTGGTCGGGTTCTGAAAGTGAATCCTTACCTACAAGCCTTACAATTTCCTGAAGTGAAGCCTCTTCCTGCAAGATTCTCGCAGCTCTCAGTCTGTTACCGGAGAAGGTATCACTTACATTTTTATCGAAATACTTATCCATCTTATCTTGATATAGCGAGTACGAATCTATCCAGTTTATAGCCGGGAAATGTCTGGCATATGAAAGCGCATAGTCGAGCTTCCAGAATACCTTTACATTTCTCAGCGTTGCCTGAGATACGGGCTCTGAAATATCTCCACCGGCAGGCGATACAGCTCCGATGAGTGTTAATGCTCCTTCTTCATCCTTAGAACCGTTAACTATCACCTTTCCCGATCTTTCATAGTAGTCTGCAACACGTGTACCGAGGTATGCAGGATAACCTTCATCGCCCGGCATCTCTTCAAGTCTTCCGGACATTTCACGAAGCGCCTCTGCCCATCTCGATGTGGAATCCGCCATCATCGCCACGGAATAACCCATATCTCTAAAATACTCACCTAATGTGATTCCTGTATATATGGATGCTTCACGCGCCGCTACCGGCATGTTTGAAGTATTTGCTATGAGCACCGTCCTCTTCATGAGCGATGCTCCGGTCTTAGGATCCTCAAGCTCCGGGAACTCCATGAGTACGTCCGTCATCTCATTTCCACGTTCTCCGCAACCTACATAGATCACTATCTCAGCGTCCGCCCACTTTGCAAGCTGATGCTGTACCACCGTTTTACCCGAGCCGAACGGTCCCGGTATAGCTGCCGTACCACCTTTTCCAACAGGGAAGAACGTATCTATTACCCTTTGTCCCGTAACCAACGGAATGTCCGGATCCAATTTCTTTTTATAAGGCCTTCCCTTACGAACCGGCCATTTTTGCATCAGTGTGAGCTCGTGCTCTTCGTTTTCACCCTTTATTTTACATACGACATCTTCTACCTTGTAGTCTCCTTCGGTGATTGAAATGACTTCTCCGCCCTTACCGAAAGGTACCATTATCTTGTGGTCTACTATTTCCGTTTCCTTGACTATTCCTATGACATCACCTGCCTCAAGCACATCGCCGGCCTTCGCAACCGGTGTAAAATGCCACACCTTTTCTCTGTCGAGCGCCAACGCCTCGATACCCTTTATCAAGAAATCACCCGACTTATCCTTAAGTACATTTAGTGGCCTTTGAATACCGTCAAACATTCCTTCAAGCAGACCCGGCCCGAGCTCTATAGATAGGGGCTGTCCGGTAGTGTATACAGGCTCCCCCGGGCCTATGCCGGACGTCTCTTCATATACCTGAATAGAAGCTCTATCTTTTCGCATTTCAATGATTTCACCGATCAACTTGTTATCCGAAACGTATACTACATCATACACGTTCGCTTCTTCCATTCCCTCTGCAACTACCAGAGGTCCTGCCACCTTTATAATCTTACCGGTTTTCAAAATATGCCTCTCTTTCCTAAACTATACTGGATCCTATTGCTTTTTCTATATTTTTATCTATGCGCTCAAGCCCGACTCCCAGCGAACCCTTGTTGCTGGGTACCAATGTGATAGCCGGTGTCACTGCGCTGTCATATCGTGCTATTGTATCCTGCACTAAATCCGCCATCTGCTCAGTGATCAATATGATTCCGTAGTCCTCATCGGCCAAAGTATCTATGGTATTTCTTATCTCATCCTTGCCGTCCGGAGTAAAAACCTCCACCCCCAAGCACTTGAACGCAAGTACGCTATTTCTGTCTCCTATTATCGCAATCTTTTTACGCATATGTCTCACGCAACCTTTCTTTAATGGAATCAGGACTCTTACCGTTCATCTTCGAAATATATATGAGCCTCATATTCAGCAGTTCTATATCCTTAGCATGGACGTAGGCAAACATTACCTCAGGCCCTGCAGATATCATCTTGGCTTCTTTCGTCTTTTTCATAAGATAATCTTCAAGCACCCTCTCAAATTCCAATAAATTGCCGTTTTTCTCATCCTTTGATATGGCCTCTAAAAGCCCCTTATGCATGTCTGAAGATACCAGCCTCTCTATCACAACCTTAGGTGTCTCCAGATAAGACTTTCCTAAATGTCTGATGTCGATATTGCCGCTTTCCGAGAGAAAATCTTTAATGTTTATCCATTGCCTGCCGTGATCCTTTGCCCTTATCACCATTTGAATATTGGATGTATCTATGAAAAGCTTTGCATACTCTGTAAAGAAATTTTTGGATTCGTTTCCGAGTGAAGCGTCTATCTCCTTACCGATTCTTAGAAGCTCATTCAAGAAGAACTTGTCTATGATCATTTCCGCCTGCTGCGCATCCTTGTTTTGCTTGTAAAGATCGTACGCCTGTATAGCTATATTGCTATACAGCACATCCTTGCTCTCGTTCTTGCCGCTTTCCAAGAGTCTCTTTATCGCAGGGACGCTGATTCTTCCGATGCTTGAATAAAGTTCGCTAAGATCCTCATCCAATATCATGGACTTTAACAGCACCTTTATATTGTGCATGTCATACTTAAGCGCTACGAAGCTATATACCGCTTCTCCGCCCTTTTGTTCTCTTACAAAATTATATGCATTTACAAGCTCCGGTGAAAATACATCCCAGTATTTACTTATTGATTCCATAGCAAGCACCCTCTCTGCATATATTGAATCCGACAACGCCTTGGAGACATCTCCGGCGCTTTCAAGATCTGTGAGCCTTAGAAAATAGCTTTGATTTAAAAGCCCCTTTTCCTTAACTCTTATTGCAGCTGAGCTATGTATGTAATCTGCTCTTTGCATTAGTTCACCTCATCAAATAGTAGTTTTTCAACATTCTTTTCTATATTTTCACGGGCTTCATCCACCAAAGCATCGAAGTTGAAATTCAAACTATAATTATCGCTGATAATCACAAATCCCGATTTAATAGCGTCATCCGCTTCTACATTCATAGAAGGCATGACTTTTTTCGCCTCATTCAAAAACTTGCCGGGTACACGAAGCACTTGAGCATCCTTGAAATTTTCGCCGTCAAGCGCAGACTTTAAAAATTTCCCGTATTCGCCCTCGTTGATGTCTGCAAGCCTTTGCTTTGCCAAATCGAAGGCCTTTGCGATCACGGCTTGCTTTGCCATAAGTACTTCATCTCTTACCTTGAGCTTTGCGGACGTAACCGTACGCTCCTTTATTATGGCTGCTTCTCTCATGCTTGCTTCTATTTTCTTTTGCGATTCCTGGGTTTGCTTTTCCATATTAGACGCAAGCTTTTCGGCATACTCTTTCTCTAATTTGGCAAGTTCAGCATCGCTTTCACCCTTTGCATCACTCACTATTTTACTTATCATGTTGTCAAGGTTTGCCATCTTCCACCTCGCTTAAAATTTAACAGATGTAAGTAATATAAGTGAAAATACAAATGCCAATATTGCGTATGTTTCTACCATTACGGCGTAGATGATACCCTTAGTCTGGTGCTCTTCGTTCTTAGCCAGTATATTTATTGCCGCTGCAGAAACCTTACCCTGTGATTTAGCGGAATGAAGACCTACAATTGCAATAGGAAGACATGCTGCAAATAGATAAAATCCTTGATGCAATGGCATATCGGGCTTTAACTGAAGCATTGTAAGCAACGCTATTACAAAACCATATAGACCTTGCGTACCCGGTAGTAGCTGTAATACCAGTGATTTACCGAATTTTGCAGGTTCGTCTATCATCAAAGCGGAAGCCGCCTCACCTGCGATACCTACACCGTATGCAGAACCGATACCTGCCATAGCCGCTGCAAGGGCCGCACCCAAACCGGCTATCGCCGCTCCTCCGATAGACTCAAAACTAAGTCCTACTCCTGCAGCCAAAGCTGCATTTGCTGTTACCGTACTCAACATCATCTAAGATACCTCCTTCAAAAGATACAATAATCTTGCTATTTCAGCCTTACATACTTTGGCACAGCCTTTTGATTCTTAAAGGCTATACCTCCACCTTCATAAAATTTACCGAAAAATTCCACATATGTAAGTCGTGCAGAATGCACGTAACCTGAAAGCGAACTTAAAAATATATTAAACCCATGGAAGACCACAAGGATGATAACACTCGCTATCAAACCCGGTCCATGGCCGACTAATTTTGCAATTAGATTTACCGCATATGCTATGAATGCTCCTGCGAGTCCGAGCGCCATAAGCCTTGAATACGATACGAAGTCACCTATGTAACCTGTAATTCCGTATAACTCGTATATTCCTCCGCCTATCCTCGCTCCTATGCTTTCTCTATCTCTTGCTCCGAATACCAATATGCCTACCATGCTCGCTATCATAAGCACTTTAAACACCATCATTGCCGCAGGCCCCATGTCTATCATATTGCCACCTATAAGTCCTATGAGACCCACAAGCGCAAACACCCAAAGCCCTACATCCAAGAATGCGTCTACCGGCTTTCCGTCTCTAATAAGCATGTACGCCTTAACACCAAGCCCTGAGAAAAGATGCACAAGTCCTAAGGCTATGGACACTCCGAGAAGGAGCATGAAATCTTTCTCGGTATTAAATATCGCTATCGGTCTTCCGTTCATTTTTAAGGTGACTCCAAATAACGAGCCATACATCACTCCCCAAAATATTACCGCTATGCTGCAAAGGTTTATCATCCTTAGAAGCGAATCCTTAGGCGGCTTGGGATTGCTCTTCTTTATGCCGAATAAAGTTCCTAAAAATAAAACCGCACCATATCCTATATCGGCTACCATCATTCCAAAGAAGAACCAATAGAATGGCGCCAATGCAGGAGTAGGATCCAACTCATTATACTTAGGCAGTGAATACATCTTTGTGAGCGATTCAAAGGCCGATACGAATTTGTTGTTTTTAAGTACTATAGGCACATTTTCATCGTCTCTGTCTGCCGGCTTTATTGACAAATCACAGTGGGACTTCGCAGTTTCTTCTATGCTTCGCTTAAAGTCAGCTTCCTTTGATGTAGGGATGTACCCGCTTATAAGCTGTATGCTGTTCGTCTCTTTGAAATTCTCTATGCTGCTGTGCTTTACCTTTTCGCTCGCCTCAACCTCGTAAAGTGCTTTCAGCTTTACAAGATATTCGAGGTTGCCCGCAAAGGCCTTTGCGTTTTCTGAAAGAGCCTCGTTCAGCTTCACTTCCGCCGCTTCAAGACTCTTAAGCTCGGCGGCGGGCTCTTCAGAAAAGGCGAGCTTCACCTGATTAAAGCCGTTTTTCCTAAGCAGCTCTACAGCCTCCTGCCTGTTCTTTGCAAGCGATACACAGAGATAATACTTTATGCCTGCCTTCTCCGATACAAGGTCTGCATAGACCAAGTCATTTTCTTCTATCATGGCTTTAAATGCCTGGTCGTAGTCTGCGTGCACGGTACCCAGCATCTTAACCGTCATTGCATTTTCACCGATATCTTTTAAAGCTATATTTAAGCGCTTCCACGGCATAAGATCCATGCTTTTCGTATGAACCTCCGTGATTTCCTGTTTTATCTTCTCCTTTTCGCTATAT
Source organism: Eubacterium saphenum ATCC 49989 (assembly GCA_000161975.1). Taxonomy (GTDB): domain Bacteria; phylum Bacillota; class Clostridia; order Peptostreptococcales; family Anaerovoracaceae; genus Eubacterium_N; species Eubacterium_N saphenum. Next base: position 550,340 of record GG688422.1, read on the forward strand.
AGCGAATATATTTCTTCGTATACCTTGTCAAAGTCTATCGATGCTGCGATATCCTTCATTTCCTCTTCCGACAGAACGGGGATGACCTTCTTGCTTCCTTCATATTGCGAAAGCTGGTCTATACACCAAACTATCCTCGATAGCCTTGTAGAGATCTCGGACACCCTCTCCTTATCTGTAGAAGCCTTAGCTTCTATTTCTTCATCCGTTTTTTTATTGAGATCTGCGTAGTGTGCGTATTCAAGCTTTTGTATCTCGGATACTATGGCTTCCTTGTCCGATTTAAACGCAAGAAGCTCAAACTTACTCATATTAACAATTGCCATTTTCTAATGTCCTCTCCACGATGAACTCTGCGGCCTTGTCAATGTTCTTTTCACCTGAAAGGGTAACTGCCTCTGCGGTAGCCTTACCCTCTTCTAAAATCGGTGTGATATCCCTATCTGCTTCTTCCTTTGCATCTGCAAGTATCTTTGCAATCTTTTCATCAGTTTGCTTCGACAGCTCTTCTGCGTCTTTTAGCAATTTCTCCTCAAAATCAGTTTTTAATTTCTCAGCTTTTTTCTCCGCTTCTTCCGTAATCTTGATAGCCTCTTTTTCTGCTTCTTGAATTCTGCTTATCGCCTCTAAATCCAAAGAGAACCTCCTTTGATTAAAACGCTGTTTTCAATATCGCACAAAATTTCAACTTAATAAAAAATAAACCGCCTGATAATCGACGTCTATGTGTGAATTTATTGCACTACAACTAAGTATACTCGCATTATATTGTTAATGCAACACAAAATATATTTAAAACCGATTTAATGATTCTTTTACAAAAATTGCTTGGATTTTTCTTATTTTTTTATTAGCGTTTTCCATCATTTTACAAAATTTTAGCAATTATTTTTCGTCGTTTTCAACAACCTCATCGTCCTCTTCAGCCTCTTCACTTGCGATGTTTACAAGCCTTTCGGATATTCTGAGGTTGTTTTCATCCGTAAGCAAGATAAATATATGCAGTAATGCTATCCCGATAAGAGCTATGGTTTCTACCCTAAGTCCCCTGCTCGAAAGCACCGCCGCAGCTCCCATAACACCGCTGATGCAATACAGCGTGAGCACTGAGCGTACCTGTCCAAGTCCCATCCTGAGCACTTTATGATGTATATGATCCTTATCTCCCATGCTAAGGGGCATACCTTTGATCAATCTTCTGAATATGGCAAGCAACGTATCTATTATAGGAAGCGCTAAAACCAACAGTGGCACCACCATAGCGACCACCGTTCCCGTCTTAACATTACCTCCTACGGAAAAGCACGCAAGAGCAAACCCCAGCACCAGCGAACCTGAATCTCCCATGAAAGCCTTTGCCGGATGAAAATTATAAGGTAAAAAGCCGAGCGCAGCTCCTGATATCGTAAGCATTGCGGTTGCCTCCAGGTAACTCCCGTGAATGTATGCAACATATGCTACTGCAAAGGCCGCGATCGTAGCAACGCCCGCAGCGAGCCCATCCAGACCGTCTATTAAATTCACGGCATTCGTTATGGCTACGATCCATATTATGGTAACGATCGCAGATATTGCCGTGCCGAACTGCCAGTAACCATCTCCTATTATATTTCTGATGACTGTGATTTCAACACCCATGGCGTATGAAACAAGTGCACTTACGATCTGCCCTATAAGTTTTACCTTGGCTGAAAACTCAAATTTATCATCAAGCGCCCCTACTATAAACATCAAGGTGATTCCCGCAAGTGCGCCTCGCATGTTGGAGTCTGCAGGCAGAATTGTCATGCACGTAACCGTAAGACTTATGAATATGGCAAACCCGCCAAACCTCGGTATAGCCTTTGTATGAACACGTCTGTTGTCCTTCGGCACATCCACTATCTTAAGTTTATGCGCTATAAATATGCTAAACGGCGATAAGAATACGGATATCCCAAAAGACATTAAAAACGCCAATATCAAAGGTTCGTAATACTTCATTTTTCTTCTCCCAGCATAATTATGGAAAGCCCTGCCTCTGATAAAATCTGTTTCGCAAGATTGTCGGGATACCCCTCTCTCACAACTATTCGCTTTATACCGGCATTTATAATCATTTTAGAACATATGATGCATGGTTGATGCGTAATGTATATCGTGGCCCCTTCGATATTTTGCCCTGACATCGCACACTGAATAATTGCATTTTGCTCCGCATGGAGCGCTCTACAAAGCTCGTGCCTCTCACCCGAGGGAACATTGAGCTTTTCTCTAAGACACCCTCCAAGATCCTTGCAATGAGGTACTTTTTTGGGTGCACCATTATATCCTGTAGCTAAAATATGCTTGTTCTTAACGATAACAGCACCGACACTTCTTCTAAGACAGGTAGTCCTGGTAGCTGCAAGCTCTGCAAATCGCATGAAATATTCGTCCCAGCTGATTCTTTCGTTGTCATCCATCATTGTGTTTCTCCAAGTCTATGACGTTAAACGCCGGGAATTCTGCATTCATGAATACTTCATCGAGATACAACCCTTGAGGCGGAGCAGTAATCCCTGCCATTTGTCTATTTTTAGATTTTAACACATCGCAAACCGGCTTATCAAATTTATTTTTGCCCACTTCAAGCAGTGTTCCCGCCATTATTCTTACCATATTGTATAAGAACCCTTCACCTGTAACCGCAAAAAACACATAGCCCTGTAGGTTACTTAAATTTAGCCTCGGTAGCAGCCTTTTCTTTAAAGCTATGATGTCCGAAATTCTACCGTATTCATCTGTAAGCGGCTCATGAAACCCATCGTTTAATTCCTCGCAAGATATTACATTTGCGCTGAAGACTTTGCGGATAGGCGATCTTCCGTCTTGAGTTCTAAATGCCGAAAAATCATGTTCTCCTACAAATGCCTTAGCTTCCTCTTTCATTCTACCCACATTTAAATCACCGTTTGTCAAAAGCATGTAGTTTCTGGCAAAAATATCACTGCCGGCATTCTTTTTAAAAACGTAGATGTATCGCTTGCCTTTCACAAAATATCGGGGATTCATAGCCCTACCGAGCTCCGCCCAACCTTCTATTGCAATTGCGGCCTGCTTTCTGTAATCCGACTTCCTAGTTGAAAAGGCATTAGTCAAAACCTCAGCCAATCTACCGTGCGGTATATTCGTATCATATGAAAAGCTGAATATTTGTGAAAAAGCATGGACGCCGGCATCAGTCCTGCTTACAGCTGAAATCTCTACGTCGCCAACTATGGGCTTCAATGCATTTTCTATCTCGCCCTGCACGCTGGTTATTCCATGATTTTTTTGAAAACCCTTAAATGCACTGCCGTCATATGATATTTTGAAAGCAATATGCTTCATAACAAGTCCTTTATCACTATCTCGCCCCAAAATGCAACCATGTAAATGACACCCGCAAGTGAAATAAACGGCACGAGCGGAATATAGCTCTCTTTAGCATTCTTATTCTTTATAAGTACGCAGGCTGCAAATACACCGGCCATCAGGAAGGCAGAGACGAGCACAACCACTATTCCGTCGAAACCCAGCACCGCTCCAAGGGCGGCCGCCACCTTGACATCACCGAATCCCAATGTTTCCGTCTTTGTAATCAACCTACCTATTACGGATATTAAAAGCAAAAAGCCTCCGCCGGTCAGCGCACCGTAGAATATGTTCGCTATGCCTTCGTGCTGTCCATAGAAGCCTATGCAACTTGCAAGCAACAATATCACAGCTTCATCCACCACTATCATATACTTAAAATCACCTATGGCTATGAATACCAACAACCAAATAGTGATCATCGCAGGCAGAGCATAATAAATATCGAAGTAGGCGAGCTTCGCATAAACAAGTCCGAACCCAATTGCAAGGACGGGGGCGTACGGAATCCATTTAAGCCTTTCTCTGCTCCTAACTTCTTCACTCGGAGTTTGTCCATATTCTGTAAGCCAAGACGGAGGAATTCTATTAAAAATAGCAACCAGCAACACGCCGGATATGATCCCGGCTACCGAAAAACCCAGAATTTTTAACAAAATTTCCTGCATCCGGCACCTATTTCTTCCATGAAGATTTAAGAGGTGTTATCCGGTTAAAGCTACCGTCTTCATCCTTTGTATAATATCCGTGCCTGAAAAATTGCACCTTGTCTCCCGGATTCATCTCCTCTATGGAGGGCTCTGCAAAGCATTCTCGCCGTATCTTAGACCCTTCATTGAATTTCATTTCATCGCCATCCTTAATGAACAGATCTTCGTACTCGTTTACATCTATCTTGACAGCAGTCCTCTTATCTATCCAATGTATGGTGCCCTTCACTTTCCTACCATCAAAACCGCTACCGCTTCTCGTTTCGGGATCATAGGTGCATAAAAGCTCTATGACCTTGCCTTCATCATCGGTTACAACATCATTACACTTTATAAAATATGCGCCCTTAAATCGCACTTCATTTCCCTTGAACAGTCTGAAATATTTTTTCACGGGATTCATCATGAAATCTTCACCGTCTACATATAATTCTCTGCTGAACGGCACCTTTCGGCTACCGAGGGCTTCGTTATTTCTGTTATTTTCAATCTCCATGAGCTCTTCCCCTTCTTCAGGATAATTCGTAATCACAACCTTGATAGGGTCAAACACAACGTTTTTACTCACAACAACTTCTTTAAGATCGTCTCTTATGCAACTTTCAAGCATAGCTGTATCTACAATGCTGTTTGATTTAGCTACACCTATGTCATCGCAAAATTTTCTTATGCTTGCGGGCGTATAACCTCTTCTTCTTATACCTGCTATGGTAGGCATCCTGGGATCATCCCATCCTGAGACCTTGCCTTCATCTACGAGCTTTTTAAGTTTTCGCTTACTCATGATCGTCCCTGTGAGATTTAGCCTTGCAAATTCTATCTGTCTGGGCGGATTGGGCCACTTCAGTTTTTCCAAAAACCAATCGTATAGCGGTCTGTGATCCTCAAATTCAAGCGTGCACAAAGAATGCGTCACTCCCTCTATAGCATCCTCCAGCGGGTGAGCAAAGTCATACATCGGATATATGCACCAATCATCGCCCGTATTGTGATGGTGTATCCTTGCTATTCTATATATCACAGGATCCCTCATATTTATATTGGAACTTGACATATCTATCTTAGCCCTGAGCACCTTGCTCCCGTCTTCAAATTTTCCCTCTCGCATTTCTCTAAAGAGCTTTAAATTTTCATCTATCGTTCTATTCCTGTATGGGCTATCGACGCCGGGTTCTGTCAAAGTCCCTCGTGTTTCCCTGATTTCATCGGCATTAAGATCACACACATACGCATCTCCCGTTTGTATCAACTTTTCCGCACATTCATACATTTTCTCAAAATAGTCCGAAGCCCAAAACTTTTTATCCCAACTAAACCCTAGCCATTTCACGTCCTCTTCTATAGAATTTACATATTCCATATCCTCGTTTGCAGGATTCGTATCATCGAAGCGAAGGTTGCACTTGCCTCCGTATTTGGCGGCCGCACTGAAACTCAAGCAAATTGCCTTTGCATGTCCTATGTGAAGATAGCCGTTCGGCTCCGGAGGAAATCTTGTAATTATCTTTCCTTCGTTCTTATTGTTTTTAATATCTTCCTCGATGATATTGTAGATAAAATTTTTGCCTTCACTCTTTGACTTTTCATTTTGTTCATTAGGCATATCTTCACCCCTTCTTATAAATCCTTTATTTCTGCCTCAAAATTCTTAAAATTCTCTTAAATTCATACGGCATCGCTGCAGTAAATTCCATTTTCTCAGAAGTGATAGGATGAAGAAATCCTATCTTCTTAGATCTTAGCATCGGCCACATGAGATTGAATTTATCCTTCCTCTTACCGTATAGCATGTCTCCGAGTACCGGATGGTGGATGTAATTCATATGCACCCTTATCTGATGTGTGCGTCCTGATTTTATAACTAGACTCACATAGGTGAATTTGCCGAATCTTTCTATCACCTTAAATTCCGTGTGTGCTTCTCTACCTTCATCCCCTGCACTCATCTTAAGTCTGTTTTTTTTGTTTCTTTCTATCTTTGCTGTAATAACACCGGAATCTCTTACTATATTATCATAAACTATAGCCTCATATTCCTTACTTACTTCCTGTTTTTCGAATGCTTCTGTAAGATGCTTCAAAGCGGTATCCGTTTTTGCCATAACCATCACTCCGCACGTGCCTCTATCGAGCCTGTGCACTACCCCGGGGCGGTTCGCTCCGCTTCCATTTGCAAGGCTTCCCTCGGTATATTCAAGGATTTTATCGGAAAGCGTACATTCACAGGACTTATCACCCTTAGCGTGCGTAAGGAGCCCCGCAGGTTTATCAACTACTATAATGTAGTCATCTTCGTACAATATGCCTATCTTGAGTATGCCCTCTTCGTTTGCATTATAAAGATCATTATCCTCAGGTACCTTAATGACCTCGACATCATCACTGCTTATGTGTACACCGGTACTGTCCTGTTCACTTTGGTGTAACCCGGCCTCCCGATCATCTGAAATTTCCAATAAATCGTTTGCATTCATCCTATGATTTTTAGAAATCTTTATTCCATCTAAGGTAACAGAGCCAACATCACAGAGTTTTGCCGCCTTAGCCCTTGATATTTTAAGCGCACCGGCGATGTATACGTCCGCCCTTCGTTGATTATTGCCTACGTCCACCTTAATCTTCAACTTTTCCTCTCATACTCAGAATCAAAGACAACAATACAAGCGTAGAGCCACAGGTGATGCAGATATCAGCGAAATTAAAGACCGGGAAGCTGCCCACCGATATATAGTCCACGACATTTCCCAGATACAACCTGTCTATGAGATTCCCCAGTCCTCCTCCGAGAAGCCCTACAAGCCCAACACTCATCTTGGGCGAAAGATCGCTTGCATTTTTCAAGAAAAAATACAGCATAACCACTATTGTAACGGCGGTAACAGCTACGAGCATCTGACCTCGCCCGCTTGCAAAATTAAAAGCTGCCCCATAATTTCTAATATGAGTCAGCTTTATATGTTTTGTTATTTCTATCGTGTGCATTTGCGGAATATCATTCATAACGGCAAGTTTAATCATGCGATCCACAAATACCGAAACTAGAATGGACGTAATTAATACAATCCTTTTTTTCATTTTATACCCAAGGGTTTTCGGATGTCTGAACCTTTTGTTCAAGCCCGAGCCCCAGCGCTCCGGTATCAAGCTTTGCAGTAATATCAACGCTCTCAGGTGCAAATACATAGATGTTATTTGCAACTTTTTGAGCTGTACCGTTCAAGGCGTACGTAGCACCGCTGAGAAAGTCAAATACCTTCTTCCCTAAATCCTGATCGATCTTTTCAAGGTTTATTATGATAGGCCTCTTTGCTTTCAAGCTATCTACAAGCTTAGGGCACTCCTCAAAGCTAAGCGGTTCGATTATAACCATCTTAAACGGGTTGTCGCCTGCACCCGATAAGCCCGTTATAGGTAGCTTAGGTGACATAGGCAATACTTTCCCCGGCAATGGAGTTTCCGGCATGACCTTTCTTTGTGGTGACATCGGTTTTGCAGGTTCCGGAGTTTTTTCAGCTTTCTCTAAAGCTGCATCATCTTCATAATCCTCATCATACTCTTCAATGCCTACAAGATCTTTAAACTTTTCAAAAACACCCATAAAGTTTCTCCTCCTAATCGGCTAATAAGATCTGGGACCGAATATGCTTGTGCCTACTCGCACTATATTGGCTCCACACTCAATAGCAACCTCATAATCTCCGCTCATTCCCATAGATAAATATTCAAACTGCGAATATTTCTGCCTGTAGTTGTCAAACATCTTCTTCGTTTTTTCAAAATACTCTCTCGCATCCTCGCTCTTTTTTACTATCGGAGCCATGCTCATAAGTCCCTTTACGAGAATGTTATCATAGTCGGCTGTTACCGATTCGATAAATTCATCCACTTCATCGGGCGACAAGCCATACTTGCTTTCCTCATTCGAAATGTTCACCTGTACAAGCACATTTGCTGTAATGCCATGTTGCTTTGCACGCTTGTCTATTTCCTTTGCAAGTTTAATTGAATCCAGCGAGTGAATTAAAAAAACTTTGTCAATGATATATTTTACCTTATTAGTTTGTAAATGTCCAATCATATGAAAATTTACGCCGTTGAAATGCTCAAACTTGTCTGTTATTTCCTGTACCTTATTTTCACCCAGATGAATTTCTCCGGCATCTACCGCTTCCCTTATCTCACTTATACTTCGTGTTTTGGTAACGGTGCAGAGCATTACCTCACCATTTTCATTATGAAACTCTTTTGCCCTGTCATAGGCTCTATCTATTTTCCCGTGCACTTCTTTTAAGTTTTCTACTATATCCACCATATTTCCCCCTTATTTATAAACAGATCCTGTATATCTTTCAGGGTCTATGAGCACTTCATCGTAGGCGCTGATGGTATTATATACCTTCCCGTCCTTGGTTTCAAAGCTTCCTTGCGTCACTGCCGAAACTTTTCCATCCGTAGTTTTTACATCCACAGGGGTAAAGACAAAATCATCACTCCTTGTTTTGAGGTATACGCCCTTTTGTTCGCCGTTTTTTACTATAGCGGTGTTTTTTACAATGAGACCTCTTTCCGACATACTCACTATCTTTGCAGAGCACTTCCTCTTTGACAGGAGACCGTCAAAGTACTCATTTGACTTCAATATTATGAGAGGCTTCTCTCCCGTTTCTTTTTTATATACTACCTCCGCATTTATCTCCTTATTACCTGTCTCTATTATTATTTTCTCTCCAACCTTATATCTTGATTTGTTTTCTTTTTTTACAAATGTCGCCATATACCAGTCTTCATTTTTTACGAGCTTGTAGATAGGTTGACCTTCAAGTGCTTTTCCCTGTGTTTTGAATGTTTCATAACTCCTTTGGAAATCACTTGAATCTATTTTTTTCATATTCCCCGCATTCAATTTATTCTCATAACCGTCTATGCTATAACTTATCAATGCGGAATAATTAGCCTTGAGGTCTATATCGTTTTCGGTGTTATTACCGAGGTTGCTCTTTATGGTTTTGTATTTTTTTTCAAGGCTGTCCTTCTCGCTGTCCTTGAATTTATATTCGCTCTCTTCTCCTATGAGTTCTCTCCTCTTGAGTAAATCACCTTCGCCGGCTTTAAATGAGACCTCCATGTTTTGCTTTGCTAAAAATACCTTTTCATTTCTAATTAATATTCCGTCTACATTTTCGCTAACTTTAAGATCACCGTATTTTACCACTTCCGTCGGATTGAGGAGTGATCCGCTCTTTTCGATTGCAATAAGCCCTACTGCAAGCAAAAGCACCGCTGCGAGATATATGTATAATATTTTTCTTACTTTCTTAGGTATCATATGATCATCCTACTTATCGATATCTAAATTATTTTCTATTATAAATTCTTCAAGAATCTTACGCCTTCTCTTATCAAGGCTGCCGCTTCCTGCAAGGAATAGATTTAATAAGTCAGGTCTCTTCTGCAATGTAAGCTCCAGTGAATTTTTAAACTTCCACTCCTCTATCTTAGCATGGTTTCCGCTTAATAATATATCGGGGACCTTATCTCCTTTGAAAATTTCAGGTCTCGTATATGAAGGCGGCTCAAGTAGCCCTGAATATATGGATTCTTCAAAGGCGGCTTCATTGTTTGCAAGCATTCCGTCTATGAGCCTCGACACCGCTTCTATAAGCACCATGGCAGCCACCTCTCCTCCTGTGAGAATGTAATCACCTATGGACACCTCTTCAAAATCATAGCGTTTAAGCACCCTCTCATCAACACCTTCATAATGTCCACAAAGTAGCGCTATATTATCAAGATGCGAAAGCTCCTTGCAATAGTCCGCATCCATTTTTCTACCCTTTGCAGACATGTACAGTAGTTTATCGGGCATTTTACCATTCGGATATGTAGCTTCAAGTGCATTCGATATAGGCTCTGCCTGCATCACCATTCCATACCCTCCGCCATAAGGGTAGTCATCCACACGTTTGTGTTTATCCTCCGTATACACGCGAATGTCTATGGGGTTTATGGATATGATCCCTCTATCGCAACCTCGGCCTATGATGCTGTATTCCTTAAACGAGCCCAAAATATCCGGGAACAACGTAAAAACATCATATTTCACCTGATTACCTCGCCGTTTCCATTATGCCCGCCGGTAAGACCACCTGCATTTTTCTATCCTGCATATCTATAGTTTTGATAAACTCAGCTGTACACGGTAGCAACAATTCTTTGCCGTCCGGTAGCTTTATCAGATATAATTCTCTCCCCGCAATAATTTCAGCCCTTAATATTTCGCCAATATATTTATCTTTCTCATAAACCTTAAGCCCTCTAAGATCCCTTATATACACTTCGTTTTCGGTGGGCTCCAAAAGCGATGCGGTCATGTAAACATCTCCTCTTACATCGCTTGCTGCATCCCTGTCGTCAATTCCACCCAACGACAATATTACCGTGTTATGATCTTGAATCTTTGCAGATTCTACTATGTAAGGTTTATCTCCGATATGAACTTCGGGGAGCTTTTTAAACCTGTCCGGACTTTGCGCAAAACTTTTCACCTTTATTTCTCCTCGCACACCAAACGGTGCAAGGGTTTTACCAATAACGATGAAGTCCTCTTTTTGCATTTAAACAATCTCCACCAATACTTTTTTGCCCTGTTTAATTGCGGAAACCCTCGCAAGAGCTCTTATGGACTTTGCGATTTTACCGTTTTTGCCTATTATTCTGCCCTTGTCTTCCTCTGCGACGATAATCTTAATCACCTCATATTCACCGCTTCGGGTTTGATCTATCTTTACCGCATCCTTATCAGTAACAAGCTCTTCTACGAGCAACTTTACTAATTCACTCATCTCTTACCTGCCCATCTTATATGATATTTTGTTTTTTAAGCAATGCTCTTACGGTGTCTGTAGGCTTAGCTCCATCGCTTATCCATTTTTTTGCCTTTTCTTCATTGATCTTTACTTCAGCCGGATCTTTTAGCGGATCGTAAGTCCCCAAGATTTCAATGAATTTACCATCTCTGGCAGCCCTTGAATCTGCAACCACAATACGATAAAAAGGTTTTTTCTTTGCTCCACCTCTTGTCAAACGAATCTTTACCATCTTTTCCTCCCTTTTATATACAATCTCAAATTGAGATTAACGAACATGTTTAATTTAAAACGGCAATCCCATCTTGCCCTTGAATCCGCCCTTATTATATCGCTTCATCATCTTTTTCACTTCTTCGTATCTTTTAATTAAATTATTTATAGCGCTTACAGGTTGCCCTGAACCCTTTGATATGCGCCTTCTCCTGCTTGCGTTTAGGAGTGCAGGGTTATCTCTTTCATCCGGTGTCATGGAATAAATTATGGATTCAAACCTTTTTAGCTCCTCCTCGCCCTTGCCGGCATCTATTTTATTCATTTGTTTCGAAGCTCCGGGCATCATCCCCAGCAACTTCGCTACTCCGCCCATCTTCTTTATCTGAACTGTCTGCTCCAAGAAATCCACGAGGGTGAATTGGTTTTTTCTAAGTCTTTTTTCTATTTTCTCAGCCTGCTCTTTATCTATAGTTTGTTCCGCCTGCTCTATGAGAGTAAGCACATCACCCATTCCAAGTATTCTATCCGCCATTCTGTCAGGGTGGAATACTTCAAATTCATCAAACTTTTCTCCAAGCCCCACGAATTTTATGGCTGTACCGGTGACCTTTTTTACGGATAACGCCGCTCCGCCCCTTGCATCTCCATCGAGCTTTGTCATTATCACGCCGTCTACTCCCAGTTTATCGTGAAAACCGGAGGCGGTGTTTACAGCGTCCTGTCCTGTAAGGGCATCTACCACAAGCAATATCTCATGCGGATGTACTTCACTCTTTATGTCTGCAAGCTCATCCATGAGCTCCTCGTCAATTTGTAATCTGCCGGCGGTATCGAGAATCAGCACGTTCATGCCGAGCCTTTCCGCTTTTTCTATCGCGGCCTTTGCGATCTTTACGGGTGAAGATTCTTCTCTATCCGCATAAACCTCTACGCCCACATCCTTACCTACAACTTCAAGCTGGTCAATAGCTGCGGGTCTATAAACGTCGCAGGCTGCGAGCATCGGCTTCTTGCCCTGTTCTTTAAGATACTTGGCAAGTTTTGCGCAGGTTGTGGTTTTTCCTGTACCCTGAAGACCTACCATCATGTATATTGTAAATCCCTTAGGTGAAAATGTGAGCTTGCTACTGACATCACCCATAAGCTCACGAAGCTCGGTGTTTACGAACTTTATCACCTGCTGATCCGGTGTGAGACTCTTCATTACCTCGCTACCGAGTGATTTTTCTTTTACATCGTTTACGAATTCTTTTACTATCTTATAGCTGACATCCGCCTCAAGAAGTGCAAGCTTTATTTCACGCATAGCCACATCTATATCCTTTTCGGATAAGGTTCCTTTTCCTTTTAATTTCGAAAAAGCTCTTTGCATCTTTTCGCTCAAACTTTCAAAAGCCATGCCGTCCTCCTTTCATATTTTCAGTAATTGCTAAGCCCTTTAAGAAGCTTTTTGATTTGCTCCCTCGACTCTAAACACTTTTCGCCTTCTACGATTGCTTCGAGCCTTGCAATAATATCTTTATCGTTCTTTTCATTCTTTAAAAGACCGAGCTTGTCCTCCGCTTCACCTAGCCTTACTACCGCCTTGCGATACACATTGCTGGCATTTTGCTTTGACATCCCAAGCTCTTCACCGATTTCTTCAAACGTGAGATTGCTCTCATGGTATAGCCTTACAATTCGGCTCTGCGCCTGCGTTAAAAGGAAGTCATAATAGTCCAGTGCTAACAATATATTTGTCATTTTTTCAATATCTTGCACCGAACTCCTCCGCAGGCTCTCTTCCTCTGGCAACTAAAGCAATACCTCTATTGCTTCACATAGTCTCTAATCTTATCGCACAATGCACTGCACCTTACATTTCCATGAACCCTTTCACCGTGTCTCTATAAACACTCTGATTAAGTTCGCACCGGCCATTATACATTATGTCCATTTTTTTGTCAACTTTTAAGATTGACAAGGGGCAGGACTTATTCGCTCGGGATGAGGAACTTGTTCTTCGCCTTTGCCCAGAATTCATAGTTTTCAAAGCGGAGGAGCTTTATGTTCACAGGAGAAAGTTCTATATTTATTTCCTTAATGTTTTTAAACTCACTGCTGAATCCGTCTCCTGCCACAACAAGTCCGTCATTAGAGCGTGAGACTATTTTAATGGCCTCGGATGCCGGCAATAATAAACTGGATGTAAACGCCCTGTACGCGGTAGAACTTATAGGCGCTATAGGAGTAAGCTGAATATTTGAAAGTCTCGGATCCATTATAGCTCCGCCTAAAGAATAGTTGTATCCCGTACTACCGGCTGACGTTGCAGCCAAGATGCCGTCACCTGAAAACATTTCGATGAATTGATTGCCTATGTATATATCTATGTGCACAGGCTTTGGTAGAACCGACTTTACCGTGATTTCATTCAAAAAATTTGCTTTGAAAACCCGTTTTTTTTCATCTTCGCTTTCATAATGGAATATTATATTATCTTCCCCATTTAATGAGGCATGTACGCATTTTTGCAATCCCTCGTCAGTTGGCTCTTCTGCCTTAGCCACTACAATCGATGCCTGCAAGCATTGCAATGTCTGAACGCTATACCTACCTTGAACATACGCTTCTATGAAATCATCAAGCTCACTGATACTTATCTCTTGAAAAAAACCCAGTCCGCCGGTATTTATTCCTACGATGTTTTGCGCAGGAAACCCAAGACTGTGGACACTTCTTAAGAATGTACCGTCTCCGCCTATACAAATTATGAGTTCCACCTCATCTGTATAATCGCAGGCTACATTAATTCCTCCGGCGTTAAATTTTTCTCGCAATAATCTTTCGCACCTTTTAGAGTCTTCGTGGTCGTTCCGCACTATAAAAACGTTTTTCATTGCCCTTACCTTTATTTTATTTTTTTACAAAGTTCAGCAAAAAACTGCACTGCGTCCTTCACAGGTTCAGGTTTGCTCATGTCTACGCCGGCGATTTTCAAAAGCTCTATAGGATGATCGCTTTGCCCTGTCTTTAAGAAGTCCAGGTAATCGTCTCTCTCCCTGTCACCGCCCTCGAGTATTCGCTTGCATATGGCTGTAGCACACGAAAACCCTGTAGCGTACTTATATACGTAGAATGAATTGTAAAAATGAGGGATCCTCGCCCATTCATATTGAATGTATTCATTATCTTTGGCAATATCACCGTAATAATCTATATTCAGCTGCTTGTAAATGTCACAAAGCTTTGTAGGCGTGAGCTCTTCTCCCTGCTCCGCCCTTTCGTGAACAATTTTTTCAAACTCGGCAAACATCGTCTGCCTGAATACGGTGGTTCTAAACTCTTCAAGATACATGGCAATCAGCATTTTCTTGTTTTCATCATCTTTCTCGGTATCCAAAAGATAATTTATAAGTAAGGATTCATTAACGGTGGATGCAACTTCAGCCGTAAATATTGAATGTCCGCCATATATGTATGGCTGGGTTTTCCTCGTGTAATACGAATGCATAGAATGACCCATCTCATGTACTAAAGTAAATACATCCCTGAGCCTGCCTTTAAAATTCAGCAGTATGAAGGGATGGCTGTCATAACTTCCGAAGCTGTAAGCTCCGCTGCTTTTATTCGGGGTCTCATACACATCCACCCACCTTGACTCTATACCTTTTTGCATGGCATCTAAATATTCATCACCCAACGGCTTTAATGCATTTTTCATGATGTCTACAGCCTCCTCAAAGGTGAGCTCTTCTTCATCTTCTTTATTGAAGATCGGCATGTACAAATCCTGCATATCCAGCTTCTCAAGCCCCAGTTCCTTCCTCTTGACCTCAAGATATTCATGCATATAAGGAAGACCGCTTCTTATTTCCTTTATTAAATTATCGTATACGCTTTCAGGCACTTCATCCGAATAAAGTGCTGATGATAAAACGTTTTTATACTTTCTGAGTTTCGTGAAAATCACAGTTTGCTTTACATTGTATGCATAATTCGTGCCAATGGTATTTATGAGCTTTTTATACGCCTTGTGCATATTTTCAAACGTCTTAGCCCTTACCTCAGGATCTTCATTTTGAAGCAACATTGAATAGCTTCCATGCGTAAGCTCCAATTCCTTGCCTGAAGCATCCAAAACATTTTCAAATTCTATGTCCGCATTATCCAACATCTTAAATACATTATTGGTAACTCCCATTATGGGGCTTAATTTCGAGAGCAGGCTCTCTTCCGTTTCAGATAATATGTGCTCCTTCGCCTTAAACATCTCCTTTAGAGCAAATTCATATACTTTAAGATCCTCTTCCTCTTCAATAAATTCCTGAATCTTCGAATAGTCCTCCTTCAATAATTCAGGCGTAATGAAGGCAAGCATTGCGGAAATTTTGGATCCCACCGTAGATATCTTCATAACCTTTTCTTGAGAATTGCTGTCGCTCGTATCTTCATCCTTCTTCATGTAAGCATATACTGCAGGATTTTCAAGGCATCTGTCTATGAGGGCTTCCGTTTCAAGGACATACAAAAGCGTGGATGCACTCTCTGCAATCCGCCCCCTGTACTCACTGAGCCCCTCTGCAAGTTCCAACGCCTTATCCACGTCTTCTTGCCATGCCTTATCGCTTCCATACATCGAGTTTATATCCCATAAATATTTCTTGTCTATTTCGCTACGTTTTTTTACTTGCATTTCATCCTCCAATATATAGTTACTTTAAATTTTCAGGGTTAAGACATTTAAGCTCGTCAATCACGAACATACCGTCCTTTCTTATGAGTTTATCATCAAACCAAATTTCCCCGCCGCCATATTCAGGTCTCTGTATCATCACAAGATCCCAGTGGATTGCAGATTTATTCCCGTTATTTGCATCTTCATATGCCATACCCGGAGTAAAATGAAAACTCCCTGCAATTTTCTCATCAAACAGAATGTCGAGCATAGGCTCAAGAACGAACGGATTCACTCCTATTGCAAATTCTCCGAAATATCTTGCACCTTCATCCGTGTCCAGAAGGTTATTTATCCTTTCATCGTTATTTGCCGTAGCCTTTATTATTTTACCGTTTTCTATCTCAAAGCAAATATTTTCGTATTTAAATCCTTGATATTCGGATGGCGTATTATATGATATCTTACCGTTTATAGAATCTCTTACGGGTGCTGTATACACCTCGCCGTCAGGAATGTTTCGCTCACCGCCACACTTAATTGCAGGGATTCCCTTTATTGAGAACGTCAGATCCGTGTTCTGCGCAACCAGCCTCACCTTATCGGTTTTATCCATAAGCGCCTTTAACGAATCCATAGCCCTGCTCATCTTGCTGTAATCGAGTGTGCACACGTTGAAATAAAAGTCTTCAAACGCTTCAAGGCTCATATTGGCAAGCTGCGCCATGGAATTATTAGGGTACCTTAGTATCACCCACTTCGTCTTGTTCACCCTGTAGTCTGTCACTTCTCTTGAAAGCATGCTCGCAAGCTTTATGTTATCTTCGCTTACATCGCTGAGCTCTGCGGAATTATTCCCTGCACGAATTGCAATATATGCATCCATCTGTTTCATTTGATCCATCGCAAGCTGATACTTAAGCTTTAGCTGTTCCTCGCCGCAAGATAACAACAGTTCTCTTTTTATTCTGCTATCTGAAAGGTTCACAAAAGGTACACCCTTTGCTTCATATACCTTCCTTATAATCATCCTCACTAAATCATGCGGCGTATCGCCTTCACACTCTATCAGAACCTTTTCTCCTGCCTGTAGTTTGCACGAATAATTCACCAATAAATCCGCCAATTTCACAATCCTGCTATCCATAACATTCCTCACCTTTCATATGTATCAACTATCTTAATTACAATTGACCCCTATATAACTGTAACCGTCATATACACCATGACTTTATGATTTTATAACGCAACCATTTCTTATCGCCTTTCGCAGGCTCTCTATGCCCTCTCTTCATAATTCTATAACTCAAGTGTATATAACCGCAACGCATAAAATACGTCATCAATAACTCATAAAAATATTATAGCAGAATACCGTATGATTTTCCCTTGCAGATTCTCGCACAAATAAAAAAAGGCACCTTGGCGGTGCCTTTCACTGTAAGCAAAAACATTTTATAACCAACTCATACAATACATTACACAAGCATCCGCTAAAAAAGTAACGTCACAAAATCTAAATTATTGCTTACTCTTTAAATGCTTTGGTTGCAATTGCCATTATGCCACCTACGAGTATGATTAAAGCTCCTACAAGTCCTACATAAAACCCTGCGCCATATTCGAATGTTACTGTTCCGCCTTTAAATTGATCCTTAAATGTAGAAGTAAGCAAAGCCCAAAGTCCACATTGGAGCAACCCGAATATTATTACAGGAATTCTCTTCTTTAGTAAAACAAAAATACTCGCTAAAAGCGGTGCGACCAAGAACAGCATAGTATATCCTGTTTTGCCTTGATCCTTATACGCATTAAAAATAGAATCACTAACATCTTTTCCCATGAAGGTGGCCTTATATAATGTTAGAAACAATGCAATTATCGTCAAAACCAAACCTGCCAACACAACTACTTGTACCTTTTTGTTCTTATCCATAACATCCCTCCTAATTAACAAAGCATAACCTAAATATTCCTTGTCGGAAAACATCTCAAGCATCTCGCATTTGCAACTATTGCAAATGATTAACTTGTGCTTTCATTGTACCAAAACATTTGCTATTCTGTAAAAAATTACTTTTTTTATTTCTCGCTTCCTGCGTGTTAAAGAACTGTTTATATGTATTGCTTTGACATTTGCATATGCGTCAAAATTGAAGCGATATCGTCAGGGAGATTCGCTGTAAGCTCTACGATCTTCTTGCTCACGGGATGTGTAAACCTAAGATACCTCGAATGCAACAGCTGCCTATCTGCCGATTCTTTACCACCATAGAATTCATCCCCTAAAATAGGGCAACCTATATGTTTTAAATGCACCCTTATCTGATGCGTTCTTCCGGTGTGAAGCCTTACATCCAGGAAGCTTACATTTAATTCATCCGAAACTCCGACCACCTTATATTCAGTAATAGACGGCTTTCCCCCTTCCATCACCTGCCTTCGAGGCTCTCCCTCCACAGCCTTTATCGGAGCATCTATAATACCTTCCCTATTACAGGGTAAGCCATGTACTACGGCGAGATACCTCTTTTCTACGTTGCCTCTTTTCATTTCGGAAACAACGGCGTTTTGAATGAACTGATTCTTGGCTATCATTAAAAGCCCTGTAGTATCCATATCAAGGCGATTTATAAATCTGATCTTGAATTCTTCCCCTACGGTATCCATGTAATGAATAAGAGCATGAGCTATGGTGTTTTCTTCATAACCATGCGTAGGATGCACCACTATACCGGCGGGTTTATCTATCACAAGCAGATGTTCATCTTCATACACCGCATTAATTTCAATGCCGCTGTAAGGCGTAAAATAACTGCTTTCTTTCGGCATGACCAGCTCTATCACATCGCCTGCCTTAGGTGTGAACCAATTTTTAGCGGGTTTGCCGTTAAGTCTAATCAGATCTTCCTGTTTGAGCTTTGACAAAAACCTCGAAGATATACTGTATTCTCGCTTAATTATGGACTTTATGCTTCTATTTTCAAAATTATGTTCAACGACATATTTAATACCTGCCACGCTCAGTCCTTTTCCATCATCAAAACTACCCTTTGCGAGATTCAATTTCACAGAACACACGCTCTATACACTTATTATCAGGCTCCATAGGAACCCAACCTTCTTTTCGCTTTATAGAATTTTCAATGCCTTTACCCGCTATCAAAATTATCCATTCCGCATCAGTTTCTTCTGCTGCCCTTTTTATTGCATCTTGACGATTGAGCACCACAACTATATCATCACTATACTTTACGGCCTCCGCCCTTATCTCCTCGCATATATCTTCCGCTTTTTCTCTATAGGGATCATCTTCCGTTATATATACCTTGTCCGCATTTTTTGCAGCTATCATCCCCATAAGAGCTCTCCTGTCGTAGGCCTTCCCTCCCGGAGTGCCGAACACTATCGCTATCTTCTTATCCGGATACTCCTTCTTTACCGCTTCAAACAGCTTGATAAAGCTCAGCTTATTATGAGCGAAATCTACGATTGCTATCCTTCCGCCCCTTGATTTTACTACCTCCATCCTGCCGGGAACCTTTACATTGTAAAGCGCCTCCTTCATATCTTCATAAGGGACATTAAGCTCGGATCCTATAGAAGTTGCAAGCAGGGCATTATCGATATTGAATTCTCCGCTGCTTAAGATTGTAAAATTACTTTTACGCACCGGCTCATCAGTATCCCTTGAAGCGTCATGATAAACGATGTTAAATTCCAAAACTCCATTTTTTGCATTGATATCGCAAGCTCTATAGTCGGCATCCAGACCTTTAGAAGAAAAGCTTATCACCTTTTTTGCATCCACGCATTCATTTAAAAAATCTTCATAATGTTCAGAATCCTTATTTAGAACGGCAACATCACAGGCTTTAAAAAGCAGTAGCTTCGAAGCCTTATAATCCTCAAAGTCACTATGTTCTCCCGGACTTATATGATCTTCATCCAAATTTAAATATCCTGCAAAATCAAACATAAGTCCATATGTCCTATGGTATTTCAGCGCCTGACTGGACACTTCCATAACCAGATATTCAAGCCCGTTTTCTGCGGCGTTACTTAACTTTTCAAACAATTCAAACGTCTCAGGTGTAGTGAGAGAAGACTCTTCATAATCTTTGCCATAATAATTAAATATGCCGGACAAAATTCCTGCAGGCTTTTTTCCTGAATTAAGCAAAAAGGTATCTAAAATCGCCTTTATATAATACGCTGTCGTTGTTTTCCCCTTCGTACCTGTAATCCCTATGAGAGTAAGCTTTCTATCCGGATGATCGTAAAACCTTCCTGCGATAACTGCCATCGCCTTCCTTATATCGCCTACCCTTATCTGCGGTATGTTTACATCATAACAATCTTCACTGACGTAACAGCAGGCTCCCTTCTCAATGGCTTCTTCAAGATACTGCTTTTTAAATGCCGCCCCCTTACACACAAAAAGAGTTCCATTGGAAACTTTTTTTGAATCATAGGCAATATTGGAAACATCAAATGAAACATCATCAAAGTTGACCAGAAGATTTTCCTCTTTAAGATCATCTATGTAGCTTCGTATATCCATTTATTTCACCCTGGCGCCACATTGCGTTATCGCTTCTTTTGCTATTATTTCAATTGGATCTATATATCTTATTTCATCTGAAAGCAAACCTGATTTTTTAAGCATGGAAAGCTCCGTGCACCCTAAAATTACACTGCGTGCATCACCTGAAAACACCTTGCGTTCAAGAATCTTTATATCTTCCTCTGGAGGTGTTTTACCCTTTTTTATATAATCGTATATTACCTTCATAACGAGTTCCTGCTCCAACTTTTCAGGCAAATGCAAAGACACGCCCACATCTGCCAGCCTCTCCTCATACACGCCCGACATCACCGTTCCGTCTGTAGCCCATAGATACACATCACCGGCACCGTTCAGATTCTTCAAAACACCATCTATCATATCCAAAAAGTATTCACTTCCTGTGATATTGTCCATACCCTTTAAAAAGGCGAACACCTTTTTGATAAATACATGACTTGTATTGCATGGTATTACTATCTTGTCTGCGCCACTTTGCACGAGAAACTTAAAATCTCTGTAAAGCTTATACACTATTTCATCCGTCTCATCTGCGATGATTGCCTCCGTCCTGTCCGGCATGGAAGCATGGTTTACAATTATGATGTCCAGATGATCCCGGTCATTTTCCGCATAGGTATTTTCTATAATTTCATTGAAAAGGTACTCGCAAGCCATACTTCCCATGCCACCTATGATTCCCAGAGTATCATGTATTTTATCCGTTATCAGTGGTTTTACTTCCATAATTTATCTCCTAAAATCGAGGTGCCATGCCGCCCATAAATAAAATTTTCATCTCAATCATGATTTTGTTTTTAAATTCGAAATCACGTCCTACTTCATATATTCATCAAATTGCGCAGCATACCTGAACTGTGACTTAAGGTACCTGAGCGTCTTCTTAAAGCCTCTGTCCTTGGGATTCCAAAGCGGATTTACGCATTTATGCTCGGCAATGAGTCTCTTCATATCATCGTGATAATTCTTATTTACATATTTAAAGGCGGTTTTCTTCGGGATCACCATCCACAAGAATTCCGCTGTGGCGCTATGATATTCAGGCGAACTACCACCGGTGTAATCTTCCACCAGCAGCTTTGCAAGATTTTCATTGCTTGCGGTAACGTAATAATTGCTTCTTCCCTGCCTGCAATTAAGCTCAAAAACTTTATATTTGCCGTCCCTCTCATCATACTTCATATCAAAGTTTGAAAATCCTGTATACCCTATGTCTTCAAGCAATGCCTTTAACTTTAACTCCGTTTCTTCATGAGGCTCTGTGATTATCACTGCATGATTACCGATGCCTGTAGGAGTATGCTCCTCCAGCAGCACATGACCCATGCAGGTCATTACCACCTTAGCATCCTTGGTTGAATACCCTGTCATAACACGCATGTAAGAATCATCGCCCGGGATAAAATTTTGTATTATCATACTGTCATCATAACCGGACTCGTAAACCTTCTTCAGAACATCTATGAGTTCTTCATATGTTTCTAACTTGTATGCTTTCTTTTGACCTTCAAATGGATGTGCAAAATATTCTATGCCTCTTGAAGGTTTTGCAATATATGGCGGGTCAAACGGCAGAGAAAAATCGAACCCGAGTTCCTTCCTATGCACGTATGTATCCGGATAATCCACACCCACCTTTTCGCACATAGCGTAGAACTTCTCTTTATTTATAATATCCTTCATCACATCATAGTCTATGTATGGTGCGACTATGTTCTCTGCATAAAATGATTTACACTTGCTTATAAGCTCAAGATAATGGTCTCCGCAACCGAGCACAAATACGAGCGCATCCTTATTATCATTAGCTATTTTGTTTATTAAACTTAAATATACCGTCTCGTCCTCTATATTCGGCTGCACTCTATAATCTATTATTTTGCTGTCTTTACAAGGTCCTGAATCGTATTTACCTATGGCTATGGACTTGACGCCGTATTCGTCATAGAAAGCTCGAGACATTCCTACTACGTTGATATCCGCCCCCAGGAGCACCGGCACTATATCTTTTTGCATCTAATCCTCCTATATCAAGCCTATAGCTTTTTTGTCGCTATCTCATCACATAGAGCATCGATAAATTTATCTATGCTGAGTGAACCCAGATCACCTTCCTTGGATGACCTTACGCTTAAGGTATCCGCTTCCGCTTCTCTTTCGCCTATTACTGCAAGATACGAAACCCTTTCATTCCTTCCCTGCCTTAATTTATAACCTATCTTTTCATTTCTGGCATCTACCTTAACCCTGATGCCGTGCTTTGCAAGTTCTTTTGAAACCTTTTCCGCATACGGCACAAATTTTTCGGTAACCGTAAGAAGTCTCACCTGCTCCGGTGCGAGCCAAAGCGGAAACTTACCCGCAAAATGCTCTATCAATATTCCTATAAATCTTTCTATAGATCCGAAAATTACCCTGTGAATGATAATAGGTCTATGCTTTTCACCGTCACTTCCTACATACGTGAGGTCAAATTTTTGCGGCATCTGAAAATCAAGCTGAATGGTTCCGCATTGCCAAGTTCTTCCCAAAGAATCTTCCAGATGGAAGTCAAGCTTTGGCCCGTAAAAAGCTCCATCGCCCTCATTTATTACATAGTCCTTGCCCATTTCCTTAATGGCCGCCTCAAGCGAATCTATTGCATGGTTCCACTCTTCATCCGTACCCATGGAATCCTCAGGTCTTGTAGAGAGCTCAATGTGATACTTGAATCCGAATAAATTGTACACATCATCTATGAAGGAAACCACCCTCTTAATTTCATCCTTGACAATATCGGGTGTCATGAATATGTGCGCATCATCTTGGGTGAACGTCCTAACTCGCATCAATCCGTGTAGCGCTCCGTGTAGCTCGTGTCTATGCACCTGCCCGAGCTCTGCAAGCCTTATAGGAAAATCCCTATAGCTGTATAATTTCCTCTTGTATGTAAGCATTGCGCCGGGGCAATTCATGGGCTTTATTGCATATTCCGCATCGTCTATGCTCGTAAAGTACATATTCTCTTTATAATGATCATAATGACCTGAAGTGTGCCACAGCTCCTCTGAAAGTATCAACGGTGTTTTTATCTCGTCATACCCTCTTTTTCTATGCTCCTGCCTCCAATAATTCTCGAGCTCCGTCCTCAGTATCATGCCGTTCGGTAAAAAAAACGGGAAGCCCGGTCCTTCTTCCATCAAAGCGAAAAGATCCATTTCCTTTCCGATCTTCCTGTGGTCTCTTTTTTTTGCCTCTTCTATTCTATCTATATATTCCTGCAATTCTTCTTGGCTCGAGAACGCTGTACCGTACACCCTCTGCAACATCTTGTTTTTCTCGTTACCTCGCCAATATGCTCCGGCTACACTCATGAGCTTTATAGCTTTGATCTTACCTGTGCTTTCTACGTGAGGGCCTGCACATAAATCTGTAAATTCGCCTTGGGTATAAAAGCTTATCTCTTCATCACTTGGCAGGTCATTTATAAGCTCCACCTTATAATCCTCATCTTTTTGCCGCATGAGTTCAAGCGCTTTGTCTCTTGATAGTATGGATTTTTCCAATGGGTAATTTGCCTTTATGATCTTCTTCATCTCTTTTTGAATTTTTTTAAGATCATCGTCTGTAATCTTATGATCAAGATCTACATCATAGTAAAATCCGTCTTTTATTGCAGGTCCTATCGCAAGTTTTGCTTCGGGCCACAGTCTCTTTATAGCCTGCGCCATAATATGCGAAGAAGTGTGTCTGTAGGCTTCTTTTACATTCTCATCGCTGAAATCAACTTTCTCTTTTCCCATCTCTATTCTCCACGCTATATTGTATTATTGAGCAGCTGTACCCGCCTTCGCATTAATCTTCTTATCGTACTCAAGCACCTTATTGGTTGGATTATAATTCTTCTGCGAGAACAGTTTTTCATGTAATTTGATAACATTGGTCTTCAGTGTAACGGGAATATCATAGTAAACACCGCCTATGTTACCTCCCTTATGCGCATAAGGCCAACCCTTACTTCCAACTATATCGAATTTGGCTGCAGATATTGCAAGTCCCATCATGTCCGATGTGCTCATATTGGTTTTTATCATCGGCAATACCATATTGGCAAGATTATTGATGCTTGCTATCGGCATATGTTTTACCTTCGCCAAAGTCTTTTTAATAACGGTCCTTGTTCTCTCCGCCCTTGTATAATCGCCCGCAAATGAATGCCTTATTCTGCAGTATGCAGTTACAAGCACTCCGTTTAAATGATGCTTTCCGGGCCCCGGCACGGTCGCTCCCTTTTTATTTACAAACCTTGCCGTTTCTAAAGCATAGTGATTAAGATCCGCAACCTCAGGCTGCTTTATATTTATATCCAAGCCTCCTATGGCATCTATCGCATTTGCAACGGTTCCCCAATTTACAACGACAAATTCTTCAATATTAAGGTCTAAGTTCCTATTGAGGGCAGCCACCATCCCTGACGGCCCGCCATAAAAATATGCATGGTTTATCTTGTCAGGACCTCTCTGTTCCTGCATCAGACAGCAATCCCTATACACGGATGTGAGTCTGACCTTGTTGGTTCGCTTATCTATACTGGCTATCACTATGGTATCAGAACGTGCATCCTTATCGTCCTTTACATCTCGGGTATCGATTCCGAGCAACACGATATTTCTATAATTCTTGAGCTCCCTCGCCACCCTGGGATCTATCCCGAGTTTTGATTTGTCGACTTCCAGTTTTACTACCTTGTCCAGTTTTTCCTTAACAAAGTTAACACCGATCCACGCAAACGCTCCTGCATTTGCAACCAACAACAATATAATTATTAAAGCTATCTTAAGCCCTCTTTTTTTACCCATAGTCATATTCACACACTTCCTTTTGTTGATTCATTCCTCTCACAAAACATGATAAATTATATCAGCTATAACCTATTGTTGCAAGGAGTAGTATAGGGCATTTTCAAAAATATCCGCCAAATGCTCATCACGTGCCGAGATGGATTCATAATCGATTTTTTCAAGATCACCGCCTGCATTTTCCGTAAGTATCCTCACTAAACTTTCATAATCAGATTGCGAATATATATTTTCTATCCTGCGTTTATCCTGCGTACACCTATCGATAAAATCCTGCGTTTTAAATAATACTTCCGCATCATGAGCATAACCTTCTATTTCATCGTTGTACCTTAAAAGTGCGTGCTCTCTTTTCTTATATGTATTGTTTTCCTTCATTATATCGTCGATGCTTACGCCCCTTTCGTCGCACTTATCTATGAAGTCGCTGTATGAATAATCTATGCTTGCCCAAATTTTCTCTGATTTTGTAGGTGAAACTTCATCATTAATTCCAAAATATTTTTCCATATAAAGATCTATATTGCCCATAGCCTTTATCTCATTACCGCAAAAATTCACATCCGTTTGTTGCTCAAATGCTTCAGCATCTATTCTTACCAACTTACCGGTTCTATCCGGCAAAAGATAATCGCCGTTCTTCCCCTTTGAATATAATTCCGTAAGCTCGTAAAACGCCTTTTCGTAGAACATTTCACGCTGGAACAATTTTCTGAAAAAAAGCTTTAACGCCGTGAGCGTGCCGATGCGACCTCTATCCACCGCCTTGCCTTCACACATATTTTCAAGTGCCTGGCTGTAATTACGCATTTCCTTCGTTGCAAGCCTGTGCCTTAAAATGTTCACTTTGATAAACAAACCTCTATATATGTCTGCATCATTTGCATCTAAATCAAGGTACATGGTGCCGGCATCTACGTATTTAAACGAATACTCCCCGTAATGCGGATTATCCACAAGATACTCGATAGCCCTTTCTTTTCTGTCCTGCTTGTTCACAACGTCTATGAACCTTTGAGCATCATCTGCCGTCATGAGCACGTGGCATTCATAATTATCTTCGAAAAACTCTTCTCGCTCTATGGCTCCCTTAAGCGCCTTTCCCGAAAGATAATACTTTATATCATAGGTTTCACAAATGCTGGCTACTTCCTTGAGCAGTTTGCTTATATGAAGCTGTAACTTATTCATATCGACCCCCACATATTAATCCTTCTTCTTAGCGATGCTCTCGCTAAAATTAATAACCTTACCCTTTTCATCATCGTTATCGTCTTCAGGTGTTTTGCTCTCTTCACCATCGCCGTCACCGCCATCTCCAGGTATGTAATCCGTCTCATCCGCATCGTTTTGCTCTTCGCCGGTTTCATCATCACTCGCACTATCGATGAACTTTTCTTTATATTCTTCTTCCGTTACATTTTCTATCTCTCCGAACTTGAACTGATAGCCTCTTTTGCTGTTTGATGGTGATAATACGGTATTGATTATTTGCCTATCGCCCTTTTCATCATCATCTTCATCCCAGTTAAACTTTATCTTGCTCATGTCTTTCTTTTCCTGCTCTTCATTATCCCAGGTAAAATCCTGCTCAAGCTTCTTTTTGAGCTCTTCAATCTCTTCGCTGTCTTCACTGCCCGCCACCGATGAAAGTCTTATTATTCCATGTTCATCCTTCTGTTTGCTTACCTCATCTATCCATTCGATATTACGTTTCTCTTCTTCTTCGCTGTCGTAATCATCAGTAACTATGAATTTCTTTTTGTCATGCTCTTTTACCTGTGTATCTTCCTCCGCTTCCATGCCGGCAGTTTCCTTATCTTCGCTGTCATCTGAATTTTCAATTTCAAATTTATCATTTTTAGAAGGCACGGGCTCGTCCACAAGTTTATCATCCTCATCTTTTTCTGTTTCCCTTGTAATTTCAGCTTCCACATTGGTTTCGCTTTTAGTTTCAGGTTCAGAATTTGCTTTTTTTGCAATTTCAGATTCAGACTTCGCTTCTTGTTCTGCATCGGATTCAGGCTTCACTTCTTCTGTAACTTCGGGCTCGGGTTTCTCTTCTTTTTCAACAACTGTTTCGGCTTGTTCCTCAGGTTCCTTTTTATCAGAAATCAGAAGCTGATCCTCGTCTATGACAAAATCTTTTTCATCTTCAGCCACTTCCTCTTTATATTCTCTTGTTTCCTCTATTTTTTTAGTTACGTTAACTTCCGTTTCTACCAGTACCTTCTCCCTAAGTTCCTTAGAATTTCCTACTATCTTTATGTTATTTTTCACCTTGTTTTCATTATCTGCACCCGCAAGATCGTTTTTGTCATAATGCGATCTACAGATAAGAGCAAGCTTAGTGACGCTGGGCTTGTCAGCTATGAGAGCTCTAACATCATCACCTCTTAGTTCCTGCATGCTTTCTGCACCTAAAAGTCCGAGGCTTCTCAACACCTTAAGATATTTATCCCAGTCGGGATGAATTATATCCCAAAAGTCTCTTGCCTTTTCCCTGACATGTTCGCTTTGCTTCTTTGCGTTCATAAGATCCGCTACTTTTTCAATGTTGGTTATGAAGATTTCGCGGAGCTCATCCTTTGTTCGTTTGTCGGGCGATAAAGCGCTCGCCCCGTAGTACGAATCGAATGCTGTGGATATAAGTCCCAGCTTCATATATACATCGCCGAGCAATTTTGAAAATTTAGGTTCGTTCGGCTTTTTGCTTATTGCGCTGTCGATTATAAGCAGTAGATTTTCAAGTTTATCATAGTCCTCTTCAAGCGTCGTTTCTACTCTAATATATGCGGTATTATCGTTATCTCCCATCTTTATGTATATTTTCTTAAGCAAATCACGAATTTGAGCCTTATCGCCTGAAACTTCCTTTGCTTCTTCAAGCAAATCTTGCTCTAATTCTTTTAAATCCCTGTTATTTCTGCTCATTTCAAACTTTAATTCATATAAGGTAACTATGAGAGTTTCATCCGATCCGAAGACGGTCAGCATCTTTTCAGCCAAACTGATAGCCTTGCTTCTGCTGATCTCAGCTTCCTTTTCTATATCAACCAGTATTTGGTTATAATCATCTCGCATTATTCTTTGAATTTCCGCCTTCAACCTGCTGTCGTTCGTCTTGTTTAAGGCTGCAAAATACTTACTGTAGGCAAGTTGTCTATCTTTTTTATATACAAAATCTCCCTCTATCTTATCTATACTGCCATCATCCCTGCTCACTTCCTTCAGTCTTTCTATGACGCCTTGAACCAAACTCACGTCCTTGCGTTCCTCTGCATTCATCGCCATCTTCTTTGCAAGGAGAGAAAGCATGCATACGTTATATGGGTCCTTTTTTATTACCTTGCTCGCAAGCCTTATCGCCTCATTTATATTTCCTTCATCCGCAAGGCACGTTGCTTCTCTCATATCATCTATGATATCAATCAAATCTTCAGTCTTCTTAGGAAGGGGTTCGCCCGTTTTTATGAATTCTTCCAATATTCTCCTTGCCTTATACACATTTCCCGTAGACATTAGAGTCTTAAGCCCGACGTATACGATCGCAGGGTGCATCTCTATAATCGTGTCGTGCTCTTCAGGCAATAGGCTTACAGGCCATGTTTTATCCGTTATGAATGTGTCGCTCGCCTGCGCACTGAGATAATCTACGAGTATATTGGATAACTTTATGTGTTTCCCTCCGGATTCAAGCTGAATAAGCTCTTCTATCTTGCTCCTGTCCTTGGAAATATTATCAAATTTCACCTCCACCTGAGTGGATGTCAATTGCCTCGTGCTGGCTCTCACCTCTGAAAGCAGCTCGGCATTCTTTGCAAGCCATAGCTTTCTGTTTTTTAGGGATTTTACGAATTCCTTTTGGCTGAGAATACCGCCGTTCATATCTGCCGCCTTTGATAACGGAGCGAACAATGCAGGTTTAGATTCTTTAAACGCCGCCATTTCCCATTCATCGCCGTATAGTGCTATCAAAAGTCTTACGCTCTGCTTAGGCACGGGATATTCATCACCCAGAAAACTTGCGGTCCTGCCCTTTACAAAGACATCCCTCGTAAGCGGTTCTATCAAATGACCGCTCCTTGGAAGCAACCATTCCTGAATGTTTTGCTCCTCACCTTCCTCTAAATTCGTCTTACTTTGAGTGAGATTCTTCTTAACCCTCATTCCTGAACTTATAATGTTTTTTGCATTTACTCCCACATCTATTCCGTAATCCGTAGCAGGATCTATGACATCATTGAGGTATGCAAGATCCAAAGCGTAGTTCGAAAACGTTTCCTCATCGCCACTGACGGTATCGATCACCGTAATATCTATATAAACTCCGGAAGTTTTATCTGATATGTTATAAGGCTCCGTACTGTATGCCATGGATGTATCGATGTATCTTCCACCCATGACGGTAGAATCTTCATCCATGTCAAAACCGTCCAGCACTCTATTTTCAATATTATTATTTGTAATTAGATTTTTGAACTTATCAAAGTCATCGGAAAGCATACATATGTTTACGTTCTTGGGTCTATCGCATTTTTCAGGACAAAAATCCTCATACAACAGGGCTTCCGCCAAGGTTCTGCCGTACAGAAAATACGTTATGCCCGCATCACTGCAGATCTGATTTATTTCATTCAGCAATTCACCGAGCTTTTTTTCTAATTTACTCATTTTTTACCCCCGCTTACGTGGCTGTTCTCCTTCTTTCTTTTCGCTACCGCCTTTTTCTGCGCCTCTTTCTTATCACTGATTATGGATTCCTTATATACATCTGCGGCTTCTGCAATATCACCATCGAATATCTTTTTGCCCTTCCTCATCACTATTCCTCTGCTGCAAAACTCCAGAGCCGTTGCAGTTGAATGCGTTACAAATAAAAGCGTAACGTCCTTTTCATCGATTAGAAATGAAACTTTTTTAAGACATTTTTCTTTAAACTCAACATCTCCCACACTTAAAGCTTCATCGACTATCAGTATTTCCGGATTTATATTGGCATTTATCGCAAAGCCGAGACGCGCCTTCATTCCGGAAGAAAACGTCCTGAGCGGTTGCTCTATATAGTCTCCGATTTCTGCGAATTCTATTATATCGGGCATTATTTCTTCGATTTCCTGCTTGCTGAGACCTGCCAAATGTCCTTTCAACCTAATGTTTTCAATGCCTGTGAACTCCGGATCAAAACCGCTCGTAAGCTCTAGAAGCGCACTCACCCTTCCGTTTATATTTATCTCTCCCGAAGTAGCATGGCATACGCCCGTTATCATCTTGAGAATCGTAGACTTTCCCGCTCCGTTCCTTCCAAACATAGCTACCGATTCGCCTTTAAATATATCGAACGAAACATCATCTACAGCCTTCTTTGTCTTTGCCTTTACGGACTTTGAAAAAATTGCCCTGAAACGCTCTTTATCCGATTTATAAAGCTTGTATTGCTTGGTAATATTTTTAAACTGTATGATTGGACTATTTTCTGACATACCCTACCTACCTAAATTACATCCGGTATTT
Source organism: Eubacterium saphenum ATCC 49989 (assembly GCA_000161975.1). GTDB lineage: Bacteria > Bacillota > Clostridia > Peptostreptococcales > Anaerovoracaceae > Eubacterium_N > Eubacterium_N saphenum. The sequence continues at coordinate 581,104 of GG688422.1, forward strand.
CTTTTATCAACTTTCTATATGCCCACAGCCCGAGCGTAGCAAAAAACAGATAAACTGCCAATATGCATGCAAGATCCGTGGGATTCTCCCATATCCATTTTTTAAACACGAACACATTTCTATATCCTTCCGAAAAGAATGTAACGGGATTAAACTTAAGTATTACACGCACCCAATGATGTCTTGCCGGGATTAAATTCACATCCCACATTACAGCCGATAGCCAAAAAAGTGCAGATGTGGATGACTTCACGAAATTTAAAAAATCCTTGCTCATAGCGGAGAGCAAAGATGAAAAGAAGGCCCATATCCAGCCGAATAAGAATATCAATACCAAATAAATGGGGAGCTGCAAATAGTATATGCTGGGATGTACCCCGAGCAAATTGTATATTATTATCATAAGCCCCAGTAAAAACAAATGGACATAGAAATGCGCAATATTCACAAACCCGGGGATCGTAGATATCGGGAAGGTCATCTTCGTTACAAGATGCTTGTATCTCCTGAGCGCACCCGCACCCTCTGTGAGCATCTCACGCAGAAAAAACCATGGTACCATGCCCGCTATTATCCACAGTACATACGGAACGGGATAGATGTTTTTGCCTGACCTGAGACCCACGGAAAAGGCAAACCAAAATACCAGTATTGTAGTGAGCGGCTTTATAACGGCCCAAGCCCATCCAAGAGCGGATCCGTTATACGTTTTTTTCAAATCCGCAGTAGCGAGCTTGAAAATCTGGCTCGAGTAATCTTTATATTCATTAAATACATTGCTTATAACTTCTCTTCGCTTCACTTAACCTCCTTAAATATTTATCGCTCCCTACATTGTAATATATTTAAGCTTATATGTCACCTAATACAATAACTTTAAGCGTTTTTTAACATCATCACAGCGTTTTAACATTGTTTGTATTTGACAAGCTGTTTCTTAACATGTTCGGTATGCGCTCTCACATCTTCTGCTTTAAATATATATGTGCCCATAACAAAGATATCGCTACCACTTGCAGCGAGCTTCTCCGCATTGTCAAGGGTTACACCGCCATCCACTGCGATTTTAAAACCGAGATCCATATGTTTTCTTTTTTCATCCAAGGCCTTTATTTTGTTATATGAAAGATCCAAGAATTTTTGACCGCCGAATCCGGGGTTTACCGCCATCACCAGCACCATGTCCACATCCCGGAGCACTTCATCGAGCATCACTACCGGAGTTGAAGGATTTATAGCTACTCCCGCCCTTGCGCCTGCCGACTTTATCTGATCTATAAGCCTGTTCAAGTGAACGCTTGCTTCCTCATGCACGCAGATATACTCCGTATTTTTTGTGATGAATTTCTCTATATATCTTTCGGGGTTTTCTATCATGAGGTGAACATCGAAAGGCATATCTGTGATTTCTGAAATCTGTCTTACGATATCAGGCCCATAACTGATATTCGGGACGAAGTGCCCGTCCATTATATCCATGTGAATGAGGTCCGCTCCGCCTTCTTCTATTTTTTTAATCTCAGACTTAAGATCCGTAAAATCGCTGGCCAATATACTGGGCGCTAATAACATATAATTCTCCTTTAATTAAAATTGACGTACTGTGATTCTACTATCTTTCCATTCATCCTTATAACCACTTTAGCTCTGCCTGTAGCCTTAACCTTAACGGAAGTTCCGCCTTCACTCTTTCTTGCATATCTGTCAAGTACCGTTCGAGTGCCGTTTTTATCGCTCACCTCCACCTGAAGTCTGAACTTTCCTTTCGGCGCCTTGCTGAAATCCACCATGATGTTCTTGGTTTTTGCACTTTCACTCTTGCCTTTAGAAAGTTTTACGTAAATCGTAGTATCTTTCTTAACCTTTTCTCCCGGCTTTATAGATTGGTATGCCACCTTGTCCTTTTCCTGATCGCTCTCTATATATCCTGAAATCGCCATTTTAAGGTCATTGCTTGCACACACTTCCTTGGCTTGAGATTCACTCATCCCCTTAAGATCCGGAACTCTCGCCTTCTCTTCCTTTTCTGATGATACCACAATCGAAATTTCTTCATCTTTTTCCGCTTTTTTACCCGCCTTAGGGGATTGCTCTATGACCGTTCCTTTATCCTTGCTTGAAGGCTTTCGCTCTATATCTCCCACCTTGAATCCCGCATCGGTTATGATTTTTTTCGCCTCTTCTTCCGTTTTTCCTACGACATTCGGAACTCTGCCGTCTTCAGGTCCCTTGCTGAGGTGCACCACAATCTCTTGCGAACCCTTAACCGTTTCTCCCGCATCAGGCTCCTGTTTTGCAATTTTACCCTTTTCAACATCGTTATCATATACTTCTTCGCCTTCTTTTAACGTATATTTAGTGTTCTTTATAGCCTCTTTTGCCTCTTCTATCGTTTTACCTTTAAGATCCGGTATTTTATTTTCAGAACTCGAAAATCCGCCTGAAACTGCAAATATTATCGCAGCGAGCAGGGCAACCGCGGCTATACCTGCAATAATGTATTTTTTCTTATTGTTTTTTTTGCTTTTTTTCTTCAAAGGTCCCTCTTCTCTCTTTCGCACTGCCCCTTCATTCATCGGTTTTTCACGTTTCTGATGCATTACCCCTTGTTCAAGCATCGTTTGGACTTCGAGCAAGTCTTCAAATAATTCGTCTGCCGTTTCGTATCGATCGGTTTGTCTTTTTTGAAGTGCCTTGTTTATCACGTCTATCAAAGGTTTCGGCACCCCGCTTATTACGGATTCTATAGGTTTCGGCTCTTCTCCGATGTGCTTTATCGCAATATCCAATGCACTTTTTCCATCGAACGGCACCCTTCCTGTAATCATTTCATACATTACAACGCCAAACGAATATATATCGGATCTTTCGTTTATGTTCTTGCCGTTCGCCTGTTCAGGGGAGAAGTAGTGCGCAGAGCCCATTATCACCGCCTCCGTGTTTTTTTCGTTGCTGCTCTTATCCATTGCCCTTGCTATACCGAAGTCCGTAATCTTTGCGACTCCCTCTGAATTTATCAAGATGTTATGTGGCTTTATATCTCTATGTATTATCTTGTTTTGATGCGCAAATGCGAGGGCGTTTACCACCTGTATGGCTATGTCAACGACGGCTTTGGGCTTCATTGGTCCTCTATCTATAAGATCACTAAGCAGTTTTCCTTCTACAAGTTCCATTACCATGTAATACACATCGCCTTCTCTTCCTACATCGTATATGGATACAATGTTTGGATGGCTGAGTTTGGCTGCAGCCCTGGATTCTCTTACAAAGCTGTCTATGAAATTTCTGTTATGCGTAAATTCCGGTTTCAGCATTTTTATAGCTACGTTTCTCTTGAGCAGACGGCACTTTGCTTTGTACACGACCGCCATACCGCCTTCGCCTATCTTCTCATGTATTTCGTATCTACCAGCCAGGATCTTCATAACTTCCCCCTATTTTTTTATACACATCACCGTTATATTATCTCTGCCACCGTTCTTATTCGCCTCACACACCAAGGCTTTACAAGCACTGTTCATGTCGTTTAATTGTGATAATATTTCTTCTATTTTGTCATCCCCTACTTCATCATACAAACCGTCGCTACAGAGCATCACCACATCTCCTTCACCTAAAAATGCCGTGAAAAAGTCCGGATGAACGTCCTTATATGCTCCTATAGCCCTCGTTATATAGGCTCGCTTTTCATGCGTTTTCGCTTCCGTTTTGGAGATAGCGCCTCTTTTTATAAGTTCGTTTACATACGTATGATCTTCGGTTATTTGCTTTATTTTATTGCCGTGATAGAGGTAAGCCCTACTGTCGCCTACATTTGCAATGAGAACCTCATCTCCTGATATATAAGCGACCAAAAGAGTGGTCGCCATTCCTCTGTGCGCAATGTCTCTTTTGCCCAAGGTTATTATCTCTTCGTTTACTCTGTCTATGCAGATTGCCAAAAGTTCCTTTGCTTGGTGAAGGGTAATATTTTTGTTCTTGCTTATTACGTAGCTTGCCATCTGAGCTATTCCGTCTGTAGCCAATTTACTTGCAACTTCACCCGCTTTTTCACTGCTTACTCCGTCAGCCACTATATATAGTCCGATGGCGGGCATGGCAATATAAGAATCTTCATTGCTGTTTCTTCTCTTCCCAATGTCGTTATAATATCCCACATCCATCAGCTACCTCTTTTCAGGTCTGCAAAGAAAAATCCGTCCGTACCGTCTTTCTCCGGCGTGTACTGCCTGTATTGCAATAATTTAAATTCACTATGCCTTTTTAAAAAAGCATCTATGTTGTCCATGTTCTCCTTTTGAAATATTGAGCAAGTCATATATACTAAGTGATCTTCGTCATTCATAAGTTCCGCTCCTCGATCCAGCAATGTCCTCTGTAATTTTACAAGGTCGGCAAGCTTAGTATCCTCTCCTGCATATTTTATTTCAGGTCTTCGCCTTACGGTACCGCTTCCCGTACAGGGAACATCTAAAATCACATATTTAATTGTATCATATAGGCGACAATGTTTATCTAAATTATTCTCGTCAAATAAATCGTTCACGCCAATATTCACCTTGTGCCCGAGCCTTTTCGCCTCATCTTTCAGCTGCAATATCTTATGTTCATATTTATCCATCGATATTACTTCAACGTTTTTGCATTGCTCGATAATTGCAAAAGTTTTTCCGCCTCTTCCGCAGCAAAGGTCAAGAACCTTACAGTCCTTAATATCCAAAGCCTCTATAGCCAGCTGCGATGACTCATCCTGCACGCTGAAATATCCCTTTTTATAAAGCTCCGTATCGAAAATACCGCTCCCCTTTACGTTGATTGCGCCTTCAGCCCTACCGGGAAGCGCCTCAATCCCGAGCTCATTAATTTTCTCTACAAGTTCTTCCCCCGTTATCTTTTTAAGGTTTGTTCTGATACACAGCGGAGCCTTTTCATTCCCACATTGCAATACGCTCTCTTCAGCTCCATATTCCGGCACTTGATCCGCCGTATCTCTATCGTTTATGGCTTTTTGTACCGACAAATTCGCAGGAAGTTTTTTATTACAAGAATTATTTGCTTCATCGTTTGTAATTTCACGCACAAACCATAAAGGATACGAATACTTCACGGACAATCTTTCAATATAAGATAAATCATTTATGCTATCTTCTATCTCTTGTCTTTTCCTAATATAGCCTCTTAAAATCGCATTTATTAAACCAACCTTGTTTTTCACAAGCTTCTTGGCAATTGCAATCGTTTCATTCACGGCGGCATAGTCCGGCACCGAGTCCATGTAATCCAGTTGATATAGCCCAAGCCTTAAAAGTATTCTGTCTTTGAGTTTTATTCGAGCCTTCTTATCCTTAAGATGGTTCATAGCATGATCCAGTTTGATATTTAATTTGAGCGTGCCGAAAACAAGCTCTCTTACAAATGCCGCTTCCCTAGCTGAAAGCCCTTTTGTACTTTCTTCAAACGCAACATTCGAATACTTGCCCTTTTCTATATTATACAAAGCCCAAAACGCAGCCAACCTTTTTTTATCGTGCGTTTCCATTACGCCCATTTCTTTTAAAACGTCCTCCTCTCTTCGCTATTTGCATGATATCATTATACATCATTAATGTGATGCGATAATAAACAACGTTTACGGTGTTGAAAAGGATGGTATAAATCTCTCCGTGGAGAAAATATCGAAATGTTGTAAACAGTATTTGCAGTGTTGAGAAGAATGATGTTCACGAAAAAATATCGAAATGTTGTAAACAACGTTTGCAGTATTGAGGAGGATAGTTGATATGAAAAAGACAATAATAATTTATGAATCCGTTCATCATAAGAATACAGAAAAAGTAGTAAATTATATTTCGAAGCAGCTGCCGATTGAGGTTTGCAAATTGCAAGACACAAGCAATTTGGATTTAAAAGAATTTGACTTAATTATTCTTGCTTCGGGCATTTATTACAACAAGCTTCATAAAAGGATACTTGAGTGGCTGGAAAGCGCAGATATTAGTAATAAAGAAATAGGAATACTATATACTTGCGGTTTCAGGTATATGGATTTTTCGAAAAAAACAAGCAAATACATTGTAGACAAGGGCGGAAAGTATATTGGTAATTGTTGGTGTCGAGGCTACGACACATATGGTTTGCTGGCTAAAATCGGTGGCATTGCAAAAGGTCACCCGAACAACCAAGACCTTAATAATATCAAAACACAAATTGAAAGCTGGATGGTATAAAAATTTATTTCGCTTTCGATATCGCAAATCTGATTTTTTATCAGCTGCTTGTCATTTACCTTGGTTTTACTCCCAATTTATAAAATAAAAATCAACCTCACCTTTAATAAAGGTGCTTTTCAAGCGAACCTCTCACCTTATTTTCCTCATATGTTTTCAACTTTACAGCTATAAATACCCCCGCCACTATTATAAGCAAATGCGGTACTGCCAGATATAAAATTTCATATTCATATATCATCCCCACTGTTACTACAGACTGGAATAGCAATGCTACAATATACAACAATCCCATCAAAATTTTAACAAATATATTTTTCAGAAAAATCACGATAGAAAAAAAAGCTAACGCGACGTAAAAAGGGACAATAAAAAAAGGTGATGTTATAAGTGTAGTATATATTTTAGGAAGATCATCTTCGTTCAAACCCATAAGCCCAAAATATCCAATTAAAACCAAATAATATGCACAAGGCAACACAAAAGTAAAGAAAACAAATAATATTTTTTGTGTTTTACTCCTTGAATTGCTTGTCTGCATTTATATATTTTTTTGATTATCTTCTGCATGAAAACCATCCCCCTGACCTTGTTTCTATACTCGCTCTGATTTTATACTTAATGTTAGCACAAAATTACATCGCCTCAACATGATTACTTTTCTACCTTGCTGTAGTACCAAAGGTTGTTTTCCGGCTTATTTACCTTATACTTTTTGATATTTTTAGCAAAAATGAAGAAATAATCAGGTTTTCTTTTTACAACGCCACAGGTTCTTGGTTTTTCTATTATATACGCATATATTTTGCCATCCACGTATAACTTATAATCCCCATCATCGTCTCTTTCCCAAGTTCCTGCGGTTATTTTCGTCCCATTCATCTCCAAGCCGTCTTTGTAAACAAAATTATTTTGTTTAGGATTCAAATCTAAATTCCATTCTTTTTTATAATATTTTGTATCAATATCTTTATCATATAAACTCAATCTGAACCCTTGCCCCTCCCCGGTTGCAGAAACACTACTTTCAAAAGAACCTATATCACGAGACATTAAATCCTTGATGTTCTTATTATGATTTATAATCTTTACAGAAACAACCGCCCCTATTAACAATATCAACACAAGCCAAAATATGAGAATCTTTTTACCTCTAGAATTTTTCTTAGTTTCTTGTTTTAACATAACCTATCGTATACTATCCTTTTCATTAAAATTCCACCCCCAGCTTGTCGCTAATTGTACCATTCAAAAATTTGCATGTCAAAACATAACTAATTTTACCTCATCTAATTTGTTGACGAATATAATCAAAGTGGACTTTTACTTTTTTCATCCCTAATTAAAGAGGGCGCATATGCGCCCTCTTTTAGTAAGTTATTTAAACAAGTGTTATCTCTTAGAGAATTGGCTTGCCTTTCTGGCTTTTTTAAGCCCATACTTTTTACGTTCTTTTGCTCTGGCATCTCTTGTCAAAAAGCCTGCCGATTTCAATGATGCTCTGTATGCTTCTCTATCCGCTTCACAAAGCGCTCTTGATATACCGTGCCTTAAAGCCCCGGCTTGTCCTGTCATTCCACCGCCATGAACCTTTGCAATTACATCGAACTTGCCTTCGCAGCCCGCAACCTCAAAAGGTCTTTTCGCTTCTCTTGAAATTATCTCCATTGGGAAATATTCTTCAAGCTTCTTATCATTTACAGTTATATTCCCCTTGCCTTTTATCAATCTTACCCTTGCAACGGAAGATTTCCTGCGACCTGTGCCTCTATATTGTACCTTTGCCATTTATATCCTCCTTTAAATTTCCAACTTCTCAGGTTTCTGTGCACTATGATCGTGCTCAGCTCCCTTGTACACCCTTAATTTTTTAAGCATCTGCCTTCCTAATTTTCCCTTAGGCAGCATTCCTTTCACTGCATGAATCATAACATCTTCAGGTTTTTCTTCAAGCATTTTTTCAAGGGTAACGGTCTTCAATCCGCCGGGATATCCACTATGACGCTTGTACTCTTTATCCTCTAATTTCTTTCCTGTTACCTTCACCTTTTCCGCATGGATAACAACCACATAATCTCCGCAGTCAACGTGCGGTGTAAAAATAGGCTTGTGCTTTCCTCTCAGCATGCTTGCAATCTTTGAGCTAAGCCTTCCTAATGTCTTATCCGTTGCATCAACAAGATACCATTTTCTTTCTACCTCGTGAGGTTTTTGAACATATGAACTCATATCTTTCCTTTCTACCTACTAAAATCACTAAGGATCCGTTTCGGTCTCAATAAACAAGCACTATAGATTCTAACACAACAGCTACAGCAAAATCAAACACGCTATTACTAATCGCCCCAAAGTACTTTGGGAGACCCGTAGCCCCATTTCCTTTAAAACATCACAATTTATATCAATTCAGTTTTACATATTCTTCAAGACATAAATTTTCTCTCTTCATAATTGCCGCAGCTTCTTTCCCTACATATCTAAAATGCCATGGCTCATATATTATCCCTGTTATTTTTTTCTTTTCTTTCGGAAATCTTAGTATAAATCCATACTTATATGAATTGTCTTTTAACCACTTGTATAATATTGACGCATCACTTTGCATACTATTGATGTCGACAGCAAGTCCCGTTTGATGCTCACTCATTCCGGGTCTTTGAACAACTAATTCTCCTCGCTTTACAGCATCATGTAAAGAAACCCCTTTTTCATCAAGCCGATTCATTTCTTCTTCCCACAATTCATTCTGCTCTTCCCAACTTCTATATCCTGAGCCCACAGTGATACTTATTCCTTGTTTTCGTGCATCATCAAACATCGACTGCAGATGAGGATATATCCGCTTACTAACCTTCACCCCATTTGCCAATTTAACACATTTCGGTTTATATTCTTTGTCAAGATAATACTCATTATTAATAAGTACTGTTTTCCAATTATTTCTATCAATCGTAATTTTTTTTGCAAAAAATGTCCCATAATTATAATATCTATATGCACATAAAGAGCTTGCCATTGCTAAGCAAATTCCAATAATTACTATACATATTTTTTTGAGCATTTCATATTTCTCCTATACAATATTTGCTCTCCCCTCAAACATATTTATTTACTTTTCATAAGATAATACAGGTTTTAACGCAAATGCCTCACATAAAGCTAACAGGAAGCCCTCCTGCCGATCCATTAGTATAAAATACCTTAAGTGCAAGGATACACTATTACACTTATGGTACACGATATTAATAGAAAAAATCAACAATCTTCATATTATATATTTTTCTTATAAACCAAAAGTAATAATCACCATAAGACACCACAAGCAAAAAGCCCCTCCTTGCTACTACACAGTATACAACAGGAGAGGCTTATTATTACTTTGTTTATATCAATCTAACAAAAAAGCTGTTGTAACAAGCACTGTGATAAGAACAACCGCTATCTTTGCCGGCACCGCTCATCGCCTAAATCTCTGTACAAAATAAGTAGTAATGGCAACAACCACGAATGAAATAACAAACACAACAAGAAATGTAATTGCCACAGTACTACCTATAGGGACTGCCCTCCCTCCGGATATGTAATAAGCTGATAAAACAGCATCGCTGCCACTACTGAAGCAACAATTAAGGATATTATCAATGATAATTTAATAATTTTCATTTTTCCATCCCCCTTATAAATTTCAAATCTCAGTTATCCGTCGTATAGTTGTCGAAATAGCCCTGAATATACACAATTGGCGTTCCCTTGTCTCCGCTTCCCGATGTTAAATCACAAAGAGAACCTATGAGATCCGTATACTGTCTGGGCGTTGTACCTTCAGACGCCATGCTTCCAAGCAAGTCTATGTCCTTTTCGGAAATAGCATCCTTCATTGCAGACTCCAGTTCCTCTCCATCCAATGCACCGAGCTCATTGTCCACGATGTACTTAAGCTTTAGCTCGTTAGGAGTCCCTATAAGCCCGTCTGTAAATCCCGGAGAAACTACAGGATCTGCAAGCTCCCAAATTCTGCCTTGAGGATCTTTAAACGCCCCGTCACCATACACGAGCACCTCTATCTTTTTCCCCGTAACCGCAGTTAACTCATCACTCAACTTATCTGCAAAGCTTTTAGCATCTCTTGGGAATAATTTTACCATATCTTCAGTAGACTTATTGGATCCTAAAAGCCCATACCTTTCGTTATAGCCGCTACCGTCTATGGATTTTGTCATTATCATATCAAGTGAAATAGCCTTAACACCTTTCTCCGCATTCAAATAGTCGGTCAACACCTTCCTTGTATGAGTGGTCGCAACTATGACATTCTTTACCTTTTGAGTGATCGCCTTCGGATCGTTTGAAATGATTATCTCAATATCTACACCAATTTCTTTGATGAGATTCCTATAATATTCAAGATAATTTACACCTGTAAATGGATGCTTCGGCTGCCCGTATTTTTCTATAAACTCCTTTTCCGTAAAAATGCTACTGTTATCTACAACCGCTTCTTTAAAATCAGGCACAAGGGAGTTCCCGACTTCATCTGAAGGGAATGAAAGTTGCAAATAAACCTTTTTAAACGGCTTTGCAATTCCTTTTAAACATATCGCAAACCTGTTTCTACTAAGTATCGGAAATAATATGCCTATTTCATCACCTGAAAACTTTGTCGCTACATCTTTTGCTATATCTGAAATGCCGGCATAATTTGCTTCACCCTTCGCTACTATCGTTTCCGTAACACCTACTATATCTCTATCTCTTGGAATGATTTCCCCATTATCAATCGCCGTCTTTATGGTATCGATTACAGCTTTGTTCACATCGTCGCCCTTCTTGATGATAGGAGCCCTGAGCCCCATTGATGCTGTTCCTATTACTCTTTTCATGCTACCTCCATAAATTTTATTTAATATGATGCACTCACACTCAATTAGCTCTACTTATTATCTCAAGGGCTATCTTTCTTGCAAGCCTATCCGAACCCTTTCTTGTAGTAGTTACATTATCTGCATTTAAACATTCCCTACGGTCTTTGGCATATTCATACCAATTTATCAAATGAATATTGGTATCATTTGCCGCAAGCGTCTTTAGCAAGTTGTTGTTGCTCCTTTCGAAAGACTGCGCAGAACTGTTATTAACCAAATAAATCGTTCTCCTTCCAAAATTTGCAAGCAATTTTTCCATCTGAGCTTGACTGAGACTTTCACTATTACCAAGCGCTATAACCACGGGATCCTTTAATCTCTTTGCGGATTCAAGCTTCTTACATGAAGAAATTGCCGATGATACGGTCATGTCCTTGCTACTTTCAATGTTCATATTAGGGAAAATTCTTTGCATGGCAGCTGCGCTTGTCAAGAACAATCTATCCCCTATAAATGTCACCTTACCTTTGTATTTCCCTATTTTTTCAAGTTCCGCATCCTCTGCATCCAACTTCTTCCTGTATTGTTTTTTCTTAACATCTTCTTTTTTTGCAGTTTCTTTATTCATTTTTGCATTTTGCTCTTCACTTATTTTTTTGGCAGTAGCTAAACTGTTGTTAAGTTCTTTTTCATATGCGGTCGCCGCTTTAGAAGGTCCCGTGTATGCAAGCACCCCTGCAGTTATAACTGCGAGCAGTATTGTGCCGATCCTTGCAAACGCTACTCTATTTACCTTAAATCTGCTTCGTTTTAACTTCACGACATTGGTCTGTTTTACATTTTTGAATAACACATAGGTAAGCTCCGCCATCACTACTGCAATAATAAGCTGGATCACAAACATAAACACATACGGCATACGAACATTACCCATGAAATTCTTCGTGATTATCACCGCAGGATAGTGCCACAGATAAAACACAAAACTTCTCTTAGCTATTATATTTAGATATTTATTGCTCATGATATTAATTAATTGGCTGCCGTTTTTATATACAAATGCTACAAGTACAATCGAAACTACCCCGTAAATAACAGGAATAACAACTTCTGCAAATTTACTTTGAGTGGCAGGGATTACAGCCATCCCAATTAATGATGCAAGCATACAGCCTATGCAAATATTATTTTTCAGCTTTCCACTTTCAGGCGCTTTATCACCATCAGAATGAATGCGCCCCGGAATAGCAAGCGCTGCCGTAATACCGCCCGCAAATGCAAAAACTTTAACATCTATACTGAATAAGGTCTTATCCTTGCTAACCCCGTAAACCAAAGCACCTACGTATATCAAGACCGAAGCCGCAGCTACTATGGATGAAATCCTCATCATCGCTTTTCTGGCATCATATTTTGCTTTACGGGAAACCTTGCTCGCCAAGTATTTCATACCCTTAAATAGCAACAAGAATTGGAAAGCTATCGCCACCAACCAAAAATTGGAGAGAGGGCTCTTAAGCGCAGCCGAATCCATGTATGCATTGCCCGATATCATCTGCCATATATTGTTGGACATGGATACCGTAGAAAAATACGCTCCCCTTACATTTATGTCAAGACCGTTCCCGACTATTGCGGAAAACAAACCTACAACGGATGCTACAAAGACCACGGGGAAAATCAATGATACGATTTGCTTTTTAAGTTCTCTGATCTGCTTTTGCGGCTTTTCTGAGCGCACGTTGAAGCTATAGTCACACAATGTAAATCCCAGCGCTGCAAAAAACACGTTGCTCGCAAGATATCCCCTGCTCATAAGCTCGGGGAACACATGAAAAACGGACATCATCAATGTCATAAACAAAAGAGATCCGGATAAATACGCCCTATGCTTGGGCATATCGGATGCCTTGCGAAATGCAGTTTTATGTCCCTTTTCAATATTTAAACGCTGCTGTTCTTGTACTTGTTTTATGTTGAATTCTTCTGTAGCGGTTAATGCCAATGTCTTCCCTTTCCTGTCATCAATTTTCTTTTTAAATCTTACATTTCATTCTATCATTTATACAAATCGCTGGCAATTTTTTTTGCAATTTACAAAAATCATTTCGATAAATTTCATTGTGCAAAATAATCATTTGTGGCTAACAACAATTTTTGACTTTACCGTTTTACATTAGTATAATAACCAATAAATCCATGCGGCTCAGCCCAGTATTAAAAAAAGGGAGAAACTTAAAAATGAAGGCAAAAATATTCACCAGAATTATTTATGTGATAGTTGCAGGAATATTTTTATTTTCAGCAGGCAAATTAATATATCATTACGGTGACAGTTATCTGTCTGAAAAAGAATTTGATGATCTGAAAACCAATAATCAATATGAACTCAAGCAGCTCAAAAAGAAAAATAAAGATCTGGTAGGCAGAATCAAAATTAAAGGCACCAAAATCGATTATCCCGTTATGCAAACTCCAAACGATCCGCAGTACTACCTTCGCCGAAATTTTGAGAAGAAATATTCTCTCTCGGGCACCCCGTTTTTAGATGCCGCAAGTACATTAGGGAAGTCAAAAAACTACTTGATCCACGCACATAATATGAAAACCGATACGATGTTCAACAACCTCCTAAAGTACGAAGATGTTAATTTTTATAGGGAACACACAGTGTTTTCTTTTAATGAGCTTAGAGGTAAAAAAGAGATAACCGGAACCTATAAGATAATCGCAATATTTAAAAGTCAAGTTTACTCGAGAAAATCGAAACAATTTAAATACTACAACTACCCTTCCATCACGAATCCTAAGAGATTTAACAAGTATGTGAGAATGTGCAAAGCGCTCTCCTTAATAGACACCGGCACAACGGCGCACTGGGGAGAACAATTAGTAACACTATCCACTTGCGCATACCACACTGATGAAGGACGCTTTGTAGTAGTTGGGAAGAAGATAAACTAAACCGTTGCGCTAACATATTACCTCGCAGTGTCTTGAATCATTAGCATATATATTAGAAAATAAATTCGAAAGAAAAAAATGGGAAAGAAAAGAGGGGCGAAACCCCTCTTTTCTTATGCTATGTATTTGAATCATCTCAACCGACTCAGTCTATACACAACCCTGTGCGATCATGGAATCTGCAACCTTCAAGAAGCCTGCTATATTCGCTCCTGCTACAAGGTTGTATCCGTATCCATACTCTTCCGCCGCATTCTTAGCCGCATCGTGGATATTCACCATGATATCCTTTAACTGAGCGTGAACCTGTTCAGGTTTGAATACTGTCTTTCCGCTGTTCTGTCCCATTTCTATACAAGAACAAGCTACACCGCCCGCATTGGCAGCCTTTGACGGTCCTAGGATGATGCCGTTATTCAACATGTATTCAATAGCTTCGTTTGAAGAAGACATGTTTGAACCTTCGCAAACATACTTAGCTCCGCTTGCAACGATTGCCTTTGCATCGTCTATCAATATCTCGTTCTGAGTAGCACATGGGATGTACATATCAGCCTTAACTTCCCAAGGCTTCTTACCTTCGATGAATTTAGCAGACTTGAATTTATCAGCATATGGCTTACAAATGTTCTTGCCGGATGCTCTTAGCTCTAGAAGATAATCGATCTTTTCTCCAAGTACACCCTCTTCATCCAAGATGTATCCGTCCGGACCTGAAATTGTAATAGGAATAGCACCAAGCTCTTCAAGCTTGCTTGCTGTACCCCAAGATACGTTACCGAATCCTGAAATAGCTACTTTCTTACCCTTGAAATCTTCGCCGTGTGCCTTTAGCATACATTCAGCGAAGTATACGATTCCGTATCCTGTAGCTTCCGTACGTCCGTGTAGTCCGCCCCAGTCAAGACCTTTTCCTGTTAGCACACCTTCAAATTTATTTACGATTCTCTTGTACTGTCCGAACATGTAACCGATTTCTCTTGCACCTACGCCGATGTCACCGGCAGGAACGTCAGTTGACGGTCCGATATGTCTGTAAAGTTCTGTTATGAATGACTGGCAGAATCTCATAACTTCGGCATCACTCTTTCCGTTAGGATCGAAGTCCGCACCACCTTTACCTCCCCCGATAGGAAGTCCTGTAAGGCTGTTTTTGAATATCTGCTCAAATCCCAAGAATTTGATGATGCCGGGATAAACGTTAGCTGCAAGTCTAAGTCCGCCCTTGTAAGGTCCTATTGCACTGTTGAACTCGCATCTGTATCCACGGTTTACCTGCACCTTGCCGTTGTCGTCTACCCAAGGTACTCTGAAGCTGATCATTCTTTCAGGCTCAATCAATCTGTCAAGTACGCCTGCTTCGATGTACTTAGGGTTCTTTTCAAGAACCGGCTCTAATGAAGTAAGTACTTCCTCAATAGTCTGAATGAATTCCTCTTCACCCGGATTTCTCTTCTTTGCAATATCGATGTATTGCTGAACAAGTTTTGCCATTTTATTCTTCTCCTTTTATGTAAAAGAATTAAGTTACCATGAACTACTATATCACCAGCAATCTTTAGTGTCAATTATTCCGGATTCTTTTGTAATATAAAATAAATTATATTAGGCTTTTTAGTTCCCCGGACATATTATTTGTGCCTATACAACAACCTGCCCGCTATACTCTCAATTCCACTTCGCTGAGTTTTAATATCTCGTTTTTATATATCTTCGCGCAGGTGACTGCAACGTATATGAAAGCCAATACCTCGGCGATCGGATATGCCCACCATATATAATGTATGCCGAAAAATTTTATGAGAATGAACGCCGCTCCCACCACACCGATAAGTTGCCTCAATACCGAAGCGAACAACGCCTGTCTGGCTTTTCCTATGGCAAAAAATGCAGTATTTACGGTAAAGGCCGTACCCATGAAGATGAATGACAGCGCTATAATCCTGAATATCCTAGGGCCTATCTCAAGCATCGCAGGACTTGCATTGAACACTTTGAGTACCGGTGTTGCAAAAATTTCAAGAAGCACCAAACAAACCAGCAGGAATGTCGTGATGGACAGCCACGTAACATTAAAGGTGTGAGTAAATCTTTTTTGATTTCGCGCTCCATAGGAATAGCCCAGTATAGGCATGGTTCCCTGCGCTACTCCGACTACCGGCAATACTATAAATTGATTTATCCTTGAATATATCCCAAGTACGGCTACGGCAGCCTGCTCCTTTGCCAGCATGTACGCCATATACATCATGGCTATCGACACGAGTGCCTGCATAAAAAATGTAGGTATCCCTATGCTCAATATGCTTCCTGCAGTCTTGAGCGACAGTTTTTTACTGAAATGTATATTCAAAGTCTTTTCGCTGACATATAACTTATATAAATTCAAAACAACCGTCACAAGCACTCCGATTCCCGATGCTACCGAAGCTCCGATTATGCCCATCTTAGGCGCTCCCCACAGTCCGAATATGAGTATGGGATCAAGAATCATATTTATAACTCCTCCCAGTACACTCGTATACATGGGAAATTTCATTTCGCCCGTAGCCTGGATCATCTTTTCCGTTGTGATGGCTCCAAGAATCGGTATGAAAAACCATGAAAGCGCTGAAATATATTCACTTCCTGCCACTATCACCTTGCTGTCCGCAGTAAATATGGACATGAATTCAGCTGAAAAGACTACCCCGCCTATGGTTGCAATTATTCCAAGTATGCAGGTAATTAGAAGCGTAACTTCTACGACTTCCCCCGCCTCTTGTATCTTTTTAGCACCCAGCCTTCTCGAAATCAGTGAATTTGCACCTATTCCAAGTGCGATGCCTATACAAAAGACTATATAAAAAAACGGTATTACAATTGCTATAGCGGTTATAACGCTCTGCCCTAACCTTGCCAAAAAGAAACCGTCCACAACATTGTATAATCCTTGCACCGTCATCGAAATGACGGCAGGTCCGGACATTGAAATTACCAGCTTTTTAATAGGCCACTCAGCCATTTTTTCATGCATAAATCCTCCTAAAATAATAAAAGGCAAGCCATAAGCCGGGTTCTGTATTTGATAATCATCTATCTAGACACACCATCGCTGATGTGTTCATGCGATCCACCACACCGGGCGAATAGCGAGCAACTATTCTTACTGCCCATTTTGATCTTGCTTCAGATGGGGTTTACAAGGCCAATATATTACTATATTGCCGGTGAGCTCTTACCTCGCCATTTCAACCTTACCACAGCCTTACTGTTTCGGCGGAATATTTTCTGTTGCACTTTCCCTATGGTTACCCACGCCAGACGTTATCTGGCATCCTGCTCTGTGAAGCCCGGACTTTCCTCATGCTAAAGCATGCGATTATCCGGCTTACCTTTTTCTCATTTTTCTTACCGAAATATAATAACACAAATTTTAACGTATAATCAACGGATCAATATTCACCGTGCTCTCGTAAATTTTAACGTCTTCCTGCATCGCCTGCATATTGTCTCTTAAATAACCTGCCATGTTTTTAATGAACGATTTTTCCATATGATAATGCGTGGCATCTATGAGCGAAAGCCCCATCGCAAGCGCATCCTGAGCCTGGTGATACTTGATATCTCCCGTTATAAAAAGTTCACAATCATTTTCTAAACGTGCGGGCTCGATCAGCTCGGCGCCGGCTCCTGTACATATACCGATTCTCCTAACCCTTCTGTTGATATCTCCGCTTACGGCATGTACCGTACCTGAAATTTGTTTTACCCTTTGCAGTATCTCTTCAATGCCAATGGGCTCCTGAAGCACGACGATTCGCCCCAATTCTCCACGCACACCGTCTTTAGTACACTTTAGGGGTTCACCTGCCGGCAGTCCGATGTTTTTTATAAAATAATCGTTATTTCCGCCATCACCGATGTCGAACGGCGTGTGTGTGGTGTAGACGGAAATGCCTGCCTTTATGAGCTTCATCACTACGCTTTCTTTAAGGATTCTATCCACAGGCTCAAAGATAACAGGGTGATGCGAAACTATGAGATCCACACCCTTTGAAATTGCATCATCAGCTACTTCCGGTGTAATATCAAGAGCCACGTAGACGCTGTTTATCTCATCGCATGCACCTATCTGGATTCCGCAATGATCCCATGGCTCTGCAAGCGATAACGGGAAATTCCTCTCTATGAGCTTTGCTATTTCGTTTATCTTCATAACACCTTCTCTTTCATATGGCTACCCATATTCTCATTTATATAATCGATTTTTTGCTTCGAAGCTCTATACGCTTCCTTCATTTTAACACTGTGTTTTCGCTTCGATTGATTGATACTTTCTATGATTGCAATGTTTTTCTTCTTTTCAAATTCTATTGCCGGTAAAAATGATTCATCTTCAAAATACCACAGAGGTAACTCGTACCCGAAGTCCTCAGGAACCGCTTCATGACAGGCACTGTTCTGTAAAGCAGCTTTTTCTACATATTCGTCCTTACCTAAATACGCCAAAATTACTGGTGTTATACTTTCCTTTTCAAACGCCAATTTTTCAGATATTATCGCCATTCCATGGCTTAAAATGCTTTTTCTAGCTATCCCGAATTTTGACTGCGGTTGTACTATGAGCACCTGACCCGTTTTAAGTTTAGAATACCCGGCTTCTATAATAGCTGCGATTTCTATTCCACCCATTCCGGATATCGTAATTATATCAGCTTCTCCTTCGGATATCACGGAAAGCCCGTTACCTTGCCTTGCATCCGCTGCATTGCCTACATTCTTTTCCCAGTTTATCTTTGCATTATTTAAAGGGCCTTCTCTGAGATCTGCGAGAATGCACCTGACGGCGTACCCCCTTTTAAATAAATATATCGGTAAATATGCATGATCCGTGCCTATGTCTAAGAGTGTTATTCCTTTGCTTTCCGGCGTAACCCGCTTTATCAGCTCCTTGCCCTCCTGCACGGCATCCGCAATTATTTTAAGCCTGTATGGTAGTTCCATCTAATCTATATAATCCCTCAGTTTTTTGCTCATATTCGGATGTTTTAACTTTCTTATCGCCTTTGACTCTATCTGCCTTATTCTTTCCCTTGTAACGTCAAACTGCTTTCCTACTTCTTCAAGCGTGCGTTGCTTTCCATCCACGAGCCCGAAACGCAATTTGAGTACATTTCTTTCTCTCTCTCCCAAGGTATTTAAAACCTCTAAAAGCTCGTCTCTCAGCATGGAAGAGAAGGCCACATCTAGCGGTGATGGAACTTCCGTATCCGGGATAAAATCTCCAAGATGGCTGTCTTCCTCTTCTCCTATAGGTTTTTCCAAGGAAACGGGTTCTTGAGAAATTCTGAGTATATCCCTTACCTTTTCCGTGGTTATATCCATTTCCTTGGCTATTTCTTCAGGCTTAGGCTCTCTACCGAGCTCCTGCAATAAAGTCCTCGATATCCTCGTCAATTTATGTATGGTTTCCACCATATGTACAGGTATTCTGATTGTTCTGGCTTGATCCGCTATGGCTCTTGTTATGGCCTGCCTTATCCACCACGTCGCATAGGTGCTGAATTTGAAATTACGGTCTACGTCAAACTTGTCGACGGCTTTCATAAGCCCCAAATTTCCTTCCTGAATGAGATCGAGGAAGTGCATCCCTCTGTCCTTGTGGTTCTTGGCAATACTCACAACAAGCCTTAAATTGGCTTCACACAGCTGATGCATCGCCTTATTGTAATCCTGCTTGTATTCATCCAGAAGTTTCATTTCCTTTTTATATGTTGCAGATCCTTCTTTTAATCTTTCAAGTCTTTCTCTTATCTCATTTTGCTTCGCAAGCGCATGCTTTACCTGAGTGGCTAATATTTTTTCTTCTTCCCTTGTTAGGAGCGGTACCTGCCCGATTTCCTTAAGGTACATCTTGACAGGATCGTCTATGCCTATGGAAGTTCTCACTATTCGTCTTATATCTACTACCTTGTCCGCTCTTTCACCGTTCTTTGCTATGTTTTCTTCTGCCGCTTCGAATTCCTTAATTCCTATGCCGTTTTCTTTAAGCAGTTCATACATGCATTCCACATCGTTTTCATCGAAGGGGATTTCATCACAAAGCGTATAGATGGACTTTATCGGCAATTTGCCTTCCTCCGTCTTAAGCTTTCCTGATTTTAATGCCAAATCCACTTTTTTAAACATGGCAACACCGAGATCTCCATCAAGATCTATATCTACACTTTCATCCTCTGCCAATGTAGCGGCGAGTTCGGCGAGCTCGGCTTCTAAATCCTCCGTAATTTCAACATCGATATCTTGACCCGGATTTTCATCTTTTGGCATTTTTCCCTCCTCATGCATGGTTAATTGTTTATATATCCTTTAGCGATTGCTATCAACTTATTCCTATCCTTCGTTATACTCGCCAGCTTTATATTGATTTCTCTTGCTTTTTCATCATAGACCTTACTTTTATCCCCTTCCAGCAACTCTAATTCCAACATGTATTCTCTATGTTTGTCTTCCAATATAAACAATGCTGCCTGTATTTTTAAATGCTCCCAAAAGATCTCAGGATCACCTATCTTTATATTGTCAATCACCTTTTGCAAATACTCATAGTCTTCCTGCGGTAAAACAGAACATGTAGCCAAAAGATCTTCCTTATAATCCCCGCTGCCGTCATAGCTGTCATTAAATTTCGTCAATACTTCCAATATATGATACCCATTTTCGGTAAAAAAATTCATGCTTGATGAAACAATTTTTCCCAAATACTTTTTGCCGGACATACATAATGCTATTGCGCCCGCTTCAACATACTTTTTCTTCCTGTTTTGCATCCGCTCCGATGCGCCTTTATTGGCGTTTCCCCGTCTTGGGTGATTAACATTACTTTTAGCGCTTCTAACCTTGGAAATAAGGCTGTCTTCATCTATATTGAATCTTTCGCTTATCTTTTTGCCGATTTCCGCTATTTCCATATCATCGGCTACCGTCAGAAACTCTATTATGTCTTCCTTTGCATCTCTTTTCCCTTGAAGTGAATCATCATGCATGCCTTCTATATAATCCATCACAAAATCTATGTATGCAATGCTGTTATCAAGTTTAGCTAAATATGCATCTCTGCCTTCCTCTGTAATTAACTCATCAGGATCCTTATAAGCCCCAAGATCCACCACTCTCGGGCTGAGCCCCTGCTTTACTATTCTTTGGATCGCTCTAAATGTCGCCTGCTTACCGGCTGCATCCGAATCGTATGAAAGAACTATATTTCGCGTAAATCTTTTAAGGAGTTTCACCTGTTCTTCCGTAAGTGCGGTCCCGAGAGATGCAACGGCTTCATCTATCCCTGCTTGATGCATGCTCACAACGTCCATATAGCCTTCAACCAGTACCGCCCTGTCCTTCTTTCGTATATTATCCGCAGCAATGTTTAATCCGTACAGGTGATCCTTTTTATGAAAAATAACTGAATCGCTGGAATTAAGGTATTTAGGCCCCTTATCGTCCGTAAGCGTTCTTCCTCCAAAACCTATGACATGCCTGTTTAAATCTATGATGGGAAATATCACCCTGTTTACGAACTTATCATAGCTTCTATTTTGTTTTGATCCTATGATGCCAAGCTGAAGCGCAGTGACCTTTTCGTCATCTTCAAGACTATTTAATATATTTGCCCAATCGTTTAAAGCGAATCCCATACCAAATTTAGCCATCGTTTGCTCATCGACGCCTCTTTTGAGAAGGTAGGCCTTCGCCGAAGATCCGCTGCCTGAAAAAAGATTTGTTACAAATTGTTTTGCTACCTTCTTGGTGAGGTCGTAATACTTGGCTTTTGATATGCCTTTTCTAAATGAACCTTCATCTATGGCTATTGAATATTCATCTGCCAGCTTCTTTACGGCTTCCATGAAATCCAAGTGATAATATTTCATAACAAATGCGATAACATCGCCGGATTCTCCACAGCCGAAACATTTGAAAAACTGCTTTTGTTCAGATACCTTGAATGAAGGCGTCTTTTCGCCGTGAAAAGGGCAGAGCCCCGAGTAATTGGCTCCTTCTCTTTTAAGCTTAACTTCCTTACCTATAACGTCGACTATATTACAGCCGCTTTTGATTTTATCTGCCGTTTCGCTCGCCATCTTTTATCCCTACACGTTACCTATGGTGCCAGCTTATCATACAATGATAATGCGTATCTATCCGTCATTCCCGCTACGTAATCTTTAGCCGTTTCTTCCTTACTTTGGATGTCTAAAAGCCACCTCATATCCTCAGGTATATCCTGCGGGTTATCTATAAAATAGTTATATAGAAACGTTATGACTTTTTTTATATCGAGTTCCTCTTCAGCAGCCTTTACCTTTTCAGATAAATACACCCTTTCAAACATGAACTTTCTAAGCTTCAATATCATTTCTTGACCTTTTTCACTCGGTGATATCTTGGATTTGCACAGGCTGTTTTCAATTACATCCTTCACCATAGCATTCATTCGCTGTCCATGGGTAGCCCCGAAAAACCGAACTATTTCTTCAGGTATATCGCTATTTTGTATTACACCGCTTCTAAGGGCGTCATCTATATCATGATTCAAATAGGCAATCCTATCACTTATTTTTACAACTTGCCCTTCTAAAGTATAGGGATCCACCTGCCCGTTATGGTGCACTATGCCGTCCCTCACTTCGTCCGTCAGGTTCAATCCTTCATGATCTCCGTGCCTTTCTATGACATCCACCACCTTAAGACTCTGCTGTGCATGCTTGAATCCCGCCGGATGCAAACTGTCTATTATAGCTTCTCCGCTGTGCCCGAAAGGCGTATGTCCGAGATCGTGTCCATAGGCTATCGCTTCTGCCAAGTCTTCATTCACGTTAAGCGCCCTGGCTATGGTTCTCGCTACCTGCGAAACTTCGATGGTGTGCGTGAGGCGAGTTCTATGATGATCCTCATCCCCTTGCAGAATGAACACCTGTGTCTTATGCATCAGCCTTCTGAAAGCCTTGGTATAGATAATCCTATCCCTGTCCCTTTGAAAATCCGTACGAAACTCGCATGGCGTCTCTGCTCTGCGCCTGCCTCTATTTTCTTTTGCTTTTGCGGCTAAATGGAATAAATTTTCCTCCTGCTTTTCTCTTTGCTGTCTATAATTCATACCCTTAATTTCCTACAACATTGCACTCTCTAATATGTTAGCTACATCTTCGCACGCATCTATGCTATTTTCGAGTTGTTCAAAAATATGCTTCCACTTTATTAGCTCTATAGGATCCTTCTCGTTTTTGAACAGCCTTGCGAGCGCCCTCCTGTACACGACATCTCCCTCGTTTTCTATTCTGTTTATGTTTATCACGCTTTCTCTAACACTCTTTTCTTCGAATTCTCCATAGTTTAAAAGCTTTGAAAAGAGCTCTTCTATCTCCTCTGTCGCCTCAACGACATATCTACTGAGCTGCATGGTTTCGGATCTTATTTCCTTTACATCAAACACATATAACCGATTTGCCACCTCTTCTATGTAGTCCACTATATTATCAAGTACCTTTACAAGCTCATATCTTTCAGTTTTGAGCCAAGATACTTCCTTACTTGCTTTAAGAGCTTCTATCACCTTGTGGGTCATAAGGTCGCACTCCGTCTCAAGTTCTTTCATCTTGGAGCTTTTTTCTTCCACATCTTCGAAGTCGTTTATAAATTCATCGAAGAAGACCACGCTCTTATGTATCTTTTTCGATAAATCCGATAGCCTAACGAACACATCATCTTTTTTCTTCTTACTAAACATACATCTCTCCCTATTCTATACCGGTATGCCCGAAACCTTGATCTTGCCTTCCTTCGCCCTTATCTATCTCCTCACGTTCTTGCCAATTTATCCTCTCGCACCTCGCAAGCAATATCTGTGCAATCCTATCATTATTTTTCACCACATAATCTTTCTCACCTAAGTTTATAAGCGGTATTATGAGCTCTCCCGTATAATCACTATCTATTGTCCCGACGCCGTTTGCAAGACCTATACCGTGCTTTGAAGCAAGTCCCGACCTCGCCCTCACTTGAATTTCAAACCCCTTAGGTATATCAAAGAAAAGCCCTGTATGCACCATACTAATTTTACCACGCTTTATGCATATTTCATCTTCTATATATGCCCTGACATCAAGCCCCGCAGAACCTTCCGTATGATATTTTGGCAATATTCCCGATAGCGATTTAATCCCTACGTTCATAATTATTCCCTACGTCTATTTTTACTTTTTCTTGAATTTATATGCTTTTTTGCTGACCGGCGGGTATTTTTTTCTGTCATATGCGTAATACTCCGGTACCTGTGTCTTGCTATACTGCTTTACCTTCTCATCTGAAAGCAGGAATGCAAAGATTTCTTTTCCCTGCGGATGCGGCTTTGCATCAAAATGGAACCAGCCTTGGCTGACACACACCAACAACCAGCTGTGTTCTCTAAGCTGACTGTTTGTAGTCACCTTAACGCTCGGCACTCCCGCATCTAAAAGCAATGCTCTTGCGAGGTCACTTCTGTATTTTTCTATTACCTTGCTACTGGTAAGGCCTTCATAGACTGCCACGGGCGCCGTAATTTTCTTGGTTTCGGTTGCCTCTATTTTATGCACCCACTCAAAGATTTTTCTCATTTTTTCTTCTTGACTCATTTTAGATGATAAAATTTCAGAATTGACGGCGCTCGCTTCTCTTTTGATGTTTTCATTCGTTGCAAGCGCATCGTCCATGCCGTCTTTTACAAGTACCATGCCCGTTTTTTGAGATACGTTTTTAGAATGATCTTCCGCTATATATTTCACCTTGTACTTGCCGACTTTATTAAAATCAATTTTTGATGTATCCACCTTGAGGCTTGGGTATACATCATTTTTATCGAGTGCATACACGCCGTATTTAAGGTCGATTTTTTCGCCTTTCTTTGCTATGATCGTCCTCACGCCAAAAATATTAGGTGGCTTCCTATCACGCGGCTGCACTATGACGTTTACCTTTTTAGATGTTTCATTATGCGCCTTGTCCTTTAAAATATAATATCCTTCATATGTGCCCGGTACGCTCTTATTCACTTTACTGTCATCAAACGATAAACTTATAGCCCCCGGCCTATTATCGGATATGGAAATTCCTTCCTTATATGGAATGCTCTCGCCCACCGACATAAAAATATCTTTAGCACCCTGTATCTCAGGCCCTTTTCTATCACCGAAGATGAAAAGCAATATAAAGAAAAATACAACTAAACCCGCATACGTCACTATCTTATTGCCCTTGATCACCATTCTTTTAGATCCTAATTTAATCTTCATCTTTTCCTCTCACACTTAACTTTCCCCTATGTTCCAGGATTTCACCCCTTGTGAATATTATAAGACCTACCCAGATAACTAAAAACGCAATTAGCAACACCTTGTTTAAATTTTCATGCAAGACCAATATCCCAATTAAAAATGTTATCGTCGGTGAAAGGTATCCCGTAATTCCCAGCGTCACAAGCGGCAAATTCTTAGCACCGACAGCAAATAACGCAAGCGGTACGAATGTCACAAATCCTGAAAATAGCAAGAGTATGTAAATCTTGAGGTCTACCGCCGCCAATGCGCCATTGCCCACAAGTTCTCTATGCACTATATATGCAATCACAATGGGCATCAAAAATATATTTTCATAATATAGCGATATCACAGCGCTTGCCTTTACCTTCTTTTTAAGAGCGGCATATGTTGCAAAGGTGATTGGAAGGATGAGCGCCACCTTAGGGAGCTCGTGAAAATAAACAAGCAATATCAGTACCCCTGCAGCGGCAAAGCAAATCGCAAGGATCTTATGGATGTGAAACACCTCTTTAAATATAAGCGAACCCAGAGCACAGACAAATAGCGGCTCGATATAGTATCCGAGCGATGTTTGTAATATCTGTCCATTATTTACAGCCCATATATATGTGCTCCAATTAAACGTAATTAGTACCCCGGCCGAGACCATTAGAGCCAGCTGTTTCCTATCTTTTAGCGGAGCCACAATATCCTTCATAGGATAGCCGAGAGGAACGATAGAGCACACGATGAGCCCCATAGTGAATACTCTGTATGCCGTGATGATGTTATATGGAATATCGTCCAGTAAATTCCAATATAAAGGCAGGATTCCCCATGCGCTCATTGCAAGCAATGCCGCAAACAATCCCCTCCTGTATTTACTTTCGCTCTTCCTGATTATCACTTTACTTTCCTTAATATCGCATCAAATCGCTAAATCCTTAATATTTATCGCAATGTTCGTATCTTCTGAAATCTCTTGCACCATCCTGATAAAATTATCGGAGACATCACTTGCGTAAAATTGCTTATTTCCGTCCTTGCAAGCTACTATATCCTTCTTTTTCAATATTTTTTCTATTTGCCTTGAAACTTCATCCGATGGATCTATAAGCTTAAGATTCGGGTAATTCCTTTTTATATTGTTTGCTATGAACGGGTAATGAGTACAACCCAGCACCAATGTGTTTATCCTGTTTTCCGCTATAAAATGGTCAAGGTAATACTTTACCGAAAGGTTCATGATATCATTTTCGATTATACCTTCTTCAATTAGCGGTACAAAGGCGGGGCACGCCTTCTGCGCTACATCTGCGCCCTCGACGCTTTGCTCTATTATATTCTTATATGCCATGCTGGATATCGTAGCCTTGGTGCCTATTATCCCGATCTTATTCCCTTCTTTCGCGTCATCTATCGCCTTTTCCGCTGCGGACTCTATTATACCCACGATAGGAATGTCCTTATATTTTTCACGCAAAAAACCAAGGCTCGTAGCACTTACGGAATTACATGCAATCACTATCATCTTTACATTTTTTTGCAACAAAAAATCGCATATTTCAGCCGAAAACCGTTGTATCGTTTTTACGCTTTTAGAACCGTATGGCGTCCGTGCCGTATCACCAAAATATATTATGTCTTCATGCGGCAACCTTCTGCTGACAGATGCAATGCATGTAAGCCCGCCGAGCCCTGAATCAAAAAAACCTATAGGTCTATTATCCATTCACATTCCTTTTATCACGAAAAACTTATAATTCATTATACCTTAGATTTTCGCAAAACAAAATATCCGTATGAATAATAATTATCTTGTCATACCAATTGCTAAAAAACACATTGTTTTTTATGCACCTCCAACTCAGCAGAATTTCATTTCCACATATGTTATTTTATCCACTATGAATTTCGCGATATCGGCGGTTTCCGTGCCTGTCACCTTTACATATTTATCAACAAACTTAGCCAATCTGTCGAAATCATATTCATCTTGCGTTATTTTCTGCATTACTTCCTTCGCTGTATAACATATATCACTCGGCATTTCGTGAATGTAGTCTATATACATATCACGCTTTAAAGAATATTCTTCGTAATCATATGCGTAGAAATACACAGGCTTTTTGGCAATGCCTGCCTCATAAACGATACAACTGTAGTCTGAGATAACGACATCGGCTGCAGTTATTACTTCAAAAGAACTAAATTCATCGGCGGTTATAACCCTGTCATCATTGAGCCTTGCAAGATCAAGCGGATGAAGTTTCACTATTAAATTGTATTTATCATAGTCGATATTGTCTGCAAGCGCTTTGACAGCTTTGATGATAGTACTGTCGTTTTTCCTGAAAGTGGGCAGGTACACTATATTTATCCTATCCTTCATGGTAGGATACCTTCCTTTTATCTTTTTAGAAGTAACACTCACATAATCTTTATCTTGAAGCAGCTCCACTCTGGGTAGAGGCAATATCGCTATCTTATCGGAATCGACATTAAAGCCATCCATCAAGTGCTCTCTATACTCAGGCGATGCGCAAAGCACATAATCATACCCTTCGTGCATATGTAATGCCTTGGCCATGCCTTGGCTGCTACCTTCCGCCTGATCCAAAATGCTGAGTCCGAATTTCTTCATGGTCCCTACCGAATGCCACATCTGTATAACTAAAAGTCCATTGTGCTTCAATATACTTATAGGTATACAGTACGAATCCAATATTGCGGCATCTGCCGTAGCTATGTGAAAAATTTGCCTTATCACATGAAAGCAATACAGTATCTTTTGTAACGCTCCCTCTCCAATGCGCTTTGCAAGTACGACAACCTTATAATCGGGATACAATTCGTTTAGCTTGGCCCTTAGCAACTTCATATCGAGAGGCACTGAATCCGCTTGCCTGCTGAGCATAACTATTTTCTTCCCACGCTTAAAGATTCTGCATACGTAATATATTAACTGTAAAATGAAAATCAAAACCTTCATAATCCACCTATAAGAGTTATCATAACGGCGATAAGGATGCTGAAGTATCACTTCCATACCCGCCTACTTAAAAGCTCACCCTTATCAATAACTGATGCGGGTGAGCTTTAATCTTACGTGTTAAACCTTGACTAAAAGCTTAATTATTTTAGCTTTATCTTCTTAGAGAACTGCCATCCACTTACGAATTTAGCATTGCCATACTTGAATACGGCTCTAATTCTGTACTGAACAAACCACTTCTTCTTTAGAGCTTTCTTGTCAACAGCCTTCATTTTGCTGAATTTAATGCCCTTGAACTTCTTAAGCTTTTTAGCGTTCTTAGCTGTAGCCTTTTGCAATTCAAATGTCATTGCGCCTTTTACGCCCTTCCAAGTAACGGTAGCTACATACTTGCCCTTTACTTTCTTGATTTTAACTTTGAATGTCTTCTTGTTGACCTTACCTAGAACTGCTGCGCCTGCAACTTCACTCTTTGTTGAATATACAACTCCATCTACCTGCTTAAATATCGTAACTCTGTAGAGGTATGCACCCGCTTTAACGCTTGCATCGGTGTACTTTGAGTTTGGTGCCAATTCTTCAGCGCCTGCAACAGGTTTAAATTCTCCCTTAGGATAATCCGCTCTCTCAAGTGCCATAGACTTTATGCCTTCAAGTGTCGCAGAAGCAGGTGTTGTATCTACAACTACCTTACCCTTTTCTACGGATAGCTTAGGTGCATCTGCACTTGCGTGCCAGTATCCTACTAGATCTTCCGCTGCGCCTTCTATTTTTACGTTTTCTCTTTCAACAATAGCTGATACGGCATATAGATATGTCTTGCTTGGCTCCAAGTTTTTCTTATCTGTATAACTGATGTTGCCATCTGCATCAGGCTTAACTGTAGATACTTCTCCGATGCCTTCTACATTATCCTTTGTAGTTCCTCTGTAGATTTTGTAACCTACAACCTTATCTCCTGCATTTAGCTCGTTAGTAGGGAAAGGTTTGAATTTTAGGCTTACTTCATCTCCTGCAACCGTTTTTACCTGTATCATTTCCTTTTTGATACCGAGTTTTTTATTGTCCTTGTTTACGCCTTTACCATAAACAGCATATACTGTCATAGTTCCTGTAACAACGGTGTCTTTATCAAAGTCAGGTGCTGTTGCACTTTGAGATGCGGCCCATCCTAAGAATTTATTTTCTTCCGGATTTGATGAAGCATTAGGAATAGGTTCTTCAGCTAGGAATTTATCTCCCATTGCAGTCCCTCTTTTAATGTCTTTAACTGTCTTAACAGTTGCATTGTCACTGAACTTTCCACCGTTAGCATAGAAAGTTACAGAAACTTCAGCACCGTCTTCTATCTTTTCCCACACTGCATACAAAGTAGTATTTGCATCGAATGTAGTTTCAGGTGTAACATCAGGAGTCTGTGCGTCTCTTGTAGTTGCCCATCCTGCAAGAATGTGTCCTTCCTTATACATGCCTCCCGTAGGTAGTAGATCGCCCAAAGCGGTTCCCTTATCAATGCTTGCAGGTTCAGGTTCACCTTCACCGCCATTCGGATCAAAGGTAATACTTATTGATGGAGTGCTTTTTTCATATACTGCATAAACATCAGTATCTCCTTTATTTACTCCGGCATGCGCCTCATTTATGTCAGCCTTTGTAGAGCTTGACGCTAATGACCAACCTAGGAAATTAGATCCGTCCTTTTTAGGGTGCTCTATGTTTGCAGTAGCTTCACTCCAAGCAGTACCCTCGTCAAAACTTTTCTTAAGTTCTTTCTTTCCGTCAGCAAACTTACCACCGTTAGCATGGAAAGTTACTTCGTGCTGCACTGGATTTGCTGACGCAATATTAAGATTGCCTGCCATCAATCCTACCATCATAATCATTGCGATCACGATAGTAAGCGTTTTGTTTTTCTTCAACTTCAACATCACATTCCTCCTTCATTAAAGTTACGACCAAAATGTCTATTTAACATTTTACCTCATTTTATACAAATTAAAAGTTTTTTTTGCAATTTTTATGAAAAATTTCACATTAAATTCAAAAAACCTTGCCTCAAGTAGCTTATATACACTTTATTTTGTAATTTCGTCTGACTCCTGAGCTTGAAGTAACAGTCACCACCACCGTCTTTCCCTTAACTAAAACTATTCTTTTGGTTTTAACGTGCGCTCTTGCATCTGAAAGCTTCAATTCAATTTCTAAAAACTTCTTTTTCGGTTTAAGTTTTGCAACATACTTAAATCTATATCTGTCCCATTTCTTAGTGAGCTTGCCGGCGGATATCTTCACCGACCTGATGAAGTTATCATTATTACCCCTTGCCTTCGGTTTGCTACAAGCATTTTTAGGCATGTTTGTATATACGGGGATTCTAAACGTGAGCTTTGCGTTCTTACCTCTCTTATAGCCTCTTTCAAACCTCCTCGTCTCGGCGAACGCTCCTTGCACGTTTGTCATATACTGATGTATAGCCTTGCCTTTCACTACATTGAATTTTTTAAGATAAAAGGTATCCTGCCCACCTCTCACATAGTTTACACCATAGTAAAGGGCTCCTCCCAATATGGATTTTATCTTATTATTCCAAGGTCTTCCGTATGAAGCCTTCTTCATTTTCGCCTTAGCAAAAATAAGCCCGTTTAAAACCGGTCCTCTGTTACTGTGCGCATACGCTCCTATATTAAAATGATTGTATATATTCTTAAACCCCCTGTGTTTACCGCTTATGCATCCTCCGTAACCGCTAAATCCCTGCTCAACCAATATCATGGAAGAAAGCACATACGGATTTACACCCGAGCGCTTTCCGGCTTTTAACAAATACGTAGAGTAACGCTTGCTCTTCTTATACGGCTTCCCATCCAGAAAACTGTTTTTCACCACAGCCTCTATACCTTCGATGCTTTGATAAGACTCATATCTGTGGCTCAAAAATTGAAAAACATCCGTTGCGTTCATGAAATTTCTGGGATCCATATAAAACTTCGTAATGCCTTCGCTCGCCGCAACCCAAGCTCCGCCGTCTTTACCTATATATCTATGCCTCTTCCAATCATAGCACCCCTTTTCCATAGATTTCCAGCTGCTTGGCGAGTTCCAATAGATAAGCGAACAATTCCTTTGGCTTGATACAGCCGCGCCGAAATTCCCACGCTTATCCGCCTTGAATACCCATTTAGGATATTTTTTATGTAACTTAACAAGCCTCTTTATATAGCTCTCAGGAAATCCCTGTTTTCTCAAACCTGCAACAAATTTATCAGGTTTCCTAGGCTTAGCCTTCTTAAGCTTCACCTTAGCGCTACTTTTAAATTCTGCGTCATTATTAGACCCGTTGCTCTTAGCTCCGGATTGTTGATTTGCGCTACTTTTTAAATTTACGTTATTTTTAGACTTTATAGGCTTCGCTTCAAGGCTCCCGCTTATAAAACAGGAAGAAAACACCTGCACCGCACACAGCGCCGCAAGTATCCCCGCTAATATCTTTTTATTGATTCCCTTAACTCTCATAATTCTCCCCACACTGACCACTTTAGTTTACAGTCCTATATTCCAGTTACTTCATTCCCCGTTCATAACCTAACCGCTTCATTCCAAGTTCGCTTCCTTGCACGCCGACTCGGCTAAATGCAATACATGTTGCCTTGTCTTTATGTATCCCGAAATTGCTATACATAGAATATATCTCTTGCATACGCTCTACCGGCTTGCCATGAATATAACATCAGCAGCAAACATACACAGATGTTTACTCCTGAATGTTTTCTACTTGCTTTACCGTATTTATCAACTCATCAATATTTTTCGGGTTAGTATTATAACAATATATCGAAAACAATGCAAACAAAGTTTCTTCGAGCTTTTCAGAAAAGCACGTTATTTTTTAACAAATCGCACCCAGCTGTTAAGTATATTTTTATCCGGAGCTACCCAACTAGCCTTTGCTTCTTCTCCGCCCTTTACTTCTCCCGATGCACCGGCCTTACCGCCTTTACCATGGAGTGTAAGATCATATGTATACTTTG
The DNA here is from genome assembly GCA_000161975.1 of Eubacterium saphenum ATCC 49989. Classification (GTDB taxonomy): domain Bacteria; phylum Bacillota; class Clostridia; order Peptostreptococcales; family Anaerovoracaceae; genus Eubacterium_N; species Eubacterium_N saphenum. The sequence goes on from GG688422.1 coordinate 613,498, forward strand.
TTTTAGCCTTGAAAAAAACCTCAGCATTTATATTATCCCCTGCAGTAGCAATTTTCTGATCCCATTTATAGTTTTTCGGTATCTTAAGCACCTCTATTTTGCTTTTTGCTGTTGCGGCGTTCAGTATTAATTTCTTATTCTCCACGCTTTTTATAGTTACTTCTTTAAATTTTTCTGGGTCTTTGAGCTTTCCTTCAAATTGAAATTCGTCGGATTTTAATAATTGATTATCCTCCGTGATAGCTACCATTCTAACTCTGCTTTCTTGGATGTCCAAAACTTGCGGGATAAAATAACCATCTTTGTTTGACTTCTGCAACACAACATTGTCCTTCCAAGCTATACCTATGGCTTTAAACTTCACATTCGTTGAGTTGGTTATATCAAGAGATTTTTTCATTTCATCGGAATAACGTTCCTTATATATAGATCGCCCTGCAAAAACCGCAGCTACCAATAGCACTATAACTATTATCCCTATGACATGCTTACGCTTCATTTAAAACCTCCAATTTACCTTCCCTGTTCAAGGTGTTTAACTCGCCGACATAAATGTATCATATTCATTTTTTATTTGTCAATCCTTTTTTGCATTTCTCTAAACCGAAAATTATAATATCCCGATATACCACAAATGAAAACTTCTCGAACTTAAAGTTTCAATATACTCCTCTATAAAAGGAAGGCTATATTAATAATTCTGTTACTTAATTTACACATAAACTCAGCCCCTTTTAAGGGGCTGAGTTTTATCATTTTCCGAGTCATCCTATTACGCTTTTTCCTTGATGCTTGCTTGGGCTGCTGCCAGCCTTGCTATAGGTACTCTAAACGGTGAACATGATACATAATCCAAACCTACTTCATGACAGAATTCTACAGACTTAGGATCTCCGCCATGTTCTCCGCAAATACCGAGTTTGATATCAGGTCTTGTAGATCTCCCAAGCTCTACAGCCATCTTCACAAGCTTGCCTATGCCCACGGTATCAAGCGTCTGGAACGGATCCTGCTCAAGGATACCTTTATCCACGTATTCCTTAATGATCTTTCCTGTGTCATCACGTGAGAACCCAAATCCCATCTGCGTAAGATCGTTGGTACCGAAGGAGAAGAATTCCGCTTCCCTTGCGATTTCATCCGCTGTAAGTGCCGCCCTTGGGATTTCTATCATCGTGCCTACCATATACTTGAGCTCTCTGTCCTTTTCTGTAAAGCACTTCTTAACTTCTTCTACAACCGTCGCCTTTACATCCGCCAATTCCTTTTCAGTGCCTATGAGCGGAATCATGATTTCAGGAATGATATCATAACCTTCCGATTGTGATACGTCGAGTGCAGCCGTTATGATTGCGCGGGTCTGCATCCTTGCGATTTCAGGATAGGTTACAGCGAGCCTGCATCCTCTGTGCCCGAGCATAGGGTTGAACTCGTGTAATTCTTCTACCTTGTTTGCAAGCTTTGTTTCGTCAACGCCTATCTTCTTGGAAAGATCTGCAATCTCTTCCTTTGTATGTGGCAAAAATTCATGTAGAGGCGGGTCAAGCAATCTTATGGTAACAGGCTTATCCTTCATCACCTTATATATTCCGTTAAAATCATCCGTCTGATACGGCAACAGCTTATCAAGTGCCGCTTCCCTCTCTTCTACCGAATCTGCCAATATCATCTGCCTTACAGCCGTGATTCTATCCTCCTCAAAGAACATGTGCTCCGTTCTGCAAAGCCCTATGCCCTCTGCTCCAAATTCAACAGCCTGTTTAGCATCCCTGGGATTATCCGCATTAGCTCTTACCTTGAGTTTTCTCGCATCATCCGCCCACTGCATTATAGTCGCAAAATCTCCAAGCAACTCAGGTTGAACGGTCTTAATCTCCCCTTCATATACGGTTCCCGTAGAACCGTCCAATGAAATTTTGTCGCCTTCTTTGAACACCTTGCCATCTACTTCTACAGTCTTCTTATCTTCGTCTACATTGAGCGAACTACATCCTGCGACACAACATTTCCCCATGCCTCTTGCAACAACGGCAGCGTGACTTGTCATACCGCCTCTGGCCGTTAATATTCCTTCAGCAACAACCATGCCCGCTAAGTCCTCAGGGGAAGTTTCAAGCCTTACCAAAATAGTCTTTTCACCGTTTTCGCTTGCCGTTACCGCTTCTGCCGCTGTGAAATAGATTTTTCCGGTAGCAGCTCCCGGAGAAGCCGGCAGTCCCTTTGCAAGCTGCGTCGCCTTCTTAAGCTCCGCATCATCAAACATAGGGTGCAATAGCTGATCTATCTGAGCAGGCTCTATACGCATTACAGCCGTTTCCTTATCGATATGCCCTTCCTTAACCATGTCTACTGCCACTTTTACAGCTGCAGCTGCAGTCCTCTTTCCGTTTCTCGTCTGTAGCATGTAAAGCTTATTTCTTTCAACCGTAAATTCCATATCCTGCATATCACAGTAGTGGTCTTCCAGCTTCTTAGCCGTATCCATGAATTCATTATATACATCAGGAAATTCTTCCTTCATCATGTCGATAGGCTGAGGGGTTCTGATTCCTGCAACTACATCTTCGCCCTGCGCATTTACCAGAAACTCACCAAATACCTTCTTTTCTCCATTTACAGGACTCCTTGTGAATGCCACGCCTGTACCGGATGTATTTCCCATATTACCGAACACCATCGACTGTACGTTTACAGCCGTTCCTATGCTGCCCGGTATGTCGTTGAGCTTCCTGTATAATATTGCTCTTTCGTTGTTCCATGATCTGAATACCGCCTTTACCGCCTCTAAAAGTTGCTCCTTAGGCTCCTGCGGGAAATCACGACCCATTTCCTTCTTTACAAGCTCCTTATACTTTACGATGATGTCCTTGAGATGCTCTGTAGAAAGGTCTACATCCTGTGCGCAATTTTCTGCATCCTTCTTTGCATCAAAAATTTCATCGAACTTTTTCTTGCTGATTTCCATTACGACATCGCCAAACATCTGTATGAATCTTCTATAGCTGTCATATGCAAAACGAGGATTGTCCGTAAGCTCGGCAAGCCCTAAAACCGTCTTGTCATTAAGTCCTAAATTCAAAATGGTATCCATCATACCCGGCATTGAAATCTTTGCACCGGATCTAACGGACACGAGCAAAGGATTCTTAACATCTCCGAACTTCTTGCCGCTCTTTTCTTCAAGCAACGCAAGTTTTTCAAAAATTTGCTCTATAATTTCATCTGAAATCTTTTCGCCCTGTTCATAATATTCACTACAAGCCTCTGTACTTACTGTAAAGCCAAACGGTACCGGCAGGTTAATCTTGGTCATCTCCGCAAGATTAGCGCCCTTACCCCCTAAAAGATCCTTCATGTCCTTAGAACCTTCGTCGAATGAGTACACAAATTTTTTCATTATATTCCCCTTCTATACAATAAACTACTATTATCAACTGCAGTTGCAGCTAATTACAAAATTCACAGTAAGCCACTAAAGCCCTATCCTGTCACCTATATAACCGGATACCTCGTCTATACCTATACGTGTCTGCTCCATGGTATCACGGTCTCTTATGGTCACCTTACCGTCTTTTTCCGTATCGAAATCAACGCAAATGCAATATGGCGTTCCGATTTCATCCTGTCTTCTGTAACGCTTTCCTATAGAGCCGGTCTTATCATAATCCACAGGAAAATCCTTAATTAATTTTTCAAAAATAGGATCTGAAACCGAGCTTAACTGCTTGCTCAAAGGTAACACCGCCGCCTTGTACGGAGCAAGATACGGATGCAACCTCATCACTACCCTTGAAGTATTTTTATCTTTGTCTACTATCTCTTCTTCATACGCATCGTTTAACACCGCCAAGAGCAACCTGTCCGCTCCGAGCGACGGTTCAATACAATACGGTGTAAATTTCCGGTTGGTTTCAGGGTCTTGATATACGAGCTCTTCTCCCGATTCTTTTGTGTGCTGTTTCAAATCAAAATCCGTTCTGTTTGCAATTCCCCAAAGTTCGCCCCAACCAAAGCTGAAATTATATTCAATGTCTGTCGTAGCCTCACTATAGTGTGAAAGCTCTTCCTTTGAATGCTCTCTCTTCCTTATGTTTTCTTCTTTTATACCTATGGTTTTTAAAAACTCCACACAATAATTTTGCCAAAAGTCAAACCAACCCATACTTTCATCCGGCGCACAAAAGAACTCCAATTCCATTTGTTCAAATTCTCTCGTCCTGAATATAAAGTTACCCGGAGTGATTTCATTTCTAAATGATTTTCCGATCTGGCATATCCCAAACGGGAGTTTTTTTCGCATGGACCTCTGTACAGATTTAAAGTTTACAAAAATGCCTTGTGCGGTTTCAGGTCTTAGATAAATTTCCGCCTTTGCGCCTTCCGTAACTCCCTGATAGGTTTTAAACATTAAATTAAACTGCCTTATATCTGTAAAATTATGCTTGCCGCAGTTAGGGCATTTGACTTCGTGCTCTTCAAGAAAGCTCATCATTTTTTCATTGGTCCAGCCGTCTACTACCTGCTCTTTGCCTTCTTTCTGCAGTTCATCTTCTATCAATTTATCCGCTCTGAATCTACTTTTGCATTCTTTGCAATCTACAAGCGGATCTGAAAACCCACCTACATGTCCGGAAGCTACCCAAGTCTGCGGATTCATTAGTATAGCGGCATCAAGCCCTACGTTATATTTCGACTCGTGGACGAATTTTTTCCACCACGCTTTTTTTATATTGTTCTTAAGTTCTACACCTAAAGGACCGTAATCCCAAGTGTTTGACAGGCCTCCATATATTTCGGAACCGGGAAACACAAAACCTCTGTTTTTAGCAAGCGAAAGGATTTTATCACGTTTATCATTGCAATTATTTGTCATAAATTCCCCCGCCTAATTAATCTCATCCTCAAGGTCTATTTGCTCGCCTGCATCTTTGACGCCTTCCGCCACATCATTTTCCGCACCCTTGGACATATTGCTCATCTTATCTTTGCTTTCTTTAGCCTTTTCCATAGCGCTGCTTGCATACGATTTAGCAGTCTTGTAAACTTCTTCGCCCTTATCCTTAGCTATATCAAAATACTCTTTTCCTTTTTCAGCGCCCTTATCTAAATAGCTACTCACATCTATTACTGTTCCGTCTTCTTTTACAATAGTTACCTTGCAGCTGGTTCCAAACGTAGCTATCAACCCTGCGATTATCCCCCAAGGTGCAAGTACCGCTCCTATCATCCCGACGGTAAGCGGAATGTTTATCAACTTTTGGTCATCTTTTCTGACAATGACCCTCATCGCATTGCCTTTTTTTGCATGTTCTTTTAAGTTGCTCAATATGGCATTTGTATACGTCTTCATTTCTTTGTTTGCAGACTCACCTTTTTCTTCTGCAGAAATGATGGCATCTATAACATTGCCATCGCAGGCTTCGAGTATTTCCTTCGCCTCTTTATATCCAAGGCCCGTTCTATCTTTTACAAGATCTATTTTTTCTAAACTAATATCCATCTCAAGCCTCCTTCTCTAAACTATATGTAACTTATCAACGCTTTGATAACGTTTTACAAAGTACGCTCTCGCTTTTTAAATTCAACTTCCCCAAGTGATAGGACGCATACCTTCTTAAAAACATCCAGTATTCATTGAATTTATCATCCGGTATTGTCAGCTCACCAACCTTTGAAATATCAGCATTAGCCAGATAACGCACCGTGTTAATTATATCAGATGAAACTTTTAAAATCAACGAATCGTAGTACCCGCCACCTATCTCGGTTTTAGCTTTTTTATACGTTTCGTAAGTTTTTCCGCTTTTTAATGAAAAGTAACAACTTTCATTTGCGGCGTCCAAAAAAACTTCATTATTTATAACAAACACCCCTGTCATCGTTAATATTTTAATAAAATAATATATAGGGAAGATGGCATATTCAGATTCTCGCCTACGTGCAGCATCAAGGAAACTACTGAGATGATTGTAAGCACCATGTTCGCCTGAATTTTCAGGTATGACCTTATCCGTTATCTCTATCGCAAACATAGCGACGGCAAGTTTTTCAATGTCACTTGCAATTTCCATTGGATAGTCTATAAGGTCTACTTTAAGTACATTATAATATCGGTTTTGTTTTATCTGAAAAATTGATTTTGACATCGGCTGTAATATGTTTGCATCTCCACCTTTGCTACTTCCACTGCCGTATGCGGATGCTAAAATTTTTTTGTCATCTCTTGTGAGCAACGTAACCAAATTTCGCCCGCCTGTCATCTTTATGCACCTAAGTACTATGGCCTCTATCTCAAATTCATCCATGAAAGTCTCCTAACGCATATGGATTTTAGATATCGCCATATCCAAGATTTTTAAGCTGCACATCGCTTTCTCTCCAGTTTTTTCTCACCCTCACCCAAAGTTTCATATTTACCTTTACACCGAATATATCTTCAAGCTCTAACCGTGCACTTTTACCTATGCCCTTGAGCTTTCTTCCGGATTTACCTATGATTATACCCTTGTGCGAATCCCTTTCACAGGTAATGACAGCTTCAATGTCTATAACACCTTTCATTTCCTTGAACTTTTCAATGCCTACCGCAACTCCGAAAGGCACTTCCTTGTCCAGGTACATGAATAATTTCTCTCTTATAATTTCGCTAGCCAAAAATCTTTCTTGCTGATCCGTATACATATTTTCAGGGAAATGTATATTTTCATCATTACAATACAAAGCAACCTTGTCCAATAATGCATCTACATTTTTCCCGTCTTTTGCTGTAATTCCTATTACAGCTTCGAAGCCTTCCTTGGTTTTGTAATAATCATACAGCCCTTTAAATTGATCCGGCTTCATGACGTCGAGTTTATTAATAACTATTATCTTGGGGCTACTTATGGATGCCAGGTTTTTAAAAATCTTGTCTTCCTCCTCAAGTTTAGAGCGTTCATCCACAAGAAGTAACACCAAGTCTACATCCCGCATACTTCGCCTTGAACTTGCTACGAGCTTTTCTCCCAGTTTATTTTTCGGCATGTGAATTCCCGGAGTATCTAAAAATACCATCTGCTTATCCCTAATATTGTCTGTAAATATACCTCTTATGGTATTCCTGGTAGTTTGAGGTTTTGGCGTTGCAATTGCCACCTTCGTGCCTATTATCATATTCAGCAATGTGGATTTGCCGGTGTTCGGTCTTCCTATGATACTTATAAAGCCTGATTTCATATATTCCTCGTTATTTATCAAAAAATGTATTTAAAAACGGATCCTGATACACTTCGGAGAGTTTTTTAACAGTTATTTCGTCATTTGCCGCCTGCATTATCAGTTTTATATCTTTATTGAATTCAGCAAGCACTTGTCTACAGATCCCGCAGGGAACTATCCCTTCGGTATTGCTCGCTATAGCTATAGCTTTAAAATTACTCTCTCCATCGGTAACGGCCTTCGACACCGCAACCCTCTCTGCGCATATTGTAGCTCCAAAGGATGCATTTTCAACATTTACACCTGTATATATCCTGCCTGAAGATGTGAGAAGCGCCGCCCCGACTTTGATATCGGAATAAGGCGAATACGCATTATGCAAAACATTCTTCGCTTCATTCATCAACTTCTCTTCCATCTTCATATTACCGTTATCCATACAGTTTTTTAACCACCTTTTTTTCAAAACTTCTCATCATTTCTTTATCCGCTTCATCAATGTGATCCATTCCCAATAGATGAAGCACGCTGTGTATGAATAAATACACGACTTCACGGCTTAAAGACTGTCCTATATCCGCAGCCTGCTTAGAAGCCCTGGCGAGACATATTACAACATCTCCAAGCATTATTTTATCACAGAAACCAAGATCCACATCATATTCAGGATTAAACTCTTCTCGAGTACTTATCATCGGGAACGAAAGGACATCCGTAATACTGTCCTTCCCTCTATAGTCTAAATTCAATTGCTTTATGCTGTCTTCAGAAACAAACGATACGCTCACCTCAATTCGATCTTTAGCAGCGGCATTGTCCGCAATTTCATGCGGCATATTCTGCATCACTCCATCTATATCCAAGATTACCTTGAGCGTTTCATCATATTTATCGAGAATGTCCGCCTCATCCAAACCATGCGCCTTGCACTCCCTGCTAAATTCTTCCTCGCAGCATACAATGCTCATGTTTATTCACCCTTGCCCATGCTGTTATTCTTTTCATAGGCGGTAATTATTTCCCTAACCAAGTTATGCCTCACTACATCCCGCTCTCCGAGCTTTACAAATGCAATTCCTTCTATCCCCTTGAGGATTTTTTCTGCACTTTTAAGTCCCGAAGACTTGCTGAGCGGGAGATCTATCTGTGTTACATCGCCATTCACTATGACCTTGGAGTTTATTCCCATTCTGGTGAGGAACATCTTCATCTGCTCCCTCGTAGTATTTTGAGCTTCATCCAAGATTATATATGAATCATCAAGTGTCCTTCCCCTCATGAACGCAAGGGGTGCCACCTCAATGATTTCCCTTTCTCTGAGCTTCATAACGGTATCTCTGCCTAAAATATCATAGAGCGCATCGTAAAGCGGCCTTAAATACGGATCTACCTTATCCGCCATGTCACCCGGCAAAAACCCGAGGCTTTCCCCTGCCTCTACGGCAGGTCTTGTAAGTATTATTCTATCCACCTGTCTGTTTTTGAACGCCTTTGCCGCCATGGCTACGGCAAGGTAAGTTTTACCGGTACCTGCAGGTCCTATACCGAATATCATATTTGCATTTCTCATTGCCCGTATGTATTCTCTTTGTCCCAGCGTTTTAGGGCTTATAGACCTTCCCTTTCTGTTAAAGCAGATAACATCGCTTTCCAGAGCCTCATCTGAAAGCAAGATGCCATCCTCGTGAGCATCTAAAATATGTCTCGTCTTCTGAAGGTTTATCTCTTCTCCTTTTGCCGACAATCTATCCATTTCAGCTATTATCTGTTTTGCCTTTTTAGCGTTTTCGCCTTTTATGAGCAATCCTCCGTCGTTTTCATACACATTCACCTTCATGAATTTTTCTACAAGCCTGATGTTCTCGTCGAGCTTTCCGAACAAGCTCTTCATATCCAACGTTTCAGGGCGAAGTAACTCCTGTTCCATATGCGTCCCCTACTATTTAAACACCATTGTGAGCGCATCCGCTTCAATATTGTTATTCTTGGAAGCCACAACCACTTCAAACCTGTCTCCCTTTACATGGAGCAGTCTTTTTTCATCAAGCGCCTTTTTTAGTTTTGCATCGTTTAAAACACTGGCTTTTTTCGCACCAAGCATGTATGCAAGGTTGTCAGATGAAAGGCGATACACTTCTTTTGCCAGTTTAAATATCTTAGTGAAGTCTGCTAAAATAGCCGTGCATTTTTCATTTCCTTTAAGCTCTGTGGCATTGGTATCAAACCCGAAGAAAAGCGAATTGTTACCGTCTTTAAATTCAAAGAAATTGAACTTGCCCACTTTGGAATAATGCTCTGAAAACTTATATTTTTTCATAACTTCATCTGCAGTTTTTCCAAGCATTCCCGTTAATTTTAAATTTTCTTCACAGGATGCCGTCTGTTCGTCTTCCTTCGTTGTCTCTTTAGGCTTTGATTTTTCCTCACTGCTACCGCAACCTGTAAAAGCTACAGGTAAGGTCAATATCAATGCTATCGCCAGTACTGCGGTTAAAATCCTCTTTTTCATATTTAACTCCTTTACAATGTCGATGTCATATATTATACAGGTCGGTTAATAAAAAACGACTCGTCGCAGAGCCGTTTTCTCTATAATTAATATTTTTTAGCTTTTTTTCTCGCTGCCTCTGACTTCTTCTTCCTCTTTACGCTTGGTTTTTCATAGTGTTCACGTTTTCTTATCTCAGACATCACGCCGTCTCTTGCGCAAAGTCTTTTAAATCGCTTAAGAGCGCTTTCTAAACTTTCATTTTCCTTCACGTATACCTGTGCCATCTATCTCACCCCCTTAACATTCTCCATTCAATCGCGCCGAGCTATACAGCCCTTTCTACTTTGTCAGACTTCATGCAACTTGTGCAAACGTTTGCCTTGCGCACTTTGCCGTTTTCTACGATCTGAACCTTTTGGATATTGGCATTCCATTTTCTCTTAGAGTGAATGTTTGAATGAGATACTCTATTCCCTGACACCTGTCCTTTGCCGCAAATTTCACATTTTTTTGACATCTATTTCACCTCCAGTACAAATTTCATATACTAAGCCTTGAAAATACATGATACCACAACTTGAAACCTAAAGCAATGCCGGCAGCGTATGTGTCATTGTATAAAAATACTGAACCTAACTTAATTTTTCGGGTCTGTTAACTTTTACAAGCCCCACAATCATTATCACTGCGAATACCAACAAGTAGTAGACAACCGTGACTTTATACGTAATTATCGTGGCTATTACCATGAATATACACGCCAATATCGCAAGTACCGGCACGACATAGTGTTTGAACGGGTTATGTAGCCTCTCCGTCTTCATCATGAGCAGGAAGATCGGTATGTACATTGCATATAGAGTGATTATCGGCAATTCGGATGTATCAAAGGAGAATGCCCCGAACCAAGGTTTTGGAACCAAATTCGCCCCATAAAAATACGCATACCATATGCCTGTAAGCGTAATTGAAAGCACCGCGGAATTAACAGGCATGTTGGTCTTCTCATCCACCTGAGATAGTAATTCCGGCTTGTAGCCCTCATTTCTGGCAGCTAATGCATGCCAAGCCCTTAAGCAGCCGAGCATCATACCGTTTAGCGTTCCAAGGCAGGAAATTATTACGAATATGAATAACCCTATGCCGCCTATTCGTGAGAATAAATTCGAGAATGCGATTTTTGCGCCCTGTTCTCCACTGGCCATTACGACGTCATTGCTTACCGCACCGGCAAGTCCTATATAATATAGTACGTACGTCACTACAATTATGATGCTGCCCCACGCAAGCGCCCTGGGTAAATTCTTTTTAGCATCCTTAAGCTCCGCATTGATACTTGTAGCTACTATCCAGCCTTCATATGCAAAGGAACTTGCAACTACCGCTGCGAGCAAAGTGCTACCTACCATGCCGTGCTCTGTCGTTACGGCCTTGAAGTTTTGCATGGTGGTACCGTTACCTAATCCTACTATACTGCCTATGATTGCCATAGCGTATAGCGGTATCAGCTTTATTACCGTAGTGCTGACCTGAAATTTTTCAGAAAGCATCGGCCCTAAGGTGTTAAGCCCGAAACTAAGCAAGATGATTGCAGCTCCTATAGCCATACAGCCTCCACTTGTTATATCCATACCCAGCAAAGCACAGATATATCTTGCCGGCACCCAACCTATTACCGCCGTAAGAGACGGGAAGTAGAGCGCAGCCATAAACCATCCCACCATATAGCCGTATTTTCTCCCGACTACCGCTTCCGCATAATCGATAAGTCCGCTTTCCTTTTCATACTTTGTACCTAAAATAGCAAATGCATATGCACACACTATCATTATAATTCCGCCCAAAATCCATGAAAGAATACCGAGTTTCAGATCTCCCTTGGTAGCTACGAGGATTTTCTCCGCCTTAAAAAAGACTCCGCTACCTATCACTATTCCTACTACCATTGCTATCGCCATTGCGAGTCCGTATCTCTTCTTAAGCTTAGCACCCATAACTACCTCCTTTTCTTTTTTTCAAAAAAACAAATACCGCAGATTTGCGATATTAGTATAATTATATAAAAATATTTAAAAAATATCAAGCAATATGAAGCTTTTTCTTTAAAAAACGCGAAACTACCTCCTAAAAAGTATATTTTCAAAACGCCCTCTTAAGCGCAGGCGGTGCGCTCCACATTTTCCTTCATTTAACAAGTAAGGTTATTTTAAAAAAGCGTCCGGCTGTCACTGCAGCTTACCCTCCTAAAACCATATTCAAAAAATATTTAAGCTCACAAAAAAATAAAACATAGGTTACCGCAATGTGTGCTGCGAAAGCATATTTCTCCAATACAATAAAAATCAGAAAGCTCCCGTGAGGGAGCTTTCTTAAGGTTTAGTATTAAGTTAGTCAAATATTTTTAGCTGAATGTGCTTATCGGCGTAAACCAATGTTTCTATTTAACAATCTTTTTTACAGTCTGTCCATAGTACTCAAGCTTACCTATCTTCTTAAACGCTCTTATTGTGAACGTGTAGTTGCCCTTCTTCTTAGGTAGCTTGATACTTCCAACTATAAAGCCTCTAAGCTTCTTAGTACCCTTCTTAAGCTTTATAGTCTTAACCTTGCCGTCTATGACTATCTTAGCTTCATAGCCGTTTACGCCCTTCATAGCCTTAAACTTGATGTTAAGTACTCGGCTCTTCTTATTCACCTTTGCGCTAAGCTTCTCAACCGCTCCAAGCATGAATGCGAAGCTGTTACCGTATTCAACCAGCTTGTTGTTATCAACCTCTAGAGCCTCAAGCTTAAATGCCAGGAATTTACCCATTGGAAGCCCTGTTACGCTTGCCTTAACCTTGCCTGCAGTAGCTGCTACAAGCTTATCAGCTTTTACAAATCTTTCTATAGCCTTAAACTTCTTATCGTAAGGCGCAGTCACAGTAACCTTATACCCTGCAGCTGCCATTGTCTTGTTAAACTCAAACTCTACAGCTCCCTTACCTGCTACGGTAACAGTCACTCCCTTATCCTTAGGAAGCGGTGCTGCAAGCACCTTATCTGACAGCTTACCTATATATGTAACCTTGGTACCGTTATAGCTTCCGTCTGCATCTATAGCTCTTACCGCATAGTAGTATGCCTTACCGTTATCAGCCTTTTCGTCTAAGTACTTCAAGGTGTTCCTGTCTATAGTTGCTATCTTATTATCTTTGCTTGGCTTAAAGTCCTTCTTTTCGCTTCTAAAGATCTCAAAGCCTGTGTGTAGATTTGCCTTAGGTGGCTCTATAGTAAGCTCATATCCCTTTGCCTTAGCTGATGCCTTGAGCTCGGGCTGCCCCAGCTTCTCATTAAATAAATTCTTCCATACTCCGTATAGGGTCTTGTCGCCTTGAACTATTGTATTTCTGAAGAAGTCGGGATACTTAGCTTCCTTGCTCTTAGCCCAACCTATGAATAAGTATCCGTCTCTTCCGGGCATCTTAGCCTTAGTAGGCATCTTACCACCCAGTGAATCATACCTATCAATCTCTTCCGTCTTAAGACTTGCATCCGTACCGTCATTCAGCTTAAATACTACCTTCACCTTATCTACTGTTCCTATTTTCTTATATACAGGATATATCACTAAATCATTAGTTACTATACTCTTTTTGAAGAAGTTAGGTTTATCAGCATCTTTCACCGTAGAATATCCTAAGAAGATATGCTCATCACGTTTCCTTATATGACCATCCAGCTTATCTCCTATTGGTTTTCCGCTAGGCACGTTTTCTATAACCTCATCTTCATCCATGCCCACATCAGCATATTTAATTGTTACATTGGTAACCTCCTGCGTTCCCTCATACACAGCGTATAGTGTAGTATCTGCATATATTTGGCTATCCGAGTTATAATCAGGGAAAGTAGCGAATTTGCTCCTCGAAAACCCTACAAACTTATGACCATCTCTTGTAAATATTTTGTTTTGTACTGCAGTTTCAATCTGTCCCTTTACTGTGCCTCCTACAGGTACACTTAGCTTTGCCGAAACTCCGGATGCTAATACTCCACCATTACCATCAAGTGTTACAGTATTGTTCTTCCACACCGAATATACAGTAGTATCAGCATTTATAGTTGTATTTTCATCAAAATCAGGAGCACCGGCAGTTTTACTCTTCGCCCATCCAAGGAATTTGGAACCCGTTATCTCAGGCTTATCTTCAGGCATTTTGCTTCCTGAATCCTTTATGCTTTTGCCTTTTTCTACAATTTCGTGGTTTCTAAACGCTGGTGCGTCTACACCGTTTTTATCAAATGTTACTCCCGCATACTTGTCTTTGCGATATATATTATATGTTGTATCTTTATCTGCTAAATTATTAATCGATGTCACTTCCTTTAAATTTATCGACTCATGCTCTACAGTGGCTTCACTTCCTCTTTTTAGCTTTACCACCTTAAAATCTTTATAAATGTTTCCTCCTATAGCCATCTTAAAGCCCTTAGGAGTTTTAAGATATTCTAAATTGTAACAGCCCCAAAACATACCGTAACCGGGAGATTTAGCTAATCTTAAATCCCATTTGCTGAGATCTGCTTTTTCTATTGCTGTACGTTGAAAGACTTGATTAACAGCAACTACTTTAGATGTGTTCCACTTAGACGGATCCGGTTTTGCTGATGTTGCGAATTTAAACATAACTGTCATCTCTGTTACTTTTGATGTATCCCAATTCGTTACATACGGATCTACTAAAGGTGCATCATAAAACATACCCCACATGTTAGTTACTTTTGAAGTATTGAAATTGGCGGTTCCTAGTAATTTCCCTTGAAAACGCTTAAACATATACGAGCAACTTTGTGGTAAATACACCTCATTCTCAAATTTCATATTCCCTTTAAATGATTTGTTCCATTCTAAGTCTTTTTTGTCATATACTTTGCCACCGAATTCCTTTACCATATCTTCCCATTTCTCTCGTTCGATGTTTCTATCCGAATTTGATTTTTTTACACTAACAGTTATATTGCCATCGTTTCTTATTTCAGCCTCAACATTGCCTGATCTATTTAGCGGAATTCCAGAACCATGCCAAGCAGCATACACAGTAATATCTTTACTTACAATACTATCTTCGTCAAAATCAGGAACCCCTAAGATTTGATTCTTTGCCCAACCGAAAAATTTTCGTCCTTCACTTTTAGGTGCCTTCACAGGCAATCCTTCTTTTGAATCCTTTATGCTTAGACCCTTTTTTACAATGCAGTGGTTTCTAAACGCAGATGTGTCGCCGCCATGTTTATCAAACGTTACTCCAACATACTTATCTTTGAGATATATGTCATATGTTACATCCTTATCAGCGTTACTATTAATCAAGAGCGTTTTGTCTAAATTTATAGACTCATGCTCTACAGTAGCTTCCTGTCCTCTTTCTAACTTTACCACCTTGAAATTATTATTGATTTTTCCTCCTACCTCCATCTTAAGTCCTCTAGGGGTTTTAAGATATTCCAAGAGTAAACACTTATAGAACACATTAGCAACATCTTTCATTGCGCTTACGTCCCATTTACTTAGATCTGCTTTTTTTATTCCACTATAAGCGAACGCACTCACCATACGAGTCATTCTTGACACATTCCATTTTGACACATCCGGATTTGCTGACAGTGCGTCGAAAAACATGTAGGTCGCATTAGTTACTTTTGACATATCCCAATTTGACACATCCGGATTTGCTGCAGCTGCTTTTTCAAACGTGCTATACATACTCTCTACCTTAGATGTATTTAGTTTTTCGCAACCATTAATTTTGCCTTTAAGATTATAGAAGAAATACCCTGAATCTTCCGGCAAACGTATCCCGTTTGTACTAAAACTAATGTTTTTTACTTGAGCATCCTTCCAGGTATTTTTCCCAGCACCAAGTTTTTTTGCAACGCTCCACCACATATCTTTTTCTATGTTCATATCGCCTGAATTTTTTTTAGCTGAAACGGTGAGATTCTCATTGCCATCAAATTCTGCATATACATTGCCAGAAGAATTTAAGTTAAATGCCTGCAAACGCTTACTCTTTATCTTGTTCTGCTTGCCATTCTTATTTTCTTTTTCCTTGGCTTCCTTTGGAGTCTTCGCATTCCTCGCCTCATTCTTTATTGACTCAGTCGCTTTGTCTTTTAATGATGCATTATCAAAGTTTTTCTTAGGAGTCTTTGATGAACTTTTTGTATTCTTATAAAATGAGGAAAAAGCATTTGAAACGGCTGTTTGTGCCTTACCTATTCCTTCTTTTGTAGCTGCCTTATTCGCTGCAAAGCTCGGCGCCATGCCTGTTACCACGAGCATGATACTGAGTGTCCATGCACATACTTTAGATGCTATACTTGCAACACTTAAGTTTTTTCTGCTTGATTTTAAGTTCTTCATTCTCTGCCTCCTAATGACATTCCCCTAAATCTATTAATATTAATTACAAAACAATCAGTACCATACTATCATGAAATGTATGTAAAATTATCTGAATGAGGATTGGTTTATTTGGAAGTTATCAAAAAAAGGTAATTTGTCTCGCCTATCCTTTTTGGAATTTTTGGAAGGTGTTCGGTTTTTTTTATGTTTTTTGTACAAATAAGCCATGGGTATTGCGTGCATTTCAAAGAATACGATATTAGCCTTTGAGCTAAGGCGTGCGCTTTAAAATCACTTATCTATTAACAACTACACTAGTACTGTCTGAAAAATCAAGCTTAGTAAGAATCAAAAACTCCCTAACGGGAGCTTTCTTAAGGTTTAGTATTAAACTGATCAAATATACTTAGCTGAATATGCTCACTAGTCCAAACCGACGTTTTTATTTAACTGCCCGATGGCTACTATAGCTGCATATCCGATATGCGCCGATCCTTTTATTTAACCGTCTTCGTTACAGCCTGTCCATAGTACTTGAGCTTTCCTATCTTCTTAAACGCACGAATAGTAAACGTATATTTGCCCTTCTTCTTAGGTAACTTGATGCTTCCTACCATGAAATTCTTGAGCTTCTTCTTTCCCTTCTTAAGCTTTATAGTCTTAACCTTTCCGTTAATCACTATCTTAACTTCATATCCACTCGCACCCTTCATAGCCTTAAACTTGATGTTAAGTACTCGACTCTTCTTATTCACTTTTGCAGTAAGCTTATCAACCGCTCCCATCATAAATGCAAAGCTGTTACCATACTCAACCAGCTTAGTATTATCAGCTTCTAGAGCTTCAAGCTTGAATGTCAGAAATTTACCCATTGGAAGCCTTGTGATGTTCGCCTTAACCTTCCCCTCAGCAGTCGCCATGAGCTTATCAGCTTCTACAAATCTTTCTATAGTCTTAAACTTCTTATCATAAGGTGCGGTCACAGTAACCTTGTACTTAATCGCTGCTATGGTCTTATTAAACTCAAGACCCACTACCCCCTTACCTGTTACGGTAGCAGTTACGCCTCTATCCTTTGGTAGTGACGCCGCAAGAACCTTATCAGACAGCTTGCCTATATATGTAACCTTGGTGCCGTTATAACTTCCGTCTGCATCTATAGCTCTTACCGCATAGTAGTATGCCTTACCGTTATCTGCCTTTTCATCTAAGTACTTTAAGGCATCTCTATCTACAGTTGCTATCATGTTGTCTTTGCTTGGCTTAAAATCCTTCTTTTCGCTTCTAAAGATTTCAAAGCCTGTGTGTAGATTTGCTGTAGGCGGCTCGATTGTAAGCTCATATCCCTTCGCCTTAACAGACACCTTAAGCACTGCCTGACCCAATCTTTCATCGTATAGGCTCTTCCACACAGCGTATACCGTCATATCACCTTTAACCGTTGTGCCTCTGAAGAAGTCTGGATACCTTGCAGCCTTACTCTTAGCCCAGCCTGTGAATAGATATCCGTCTCTTGCCGGCACCTTGTCCTTCGTAGGCATCTTATCACCTAGAGATTCATACTTGGTAACCTCTTGAGTCTTAAGGCTTCCATCGGTTCCATCATTAAGCTTAAAAGCTACCTTTGCCTTATCAACATTTCCTGTCTCCTTGTATACAGGATATAGCACCAAGTTATTAGTTACTATGCTCTTTTTGAAAAAGTCCGGCTTAACCGCATTCTTTTCTTTTGAGTATCCCAAGAATCTATGCCCTGCTAGTGCTCTTTCGTGTCCGTCCAACTTATCGCCTATTGGCTTTCCGGTAGGCACGTTTTCTATCACTTCATCTTCATCCATACCCACTTCAGTGTACTTGATAGTTAACTTTGTAACCTCATTCGTCTCTTCGTACACGGCGTATAGCGTTGTACCTAAATATACAGGGCTGTCTAAGTTGTAGTCTGCCTGTGTTGCAAACTTACTCTTTGAAAACCCTATTAGCCTGTATCCATCCTTTGTGAATATCTTATTTGCCACCGCAGCTTCAAGCTGTTCCTTTACTGCACTACCCTTATCTACAGCTACAGTAGCCGAAGCTCCTCCCGCAAGCACACCGCCGTTACTGTCAAGCGTTACGACTACCTTTGGTACAGGCTTTGTTTTCCATAACGCCTTAATCTTTACATCAGCACTTGCAATTATTTTGTCATTCGGTATTTTTTCTACAGCCTTCGCTATGCCCACTCTAACTTCCCATTTGTCAAATTCCTTACCTGCAGGCGCTGTAAATGCACATTCAGGTAGTTGGTATTCACTTCCTTTTTCTACCTGTGTAGCTTGCATATCGCCCTCTCCGCCATTTTTATAGAATGTAATGCTTACTTTTGGTGCTGCCCACACAGCATATGCAGTGATATCACCGTTGACAATAGTGTTTTCATCAAAATCAGGTGCTGTAGCTGTTTTGCTCTTTGACCAGCCAAGAAATTTATGTCCTTCCCTCTCTGGTTTAGTTTCAGGCAATACCCCTTTTGAATCTTTTATGTTCTTATCTTTGCTTACTATTTCATGATTCATCCATCCTTCATAGTTACCACCATTTTTATCAAATACTACGCCTACATATTTATCCTTTCTATAAATATGGGTTAAAACATCTCTATTGTTGTTATTGTTTATTATATAACCGTTTTTTAAATTTTCGCTTTCTTTCTCAACTACCGGCGATTCTCCCTTTCTTAATAACACTATTTTGAAATCTTCATCACCTGCTACACTTATATTTGTACGCATCCCTGCTGGAGTTTTAAGATATTCAAGTTTAGAGCATCCACTAAACATACCTTCTGTATTATTATCCTTTAATACCTCCTCATTAAGCTTCCATTTGCTAAGATTAATTTTTTTAATTCCCGATTTTTCAAACATATAGCTCATATTAGTTACTTTTGATGTATCCCATCCTGACACATTAGGGTTTGCTGAGGTTGCTCCACCAAACATACCATTCATATAAGCTACTTTTGACACATTCCATTTTGAAACATCAGGATTTGCCGATGTTGCTCCATTAAACATATTTCTCATATCAGTTACTTCTGATGTGTCCCATCTTGACACATCAGGATTTGCCAACGTTGCTCCTTCGAACATACCGTTCATATAAGTTGCTTTTGACACATTCCATTTTGAAACATCCGGATTTGCCGACGTTGCCCCATAAAACATCCAGTTCATATTATCTACATTTGAAACTTCCCATCCTGACACATCAGGGTTTGCTGAGGTTGCTTGTTGAAACATACGGATCATATAAGTTGCATTTGATACATTCCATTTTGAAACATCAGGATTTGCCGACGTTGCCATATAAAACATCCCGTTCATATTATTTACATTTGAAACGTCCCACTTTGACACATCAGGGTTTGCATATGGTGCTTTTTCGAACATATTATTCATACGCTTTACCTTGGATGTATTTAGATTTTCGCAACCATCGATTTTACCTTGAAGCTCATTGAAAAAATACTCCGAATACTCCGGCAAATATATCCCGTTTGTATTAAATCTAATGTTTTTTACTTTAGTTCTCTTCCATCCACTCGCTCCTTTTATAGATCTCTTCGAGGCTTTAAGGCCTTCTCTCATAACTCGCCACTTTTCTTTTTTTATATTCATATCGCCTGAAGTATTTTTAGCTGAAACAATGAGATTCTCATTACCATCAAATTCTGCATACACATTTCCTGAAAAATTTAAGTTAAATGTCTGACCCCGCTTATTCTTTATCTTGTTCTGCTTGCCATTCTTATCTTCTTTTCCCTTGGCTTCATTTGGAGTCTTCGCATTCCTCGCCTCATTCTTTATTGATTTAACCGCTTTGTTTTTTAATGATGCCTTATCAAAGTTTTTCTTAGAAATCTTTGATGAACTTTTTGTATTCTTATAAAATGAGGGGAAAGCATTCGAAACGGCTGTTTGTACCTTGCCTCTTCCTGCTTTTGTAGCTGCCTTATTCGCTGCAAAGCTCGGTGCCATGCCTGTTACCACGAGCATGATACTGAGTATCCACGCACATGCTTTAGATGCTATACCTGCAGCACCTACGTTCTTTCTGTTTAATTCTGAGTTCTTCATTATTAGCCTCCTAACAACACTCCCCTAAATTTATTACTTACAAAATACAATATTCATAATAATATCATGAAATAGATGTGATGTTGTCTGAATAAAGATTGATTTTTTTAAAAATTATCAAGAAAGGCACTTTGTGTCACCCCCCCCTTTTTTTGAAATTTTGGATCTGCATGGTGTGTTTTTGTTTTTATAGGCAAAAATCTGTGTTTTGCCTATGTAGCTATTTGATAAACCTGATCTTACTTGCAATCCCTTCGCCGAGCACGATGCTAATACAGTTCATATAACTTTTTATAAATCTTTCATCCCTAGGATGCATGATACAAATTTCATCAGCCAGATCCATTAGAGCAAGTCCTCTTTCGGTCATATCCACGCCGAGGTCTACAACGATAACATCAAAGTCATTATAGTTTGTAATACCCTCTATGTACCTCATGATTTCATCCTTATCAAGATGGATCAAGGGATTTATGCCACTGCCCTTGGTGAAACTGTACACCCCGTCGTGGAGACTCACATAATCCATTACATCCAGCCCTGCATTTGACCTCTTATTTAATATCTTGTATATAAATTCTCTATGCGTATGTTCATCTTCCGCAACACTTTCTTCAGACGGCTCTATATTATCAAAACCTATAAGCAGCACCCTCTTTTGCTCACCCGCAAACCTCTTTGCCATGAGCCTTGCAAACGAACTGCACCCTGTGCCACCTTGGGCTGAGCACACGACAACCATCTTATAGATGTTCTCCCGAACATTTGCAACATCCGGCCTGAAAACATTTTCCTCACAATAGTTTTTGTTCCACATGGCACATGCATTAATCAACCTGCCAACCTTCGAATATTTATATATATGTAGGATTTTCCCCGCCCTGTCTTCATTACGTGTATTTAATAAATCGTTTAAATTCTCATCAGCCTTCTTTTTGCACATATACACGGCGGGCATCTTTCTCTCCCATTTTTCTGCGATACCGAAATCATCCGTAAGAATCAACCCTTGAGCCACTCCATTAATACCTTGAGCTCCCTTGATTACATCGATATCTCCCTTGGCTTCCTTGGTGATGGCTTTAATCACCGCCTTGGAAAAACTCTCATCCATTATCTCCGTAGCTATTGTCAATTACTTCCTCCTCTTGTGTGCGCCTCGTTTACTATACCTATTCTACGCATCACTTCCCGAAGGTCGACCTAATTAGACAAAATTAATAACCTCTTATTTGCTCCAATATATGATAAAATATATAGCCTTGGAGGTAAACATGAAGAAAAGATCAAAAAGAAGAAAAAAACACGGATTTTTTAAAAGCATATTCATATCCATCGTTGCGCTTGCCCTCATTTCGGGCTTGATCGTCGCAATACCCAACGGCTACATAATACTGTCTACGATGAATGACATTAAACTCAATGTCACCACGAAAAAGATAAATGCAGACGAAGCCAAATTAAAAGAAATTAAAAAACAAAAACCGGAAATCGCCATGGTTCTCGGTGCAGGAATAATAAACAACAACAGACCCAGCAAAATTCTAAAAGACAGGCTGAATATCGCTGCAAGCCTGTATAAAAATAAAATCGTAAAGAAGATCTTGCTCACAGGCGACGGCAGAAACAAAAACCATGACGAAACACAGGTGATGTATGACTATATAATCAAAAAGAGAATACCACCCGAGGCGCTGCAAATAGACCCTTACGGAATATCCACATACGAAAGCATGGCTCGCGCCGCATCCATATATAAAATAAAGCGCCCCGTTATAATAACGCAGCGCTACCATTTGTATCGTTCTCTTTACCTCGGTAAATGTACGGGGATGAAGTGTATAGGCATAGGCTCCAATCAAAGCAGAGCTTCTAAACTATATACTATCTTTTCAAGTAGAGAAACCATAGCAAGAATAAAGGACTTTGCAACGGGCATCAGAAAACCCGCTCCGCAGTTTACCGATTACCGCTAACCTCTGATTAGATTTATCCTGCCTTGGTCGTCTATCTCCTTAACCTTCACCTTCACTTTGTCGCCAAGGTTCATAACATCTTCCACCTTGTCAACTCTATAATCAGCCATCTTGGAAATATGTAGTAAACCTTCCTTACCCGGCAACACTTCTATGAAGGCTCCGAAAGCCATGATCCTCTTAACTTCACCCTCGTATACTTCGCCAACTTCCACATCCTTGGTAAGCAGCTCCACAGCCTGCTGACATGCGTGGGCACTCTCCATATCAGGTGCAGTAATAAATACCGTACCGTCATCCTCAAGATCCAATTTCGCTCCTGTCTCCTGAGTAATCTTATTGATTGTTTTACCTCCGGGACCTATAACCACACGAACCTGTTCAGGATCTATCTTCATTGTAATTATTCGAGGTGCATACTTTGAAAGTTCGGCTCTAGGCGCATCTATCTCATCGAGCATTTCACCCATGATATGAAGCCTTCCTTCTCTCGCCTGCTCAAGTGCCTGCGACAACACCTCCTTGGAAAGCCCGTGCACCTTTATGTCCATTTGGATGGCCGTGATACCTTCCTTGGTGCCTGCAACCTTAAAATCCATATCCCCTAGGAAATCTTCAAGCCCTTGTATATCACTTAGGATAGCCATCTTGCTGTTGCCGTCTTCTTCCACTCTTTCTATAAGCCCCATCGCTATTCCCGCTACAGGCGCCTTGATAGGCACGCCGGCATCCATGAGAGCCATACAGCTTCCGCATACGGATGCCTGCGATGTGGATCCGTTTGAAGACAACACATCGGATACAACCCTTATGGTATATGGGAAGTCCTCCTTACTTGGAAGCACGGGAAGAAGTGCTCGCTCAGCTAAGGCACCGTGTCCTATCTCCCTCCTGCCGGGACTCCTGATAGGTCGTGCTTCTCCTACTGAATAAGGCGGGAAGTTATAGTGATGCATATAACGCTTTTCCGTCTCCACGCCTATACCGTCGATCACCTGCGCATCGCCAATCCCGCCGAGCGTCGCTGCGGATAACACCTGAGTTTCGCCTCTCTTAAAAAGTCCGCTGCCGTGCGCTCTCGGAAGAATCGAAGTATCACACCATATAGGCCTTACCTCCGTTCTCTTTCTGTCGTCCGGCCTGATTTCATCATCTATTATTAAATTCCTTACCTTTTCCTTCTTGAGCGCATATAACGCATTGGCTATGTCCTTTTCAACGCCTTCAAATTTCTCGCTGAGCGCTTCCATCGTATCGGTTTCGACTTGCGCCATAGCGGCAGTTCTCTCTTCTCTACCGCTAACATGAACGGCGTCATACATCTTTTGTGCGGCAAAATCATTTACAGCATCCACTATCTCCGCAGGTACTTCGTATAAGTCATAATCTCTCTTATCTTTGCCCACTTCCCTTTGAATATCTTCAATAAACGAAACTATCTGCTTAATCTGCTCATGCGCAAACAATATAGCTTCTAGCATTACGGATTCCTTCACTTCGTTGGCTCCGGCCTCCACCATCATTATTGCATCCTTTGTGCCGGATACCACAAGATGAAGCTCGCTTACAGCTCGTTGCTCCTGCGTCGGATTTACTACATAATTTCCGTCTATATAACCTATTACAACCGAAGCGGTTGGTCCGTCCCATGGAATATCTGAAATGGTAAGCGCGATAGATGAACCTATCATGGCTACAGATTCCGGTGTACAATCAGGATCAATGCTCATTGCGGTGCACACTACCTGCACGTCATTATAAAATCCCTTAGGGAACAACGGCCTTATGGGTCTATCTATCAGCCTTGATGTAAGTATTGCCTTTTCGCTTGGGCGACCTTCACGCCTGATAAACCCTCCGGGGATCTTACCCGCGGCGTACATCCTCTCTTCAAAGTCTACGCTTAGCGGGAAAAAGTCTATGTCCGCTCTCGGCTTTTCAGATGCGGTAGCCGTTACGTTTACCACCGTATCGCCATACTTTACCATAGCCTGTCCGTTTGCCTTCTCACAAACCTTTCCGATTTCTACCTCAAGTAATCTACCGCCAATTGCAGTCTTAAATACTCTATAATCTTCAAACTTCATCTTCTCTCCTTCTTTGTAAATTTATTTGTCCATGTTATTAAAAATAGGCGAGAATTCCCCCGCCTATTAATTTTGCTATTTTCTTAAGCCCAATCTCTGTAAAAGGGTTCTGTATCTTTCGATATCCTTTCCCTTTAAGTAATTTAGTAGGTTTCTTCTCTGTCCTACCATCTTTAGAAGCCCTCTTCTGGAATGATGATCCTTCTTATGCTCCTTTAAATGTTCATTAAGATCATTGATCCTTGCTGTAAGCAGTGCCACCTGCACCTCCGGTGATCCTGTATCACCTTCCTTTAGCTGATAATCCTTGATTATCGTCTCCTTCTGATTCTTGTCTATCATTTTTCTATCCTTTCTATACGGCTTTACCTAGAATGAAGAATACCTTCAATCCAAGAAAAAGCTAATTAATAACCTAGCTCATCTGCTTTGCAACTTCTTCTGCAAAGTCTTCCTCTTTTACTTCGATTCCTTCGCCCACTTCATACCTTACGGTCTTGGTAACCTTTACATCTTTTCCGATTTCCTTTGCCTTGCTGTTTATATATTCCGCTACCGTCATGGAAGAATCCTTTACAAAGGCTTGCTCCTGCAGGCATACTTCTTTAAGCTGCTTATTTAGTCTGCCTTCCGCTATCTTGGTAACTATTTCTTCAGGCTTTGGCTTTGCTGCCTGCTCATTCTCGTTTAAAGCTTGCTTTAGGATTATTTCCTTTTCCCTTGCGATATAGTCCGCATCCACATCTTCTCTGGTGTTGTATGCGGGATTCATAGAAGCAACCTGCATCGCAACGTCCTTGCCGAGCTCCATAACCTCGGAAGCCGCCGCATCCGTTTTCATCTCCACAAGCACTGCAATCTTACCGTTACCGTGTACATAGCTTGCGTACACACAGCCTGCCGCACCCAAGGATTCAAACCTTCTTATGTTCATGTTTTCGCCTATGGTTGCAATCTTTTCTGTAAGCTCTTCCTTTACGGTAGTGTCGCCGTCGAACTTAGATGCTTCAAATTCGTCCACGCTTTCAAAACTTCCTTCAAGAACCAATTCATTCAATTTCTGAACAAATTCTACGAAGTCCTCATTCTTTGCTACAAAATCAGTCTCAGCATTCACTTCTATTATCGCCGCCTTGTCACCTGATTCAGCAACCTTTGTAGCTACAAGCCCCTGCGCCGCTACTCTGTCAGCCTTCTTAGCCGCCTTGCCAAGTCCTTTTTCTCTTAATACTTCTATCGCCTTACCGATGTCTCCATCCGTTTCAACCAGCGCCTTCTTGCAATCCATCATGCCTGCGCCCGTCATCTCTCTTAATTCTTTTACAAGTTGTGCTGTAACTGCCATATTTCCTCTCCTAACATCTATTTTATATTTATTTTGACCTTCAGCAAATATCCGAATATCTATTCTTCCGTTTCCGCTGTTTCTTCACCGGCTTCCGAAGCCTCTTCAATGCCTTCTTTCGCCTTTTCATCCTCATCGGCTTTAGGAGCCTCTTCATCCTTAAATGATTCTCCCTGCTTCCCTTCAAGTATAGCGTCCGCCATGAGCGATGTTATAAGCCTTGCACCTCTTACACCGTCTACGTTTCCCGGAATCGGTATATCCACCTCTTCAGGATTTGCATTTGTATCTGCCAATGCAACAATCGGAATCCCGAGCTTCTTAGCTTCTTTTACAGCATTGTTTTCCGTTTTTGGATCAATTATGAAAAGTGCCGCCGGTATGCCTCGCATATCCTTGATACCGCCTAAAAACTTCTCGAGTCTGTCACCTTCACGCTTGAGCTGTAAAACTTCCTTCTTTGAAAGCTTCTCGAACGTTCCGTCTTCTGCCATTTCTTCTATTTTTCTGAGTCTTCTTATTCTCTGTGTGATGGTTTTATAGTTTGTAAGCATTCCGCCCAACCATCTGTGGTTCACATAGAACATATCACAACGTTTTGCTTCCGCTTCGATCACGCTTCTCGCTTGTTTCTTCGTACCCACAAAAAGAATGGGCTTGCCGGTTTTTACAACGTTTGCAAAGAATGCATACGCTTTGTTTACCTGCTTCTCCGTCTTTTGCAAATCAATAATGTGCACCCCGTTTCTCTCCGTAAAGATGTAAGGCGCCATTTTAGGATTCCATCTCTTTGTCTGATGACCGAAATGAAGTCCTGATTCCATCAACTTTCTTACTGTTACAACTCCCATAATTTACCTCCCAGGTTTTCTCTACCACCATGGATTACTCTGCGCAAAACCGTTTGGAACCTTCGCAGCTCTTCCAGATGTGCTCTTTCTTCGCGATATTTTCAAATTCGTCAGCTGTCGCTTTATTCAAAAATACCGCCAACTTCTTACTTTCGTACGGTGTACCCATACTATATATCACCGCTTTCGCGATAAATACCGATTTTTATTCTGCTGCTTTCTCTTCTTCTCTAACGTACGTAATGAGCCCTTCGTCAATCTCCGTAGCAGCCACGGAAATCGGTCTGTCAACATCGACATTTGTAAGCTTGGGCTTTCCTTCCACTATATCTTTAGCACGCAGAGCGGCCAGCATAACCAGCGTATACCTGCTATCTACCTTTTGTCTCAATTCATCTATCGACGGATAAAGCATCGTATTCCTCCTTATACTTATCGATCAATGCGTTAGCCTTTTCTTTTGTAACTTTATTCTGTAACAATTCTTCCTGTGACTCGCTCTTCATACCGGAAATTATACTCTTGAGCTCAGACGTGGCCTTTTCCAAATCGTCATTCACAATGAAATATTCATAGTTTACAAGTTCGGAAATTTCATCTATCGCCTTGGAAAGTCGTTTCTTCATACTGTCCGAATCTTCCGTGCCTCTTTTAAGCATCCTCTGCTTCAAAGCTTTCATAGATGGCGGCAATAAAAATATCCCAACGCTGCCTTTAAGTTTTTGCATTACCTGTAAGCCACCTTGCACGTCTATTTCCAGTATTACATCCGTGCTACGAGCATCTTCTATTTCACACATCGGTGTGCCGTAATAATTATCGAACACCTTCGCATATTCCACGAAACCGTTTTTCTCGATCAAATCTTCAAAGCAAGCCTTGTCCACGAAATGATAATGCACTCCGTCTTCCTCTCCCTGCCTCTTTTTTCGAGTCGTCATGGATATCGCTATCTTTACAGGCATCTCTGACTTGATCTTCTTACAGATCGTGCCCTTTCCCGTTGCCGAAGGACCTGATAAAACAAATATATTCGTTTTTCCCAACTTTCCTCCTCACATATGCACGGATAAGTATTTTACCATAAATTCACTAGGTATTTAACAACTTTCCTGCAAAATCTTCCTTATTACATCTGTTCTCAATAAGAAACTCTTGTGCTTTCTAATTTCATGTAAAATCATTTTTAACCCAAGTTTATTTTTATCTTACTTTATAGCTTTTAAAAAATAAGCTGCCCCGGCTGCAGCGGCAGCCTATTTCTCCCAAAACACTTGTAAGCCCCGGGGTTATGGTTCCGTGTTGTTTTATTTGTGTTTTTTAAGTTTTAAGACTTTTGGGCTATGGCTATATTATCTGTTTTTATGCAGTTGCGCATACATATATTACCAGGTAGCAATTACTTTAGTATAAGGTCGATTGTGCGGTCGGCCGCATTTCCGTCATAGTCTCCGAATTGATCTTTTACAAACCGTACACTTTTTTCGAAATCATAGGTCTCATTTTCAAGTGCATGCATAAGTTCATCAAAGGTATCGCATACCTTTCCCGGAGCATTTTCTTTGACGCTCCTGTGCACTCCCCTTGTAAGCTCGTAAATTTCACGGTCGTAGGTATAAAAGAGCATGGGTTTATTCATTAGTGCATACTCGTAATAGTTGGACGAATAATCCGTAATCAAAATATCCGTGATGTAATATAAATCGTTTATATTCGGATAATCCTTGAAATTAAATATACGACTCTCATATTCTTTCGGGATTTCAACATCCTCTATAACAAACGGATGCATTTTTATCAAAAAACATTTATCGTTCCCGCAATAATCGTAAATCCTTTTAAAATCAAGCTTTGAATAGTTGTAATACGCCGTTCTTTGCCCTCCGCCTCTAAATGTAGGTGCAAATAAAATTATGGTCTTGTCCTTTAAATAACTATAATCGCCATAAAATTTCTCCTTGAACGCTTTTATCTTATCTTCATCTAAAAAGTCATCCAATCTCGGCATTCCAACGGGCAATATTTTCTTTTTTTCAACACCGAATACTTCCTCATACACCCTTATCAATTTCTGAGAACCCACTAAAACATCGGTGTTTGCCTTATGACTGCTACCTACAGGGTACGGAGACTTATCTTTCCCGAACCTGCTGTACCCTACTGATTTAAATCCTTCTCCGGCATGCCATACCTGAATGAGCCGAGTAGATTTGTCGAGTTTTAAAAACCCGAACACCGCCGTATAATCATCCACAAAAATATAATCCTGCATGGAGATCTCCAATATCAACTTTATCCAGCTAATAGCACTCTGCTTGTTTGAAACGGCCTTTCTGAATGAATGCGATATCTTAAATTCTTTATAGAGCCCTCTTTCCCTCATGCGTCTATCTATATACTCCAGGTTGCCTGAAATTCTATCCTTAGTCTCCGACATAAAAAGTATTCGCCTGCTGTTTTTGAAAAATATATTTCTTAAAAATTTACACAGCTTGTACGTAAGATTCATACAAAATATTATGAAGGTATACCTTGTCCTCTTAAGCTTCGCAGATGCTCCGTGCGCTTCCTCTATATAATGCCTTTTCTTCCATTTTTTATTAAGCTTAAGAAAATAGCTGTTAATAATTAATTCCAACCTCTTATCTTCAATGTTTTTTGCTTCGAAAGTCACGTTGTAAGCATATTTATCAATGCCGTATTTATAGACCTTATCCATGTTCTGCAGACTATATGCGACATCGTTATCTACATTTGCAAAGGTAACCCCGCCATTAATAAACGCGGCAATGCTCCACTGCCCGTTATCTAAAAAGTTTCCCGCATCTGCATTTGCGATATTGATCTCCAATGAATATGTTCCGTCGCTGTTAAGTTCATGTTCTATATTTACCCTGTCGCTAATCTGAACTTCAGTAAGAAAAATTTCAAGCCCCGCAAACTCCTCATCTTTTTTCTCATTCTCAACTTGAGTATATTTTTGAACGAGCGCAAACCGTACATCTCCGTTATAATTCGTCTTGATCTTAGCCCTGAGAAAAATCCTTTCCCACTCGAGTTCTGTAATCACAAACTCTATATCCTTATACCACTTTGTGAATTTAAGCCCCTTCTCAAACATTATAGATTTACTCCCGTTTTCCTTCTTAACTCTTTATCCTAATATATCTTCTCTTATTTTTTATAAGTAAATTTAATATCTGCCATTATACCGCAGGCGTTGAATTCAATCAATTCTTTGTTTGTCTACATCTTTGCCTTAATTAAAGTTTTCTGCTATCATAATCAAGATACGGATAAATGTTTTTTCGTAAAAGGAGAATGAATGAAATCCCCGGGAGCAATAGCATTTTCAATACTCGGCATCGATGTTAAATATTACGGCATTTTGATTGCAATAGGAATGGCGACATGCATAATAATATCCTTAAGGCGCACCACTCATACAGCTATTGCTAAGGATAAACTGCTCGACGGCTCCATAATAGCTATCATTGCAGGGATTATAGGTGCCAGACTGTATTACGTCATATTTTCTTTCGAGGTGTATAAGGATAATATCGGGGAAATTTTCCACATCCGAAACGGTGGCCTTGCCATCCACGGGGGTTTGATCCTCGGTACTTTGGCGTTGTTTGCATACTGCAAGAAAAAAAATATTAACTTTTTAGAATTTGCAGACCTTGTGATTCCGGGTGTTGCGCTTGCCCAAAGCATAGGCAGATGGGGGAATTTTTTCAATGAAGAGGCTTACGGTAGCCGAACTAACTTGCCGTTTGCGCTGAATATCCACGGAGAAATGGTGCATCCCACGTTTTTATACGAATCAATATGGTGCCTTTTAATTTTCATCGTGCTCAGCTATATGTTT
Organism: Eubacterium saphenum ATCC 49989; assembly: GCA_000161975.1. Classification (GTDB taxonomy): domain Bacteria; phylum Bacillota; class Clostridia; order Peptostreptococcales; family Anaerovoracaceae; genus Eubacterium_N; species Eubacterium_N saphenum. The sequence goes on from GG688422.1 coordinate 643,825, forward strand.
TACAGAAAACACTCCTTTAACGGACAACTTCTCTTCCTATATGGAATGCTGTATTCAGCGGAAAGATTCTTCGTAGAAGGACTCAGAACAGACAGCCTATACTTTATGGGAATTAGGCAAGCGCAACTCATAAGTGTAGTTATATTTTTAATATGCGCACTGTTATACTATAGTAAGCGAAAGAAATACATCAAAAATAATTTGAAGACTTAACCGGCACTATCGTACACAAGATATCATTATATGAAAACATCATTAAGCATAATTAAAAAGAGGAGGAATAAATGCAACTTGGAATCGTAGGCCTACCGAATGTAGGAAAGAGTACTTTATTTAACGCAATAACACAGGCCGGAGCCGAGTCTGCAAATTATCCGTTTTGCACCATAGAGCCGAATGTCGGAATGGTTACCGTTCCCGATTACAGAATAGATAAACTGAGCGAAATATACAAACCAAAAAAGACAACCTACGCCACGATAAAATTCTCAGATATAGCAGGGCTTGTTAAGGGCGCGTCTAAGGGTGAAGGTCTTGGGAATCAGTTCCTCGGTCATATCAGAGAGGCTGCAGCAATTCTTCACGTAGTTAGATGTTTTGAAGATCCTAATATCGTGCATGTTCATGCCGGCCTTGATCCAATAGATGACATCGAAGTAATAAATACGGAATTATTGCTTGCGGACATATTTTTACTCGAAAAACGCATAGCCAAAACTACAAAGGCAGCCAAGGCTGATAAGAAAGCTGCCAAAGAATTGGATTTTTTGAAGCTACTGCTTAACCATCTTGAAGAAGGTCACCCCGCAAGAACCCTAAACCCTGAAGACAGCAACCTTAACTATATGCAGGAGCTCGACTTGATAACATCCAAGCCGATCATATATGTAGCAAACGTCTCAGAAGATGAACTCAGCTCCATAGATACGAATGCCAATGTAAAAAAGGTAAAAGAGTATGCAAAAAATGAAGGTGCGGAAGTGATAACTATAAGCGCAAAGATAGAAGAAGAAATTTCATCTCTAAGCGATGAAGAAAAAAAGCTGTTCATAGAGGAACTGGGACTTGAGAGCTCAGGACTTGATAAAATCGTAAAGGCTTCATATTCACTGCTGGATCAAATATCCTACATAACTGCAGGCGAGCCTGAAGTAAGGGCATGGACCATAAAAAGAGGCACCAAAGCTCCTCAAGCGGCAGGAAAAATACATACGGATTTTGAAAAAGGTTTTATACGTGCAGAAGTGATCGACTACGACTCGCTGGTGGAATTAAACGGAAACTTGGCGGCGGCACGAGAAAAAGGCTTAATCCGTGCGGAAGGAAAAGACTACGTAATAAAAGACGGAGATATAGTGCACTTCCTCTTTAACGTATAGAGTGTGAACCATGTATGCGGCTAAGGTAAAACGAATTTTAGATATTCTGGAACGGATGTACCCCGATGCGGAGTGCGCCTTAGTGCATAGGAATAATTACGAACTGATAGTGGCGGTAGCGTTATCGGCACAGACAACGGATAAGAGTGTAAACAAAATCACACCTGAACTTTTTAAAGCCTATCCGACTACCGAAGCCCTTGCAAAGGCGGATGTAAATGACGTCATGGATATAATTCACACAATAGGGATGTATAAGGTAAAATCTAAAAATATCATAGCTCTTGCTAATAAATTACAAAATGATTACGGTGGAGACGTACCTTCAAGCTACGAGGAACTCGAAAGTCTTCCCGGTGTCGGCAGAAAAACAGCAAACGTAGTGCGAGCGGTGGGCTTTAACATCCCAAGCCTGGCTGTGGATACTCATGTGTTTAGAACCGGCAAACGCATCGGCTTTTCAAACGGTAATACAGTAGATAAAGTAGAGCGGGATCTTATGAAAATCATCCCCAAAAAGCGTTGGATACGTGCACACCACTCTCTGATATTTCACGGGCGAAACCTCTGCACCGCAAGAAATCCGAAGTGCAACCTATGCGACATAATGAAATACTGCGAATACACGGAAAAATCCGTTAAATAAATTCGCTCGTTATTTTATTATTTTGCCTATGGAATATGCTTCTACTCCCATTTCGTTAAGCTCCAATAAAATAGGAAGCTCCACTTTTTCATCCACAATGATTGCAAGTCCGATACCCGCATTAAAATGCTTAATTATAAAATCGTCCGTAAGATTTGCCTCTTTTTGCATGAGCTTTATAATCTTAGGGTACTCCCAATCGCTTGGCTGTATTTTTATTTTATCTTCTCCGCCTGTAACAGCTGCTATATCCGGCACCAACCCGAGTTTTGAAATAGGTATTATATCTTTTACATCGAAGCTGTCATAGAGCTTTTGAATCAAATTCGCATAATTTGGCGGAGGTGTTATCATTGCCTCGCCTGCAATTTCATCAAGTTCTTCTATATAATCGTTTACTCCGTTTCGCATATCTTCAAGAATTACCTTACTATATATATCTATACCTATCCCGGCAGTAGAAGAGGTGCATATTCCGATAATGCTGTCGCCCTCAGTCGGCTCTTTCTTCGCATAACCGTTTCTCTTAATTCCAAGCCCGACTCCCGCAGCAAGCACTCCGTCAGTAAATATTGACGTTGTGACATCTACGCTTGAAGAAGCCATGTATACGGCATGTGCCTTACCGGCAGCTGCAGCCAAGTAATGCCTGAATTTAGCTACTTCATCAGCTGCGCCTTCACCGCATATAATCTGATCCGCAAACGATACGAAATACCCCCCTTGTGCTGCAATATCATTAGCCGCCTTGACTATCAATGCAAGCGCTGCAAGATCATATCTCTCCATCTCACGAGCCATCTCAAGTCCTCTTTGCTGAGAAGCCCTGACTAAAATAAGCTCATCACCATCCTTGAGATTCGATATCTCATTTTCTTCAACTCCCAAATCCGCTGAAAAAGATTTTTTTGTCTTAGTCATAAGATCTTTGCTGTTTTGAGCCAACGCCTCTTGCCTCTTTACAGCTTTGTCAAATCCCTTTAAATCATCCTTCGTCATCACATATACCTCTCTGTTTTAACAATATGTTTTTCCGGAGCTACTCTTAACCTGTTTTTTCTTATCCTCTATGACATTTCTCCTTGCAAGTTCCTCCGTTATCTCTGCAAGGCTCACGCCCTGTTCTATAAGGAGCACCATCATATGATAGGCAAGATCCGCACTTTCGTATATCACTTCACCCTTATCGTCGTTCATCGCCGCTATTATCACTTCAGATGACTCTTCTCCTATTTTCTTAAGTATCTTTTCCTTGCCCTCTTTAAATAAATAGCTGGTATAGCTTCCCTCTACAGGGTCTTCCTTTCTCTTTACAAGCTCATCATACAAAGCCTTATAAGAAAACCCTTCTCTATCTTTAGCTGTAAAAATTCTATTGTAAAAACAGCTTTCACTACCGGTATGACACGCAGGCCCCGCTTTTATGACCTGCACCACGAGTGCATCACCGTCGCAGTCACTCGTTATGGTCACTACTTCCTGATAATTTCCGCTGGTTTCGCCCTTTCGCCATAGCTCTCTCCGGCTTCTGCTGTAAAAGCACGTCCTACCTTCCTTGATGGTAATATCAAGGCTTTCCTTGTTCATATACGCAAGTGTCAAAACTTCCTTGGTGTAAAAATCCTGTACCACCGCAGGAATGAGCCCTTTCTCATCATATTTTAGCACATCCACAGTAAACCTCCCTTCCTTATGAGTTTACATCAATGCCTTCTTTTCTAAGATATTCTTTAAGGTCATCTATTACTATTTCTTTATAGTGGAACACGCTTGCTGCAAGTGCTACCTCAACCTTAGGCAACATCAACGCTTCCTTAAAATCCTGCATTTTCCCGGCGCCGCCGGAAGCCACTATTTTAGCATCTGTAACCTCCCCTGCGGCTTTTAACATCTCAATGTCATAGCCGGCTTTTACACCGTCCGTATCTATACTGTTAAGTACCAATATTCCGGCTCCTCGATCATAACCTTCGCTTATCCATTCAAGCGCATCCAGCCCTGTATCCATCATTCCCGCATTCCTGAAAACGTGGTATTCTCCGTTCACCTTTTTGGCATCAACGCTCAATATAACATTTTCGCTACCTATTTTTTCAGCCGCTTCATTTAAAAGATCCGGATTATCTATGGCTCCTGTATTTATGCTCACCATATCGGCTCCCAATTTTATTATATTATCCACATCCTCTATGGTTTTGAGCCCTCCGCCTGCAACAAGCGGCAAGTCGCTCACAGCTCTTACGCTTTTAAAAAGACCTTCGTATATCTGTTTATCCTCTACACTGGCAGCAATATCATAAAATACCAGAATATCTGCGCCTGTAGCATCATAATACTTAGCCAGTTCTACAGGATCCGCCACATCCTTTACTCCTTCAAACTTTATGCCCTTCACTACCTTTCCATGTCTTATATCCATACATGGCATTATCAACTTTTTCATCTTTCCTCCCTTGCGTTAATTGCCTTCATAGGTCTTGACAACTTCAGCTAAATCGAGCTTCCCGTCGTATAAAGCCTTTCCTATAATCACACCGCTTACATATCCTGAAAGCTCTCCTATCTCTTCCATATAGGTGACTCCTCCCGATGCTATTATCTCCATTTTGGGTATTTCCGATAATTTTTTATATAGCTCTGAATTCGTACCACCGAGCATGCCGTCCTTGGATATATCTGTAAATATAATCGCAGCAACACCCTTGCGTGCGAGCATTTTGGCGTACGATATCGCATTTATCTTCGTAGTTTCCTTCCAGCCGTTTACGGCGATGTTCCCATCTCGTGCATCTATTCCTACAGCTATCTTTTCACCATGTATATCCAAGGCATCATTTAAAAAATCCGGATTCTTTATCGCAGCCGTACCGAGGATTATCCTGTCTATCCCCGTGTTTATATATCTATCCGCCTTCTTCATGTCACGTATGCCACCACCCACCTGAACCCAAAGGTCTGTCTTTGCTTTTATAGCTTCTATTATTTCAAAATTTGCGGGTGTCCCTTCTCTGGCGCCGTCTAAATCCACTATATGTATGTGTCCGGCACCTGCCTCTTCAAAACCTTTTGCTATGGCGAGGGGATCATCACTATATACGGTGCTGTTATCATAGCTACCCATCACCAATCTCACCACTTTGCCATCCATAATATCTATAGCCGGAAAAATTTTCATCTACATGCTTCCTTTCACTATACCCAACATAACCCTGCAACTTCCGTGTGCTTTAAAACTTTAAGCACGAATACTATCACATCGTTTAAATGGTAACACCCGTACGCGCCACCCACTATGGATCTTACACTCTTTGAATCTAGCTTTGAAAACTCAAGCCCGATAAATCCCCTCATATGCTCCGTATTTTCAAAACAAACTGCACTCGGCCCCCTGTCGAAGCTCGCTGATGCTTCCATTACGCTACCTTCTTCCACAATAAAATCCACCTTCATCTGGTGGTAGCTATCTATGAATGCGCCCTTGACATGAAGCTTACCATCGATTTCATTGAATTCAAAATACTTGCTTCTGTTAAAAAGATTTCGCTTTCTTCGGTAATCTCCAAGATACCCGTACCATGTATTTTCTTTCAGGTCCGCATTCGTATAGTGCCTGCATCCGTTCTTTTCAAGTTCCTGCCAATGTGCTTCATATTCCTTCTCACCGCTGTATCCTCTCTCCTTAATTATATAGGTCTCCGCTTGGGTCATGGCCTGCGTAGATTGTAAAAACATCATTTTTAAAAAACCTGCAAGTTCGTTGCCACCCTGCGCTACCACTTCATCTTTAGACGCCAATACTCCTATATATTTGACATCGTTCCCAAATCCGTCATAGCCTATAAATTCCGGGATTTCCTGCCTGCCTGTCCGTATGGTTTCATTGCCTCTAAACACTTCATATGTTGCACTTTCCATCTTTAGGGTAAACACATCGAGCGTGCACTCCGCCATTATTTCACACATCTTGGAGTTGAATATGGTTTTTATGTAAATTTGATTGTTTTCTCTATCCACCGTAGTCGACATCGTGCCGTAGTCTATAGTCTTCACTTATATTACTCCTTTTGTAGACGGTATTTTGCCCGAATTCCTCTCGTCTATCGTCGAGGCCTTAGCCAAAGCCCTCGAGAGCGCCTTAAATATCCCCTCTATGATATGGTGACTGTTCTCTCCTGCGAGCTGCCTTATATGTATGTTTGCTCCGAGCGTCCTTGTAAACGCAAGCATGAATTCCTTCACAAGTTCCGTATCAAAGTCGCCTACCTTTTGAGCGGGTATAAAAACTTCTGAAAAATCCAAGTAAGCCCTTCCACCGAGATCCACGGCTACCATGATTAGAGTTTCGTCCATCGGTAAGATTATATCGCCGTATCTTAAGATGCCTCTTTTGTCTCCGAGTGCCTTTGCAAACGCTTCTCCCAAGGCGATCCCCGTATCCTCCGTAGTATGGTGATAGTCCACATCTATATCGCCCCGGCATTTTACATTCAGATTAAAGTTTCCATGCCTTGCAAAAAGCTCCAACATGTGGTTTAAAAATCCGCATCCGGTATCTACATCGTATCTGCCCTCTCCGTCTATATCTAAAAAAAGGTCTATCTTTGTCTCGGTAGTATACCTTTTTATGCTCGCCGTTCTTTCGCTACTCATGCTAACCTCGATTTCCTATTATTCCTCTTAAAACATCCGCAGTGTATTCCATATTTTCATCACTGCCGATGCTGATCCTCACATAATCCCTCAAAACATTTTCATCAAAATACCTTACCAGTATGTTATTTTCCCTAAGCTGTTTATATAACTCTTCGCCTGAAATTATATCATTTTTCGTGAAAACAAAATTCGCCTTTGAATCAAACACTTCAAATCCTAATGTTTTTAACTCTTTTATGAAATTTTCACGTGTCTTTATCACCATCTTTGTCGTACTTTCAAAATATTCTCTATCCTCAACAGAAGCTTTGCCCGCAAGCACCGCTAAGCCGTCCAAGCTATATGGATTAAAGCTGTACTTAATTCTGTGAAGATCCGATATGAGAGATTCTTGGCCGAGGGCATAACCGATTCTAATACCCGCCATGCTCCTGGACTTGGAAAATGTCCCCACTACGATGAGGTTGTCATACTTAGGGATGAGGTCTGCAGCTGATTCTGCGCCGAAGTCCACATATGCTTCATCAATTATCACAATTGCAGTCTTTGCATTTTTAAGAATTTCCTCTATTTCGTCCTTGCTTAAAGCAAGTCCTGTAGGTGCATTTGGATTTGCAATTACTATCATTCCTTCTTTCCCAAAATAATCCGTTATGTCTATCTTAAAATTCTTCTGCTCCACCGGAATCCTGTTTGAAGCGAACAGCTCCGCATACACGGGATAAAATCCATAACCATACTGTGGATAATACACCTTGCGCCCATTTGCTCCGTATGCCAAAAATGCAAATCCCAATATCTCGTCCGATCCGTTGCCGACGATTACGTTTTTAGAGCTTAAATTATAGAACTCTCCAAGAGCGGCGCAAAGCGGTTCATTCGTAGGATTGGGATACAGTTTCGTACGAATCAGCTCGTAGTCCTCTATCGCTTTTACCGCCTTAGGACTCAGCGGATATGGGTTTTCATTCGTATTTAACTTGATTATATTTTCGCTTTCCTTAGGCTGTTCCCCCGGTACATATTCTTTCAAATTCCTAAGTTCATCTCTAAGATACTTGCTCACGCTCTACCTCGCAATCCCTTTGATGCTCTGAAGCATCTTCTCAATCCTATCTCTCTTAAATACGTAACTGTTTTTATTAGCTATAAATCTGGCACTGATGTCGGCTATCTTTTCACGTATTTCAAGCCCGTTTGCCCTAAGGGTATTACCCGTTTCCACCAAATCCACTATCATGTCGGCAAGCTCCAGCAATGGTGCTACCTCAACGCTACCACTTAATTTTATCACTTCCGTTCTTATATTTTTATTTACAAAATATTTTTTTGTGGAATTTACAAATGTACTGGCCACCCTATACTCTTCCAAGCCCTCTAGATTTTCATCCTTTTTTGTTGCAACTGCGAGAATACACTTCCCTATGCCAAGGTCTGCCAATTCGTAAACAGACGGATCATTTTCAAGGAGTATATCCTTTCCTATTATTCCTATATCCGCTATTCCACGCTCCACATATATGTGCACATCACTGGGTTTTACAAAAAGATACCTGATACCGTTGCATTCTTTTATTAATTTTCTGCTGTTATCATCGTTATCCAATTTATATCCCGCCTCATCAAAAAGCTTTATGACCTTATCCGCTAATCTTCCTTTCGGCATCGCTATTACAAGGTCTTCAGCGGTTTTCATTTGTTTCTCTTCTATGCAATCTATATATATCGCAAAGCCCACCCCTGACATCGACTTTCCGAATTTTTCAAGCGTATTATCATAACGCCCTCCGGAAAGCACCTCTTCTCTCACATTATGTACATATCCCTTAAATATAATTCCACTGTAATAACCGATGTCGTTTATCATGGAAAGGTCTATGATCACATCTAGTCCCGGATTTTCATTTTTAATTTGCTCTGCCAACTGCCTAAGACGGTTTAATTTCGATATAAGCTCACCTTCTAGACCCTGCTCATCAAGCTTTTTATACACTTCATTAGCTGAACCTACATTTTTAGGTAAGCCCGCAATAAGTTCATTACCCGTAAGAGCCAATATGTTGTCCGATGCTTTTTTAGAAAGCTCGTCCGCCACCTGCTCTCTCAAATTATCATCTTCTATACCTTGTAAGATTCCTACCGTTATGTCCATATCGGATATCACCAATGTGGCCTTGGTGTCAATTTTATGAAGCGATTCAGCTGCAAGGTTTAATATATCTTTAACATCTACCTTGTTCTTTTTATCAAGAATCTCTACCCCGAGCTGCTTGATTACACTTGAACCGTTGGTATGTCTGTCTTCTCTATACACGTCTTCTATGTAAAACAAGTTTTCCTGTCGCTTAAGCTTATCATCGCATCTATTTATTATGGATAGCGTAACATCAGGTCTCAATGCTTTTAGGCTGCCGTCTATATCACTGATAGGCATTATTCTTGTGTTGGATATGAAATCGCTATGCTCAAAAAACAAATGATAATCTTCAAGTTTATCAAGATGTATACGATGATATCCCTTCTCGCTATAAATTTGAGCCAGTTCATTGATTAACATCTCTCCCTTAGTCATCCATGTGTTTCCGACATCCATAACTCACCTCTATCTGTCACTTTTTCTAATAAATACAAATTGTCTCACTATATAAAAAACCCCATCCTTTAATTTTAGGAAGGGGTACGAAGCATCTCAAAAAAAGAGATACTTCTAGTCGATATGATGCTCTACATACTCCACTATATCTCCAACAGTCTGGAACTTCTCCGCTTCTTCATCAGATATCTCTATTCCGAACTCATCGCTTATTTCCATCAAAATTTCCACAGCCTCAAGTGAATCCGCTTCAAGGTCCTTCAAAAGGCTCGTTTCCATGGTAATCTTTTCTTCTTCTATATCTACCTGTTCTGAAATAATTTTTCTGATTTTCTCAAATACCATACTAATCCTCCTGCTCATTTCAAAATACGAAGATATTGTATCATGCAATAATTTATTTTGCAATTTTTATTTGTATTTGACGCTATGTGGTATAATTTTTATCCGAGTAAGGCGTTTTGGAAGGAAAAGGTAGATAAATGCGTTACCATCAATCGAAGAAATATACCAGTTTAAGGGATATTTGCACAAAGGGTGCACAGGACTACAAAAACAATGTAGCCTTTTTAAAGAAAGACACCAAGGGCGGGGAATACATCCCAGTAACATACATGAAGCTATTTAACGATGTAAAAGCTCTATCCACATGGCTGCTCTCGCTGGATTTGCCAAGCAACAAGGTAGCGGTAATCGGTGACAATTCATATGAATGGTGGGTGGCATATTTTGCAACTACAAGTGCAGGTATGGTAACCGTACCCATAGACAAAGATCTGTCACTCGGGGAAATGGAAAACCTGCTGACTGATTCCAACTCTTCTGTGGTGTTTTGCAAAAAGCAATATGCAGACGCCGCCAAAAACTGCAACATCGAAAAAATATACACGATAGATTTTTACAAGAGCGAGAAAGAAAAAGCACCAACCGAGATATCCTACCTAATCGATCAGGGTAACATCATGCTTGAAAATGGAAATACTGCATTTGATGAAGTTCAAATCGACCCCGATACTACAGTATCTCTTCTATACACATCAGGCACTACAGGCAAGCCTAAAGGTGTAATGCTGAGCCACAAAAACATAACGACCGTTATAAACGATACGCAAAAAATAGTAAAAATCGAACAAACAGACAGATCTCTATCCATTTTGCCTTGTCATCACACCTTTGAAAGCACACTGTGTCTCTTCTTGTTATCACAAGGAGCTTCAATCGCATTCTTTGAGGGACTGCGTTATATTATGGATAACTTCAAGCAGGCACAAGCCACAATCCTTGTAGGTGTTCCGTTGATATTCGAATCCATCTACAAAAAATTAACCAAAAGTATCAAAAAGAGCGGCAAAGAAAAATTGGTTAAATCTGCTATTAAAATCAATAAAGCTCTGTCTCTGCTGGGCCAGGACAAGTCCAGAACCTTATTTAAGGATATTCACGAAGCCTTCGGCGGACATCTGAGACTCATCATGTGCGGAGGTGCCAGCTTGGATCCCGGCGTAGCAGAAGGTCTTACGAACTTCGGATTTTCGTTACTCAGAGGGTACGGTCTTACAGAAACAGCTCCGCTTATAGCTGCAACCCCTGATTTTGACAAACAGCGTAATAAAAAATTCAAATCCGTAGGTGCGGTAATTCCATCAGGAAAACTTAAAATAGAAAATCCGGACGAAAACGGTATAGGCGAAATATTCTACAAGGGTGACAATGTAATGCAGGGCTATTACAACATGCCTGAAGAAACCGCCGAAATCCTGGAAGACGGGTGGATTAAAACCGGAGATCTCGGGTTTATAGACAAAAAAGGCTGGCTGTTCCTAACAGGCAGAAGTAAAAATGTAATAATCACAAAAACAGGCAAAAATGTATATCCTGAGGAACTCGAGGTGCTGGTAAAGAATACCAAAATTATCAAGGAATGCATGGTGTACGAAGCTGAAACGGGATCCGAGGGAGATACCAAAATAGCCATTCAACTGATTCCGGACTACGACTATATAAAAGAAACTCACGGTACAGGTTTTGATACGAAAAAATGTAATGCTCTCGCTATAGATGCGGTACATGACATCAATAAAACATTACCGGTATACAAACAAATGCAAAAAATATTCATAAGGACAAAGGCATTTAAACTTACCAATACCATGAAAATAAAAAGAAAGGATAAAGAAAATCTCACAATCCAATAACCATTAACCGACGGTAACAGGAACTACCTTGAAATTATAATCATCACATCCTGAAAGAGTTTCTTTTATGCTACAAAGAGCTCTTTCTTTTTCTATGTTCTCATTTAAAAAAATCATGAATGTAGCTCCGGAGCCCACCATATGCACGAAACCTTCCGTGTTGGTTTTGCACCCGGCCGTTATTGCTTCATCTCTTGTCCCGATGTTTGAAGTAGATGATATGAAACTTTTTTTCATAGCTGCTATTATTTCATCCCGTGCCTCTTCAAGCCTTGGATAAGCATGGAAAGCCGGTGTGGTTAAATCATTGATAAAATATTCATCTAAAGAAAAAATCTCATTATTTGCCAGGGCTTTTTCCATTTTATCAACCACATCAGAGGACGAGCCTACCAACCCCAACTCATCATATTTTTTATAAACACTGCCGGTATTCACCTCAAATCCGGGATTTACAAACAATGCCTTGAATTTTTTCATAGATATGTCGTGTATTTGTTCCCCCGTACCGCCTACTCTTGCCACAAAGCCCTTATCCGCTACGGATGAACCGGAATCGCAAGATGATTCATTATTTTCATTTAAAACAGCCTCAATACAGAAGGGTACATCACTTCCTATGCCATGGCCTATCTCAATGAGCTGACCTTTGCTCAGCTTAATATCAAGCAGCTTATTGAGCCCCACAATCACTGCCGCGGCATCTGCACTGCCTCCTCCAAGCCCTGCTCCTACGGGAATGCTCTTCTCTATGTTTATATTGATATCCGTCCCGCTAATGCGCCTGCCCGTGTATTGCAATATTGCAGCGGCCGCCTTATAAGCTATATTGTTACTCCCCTGCATTCTTTGATCGGAGCAGGTAACACGAATATCTGCGCCGCCGTGTTTCGTTATGCGGATCTTGACCGTATCGCATAGATCCGTAGGTGCCATAAGCATGTCAAGCTCATGATATCCATTTGCTTTCCGGCCTACAATACGCAAGGATAAATTCACCTTCGCCGGTGCCCTCAGTGTTAATTCCATCATATGTCTACTACTCTAAACCTGAGCAATTAAAATCCGGTGACTTATGTTTATTTATCCAGCAGTTTTTTCCAGCGTTTTGAACCGCTTTTATCTACATACTTATGTTTAGGCTTGTTGACGTCCATTATAATCTTGTCACTCTCTTGTTTTTCCTCCGCATTTTTCAGCCTGGCTCTCTCACGTCTGGCTTCCGCCTTCTGCCTTTCCTTTTGGTTTTTCTTTATTATCTCTTCTACAGGTTTTCCTGTTCTCTTAGCTTCCTTATATGGATTTATCGGCTTAGGCGTCTTTTTATTATCCGCATTCTTCGCCGCCTGTTTCTTTTTATTATCCACCACTGAGAAAACTATCATTCCACCAACCATGAATACCATCATACCGATATTCACCTTGTTTGCCGTACTCTGATTTAAGGTTTTAAAGCTGACTTTCTTATCTTCTTTAATCACATTACCTGAACCTAAATCAAGTCCCTTTTTTATCTTAAACGTATATTTTGTATTAGGCTGCGCCTGTTCTTTACCGGTTTGGTCAATAGCAACAAGTACCATCAACATCTTGCTTTCATCGCCATCCTTCGAGAGTTTACTGAAAATTCCGCCTTTTCTCTTTGGGAACGCAACCATTACAGGTAACTCTTTACCCTTTTCATCTTGTATGGAAAAATATTTTTTATATTTTCTGTTTGCTTCTTTTAGGCTGTCTTCCGGTTTAATATCACGGTTAAACCATATCTTAATGGACATGTTTTGATACGCCATACCCTCGGCTGCGTTTTCGGGATATGTTTTGACTATTTTAAATTCATCTTCTGCGCAATAACCGATAGCGCTGCTTATTCCAAGCACTACAACCACCGCTATCGCCGCTAACAGTCTCTTTATATTTCCGGCTTTTAACATCCCCTTATTTCCTTTCATCCCTTAATTCTTTAAAAAACGTTTTTAATATCTCGCTACATTCTTCTTCAAATATCCCAAATCTAAGCTCGGCTCTATGATTCAGTTTTTCATTCTCAAGTACATTCAATATTGTATTTGCCGCTCCGCTTTTAAGATCCCGAGTCCCTATCATAACCTCAGGTATTCTCGCCTGTACTATGGCTCCTGCGCACATCGCACACGGCTCAAGCGTTACATACATCTCCGTATCTACAAGTCGCTCGTTTTCAAGTTTTTTGCAAGCCTTGTCTATCGCCAGGATTTCAGCATGTGCTACGGCATTTTTCTTTTGCCTCGTCTCATTATGCGCTTTACTAATGACTTTACCGTTCTTTACTATGACCGCTCCAACAGGTACTTCCCCTTGTTTATAAGCCTTTTTCGCTTCTTCTAAAGCCACTCTCATAAAATCTTCAAGCATCGTCTATAATACCACACCTCTACTACGTATTCAAGGAAGCTACCTTATGAACTTCTCGCTCCACAGCCCTAAAAGAGGGTTGTTGTTGTATAGCATCGCCGCTATAAATGAATCGTTTATCTGGGTCAAAACCCAAGATTCTATTCCGCCACCGCTCATGAGCGCCAGAGGCACCAATATGAGAGCAAATACCAAGCTTATAACGATGCCTTTCAGAGCTCCTATCACAACGCCGAGCACCGTATCCGTAATACCGCTTACTGCATTACTGCGATACCTTTTTGAAAATAACCTCACAAAGACGAATAAAATTAACTTCACAAGCACTACGGCGATCACAAATGAAATTACCACTACCAAGGCATTTGCCATTATATGCGAGCCACCGTCAGCTCCCTGCTTTATTATCCCCCCCATGGTATCTCTCATCTTCTCGGGGAAAACCGCGAGGTTCGACTCAATTCCTGATATGTTACCCTTTCCCTTTGCTACGAAGCTACCCTGTAGTTTTTCATATAATGTGGTGTGCGCCAGGATGAATGTTTTCACGTGTGGTTGTAAAAACTGCGCCGCTATAAACGAACCTATCCAACCGATGGTATTTGCCAATGTGACAACAAACCCCACTCTATAGCCGAAGACTATACTTAAAACTATTATAGCCAAAATAATTATATCTAATACCATGTTACCTCCATAAACAAAACCGCCAAAATCTCATATTATTGAAACTTCAGCGGCAATATAAATTGGTATCCCGTAGGGGAGTTGAACCCCTGATTCCGCCTTGAGAGGGCGACGTCTTAACCACTTGACCAACGGGACTAAACACAATAGATAGTTTACATTATTCCCCTATTTTTGTCTATAGTTTTTAAAAAATTCCTTAATTTTCAATGCTAATTTAAGGTTGATACCCTCTGTGGCTTCAAGCTCTTCTGCGCTTGCTTTTTCAATCGCTTCAATGGTTCCCCACTTTTTCAAAAGCGCTGCTCTTTTCTTAGGACCCACACCTTCTATGTTTTCTAAAATTGACTTTGTCATGGATCTATCCCTGAGGCTGATATGATATGAGATCGCATATCTATGCACTTCTTCCTGTATTCGCCCTACATATGCAAGCATAAAATTATCGCTGCCTGCAAGCGGATACACCTTAAATTTATCTCCCACCTTATATACCAGCTCTTTAGTCCTGTGTTTATCATCCTTCGCCATTCCAATTACCGGTATTTCAAGGTCTAAATATTTAAGCACGTCAAGCGCCGCATTAACATGTCCTCTGCCACCATCCATAAATATAATATCCGGTAAATCACTGAATCCCGGGGCTCCTTCTTTATACCGTGTAAATCGACGAAACAGAACTTCTCTCATGCTTCCGTAATCGTCCTGACCTTCTATACTTTTTATCTTGAATTTCCTATATCTTGACTTTTCCGGTGCAAATCCCGTAAACACCACCATACCCGCTACGTTATCTATTCCATTTATATTGGATATATCATAGGCTTCGACGGTATACTCCCCCCCCGCATCATTGAAGCCATATTCATATCGGCCGCCGTTCATCTCATTCAAAATTCGCCCTAATTTATAAGATAATTCCTTCTTCCTTTCCCTGCTCGCTTCATCCTTGGTCTTGATTACTCCTTTCAAGTATTCCGCGTCCTTCTTTGCCATCTTAAGCAGCTCTCTTTTCTTGCCTCGCACGGGACAGGTTATGTATACCTTTTTCCCTGCAAACTCATGCAACAATTCCTCAAGCAACTCCTTTTGATTAAGCTCATATCCCAATACTATTTCATCGGGGAAATAAGCACCTTGCACATAATTTTGTTGTATAAAGCCTTCAAGCAAAGCCTCTTCACCTTCGGCTAATTCCTGTTGCATATTATAGATTTCACGTCCACAGGTTTTCCCGTCCCGTATGAAAAATACGAGCATCTTAATAGCAGTGTCGGTAACAATGGGCACCAGCACATCAATATCACCCATGCCTACGGATGATGCCGATTGCTTTTCCAATATTGATTTTGCGCTCGTTATATAATCCCTGTACATCGCTGCGGATTCATACAGCATCCCGTCCGATGCTTCCTGCATCTTCTTCCTGAGCGTATGGATGAGCGACTTATCCCTGCCCTGCAAAAAATCCTTTGCCTTTTCTATCCTATCCAGGTAATCCTCACGATTTCCTTTACCGATACACATTCCGTCGCATTGCCCTATATGATAGTTTAAACACGCTCTCATGCCGTCGGGGAATTTTTGCAGCTTACATTTTTTCAACCTATAAATTTTGTTTAACAGATCCATTATTTCATTCGCCGCAAATTCATCGCTATATGGGCCAAAATACTTCGCCCCGTCTTTTTCTATGCGACGTGTCTTTGTAATCCTTGGATATTCTTCATCTTCGGAAATTTTTATATACGGGTACGTTTTATCATCTGTAAGGAGAACATTATATCTCGGCATATATTTTTTTATTAAATTGCACTCGAGAATCAACGCTTCCTTTTCATTGGCGGTAACGATGTATTCAAATTCGGTGATTTGTCTCACCATATATGCTACCTTACGAGATTTTACGGTTTTAGAAAAATAAGATTGCACCCGTTTTTTTAAATTATTTGCTTTACCCACATAGATAACCTTACCCGTGCTGTCTTTATGTAAATATACACCGGGTACTTCGGGAAGTTTTTTGACATTGGCTTCAATATCAAACATGATTACATTCTCTTAATTCTTCTTAGATACCTTTTGCGTTGACGTTGCAATGCCCTTTCTCGCATCAGTGCTCTCTTTTTTCTTTTCCTCTTATTCCATATTCTGAGGATAAATACAATGAACATCATCGCTATAAATATTGATACTATAATCTTTATGATCAATATAATAACTCCATGCCATGCCGGCTCCTTTTTCTTATCTATGCTCCCTGCAGTTACGAGCGGCAATGTTCCTATCTGTGCGCCACCTCGGTAGATTTTAAGCTTTCCAACCTTTGTCCCTGCCTTCACAGGTGCCGTAATCGCTTTTTTTAAAACCACCTTCTTATATATACCCAATTTTTTAGCATTCTTCAAAGACCATATGGCCTTGCTTCCCTTTACTTTGATGTCCACCTTATCGCTTTCACCCTGCAAAACCTTTAGCTTGGCTACTTTTTCGCCCTTTTTCACTATCTTTTTTAGAGCGTATTTTTCAAAAGCATGATCCAAAGTTTCGATGCTAGCCGCAAACCTCTGTTTTTTACTCGTTCCCATTACGACGCTGCATACCTCTACACCGTGTCTCTTTGCCATTGAAATGAGACATGCTCCCGCATTTACCGTATCACCTGTTTTAAGACCAAGTGCACCCTCATAATAAGCCGGTCGTAGCTGCCCGAAAACTTCCACGTTATGGTTCGTATCAAAAAGCAGTCTGTTATGATTCTGCAGGACTCTCACCCCAGATTTATTGGTGGCGGGTATCGTATATTGAAGCTTGGTAACTATCTTCCTCATGAGCTTATTCTTCATAAATTCATTCGACATGATGAATAAGTCATATGCGGTGCTCTGGTGTCCGGCTTCATCTATGCCGTTCGGATTTTTAAAGGTGGTATTCTTGCACCCTAGTTCCTTCGCCTTTTGATTCATTTTTTCAGCAAACTTTTCTACACTGCCTGAAACCGCATATGCCAAGACTATTGCCGTATCATCTGCTGAAGCTATAAGGAGACCGTGCAATAAATCAATTATGCGCATCTTCTCCCCTGTTCTTAAATTGATACCGTCCTTCAGACCTTCAGCAGCCTGAGGTACTTCCACAACCTTCTGCAAATTTACATTTTCAATCGTAAGTAATGCCGTCATAATTTTTGTAGTGCTCGCAGGCGCCACCGATTTATCAGCGTTTCGCTGATAAATCACTTCGCCTGTATCGCAATCAGCCACAAGCACCGCATTTGCATCCGCAGCAGGAGTCATCGCCGTATATCCTTTTTGTGTAAACGTAAAAAAAGCCACCAATAATAGCGCTACAACAACAGCTCTACTTATCCATCTATGCCTCTGAAACAAAATCATTTTTCTATCCTGCAAAGAAATAATCCGCAAGCTCTACTCCCGAACCAAAGTACCTGCCGTTTTCAGCATACTTCTCTCCATACTTCTTTTCATAAGAAAATTCGATATCTTTTCCGCTGTCATACAAAACAAACGGAACCGGTTCCGGGGAATGCGTTCTCAAGCTAACAGGTGTTCTGTGATCCGGCACTACTAAAATTTTATAATCTTCTCCGCAATCCTCAAGATACTTATGAACCTTATCCACTATTATCTTGTCGATCCTGGAAAGACATGTCAGCTTACCCTTAAGGTCTCCCTGATGTGAGCATTCATCGGGTCCTTCCAGATGAATATACACAAAGTCTTTTCCCTTGGAAAATTCATCAATTGCCGCAGCCGCTTTTCCTTCATAATTTGTATCCACGGTGCCCGTTGCACCTTCAACATCTCTGCTATCGAGACCCGCAAATATCGCTATTCCCTTTATTAAATCCACTGCAGAAATTGCCGTTCCTGTAATTCCGTACCTTTCAAAGAATTTCTTGAGTTTGGGTTTTGTGCCTTCACCCCATATCCACAGGCTGTTTGCCTGATTTTTACCCTCGGCAGCCCTTTTCTTGTTGACGGGATGTTCCTTGAGAATCTTATAACTCCTTATCATCATATCCCTTAAGAATTCACTGTTTTCACCCGACGGCAAATATTCTCCCACCTTTTTCTCCAAGATGTCATGTGGAGGGATTAACTTCTGCTTTGCAGTACCGTTTTTAACAATCAAACAATGCCTGTAACTTGTTCCTGTGTAAAATTTTATTTCATCCGTTTGGAACTCTTCGTTTATAGCCTTTATCAATTCATCCGCCTCTGCCGTGCTTATATCGCCTGAACTGTGATCCGCAATTACGAGCTCTGAATATTCGCCATCACCTGTTAAGGTCACCAAGTTCGCTCTAAACGAAACATCCGTATCGGACATTTCGATTCCTATGCTTGCAGCCTCAAGAGGAGAACGACCGGTAAGATATATGGACGGATCGTATCCCATTACAGATAAATTAGCCGCATCACTTCCGGGTGCAATCCCATCCGGTATGGTTTTAACCATTCCTATTTCTCCCTTGGCCGCCAAAGCATTGATATTTTCAATGTCGGCCGCCTCTATAGGCGTCTTGCCTCCTAATTCCTCAATAGGATAATCACCTGCTCCATCTGTCAGAACTACTAAATACTTCATCTTAATTCCCTTATTACGCACTCTCAAACTTTACCGGCTACGCATGTGCATTTTCAAACTCCTTCATAAAAGCGATGAGCTTATCGATTCCTTCTTCAGGCATGGCGTTATATATGCTCGCCCTCATACCTCCGATGGATCTGTGTCCTCCTAAATTATGCAAATTTTGCTTCTTAGCCTCTGCAACAAATTCCTTGTCTAGCGCTTCATCACCCGTTACAAACACCACGTTCATGAGAGAACGATCTTCCTTGACTGTAGGACATTTATACAACTTGCTGTTATCTATGTAGTCGTACAGCTTAGCGGCTTTTTCCTTGTTTATTCTTTCAACTTCTGAAACTCCGCCTAATTTTTTAATATGCTTAAACACCTCTCCTGCAACGTAGATTGCGAAACATGGCGGCGTATTATATGCCGAGTCATTGTCTGCGTGAATTTTGTAATCTAAATACGTAGGAACGTCTGCCGCAGCCTTTCCCAAGAAATCTTCTCGTATTATAACTATTGTAGTACCTGCAGGTCCGATATTTTTTTGTGCGCCTGCATATATCAATGCGAATTTTGATACATCCACCGCCTCTGAAAGTATGCACGACGACATGTCTGCAACCAATGGAATATCTCCAGTATCAGGCCCATCAACATAATGCGTGCCGTAAATGGTGTTGTTATAGGTGATGTGAACATAGTCTGCATCACTTCTGAAATCGTTCTTAGCAACTTTTGGTATGTACGAAAATACAGATTCCTCAGAGCTTGCAACTGCCTTTGCGTCCAAGTATTTCAAAGCTTCCTTCAGCGCTTTCTTAGACCATGAACCCGTTATTATATAATCCGCCTTCTTGCTGCCCACTCCCAGATTTAGCGGTATTGCAGAAAACTGCAGAGTTGCTCCTCCCTGCATAAACAAAACCTTGTAGTTATCCGGTATCTTCATTATGTCTCTTAAATTTTGCTCCGCATCTGCCAATATCTTTTTAAACTCAGCAGACCTGTGGCTCATTTCCATCACGGATTCACCGCAACCTTCGTAATTATCGAGCTCTGACGCCACCTTCTTTATTACATCTATAGGTAACATTGACGGTCCCGCCGAAAAATTAAATGCTCTTTCCGTATGCATTATTACTCTCCCTCCAATTTTCTCTAATTTATTACCCTTACCGATATTATGTTATCAAAGTTTAAACTTGATTTTATGATCTCAGGATCTACGTCTTTCTTAACTTCTAAAAGCGTGTATGCATAATCTCCCTTGCTCTTGTTTATAAGATTTTCCACATTTATCCCTACATCTCCGAGTGCTCCCGTAATTTTGCTGAGCATTCCTGAAACATTGCTGTTTATTATGGATATCCTGGCCGCTTCATCCTTTTCGCCAAGTGAACAGTTCGGGAAATTCACGGAGTTAACTATATTTCCGTTTTCAAGGTAGTCCATCATTTCCACCACCGCCATGGTTGCACAGTTTTCCTCCGCCTCTGCTGAAGATGCGCCGAGGTGTGGAATTGAAATTACGCCTTCCTTCCCGAAAAGCTTCGCCGTAGTGAAGTCCGTTATATATTTCTTAAGCTTGCCGCTCTTTAACGCATATATGAGCGCATCGTCGTCAATCAACTTATCTCTTGCGAAGTTAAGCAGTGTTGCCCCTTCCTTTACCTTGCTTAAAAATTCTTGATTAACCATACCCTTTGTTTCATCTATTGCAGGTATGTGCAGTGAAATATAATCGCATTCCGGAAGAGCTCCCTCTATAGACGTAACCAGCTTGATTTTTCGAGTCAACTTTACAGCAGAGTTTACAGTCATGTAAGGATCATAACCTATCACCTTCATGCCGAGCTTCTCAGCCGCATTTGCAACCTGTACACCGATAGCACCAAGCCCAAATACTCCCAGAGTTTTGCCTCTTAGTTCCGTACCTGCAAACTGCCCTTTGCCCTTTTCTATTTTCTTCGCAACATCATCAGTCATTTCAAGGGTATTTACCCATTTAAGCGCTTCGGGAATGTTTCTGGCTGCCAAAAGCATTCCTGCAATCACCAATTCCTTCACGGCATTCGCATTTGCTCCGGGGGCGTTGAACACCACTATCCCCTTTTTTGTACATTCGTCTACAGGGATGTTGTTTACCCCGGCTCCGGCCCTTGCTATGCACCTCAAACTGTCATCGAAGTCCATGTCGTGAAGATCGTAACTTCTTACGATCAAACCTTCCGCATCCTTTGCATCTTCCGCCACTATCGTGTAATCATCCGTAAAGCGTGACAATCCTACAGAAGATATTTTATTAAACGTTGAAACCTTATGCATAAATTCACCTCTTCCACAATTTCCAATTTAACATAAATCCGGATTAATACTTCTATTATACTATCCGGATCCGTTGTTTACTTAGATTTATCGCTGTTTTTTTACAACCTATGAAAATTTAAATACGTATTTAGTATCTATGGTTGTGTTTTTTCGGTTGCCCGAAAACCCTTCATCGCTTTGTTCTTTTTTATCCTTAAGCATGCTCAACTTCTCAAAAACCATTGTCCTCATCTTTGTTCCAAAGTCCGCATATGCCTTAGAATACAATAAACTTGCGCCATCTGCAAGCTTGCTCCCTCCTTGCGAAAACTTCTCTGCAGCTGCATTGAACTTCGTCGTTCCTTCGCCATACTTATTAAGTCCTTCTGCAAACTTGGGATATGTTTTCGCCATGAGTGAAGCTCCCATATGATACCTGGAACCTATAGCAAAAAGTATCTTCTCAGCAACCGCTATTTTTTTATATCCCTCATCCATTATTTCTAAACCTGCCTCAGCCTTCTTCATACCGTATGTCATCTTATACAACACTTGATTTATTCCTGCATTTTGCTTATGTATTGCTTCGACTTTAGGTCCATATGTAGCGCCTATGGACGCCATGCCGTCAGATATCTTCTTAATACCAATGAGAGCTTGCTGTATTTGCGTTCCGCCTATTACAGTTGCATCTACACCATAATGCGATTTGAAATTCGCTTTGAGCGCATTTATCTCCCTGTCCATACCTGCCGCCTTAAGCGCCGAGATGGAATTGGCAAATTCACTCCCTGCTGCGTTTTCTACCGGTTTTAATGCTAAAGTTTTTTCAAAAATTTCGCTTGCTTTGCGGAACCGCTCTACACTGCTGCGAGTTATAGGTATCAATTCTCGTTGCATATAGTCTTCTATCTGCCTTGATGTTTTCGGTATGGTACCGCTTTTTTCATAAATAGCTTTTAACAACTTCATGGTATCTTCAACATTAGGAGCTTTGCCGTCTATTCTAAGTGATTGCAATAAAATTCGTTCCCTACTTGCAGCTTCCACCATGGTTTTTGCAGTATTGCTTACAGCCGTTATAGAGCTGTCACCTGCTATCTTATTTAATTCCTTTGATAGTGTTTTTCTTATACCGTCCTTTTTTAAAATACCGCTCATGGCTCCTGCAGCTGCATATCCTTCTACCGGTTTAAAATTCTTTGTTTCTCCCCTTATCTCAACGCTGTTCGTTATCCCGTTTAACGCACTTATGTTGCTTTTCCCTATGGACATATAGCCTACTGCGAATTTATCCTTATCTTTGTCTAAAACCTTAAGATTATCGCCTTCGATATTGCTGAAATTTGCGCCCTTAAAGCCTAACCCTACTATGCCTAATGTATTTTTCTTTATCAATTTATTATCATCAACATCAAAACTTATGCGCATTTTGAATTCGCCGCTTCTTCCTTTTATTTCATCAGCTGAGAGCTTTTCTCCATCCAGATAATATTCGACATTCAGCTTTAGAGGAAGCGTTTTATCAGTTTCGCCTCTATAGCAAATGCCCATCTTTCTGGTATCCCATCTTATTTTATCGCCCTTTTTATCATAGTCATTTATCCCTGAAAGCGGAGTTATGGAATCAAGCATGCTCCTGTCCTGCACTATCTTCTCGCCTGCGGGGTTACTTATATAATTCTCTACGATAGTCTTTTTATTCCCTTTTTTATTTCCGTCTCCGTCCGTAATAACATAAACTATCTCTTCCTTGCTGAATTTAGATTTACTTTTTTCTTTGCCCGCTGTAGAGATGCTTCCCATGCACATACCAACCAGCATCACCGCCATCACAATGCTTAAACATTTTTTGCTCTTTGAAAGTCTATTCATACCTACACCTATTTCTACGCTCCAATATCTTCTGTTCTAATATAGAATCTTACACTTGATTCAACATTTTTTTCTTTTCCAGAAAAATTGTCATAATTGTTTTTTAGCGACAGTTTGTTAAACAGTCTGTTCTTTGCATTGCTTAGGGCACCTTCTATAGCCTTTGCCAATGGATTTTCAGACTTGCCTCTAAGTTTCTCCAAGATATTTTGCAAATTCTTATTACCGTCTATGGCTGCTCGTATATTAGCCGATAAATCCGTATACCCGCCTATTTGAGTTCCTGAATTTATCTTACCAAGCTCTCCTGAAAGCGCTGCCAAAACGTCCGTTTCATCTACGAGTCCCTTAAACTTTCCCTCAATGGCGCCATGCTTTGCTCGCATAGTACCTACGCCTGCAATTGCTTTTGCACCGGCCTTGGCTCCATTTTTGGTGAAATTTGTCTTCTTTACCAGTGATTCCAATAATTTTTTCCTTGACTTTTCAGCCACATCGATATTCGCACTTAACTTATCCGCTTTCTGCTTTAATTTGTCCATGAGTTCATCAACCTTATACTTCCCGCTTATCTTTTCATTTTGATAAACTGCATTCCCGCCGGCTTCAAGCCCCGCCTTAAGACCTATTCGTGTGTTTTCTATGGTTGCGTGTAATTGTTGATCCAACTGCTTTGCCTTTTGCGTTACCTGCTCTAATTGAGTGAGCGCCGCTACCAACTTGCCTTCACCCTCTATGATGGCTTTCATAACTTCTGCTGCACTTTTGTTGTCTTTTACGTCCGCAAATCCTTTTTCGAGCTTTGCTAAGCCTTTTCCGATTTTATCGAAATTCTCATCTAATAATCCGCTTGCCTTATTTAAGCCCTGTCCGCCTAATGTCAATCCCTGCATTCCGAGCCGTATTAAAAAATATCCTCCGTTTATTCTTTCGCCCGCATCCTTAATCTTAAAATAGACTTTTGCAAATTTTGAAAGTCCGTCGTTTAAACTTCCGCCACCACTTTTTAGCTTATCCAATCCTGCATTCAGCTCTCCCATTTTTCCGTTCAATTCATCCAAAGGGATTTTTTTGCCGTTACCTATTTTAGAAAACAGTTCATTGTCCGCTATTGTTATGCTTCCGCCCATCTTAAAACCCGTGGTCTCTCCGCTTATCTCAAGCGGTCCCGCCAGCAAGTCCTGACTGCCCTTATTCTTTGCAGCTCCCTGTACCGTAACTCCTGCCGTTATAAACTTTCTTCCGGATGCTATCACCTTGCCTTGATTTATCTGCACATCACGGAACTGATCATTTTCAAATGCTATTGCTGTAAGCATTGCCAATGGAGACTTCGTGCTGTTTATATGCCATATCTTAATTTTAAATTTGCCCTTAGCATTTTTCATCTCCTGAGAACTACGCTCTTTATCATTTATATAATATTTCACCTTAACAGAAACCGGAGATCTCTTTGTACTCTTTCCTCTATATGAGACATCTTCTCCTCCTGTACTCCAATTGATGTGCTCTCCCTTTTTGCTTTTTATCTTAACTCCTTCTTTGATGCTCTCAATATCTGAAAGATCGCTTACATCCTTGATTTTTTTTAATCCGCCGTAATTTTTTATATTTACGCCAACTATGGTTTTATTTATCTTTCCATTTGCATCGGATATTACATAAACATTTTCCTTCTTCATATATTCTGAGTTGCTTGCTGAAACTGTCATCCCTGCGCAACCGGCAAACGCCATAACAAAAACTACGGTAATTAAAATCCACCTTTTATTAATTCTATCTATCACGTTGTACCCCCTTTAATGAGCCTCCTGCTCGTATCCACCTTTAATTACTTTTTTAAACCCTTTTGTCGTATAACAAATAAGTTTATCAAACGCAACCAGCAAAGCCGGTAACAAGAAGATTACCATTATCATGCTTATTATAGCCCCCCTTGACATAAACTGACAGAGTGATCTAACCTGGTCTATATCGGAAATGATAGCCACTCCCACAGTTGCCGCAAACAATGCCATACCGCTGGAAATAATAGATTTAATGCTGTTTTTAAGTGCTACTTCGGCAGACTTTAACTTATCCAACCCATCCCTTCTTGTCTCCAGATATTTATTTGTAAGCAACAAGGCATAATCCACAGTCGCACCAAGCTGAATGGATCCTATGATAATCGGCGCAATAAACGGAATGGTGTAGTTTGTGTAATAAGGTATCCCCAGATTTATGAAAATCGCCACCTGTATAACAAATATCAATATTACAGGCAGGCTAAAGGATCGCATTACAAAAAATATTATCAAAAATACCGCAAGCGCAGAAAACACGTTAACATTCTTAAAGTCCGTATCCGTAACTTCTACCAATCTCTTCGTTGCTGCAACCTCTCCCAGCGCCATTCCCTTTTTATCGTATTTTTGAACTATTTGATTTATTTTTTCAGTCTGCTTATTCGCCTCATCCGTAGCCGGTTTATATGCGCTTGGCAATAGAAGCATTTGATGCTCGTTGCCCACGAATTTGTCTTTTAATGCCTTGGGGAAGGCCTCATCAGGTATTAGCGGCTCTTTCAAGCTGCTATACCCGATGACATTCTTTATCCCGTCCACATTTTCAAGCTCTCGCACCATTGAATATGTTTTGCCCTCGTTCATATTTTTATCCACCAATATAATCGTATTTGACATAAGTCCGAATTCTTTTTTTAACTTATCTCCGGCTTTAATGCTATGCAAATTTTTCGGAAACCCATCCAGAAGATCATAATATACATTTACCTTAAAATAACCAAATAATGCCGGCACAAGGATAAGCCCCGCAAGTACAGCGAATATCTTTCTCTTATCCACTATAAACTTTGATAATTTAGAAAAATCCGGCAACAAACCCCTATGCGAAGTTTTTTCAATAAGTCCGTCAAACATCAGAATGAGTGCCGGTAAAATTGTGATGCTTGCCAAAACACCCAGCACGACTCCTTTTGCCATAACAAGTCCCATATCTACACCCAAGGTAAAAGTCATGAAACACAACGCTATAAATCCTGCAACCGTAGTGAGTGAACTTCCTGAAATTACCGATGCCGTAGTATGTATAGCCTGCGACATCGCCCGTTGTTTATCCCCCGGATAAATAATTTTCTCTCTTTTATATTCATGCCACAAAAATATGGAATAATCCATAGTCACCGCAAGTTGCAATATCGATGCTATGGATGCTGTAATAAAACTTATTTCACCGAAAAAACTGTTCGTCCCCATATTGTACAATATCGCCAAACCTATGCTTGTCATCAAAACAAACGGAAGTAAAAATGATTCAGTAAACAAAATGAGAACCAAAGCTGCAAGCAAAGCTCCCATTCCCACATATAGCGGCTTTTGTTTCGCTATAACTTCTCTGCTGTCCATTATAGCGGAAGCCATTCCGCTCACCAATACCTGGTGCCGTGTAATACTTTTTATTTCTTTAATTGCATGTGTAGTGCCAACATCTGAAATGTCCGTATCAAGGAAAGCAGCCATAACAGTGCTGTTTCCGGAATTAAACATCTTATATGTCTTTTTAGACAAAAACTCTCTAGGCATGTTGACATCTACCACGTCATCATACCAAATTACTTTGTTAACATGCTTCACCTTTTTGATCTTTTCCTTAAGCTCCAATAATTGCTTGTCTTTCATTCCTTCAAAAATCAAAAAGACAAATGCCCCCTTGCCAAACTCTTTTTTTAAAACCTTTGCCCCTTTAACGGTATCCAAATCTTTAGGCAAATAGCTAAGCATGTCATAATTTATCTTTGTACCTATTATCCCCATTACCGCAGGCAAGACGAGTAATACCGCCACTACTAAAACCAGTATATGCTTTTTTACTATTACCTGCCCAAACCTTTTCATTTAACCTCCCGTTCAAACCTAACTATAATAAACCTTTGTGCTACAGCGACGACAACGCCTCTATGTAATTGCAAGCTCGCCTCTGCAGACTACTGCTGCCTTGATCCTACAAAATCAACGGCTCTCCGTAGCTACAAATTTAATGTTAATTATAATAAACCTTCTGTACGTCGTCATTTTCTTCAAGCGTATCTATGAGCTTTTCAAGTGCTTTTTTTTCGTCGTCTGTAGGGGTTGCATAAATATTAGGGAGATATTCTATATCAGCTTCGATGATGTTTGCGCCTGACTTTTGAATCGCTTCTTTTACGGCTGCAAAATCTTCACTATTCATGATCACTGATATTTCATTCCCTTCGCTTTCAATATTTTCTGCTCCCGCTTCTACAGCTACATCCATGATTTCTTCTTCCCCCATGTCATCTGTAGCTTCTACCGTAATTACGCCTTTTCTCTCAAACATGTACGATACACATCCCGGAGCACCCAAATTGCCGCCATTTTTGTCAAATGCATGCTTTATTGCCGATGTTGTCCTATTTTTATTATCCGTAAGCACATCCACGATAACCGCAACACCCCCGGGCGCATAGCCCTCAAACCTGCCTTCTTCGAAATGATCCCCGTCAATCTCGCCGGTACCCTTTTTTATAGCTCTTTCAATGTTATCATTCGGCATATTGATCGCCTTTGCCTTGTCTATGGCGTGCTTTAAAGAAAAATTATATTCAGGATCACCGCCCTTCTTGGCAGCTACCATAATCGTCCTCGCATGCCTTGTAAACACCTGCGATCGCTTTGAATCTTGCTTTTCCTTTCTGCCCGCTATTGTTCCATGTCTTCCCATATATCCTCCTAAAATACCGGATATAATTCTACTCCTTGATATTTGCCTTGTCAAATTTGCATATTATTTAATAATGCAATAAAAAAATATAACTAAGATTGCTCCTAGTTATATTTTAAAATAATGTTGGCTCTATTTGTGCGTTTTACTATTTCTTCTTTTTGTTAAAGCCTTCATCTATTTGCCCTGCATCAAGTCTTGTAAAGTAATCCTTGGTTTCTCGTTTTATTATGCCACTTAATGCTATTAACGCAATCAAGTTCGGTGCCGCCATGAGTCCGTTAAAGATATCGGCAAACGTCCAAATGAAATTAAGTGTTACGAACGGGCCTATCAAAACAGCCAAAATATACAGCACTTTGTAGGTATTGATAACCTTCGCATTTCCTCTTGTAAGATACGCAAGGCATGACTCTCCATAGTAATCCCATCCCAATATCGTGGTAAAAGCAAACATCGCCAAACAAATCAAGAGTACGAAACTTGCAAATGCATGTGTCCAAGGTAGTCCTTCACCGAATCCGTAGATCGTTACATCAACACCCTCAAGTGCAGACTGCTTGTAGGCTCCCGTGATAACCAACATCAATCCTGTCATGGTACATACGATGATGGTGTCCACAAAAGTACCGGTCATAGATACAAGTCCCTGTCTTACAGGTTCGTTCGTCTTTGCCGCCGCTGCCGCTATAGGTGCAGTACCGAGTCCTGCTTCGTTTGAGAAGATACCCCTTGCAACACCGTTTTGGATGGAAGCTCTGATAACCGCTCCGATACCGCCTGCTATAACCGGAGAATATCCGTGACCGAATGCTGATTTTACAACAAGCGCTATAGCTCCGCCTACCTTATCACCGTTATATATCAAGATAATCAAACAAACCGTTATGTATAGCACTGCCATAAACGGAACTATGTATGTAGTAACTGCCGCGATTCTCTTAATTCCACCTATTATAACCAGCCCTACAAATAACGCTACAACAATAGCCGTAATAACCGTAGACCAGCTGTATGATTGATCACCTATGGAAAATGCAATGTTTGTCTTATTCGGATCAAAGAAGGTATCTGCCGCCTTTGAAATG
This sequence comes from Eubacterium saphenum ATCC 49989, assembly GCA_000161975.1. Taxonomy (GTDB): domain Bacteria; phylum Bacillota; class Clostridia; order Peptostreptococcales; family Anaerovoracaceae; genus Eubacterium_N; species Eubacterium_N saphenum. The sequence continues at coordinate 672,987 of GG688422.1, forward strand.
CCACTTATCTGCGCAAAAGTTCCCGTTCCCATGAGTGCCGCAAATGCACCGAAAATTGCAAACAGATTACCCAGCCATCTCCAATTCTTTCCTGCGAACCTCTCACCCATACCTTTTTCTATATAGTAGAACGGTCCGCCTAATGCCTTACCTGTCTTTTTGTCAAATTGCCTATACTTAACAGCCAGTATTCCTTCAGAATACTTCGTTGCCATACCTACTGCCGCTGCAACAAGCATCCAGAATAAAGCGCCGGGTCCGCCTGCCATAACTGCCGTCGCCACTCCGACGATATTTCCTGTACCGATTGTAGCCGCCAGAGCCGTACACAACGCACCGAAAGAAGAAACTTCTCCTTCTCCTCCCTCTTCATTAAACCACATGTACTTAAGCGCTTTTCCTAAACGCCTAAACTGCAATCCTCCTGTACGAACTGTAAGAAGTAAACCTGCTCCCATGATCAAAACGATCAGCGGGATTCCCCATACATTGTCCCTTACCGTCTCTACTACCTTCATAAGAGTGCTGCTCTCACCATCAGCCTGTATACTAAATGTAGATGACGTAAGTACGCTCAGTATACCCATCGTATTCTCCTCTCACCTAACACAAACACTTATTACAAATAATCTTATCATTAAAACCCTTTAATTCTTCTTGCAAATTGTAATTACCGTATTGAAATTTGAAAGGAAATATTTTTTTAGTATTTTTAGCAACAAAACGTTTTGTTGTTTGTGATTTTTTACAACACTTCGATGCCTTCTCCATGGAGAGCCTTATAGCTCTTTTCATACAGACGCTCTTCCAATTCATAATCCTGTTTTGCGCTGCACCAAGCTCTAAGCTCCAAAACCGCATTCCCTTTTTCTATACCTATGACAGCGACGGAAGGTTCCGGTGACTTCAGTACCAGCTCTTCTTTCTTTGCCGTTTCGATCAGAATTTGGCGCACGGCATCTATATCCTGCCCGTCTAAAACGTGTAAGACGCATTCTATTCTACGCTTATCTTCCCAGGTATAGTTCACAAAACCCTCAGACATAATCTTTGCGTTCGGTATGAGAACGAGCTTTGAATCCGTGCCCTTGATAGTTGTAAACATGAGATCTATCTTGGTGACATAACCTACCTGTCCGTTTGCGACGGATATCCTGTCTCCAAGATTTACTTTTTTAGATGCAAGCACCGAAATGCCTCCCATCACATTAGCCGCTGCATCTTTTAAAATAATAGCGAGCACTGCTACACCTGCACCTGCCGCTCCTAAAATTCTAACTATCTTTGTATCTAAAGCAACGGACACCGCAAGCATTATTGCTAAAAACACGGCCAATACTGTCTCGGCAGATACCACAAAACCAATGAGTACGTTATCTCTCTTCGACTTTTCAAGTGCCTTTCTCGTAAATCTGATAAACAATTTCCAAAAAATGTAAACGAGCAACAAATCTATAAGCAGTATAAAGTACTTGTTATGAAACAGATCCTCAAGCGGCCTAGGCATGATTCCTCCTTCTCTCAAGCTCCTTTAAATATTTTTTTCTAAGTCTGATTGAACTCGGAGTCACTTCTACGAGTTCATCATTTGCAATGAATTCCAAAGCTTCTTCCAAGGTGAATTCCGTATGTGGCGGCAACTTCACTGCATCATCGTTTCCGCTTGCTCTCATGTTAGTGGCTTTTTTTGACTTGGACGGGTTCACTTCCATATCCTGCGACCTCGAATTTTTCCCGACTATCATTCCTTCATACACCCTATCACCCGGCTTTATGAACAGCTCCACTCTCTCAGCTATATTGTTTAATGCATATCCTGTCGCCGTGCCGTTAGACTGAGCTATAGCCACTCCGTTTACTCTCTCGACGATTTCACCTTTATATGGCTGAAATTCATATACTCTTCTCACCATGGTACCTTCTCCACGTGTATCATTGATGAATTCCTGCCTGTAGCCGAGCAAACCTCTGGTGGGCGCTACAAACTCAAGTGTCGTAAAATCATTTTTTGTATGCATGTTTTTCAAAACGCCTTTGCGCTTATTCAGCTTGGAAATTATAGTTCCTGAATACACTTCGGGCGTGTTGATAACAACTTCTTCCACAGGCTCCAATGTCGCTCCCGAAGCATCCTTTTTCATTATCACTTCAGGTCTTGAAACAGCAAGTTCATATCCTTCTCTTCGCATATTTTCTATGAGTATGGAAAGGTGCAATTCTCCTCGCCCCGATACCTTAATGGTATCCATGCTCTCCGTATCCTCTATCAACAGTCCTACGTTTACCTCAAGTTCCTTCTCAAGCCTTTCACGAATATGCCTTGAAGTCAAATATTTTCCTTCTTCACCTGCAAACGGCGATGAATTAACCATAAAGTTCATAGCAATTGTAGGATCGTCTATCTTTATCATCTCAAGCGGCATGGGATCTTCCGGATCACATATGGTCTCCCCAATTGATATATCGTCTATTCCCGATACAACCACGATTTCACCGCTACCGGCCTCTTTAACCTTCGCTCTTCCAAGGCCTTCGTAGGTAAACACGGATGCTATCTTCTTGGTTACCAATTCTTCCTGCCTGTTGTAGACTACAACCTGTTGGTTCTCTTTTAATACACCCTTGGTTATTCTCCCTACACCGAGTCTTCCCAAATAAGCATCGTAATCGAGTGCAGAAATTTGCAGTTGCAAATGCTCACCATTCCTGTCGGGATATGGATCGCAATGCTTGACAATGGTTTCCAAAAGCGGCTTAATGCTTCCACTGTCCTCCCCGGGATTTTCAGTGACCATACCCTTCTTTGCAATTCCATAAAGTATTGGGAAATCGAGTTGCTCGTCATTTGCTTCTAAATCCATGAATAATTCATAGGTCATTTCAATCACTTCGTCAATTCTTGCATCCTTCTTATCTATCTTGTTTATGAGCAAGATTGGATTCAGCCCCTGTTCAAGTGATTTCTTAAGTACAAATCTCGTTTGCGGCATAGGGCCTTCACTGGAATCCACCAGTAATATCACCGTATCTACTGTTTTTATGATTCTTTCAACTTCAGAAGAAAAGTCAGCATGTCCGGGCGTATCTACTATATTGATCTTGTAATCTTCGTATTTTATAGAGCAATTTTTAGAATAAATTGTAATGCCGCGTTCTCTTTCTATCGCATCACTATCCATGATGCAATCCACCTTTTCTTCGTTTTCCCTAAATATTCCGCTTTGATCCAAAAAAGCATCCACCAAAGTCGATTTCCCTGCATCAACGTGCGCAATTACAGCTATATTAATTATTTTTGACATATTTCTTTATTCTTTCACCCTTACAATACACCTGCTTCAAACTATGCAACGGCTACCAAGAGCCGCCGCCACCTCCGCCGCCGCCCAGTTTACTTATGATGTCCAGCCCTCCTAGGCCGCCCGTAGAAGCTTCAACTGTAGACAATGCTGAAAATTCACCTTCCATATCTCTAGTCCATGAACTCATGAAAGTAGAATAGAACAATATGTCATATGCAATGGCACCTGTCAAAAATTCAGGCTGTTCTATCCTTATGGTTTCAAACTTCTTTATCCACTTATCGGTTAAGCCGAAAATGTACGCATACGGCAGTACTTTGAAGAAATATTGCGGATCTTCATCCACCAAAAGTTTTATCCTGTCTACTTCTGCTGTCTTTATAAATGTCTTAAAACCTAGCAACCTTCCGAGCATTCGATTGGCATAAGGTGTAGGCCTCTGAATTCTTATAGCAAACAATGATGCAACCAGCGTCATCGCTATCGAAGATACGGCAGCTATCAAGGATTGCTCCGCTATAAAACGAAATGCCAACACTTGAACGACGGCAATTAACACCATCTTGATTCCAAGCCCTATATATAATGATTTTTTCGATTTTACAAAACGTTTATCGTAATTCCTCGCCATGAGCGCTATCAAGCCCAACGTTAAAAGTCCCCCAAGCCCGAGCAACGGGAAATAAACGGTTCCCATATTAGTCAAGGACGAATTTGCAAAAACAGCCATAAAAGGCAGTGCAGACATTATTACCGCAAGTATTCTAATCATGGCTGCGGACGGCGAAGAAAGACTCTTTTCTCCCACATGTTCTGCCGCTATCGCATTTCCTGCCGCATCTGCATACATTGAAAATTCTTCCGGCAATTCCTTTAAACTTACAGTATCACCATTTAAGAACAAACCCTCAAACAACTGCTTGGAGTATACGGCTTCATCATCTGAAATATCCTTCGTCTTTATAAGCTTATACGTACTATCCTTACCGTCAAGCTGTTCGATTTTTAAATATCCTTTTTGCGCAAGATATAAAATCTGACCTATCATGTCTTCATTATCATATGTACCGTCTATTATATATCCTGCCTGCATTGGAGAAAGCCCATCGGGAGCCTTGACTTCGACCGTTTCAATCATGTTGCGCTTTTTTCTGAAAATAAACCACAGTGCAAGGCATGCAAGGGTTATCACCGCACCTGCCGCAATTCCCTTATATGGATTGATGCTGAGCTTAGGTGCATTTTCGAAAAAGTTTTTTGGCAATATTGTTCTTAGAACGACCGTTTGATTTAGCTGCATGGGCTTTGTAAGCTCTATGGTTACTGATTTTTCACCCTTTGTCGTCTTTATAAAGTCGCTTTGTTTTGAATCGATCTCTCCCTTTTTACCATAGATTACATCTACGCCTTCCACATCGATATCTTGGTTTTTAATGGATTTATGAAAGTCTACATTAACCTTTGACTGCTCTATTTCGGTCATCCACCTCTGCGGTAAAAAATTATATGCCAAAAGATCATAGTCCTCTTTAATGCCGTACAGCTGCACCTTGTATGTGATTGAATATTTATGCCTTCCCGTTATTTTTACATCCTCGTCTCCTATTTTAATAACGGTATTGCCGTTTTTTTCTTCGACATTATATTCATCATCCACAACTTTTACATCTTTTATATTCATTCGGAATTGCGTTTCTTTGGTTTTTCCGTCTTTTTTATACTTGATCGTTCCGGTTCTTGGAATCGTGCGAATGATACCCCTTCTTGGATTTTTAAAATCCACATCGATGGTTTCTTGGATATCAATGGATTTGTCCGCCCCCACCTGTGCATCAACGTCGAATCTTTTTGTATCAAAATTAACATCCCTTTGTACGGGAGCCACTTTCGTTTGTGAAATGTTCCCCTTAACAAGTGTCCATACATCTGTTTTGATCACTATAACAACAGATAAAATCATACATATCGTAGCAATGGTTGCCAAAGCGGGTTTGACACCACCTCTTTTTGAATGTATGTCCATAATCATCCTCCTAGATAAACAATCTTTTAAAAAGATACTTTGACATTCTTTCTTTCCTGTGCATCATCCACCTCAAACATAGGCTTTTTAGTCATCTTGAATATGGATGCAATTATATTTGAAGGGAATGCCTCTGTCTTGGTATTGAACTGTCTTACAACGCCGTTGTAATACTTTCTGGAATTTGCGATATCTTCTTCCAAAGCGCTCAACTGTCCTTGCAAATCCATAAAATTTTGATTCGCTTTAAGGTCAGGATAATTTTCACTTACAGCAAACAGGCTTCTTAAAGCGCCTGAGAGGATGTTTTCATTTTCCATTCGTTCCTCTGCAGAACCGCCCTGCGCAATCATGGATCTTGCCTTGGTAACGGCATCCAAGGTGCCCTTTTCATGAGCCGCATAACCCTTTACGGTTTCTACTAAATTAGGTATTAAATCGAATCTTTTTTTAAGATATACATCCATGGTAGAAAATGCTTCCTCCACCATATTTTTAAGCCTAACAAAACCGTTGTAAGCAGCTACAACATATAGCACCAAAAGCACTACTATTCCAAGTGCCACCATTACTCCGATATTCATGTCAACCTCCTTGTAATTTCACAATAAACTCCATAAATTATAGCACATTTGTCGGGGATATCTTATTTGTCAATAGCGCTTCGTTAATTGGGTTTTAAAATTCACGCATGTAGTGCGTACTGAACAATAGAGCAAACCACTTTTTAAATTTGCCACCGAAAAACAAACTGTATAAATAATCCTGCCGGACACGAAGAAGTTTGAGTGTTTTCCCCCGCCTTTGCCACTAGCAAAACGATCCCCCCTTAGTCATAGCAATAAAAGGGAAACTTTTTAGTGTAATTTTGTGTACCTACATAGGTATTCCTGCATCATATATCTTTAACTTCTCTCCGGTCAACAATCCCATGGATTTTACATAACTTGCTTTAAGCCTATAATACCTGTTATGCCCCATTTCTATCTCATCCCCACATTCAAAACAAACCTTAAAATCTCCGATTCTGTTTACCCATCCGAAATTTACAAACAAACTGCTGCCGCATGCATGTAAATATCCTTCAAAGACCCTCTTGCATTCTTTGCTTTCCATGCACAGGACAAATTCTCTATCGATACAGCGAATTTTCACCCTCCTCCCCTTGGAAATTACGTAACAAATGTCCATAACGTTTATCTTATGAACCACCCCACGTGTCTTAATAAGAATGTTGGCTTCCTTAGTCATTCTAAAATCCTCCTTTTCTCAAAAAATGACCGTTCTGAAATTATAGGTTCTTTAAAGTAATAATGTTATATATCGGCAAAATTCGACAATGATCGACATGTTGTTCTCCGTTTGCTTTAGTTTTTAATCGTTTACTTAATAGCAACTTGTATTTTTATCAATTTCTGTTACCATGGGTTATATACTCTCTCTATTACAAAAGGATGATGGCTATGGCATTTGATGGAATTTTTACAAGATGCATTACAGATGAATTAAACACGATGTTTGCCGGTGCAAAAATAAATAAAATCGTAAGTCCCACCTACGACGAGATCATTTTTTCCATGCATAAAAACAAGAAGAAAATAAACCTTTTCATCTCCTGCAATAATGAATCTGCAAGGATTCACGCAACAGACGACATCCCCGAAAACAGTAAAAAGCCCTTCGCCTTTTGCACCGTATTGAGAAAGCATGTTCAAGGTGCCAACATAGTCAAGATTAAACAAAAAGGCTTTGAGCGCATCGCGGAAATACATCTTGAAGCAAAGGATCAAATGGGCTTTGTAACTCAAAAAATATTGATAGTGGAAATCATGGGCAAACACAGCAATATCGTTTTAACAGAACCTCGCAATGACAAACTGTACACGGTGGATAGTGTGAAACACATTGAACCCCAGAAATTCTCCTGTAGAGAGGTATTGCAAGGGATTCCTTACTCCTATCCTCCTCTGCAAAACAAGATTCCTCTTCCAACATTTTCAAGTCGTAACGGGATAGCATTGATAAAAGCGCTGCTCAAAGAGGATTCCGCCTTTCTATCTTCATTCAGCACGTCACTTCAAGACGAAGAGATTGATTCTGCAAATTTATTGAAGCACGAAGACATAGAGGACAATTTTTCAAAAACAAATAAAATTTCATTTTCGGATAGATTCTTTTTGAATAATATAGGCGGAATATCTCCTACGGTCTCAAAATGGCTTGCAACTTTTAAGACCGAATTTACATTTGCATCCGCCTTGCTGAATGTATCCGCAGCCCTCGCCTCGCATTCATATGCTGGGGTCCTTGATACTCCTAAGATCTATTTTGCCGCAAATACACGTGAAAAGCCTTTGGATTTTCACATCATAAACTTCACAGGCGCAGCCGAAGATGTAGACTCTTCTAATAAGATACCGTCGTCAAACGAAACACCCGGAATTAGCCTGCAAGCAAAAGATTATCCAAGCATTTCGTCCTGCGTAGAGGACTTTTATGTGCTCAGAGGCAATGCGGGAGAGAATAAACGCCTAAAGACTGAACTTTCCAAATTATGTAGCTCCAAAATATCCAAACTCTCCGCTAAAATGAATGTCTTGCAGGGTGAGCTTGATGAGGCTTTGCAAAATGAAAAATACAAGTTATACGCAAACGTACTAAGTTCGCACCTTCATGAATTAAAACCAGGGCAAAGAAACGTAAAGCTTCTCGATTACAGCAACGGAGAAGAGATAACCATAACTCTAGATACAACTTTGTCCCCGGCACAAAATATGCAAAAATACTATTCTCTATACACAAAGTCCAAGACTGCAGCTATAGAAAAGCAAAAGCAAATAAACTTAGCTAAAATGCAAGTAGAGTTTTTAGAAAACACCCTTTCGTTCATATCGCTTGCCGAATCTCTTGCAGAGCTTGAAAGGATAAAAGAAGATCTGATCGCCGCAAATTATTACAAGGCCAAACAAATCGGGGCTAAGAAGAAACGCCCTCAAAAAAGCTCCATTTCTCCCGCTACCTTCATAGATGAAAATGAAAATAAGCTTTTTGTGGGACGAAACAGTAAGGAAAATGAATATATATTTTCAAAGGTCGGAGAAAAAAACGATATCTGGTTTCATTCAAAGGACATTCCCGGAAGTCACGTTCTTCTTAAATGTTCTTCTCCTTCCGATGATCTGATTGCCTCCGTTGCATCAATTGCAGCATATTACAGCAAGGCAAGGGAGTCTGAAAATGTACCTGTGGACTATCTTAAGAAAAAATACCTGAAAAAGCCGAATGGTGCGCCTCCCGGCTTTGTAATATTTACTCACAACAAAACGATCTACTCGTCTCCAAATCCGCCGAACGAATTCGGGTTTGAAAAAATCTAATCTCCTATAGCGGAGTAAAACAAATATTGCTGCGCTATTCCCGCATAGGGTGAAAATTTTACTTCTACAAATTTTTGAACTTTATCCTTATCTTTCTTGCTCTCAACCTTCATTGCATATTTTTCTTCCATAATTTTTTTAATCCACGTGTCTATAGGAAATCTGTTCTTACATGGCGTAGCGAACAGCATTATGCAATCCGCAACCTTCGCTCCAACTCCCGGGAACTTCATTAGTTCGTTAAATAAATTCTCTTCTTCTTGCTTTTCATATTCCTTTGCCAACTTCTCAATACACCTTTGTATGCGATCTTTCTTCTTTATATAGTGCTCTACCGATTTTACAATGTACCCTGCCCTATATCCTAATTTCAACGCTTTTAAATCCTTTTCTTTTGCACCCGCAAGCTCTTCTGCTGTCGGGAAAGCATATATGCCGCTTCCCGCCTCCACTTCGCTTCCATAAGCAGCACATATGCTTTCAATATTCTTCCTTATCCGTGAAATGTTGTTGTTTTGCGAAATAATAAATGTTATGAGCGTTTCAAAAAAATCCTGCCTTAATATCCGTATGCCCTCACCCTTTAAAATCGCTTTCTTCATAACCTCATCTTTCGCTTTAAATTTTTCTTTTATCCGCTCATATGAACTCCCTAAATCGAAGAACCGATATAGCTCTTCTTCATCTATGCTCTCACCTAAAATTCTTTTAACTTTCATTATATTTCCTTGCTCCTGCAAGGACACATTGATAAAACTCCTTCTAAATACACCCGAGTATGACCCGTCCTCTTCACAAACAAATCTAAAACATTGCCCACAATCAAAGATATGCCTTAAAACCACCTCATCCCTCAGTCTAAATTCAACTACATCGCTCATACTGCTTCCCTTCCACTTCCCTCGTCATCTAATTTACCACAAACTACACATTTAAGCACGCAGGGGCCCGTCAAGTAACTCGTATACCGATCTTGACGGGCTTTATTTGACTTTCCGTGTCATAATGAATATAATGATACCCGAAGGTAGTATTTCGGATGAAAACTATACTTCGTACTGTATAACCACAAAACAATATGAAAGAGCTTATATTGATGACAAATAAGACTCCAACAATAGTCACGATTCGATACCCGTTTCTTCATATTTTTGTGTGGAGAAACGGTTTTTTTATTATTGGTTTTAACTTGATTTAAGTTTTTGCGAGGAGGAAAAATAATGACTTTAGAAATGTTGCACGGGAAGATACACCGGGCTACCGTAACTCAAGCGGATTTAAATTATGTGGGCAGTATAACCGTGGACATAGATCTACTGGAAGCATCCGGAATTTGCGAATACCAAAAGGTCCAAATTGTAGACATAGATAACGGGAACAGGTTTGAAACCTACACAATAGCAGGGGAGCCCGGAAGCGGCCTGATTTGCCTCAACGGGGCGGCTGCAAGATGCGTATCTTTAGGAGATAAGCTTATAATTATGAGTTACTGTACCTGCGATGAAGAAGAGGCAAAACACCATAAGCCAAAAGTGGTTTTCGTAGATGAAGATAATAAGCCCGCACGCATAACTAATTATGAAAAACACGGCACTCTGGAAGACCTTTAGCACTGAGGAGGAATGAAGATGAAAACTGTATCAGAAATAGCTGAAATAAAAGAACTTGTGTACCAATGGAAGAGCAAAGACCGATCCATAGGTTTGGTGCCAACCATGGGATTTTTACATGCAGGACACGGAAGTTTGATAGAAAAAGCAAGGGCGGAAAATGACGTTGTCATAGTTTCAAATTTTGTAAACCCCACACAGTTCAGCGCTAACGAAGATTTAAACAGCTATCCGAGGAATTTAGAAGCCGACTGTAAGTTATGTGAAAGCCTGGGTGTCGATCTTATGTTCACTCCCACACCGGAAGGGATGTATGATAACCCGCTTACATTCGTAGATATCAATCTCCTTTCAGATGAACTGTGCGGAAAAAGCAGACCGACGCATTTTAGGGGAGTTTGCACCGTGGTAACAAAGCTTTTCAATATCACAAAGCCAACCAAAGCCTACTTCGGTCAAAAAGATGCTCAGCAGCTGATCATAATAAAGAAGATGACACGAGACTTAAATTTTGATATAGAAATTATAGGCTGTCCTATAGTCAGGGAAAAAGACGGACTTGCGATGTCTTCTCGAAACGCATATTTAAATCCGGAAGAACGAAAAGCCGCTACCTGCCTCTCAAAATCCATTGCTCTGGGGGAATCCATAATAAAAAAAGGACTGCCTGCTAGAGAACTTAAAGATCGCATGGAAAAGATCATAAAAGGCGAGCCCTTAGCAAAAATGGATTATCTCGAAATTGTAGATTTAAACACCTTACAACCCGTAGAGTGTATAAACGACTCCGTTCTCGTTGCTATGGCGGTACATTTTGGCAAGACAAGACTTATCGACAATTTTATATGCGAGATATAGGCAACTTATAGTAGTTATCACTGTTTTAAAATAAAAAGAAATGGATGGAATATGAGTATTTTAAACAAAGTTAGCAACTTCATAACAAAATATATCTGGATCCTTATAATTGTATTTTCCGTTATCGCATTTTTCAACCCTGAATATTTTAAATGGATTTTGAAACATACCGCCCTGCTTCTCGGCATAGCCATGTTCGGTATGGGAACAACCATCAAAACTTCAGATTTTAAAAAAATATTTACAAGACCCAAGGAAATGTTACTTGGGTGCCTCGCGCAATACACCATCATGCCTGTCTTGGCCTGGCTACTTGCTGTAGTATTCAAATTAGAACCTGATTTGGCACTCGGTGTGATACTCGTAGGTTGCTGTCCCGGAGGAACAGCCAGCAACGTTATAACCCATATTGCGAATGGAGACGTACCTCTATCTGTAGGAATGACTATAACTTCAACATTACTTGCTCCTCTCTTCACCCCTGCATTAGTATACCTGCTTGCGGGAACATGGGTTAAGGTATCATTTTTTGCCATGCTCAAAACTGTAATAACGATAATTTTAATACCGGTTCTCTTAGGAATAGCAGCGAATCACTTTGAAGGAAAGATCATAAAAAAAGTATCCTCCGTACTGCCTTCTGTCTCTTCCGTTGCAATCGTCATTTTGATTGCAGGAATAGTAGCGGCAAATTCCGAAAAGATATTGACAAGCGGGCTCCTAGTGCTTATTATAGTTGCACTACATAATTTATTGGGCTTAATTATGGGACTCGGTCTCTCAAAGCTTTTCAAGTTAAATTACGACAAAGCTACCGCTGTAGCGATCGAAGTAGCCATGCAAAACAGTGGCCTTGCTATATCTCTAGCGGCCATAAATTTTGTAGCAAGCCCTCTTGCAACCCTTCCGGGAGCAATATTCAGCGTATGGCATAACATGTCAGGATCAGCATTTGCAGGAATAAGACGCATTAGAAAACATTAAATTTTGATAAGTTTCGGAGGTTAACATGAATGATTTTTTATACAGCATACCGGCGGAAGTAATATTTGGAGAACTAAAAGAAAAGACCTTAATCAAATATCTGAATAAGTACAACGCAAGCAAAGTTTTGTTGATTTACGGCAAAAACAGCATAAAGAAAAACGGACTTTACGAGCTTATAACATCTGCTCTCAAATCTTCTGAAATAGACTTTTATGAACTCGCAGGTGTAAACCCAAACCCCGATATCACGGATGTTGCAAGGGGATGCGAACTTGTAACCTCACATAAAATTGATTTGTTGCTCGCCGTCGGAGGCGGTAGCACAATAGATTGCGCCAAAGCCATAGCTTGCAGCGCCGGCAGCGACACAGATCCTTGGGAAACGTTGATGTCAAGACCTCGTCTTAAAACAGCCATCCCCATAGGTGTAGTTTTAACAACGGCTGCAACCGGCTCTGAAATGAATGCGAACTATGTGATTTCAAACAGAAAAACACAGGAGAAGGTTGCCTTCAACCAACCTGTTTTAAAGCCATCTTTTGTTTTTGCAGATCCTAAATACACCTTTAGCATTTCAAAATACCAAACTGCGAGCGGTGCCAGCGACATACTGGCGCACCTCCTCGAACAATATTTCGACAGCCATGACGACGACGGCGTTACCGACAGAATGATCGAAGGTGTGATGCAATCCGTGCTTCACTATACACCTGTCGCTTTAAACGAACCTACGAATTATGAAGCAAGATCTAATTTAATGTGGGCCAGCAGCTTGGCTTTATCAACGCTCTTTTTCTGCGGCAAAAAAACCGGAGGAGACTGGGGGTCACATACCATAGAACATCAGATAAGCGCTATTTACGATATTGCACACGGAGCCGGTCTTGCGATCGTATTCCCGAATACCCTTAAATACTTTTTACAAAAAGACATCCAAGAAAATTTAAGCCTCATAAAGTTTCACAACCTGGCTGTAAATGTTTTTCACCTAAACCCTACTGATTTTAAAAACGAGGAATCCCTTGCAAATGAATGCATAAATCTCTTCACTGAATTCTTTAAATCCATTAACATGCCAACCACCCTAAGGGAAGTAAACATAACAGATGAACACTTCGGTGAAATGGCAAGAAAATCTCAGCTATACAAAAGCATAGGTAAATACCATCTTCTCGATGCTGACGCTGTGCTTAAAATACTGAATATGTCCTTGTAATCGAATTTTTACTAAAAGGCTACAGCATTTTCATGAAATACTGAACCAAGATCGATACGCTTGCTACTGCTATCCAGCAACAAAGCCCCAGCACAATCGGTTTTTTGCCTTTTTTTACGAGCTCTATAACATCCGTATTCAGCCCTATGGCTGACATTGCCATAACTATTATAAATTTACCGCTTCGTCCGAGATACCCGTACGCCTTTGCGCCCGGCATAAAGAAAGTACATATACATGCCGCCAACAAAAATCCGATAACAAACCATGGAAAAATTTTACTTATTTTTACCTTGGATACCTCGCATTCACCGGACTGTGATTCAGCTTTCGCCTTCATCTCTCTGCCCGTAATGGCTGCCAGTATAAACGAAACAGGTATTATCATCAATGTTCTTGTAAGCTTTACTATAGTTGCAAATTTAAGCGCAACATCATTCCCTACCATTTGGCTCCACGCTGAACCTGTAGCAACTACCGAAGAAGTATCGTTTACGGCGGTACCTGCCCACATCCCAAAACCCACATCACTTAGATGCATGATTTTCCCAAGCGCAGGGAAGATAAACACAGCTGCTATGTTGAATAAAAATATAACCGATATGGACTTTACCACCTCTTCATCTTTTGCCCTTATTATAGGTGCCGCTGCAGCTATTGCGGATCCTCCGCAGATGGAGGTGCCCGCTCCGACGAGTATCGCAGAATTCTTATCGATTTTTAATGTTTTGCTTGCTATATATGCCACACCAAATGCGGTTCCAAGTGTAAATATCATCACCAGCAGGGACTTGCTCCCCACTCTCAACACACTCATAAGATTCATTTCAAAGCCCAGTAGAATTATGGAAAATTGTAATAATTTCTTGGCGGTAAGCACTATTCCTTCTCTGAAACTTGACACATCTACCAGCTTAGCGGTGACCATGCCTATGAGTATTCCAAATACAGGGCCGCCCACAACAGGGAACTTCATGCCCAAAAGCCATGCTACTACAGCGATTATAAAACAAATGACTATTCCTGTGAGTTTTTTCATGCTACCTCCTTTCATAACCGTAACCACGGCTCACACTAAATCCAAGCCCCTATATCTGCGTAGGCGACTTGTAGATAAAATTTGTGAATTAGCAGACACATATTTATATTTGATTTAATAAATTCACCATTTCTATCGCTGAATTCGCAGCCTCACTGCCTTTATTGCCCGCCTTTGTTCCGGCTCTTTCTATAGCCTGTTCTATATTGTCCACCGTAAGCACTCCAAAAATAACGGGTACTTCGCTGAGTAATCCCACCTGAGCTATTCCCTTGGATACCTCGGCGCTGACATAATCAAAATGCGGTGTATTTCCCTTAATTACGGCTCCAAGACAGATTACCGCATCATATTTCTCAGATGTTGCAAGCTTCTTTGCAACTAAAGGTATTTCATATGCTCCGGGAACCCATGCAACTTCAATATCATCTTCGTCTACTCCATGTCTTATCAATGCATCCTCTGCTCCTGATAAAAGCTTGCTTCCGATAAATTCATTAAACCTTGCTAAAACTATGCCGATCTTCATTCCTTTTCCTATTAATTTCCCTTGAATATCCTTCATCTTTCCCTCCTTTATAACTTAAAATTTAATGCTCATAAATTTTCTATACCTTGTTCAAAATATGCCCCATTTTTTCTTTTTTGGTTTGCATATACTTTTTACAGCTGTCCTTATGCTCCACTTCAATTGGAATTCTGGAATGCACTGTAATTCCGTAGCTTTCCAGTCCTTCTATCTTTTCCGGATTGTTTGTCATTATATCAAGATCATGGGCTCCTAAATCTTTGAGGATCTGCGCCCCTACGGAATAATCTCTTAGATCCGCATCAAATCCTAATGCTATGTTTGCCTCGACGGTATCCATTCCCGCATCTTGCAGCTCGTAAGCCCTTAATTTATTGATAAGCCCGATGCCTCTTCCTTCCTGCCTTAAGTAAACGAGTATACCTCTTCCTTCCTTTGCAATTTCCTTCATCGCCGCATCGTATTGATCTCCGCAATCACATCTTGCGCTTCCCAGAGCATCCCCCGTCAAACATTCTGAATGTACTCTCACAAGTACCGGCTTTCCGTCGTCTACACTTCCCTTCACCATGGCTATGTGGTGCTCTCCGTTTATCTTGTTAACGTATCCGTAAATCTTAAATTGCCCGTATCTAGTCGGAAAGTCGGCTGCACACACCCTCTCCATGAAGATATCGTTCTTCTTTCTATATTCTATCAAATCCTTTATTGTTATAAAAGTAAGCTTATGCTTTTTAGCCATTTCTAATAACTCGGTTTTTCGCATCATATGCCCGTCATCTTTCATGATTTCGCAACATATCCCACATTCCTTAAGCCCTGCCAACCTACAAAGATCCACTGTCGCTTCCGTATGCCCTCTTCTTTCAAATACGCCCTTAGCTTTTGCCTTTAGAGGGAACATATGCCCCGGTCTTCTGAATTCACTTGGTTGCGCATCATCTCTAGTACATTCCACCGCCGTCTTCGCTCTTTCATGTGCTGATATCCCCGTTGTCGTATCGACATGGTCTATTGAAACGGTAAAGGCCGTTTCATGATTGTCGGTATTTTTATCTACCATCTGTGAAAGGCCCAATTTATCAATAACCTTTTCGCCCATTGGCATGCATATCAATCCTTTTCCATAGGTAGCCATAAAATTAATTATTTCAGGTGTAGTCTTCTCCGCTGCACATATCAAATCTCCTTCATTTTCCCTATCTGGATCGTCTGTGCATATTATCATTTTGCCCTCTCTGATATCTTGGATAGCTTGTTCTATGCTTCCAAATTCGTTGTCCTTCATCTTTCCTCCTAAAATCCGTTCTCTATCAAAAATTCTTCCGTTATATTTATTTCCTTTTTTTCGCTTTTCTCACTTAAAATGTTGTTTATGTACTTAGCTATCATGTCCACTTCAATATTTACCACATCGCCTGCTTTTTTACCAACCAATGTGGTTTCTTCTCCCGTATGTGGAATAACGCACACCTGAAATTCATTCTCGCCCACGTTCGCGACCGTTAAGCTTACGCCATCTATCGCAACGGATCCTTTGAGAACGATATTACCCATCAGTTCCGGATTGATCACAATAGTTATCCATGTGCCGTTTTTTTCTCCGGATATTGAGCGTATCCTTCCCGTACCGTCTATATGTCCGCTTACGATATGACCTCCAAACCTTTTACCCGCTTGCATGGCTCGTTCCAGATTAACTTCATCCCCTATTCTTAACTTTCCTAAAGTTGTCATTCTCAACGTTTCTGCCAATACATCCACTTCAAAATGACCCTTTGTAAAAGCTGTAACGGTAAGACAAGTTCCGTTCACCGCAATGCTGTCTCCGATCTCCACATCGTTTAAAATGTCATCTGCCACTATGCTGAAACTTCCCGCTTCTCCTTGAGGCGTATTCAATATTTTTCCCTTTTCTTCTATGAGTCCGGTAAACATACTCCCTCCCGTTATGCATTGTTTCGTTTAACATTACCTGATAAAACAACATCTTCGTTTATCTTCTCTACTTTCATACCTTCTATGCGAATTGCATCGGAAACATCATCTATATCAAGTTCACCTTCTAAAAATGACTTTCCGCTTCCAAATATCATGGGCGCCATATACAATCGAATTTCATCTACCAGTTGCTCTTTGAACATGCTCGCTGCGAGCGTTGCTCCGCCTTCTAATAATACGCTGTCTATCTCAAGCTTAGCGAGCTCTGCCATGAATTTTCTAAGATCCACCTTATTCTTTCCTGCTTTAATTATTTTTACTCCTTTGTTTGTAAGCTCTTCAATTTTTTCACGTGAAACATTTTCGCAGCATCCCACTATACAGTCTTCTCCCACTACCTTAGCTTCCAAAGGCAATCTAAGCTTGCTGTCGACAATTATTTTTACAGGATCATAAGCGCCTTCAAACCTCGCAGTAAGCCTCGGATCATCCGCCAAAACCGTACCTATCCCTACCATTATTGCAGAACACCTACTTCTAAGCAGATGCACATCTTTTCTTGATTCTTCGGAAGTGATCCACTTGCTTTTTCCGGTGCCGGTTGCAATCTTACCGTCCAAAGTGATTCCCGATTTAAATATTACATACGGCATTTTTTCCGTCACGTACTTTAAAAAAACTTTATTCAGCTGCCTGCATCTTTCTTCTAATATCCCTACTTCGCACTTTATCAATGCGCCTTCCAACTTCTCTATACCTCCTCCGTTTACGAGAGGATTAGGATCCCTCATGCCTATAAACACTCGCCCTATCTTTTCTTTTATGAGTAGGTCTGAACAGGCAGGTGTTCTTCCCTTATGCGAACACGGTTCCAAAGTCACATACATATCTGCACCTTCGATGTCGTAGTCTTTACTATGCGCATCCTGTACCGCTTCAACTTCGGCGTGGGCGCTTCCTGCTTTTTTATGGAAACCCTTCCCTATGATCTCCCCGTTCTTAACTATAACAGCGCCTACCATGGGATTTGGGGAAGTAGTTCCAAGTCCCTTCTCGGCAAGCTCTAAGGCCATGCTCATATATTTTTCTTTATCTTTGATTGTACGGTCGGTCATTACTCGTTTCTTTCTTGCAATAAAAAAATCGGAATAACTCCGATTTTTTAAAATAATAGCACACAATGTTCCATTACTTCTCACATCCAGACTATACTGTCGGCATTGGAATTTCACCAATTCGTGTATTTCTACTTGCGGGCTTTACCGCCGGTATGGATTTTCACCACTCCTCGAAGTTATACTGCTATTATACACATAGCTTAACTTTTTTTCAATACCATTTTTTAGGCACATAAATCAAGTTTCTTAAGAATCTGATCTACTTATCCTTTGCCTGATCCTCATCATTTTTTGTGACATCTTGATCTTCATTTTTTTCATCTGTAGTGCTTTTCTTATCTTTATTGCAGGAGGCAGATGCTTCTAATTTCGCTTTTACCTTATCAATATCCGTTAGCTCACTTACATCTACCGGCTCTTTATATTCACCATTCTTATCCGCTCTTCCTGTCAAGATATCATATGCCATTGCCCGTGCTACCGCATTATATGCAACCACAGGTATGCTAAGCAATAGAGATATGATCCCGGCTACTATAACGGCAGTAGCGTACATCAAAATAACCTCAACAATATCTCTTACCCCAAAACTATGTAATTCTCCGAAAACTTGATTCGCTTCCATCTCAAGTATTGCCATCTTAATCCGCCCTATTGTAAGTAAAACAGCTATGATTACCGGTGCAGCAGCAGCCAGCCCCCAGCCTATAAAGGAAAGGTCGAGAAAAAACAGTTTTTTCTTGTTGTCAAGCGTGAGCTCCTTGCTCTTCTCAATGCATTCCTTAACTTTAAGTTCCGGATTATCAATAAACACAAAAAGAGCTTGGCTATATCTATATACCGCTATTACTGCAGGTATCAGCATCAATACAACTACAACCACTGCAAAAAATATAAAAGCTACCGACCCTTTCGCTCCGCCTCCGGCAAGAATTCCTAAAAATATCACCCCGGGGATTATTCCTGTAAGACTCCAAAGTACAACAAACAATGCTATCAGACAATCAAGTCCTATGGCTTTGAAAAAATATGCTTTATAAGGAAAGAACAAATCAGAAACCTCTGCTCTTCCTCCTCTTGCAGTCTTGAGAACCGCAATGCACAACCCTACCTCCAAAGGTGCGGCCAGCAATATACCAATGGTTACTAAAGATGACGGCATTAATGAAAATAGATATCCTCCTACGTTTGCCAAAATAATTTGAAGCACCACCAAAGGCATTAATGCCTTCCAATGCTGCTTAAATTGCAAAAGCCCCTTTGCCCTAATTCTTGATACGGGCATATCCAACATTACCTTCTCTTTATTCTCCATATTATTCCCCCATCTTTAATAAGAACACAAACTATACTGTCAGACAAATTAATATACATCTTTCTGTTTTTCATGACCTTCGGCAATATATTCATTTGCATATATATTTTAGTACGTTTTTTTGTTATGTGTCAATGACAACGTACAACTCTTTTGAGTCCGATCCTTGCTTGCAATTTCTAAATGATGTAAATTTATGGTAATATTGCTTAAAATGAATAAAAGGAGTGTTGCTATGAAATATAATTCCGGTACGGTAGAAGACGAAATATTGCTTGAAGTCGCAAAGAAGATGTGCGTTGCGGCAAGAACAGCACCCAAGGCTTGCGGGCAGGATTCAATTGAAACCCTGATAATAGACGGGGAAGAACAACAAGCCCTCATAAAGGCTATGAAAACCCATAGCAAGGAAAGTAACCAAGCTTTTTTTGAAAGAGATGCAAAAAATTTAGAAAACTGCGCTTGCGTATTTTTAATAAGTGTCTATTCTGCGCCTACTGCCCTTCCTAAATGCGGGATTTGCGGATATGATGACTGCAATGAATCCATAAAAAACAAGTCACACTGTACGTTTAAAATCACTGACCTCGGTATAGCTCTCGGCTCTGCTGTCAGCATTGCGGCAGATAACAGAATAGATAACAGAATCCTATATTCTGCCGGCAAGGTTGCATTAAAGCTCGACTTCTTTCCGAAAGATTGCAAGGTATGCTACGCTGTGGGCCTTTCTGCGAAGGGCAAAAACGTATTTTTTGACAGACAATAGGAGGCAAATATGTTTAGAAAACTTAGGATAGTAATTCTCTTGTTATCAGGACTTAAGAACATAAAACCGTTTATAAAGCCTATCGATGCGGCGAGAGCAAACAATGATGACAAGACTGAGTTTGAATTAATTAAAAAGGTCGTAAATAGATGGGGGAATTTTTTCTTAAAGGCATACAATGTAGATGTTACCATAGAGGGAAAAGAAAATATCCCGAATGAAGGCCCCGTATTATTTTGCGCAAATCATCAAAGCAATGCGGATTCCATCGTTGCGGCAGCCACGTTAAGTAATATTCCCTTCACCTTCATCTCTAAAAAGGAAACTCTTAAAATTCCGTTTTATGGTGTCTGGCTTCAGCGAGTACGCTGTATTTTTTTGGATAGATCAAACACGAAGGATGCTATACGCACACTTAAGGTTGCCGAGGATTTAATTTCAAGAGGTATGTCAATATTGGTATTTCCTGAAGGAACGAGAAGCAAGTCTCCGGAAATGGGAGACTTTAAATATGCCGCGCTATCGTATGGAACCCGTTCAAAAATCCCTGTGGTTCCGGTATCTCTCAGTAACACCTATACGCTGTTTGAAAAACCTTCCAATGAATCACCTGCAAGGGTAAAAATACGTATTCACCCCGCAATAGAAACTGCAGCCCTCTCACGCCCGGAGCTAAAGGCATTACCAAAGCAAGTCGAAGAAACAATAAGATCCGGAATAGAGGAGAAATTATCATGAGTACGGCGGTTGTAAGCGGAGGTTCTCGAGGCATAGGAAGGGCGATATGCCTTGATCTTGCAAAAAACGGATACAACATAGCATTTAATTACATAGAAAACGATATCGCTGCTGAAAAAACAGTTTTTTCCCTTAAAAAAATTTCTCGTTTCATCAATATAAAAAAATATAAATGCGATGTTGCAGACAATGATGCTATCGAATCAATGGTAAGTGATATCAAAGACACAATGGGAAATATTTCGCTGCTCGTCAATAATGCGGGTATCGCAAAGCACCAGCTTTTTCAGGATATATCGCCCGCAGATTGGAAAAGAATTTTAGATGTAAACCTAAACGGCACTTATAACTTAATCCATTCCGTTTTACCTGATATGATTTCAAAAAAAAGTGGCTGTATTATAAATATTGCATCAGTTTGGGGAATTACGGGAGGCGCCATGGAAACTCATTATTCAGCGTCAAAGGGCGCCATAATAGCCCTTACAAAGGCCCTTGCGAAGGAAATCGGGCCCTCAAATATCAGAGTCAATGCCGTAGCTCCGGGACCCATAAAGACAGATATGTTATCTGCCATAAAGGAAGAGGACCTTGTTATGGTTGCCGGCGAAATGCCCCTTCAAAGGTTGGGAACTCCTGAAGAAATAGCTGCCACCGTCTCGTTTCTGGCTTCAGACTCCGCTTCATTTATAACCGGGCAAGTCATAAGTCCTAACGGAGGATTTACCATATAAGAATTTTTAATCGGTCATCTCTTCCCTAAGGCGCATGCCTTCTTCTTCTATATATTCCAATTTATTAATCGCTTTTTCAAGGTATTCATCTGCCTTATCGCCGTCATTTAACCCCGGAAGATTGACCCTTACATTTACGATGGCCGACCTTCCTGCACATTCAAAACATGCTATCGCAACCTCAATGTCACTCTCAACATTGGGGTTACTCTTGTTTATGAGCATATTGGCGAGCTGAATCCCTTCTTCCGCCTTTTCCAATATCCTTAACGGAACACCTACAGCCTTAATAGATGCCTCGCTAATAAGCGTATTTCTTTCGCTCCCCTTCTCCTTGAATGCCTTCATGAGAGCATTAAAGGCATCCATATCATCCTTAATCAAGGCTCTACCCTCTTTCATCAAAGCCTGCACCGATGTTTTTGCATCCAGACAACCACTATGAAAATGCTGATAATTTGCATTTGCAACAGTTATCTCTATAACCATTGATAAGAGCGCCGCTCCCTGCAGCAACGAAAAGGCGGCCACCGCTCCCCCTCCCGGGGTCGCCTTTGAAGAACTTAAATCCCTTACGTATTCGTCGATACTTTTTTTATAAATTCCCATAACATCCTCCTTCCTGTTATTGTTTTCATAGCATCTTTTTTATAGCATTTCATCTAAGTCATCTAATTCCAACTTTACTATGTCATTTTATTACGCTTTTTCTCATCCTGAAGTAATTTCAACCATAGCTATGTTCTATTCGCCATATTCGCCTTATTGAGGCTTATTTTTCAAGCTTCAGGACGATTTAAAAAGGGTGCTTCTTTTAGATTTTGGTTTACATAATTATACAGGGGTTTATTTGCGATGATATCAGCAGTTTTATCCGTTATTAAAAATTAGCTGTTATTTTTTTTGTTTACCATTTCACCGCACAAAGGCATTTATAGCGTTTTCTCTTAAGATTGCGCTTTTTTGCCCGTGCACAAGCTATAAATTGGGTGTTTCCATTGGAATCTGCATAAGTTTACAATAAAGTTTTTATGTTAAATTGCTCGCAATGCTTCTATCAATCCTTCCAACTCTTCTCTGGAATAATATTCTATCTCTATCTTGCCTTTATTGCCGTTTTGGCTTAAATTTACCTTGGTGCCCAGAGCGGAACTCAACTCGCTTTCTATCTGCTTCACGGCTGCATTTTTCGTTGGATGCTTTCCCGGTTTTTTTCTGTCAAAGCTTAATCCCTTTTTAGACAACTTTTCAGCCTCTCTTACGGAAAGCCCTTTGGTTTCAACATGTTTGGCTATTTCCGTTTGTTCCTCTTCCTTTGCCGAAAGGATTGCTCTTGCATGCCCCGCAGAAAGCTTGCCTGCCGATACCATATCAAGTACGGCATCCGGTAATTTCAGCATTCTCAAGGCATTCGTAATATATGGTCTGCTTTTAGATACGGCCTTGGCCACTTCATCTTGTGTAAGCTCGTAATCCTCTATCATTGCTCGTATTCCCCTGGCCTCTTCTATGGGGTTTAAATCTTCTCTTTGAACATTCTCTATTATTGCCACAAGCATGTTTTGCTCATCCGTGAGCTCCCGAACTATACAAGGCACCTCTGAAAGGCCTGCTATCCTTGCAGCCCGCCATCGTCTCTCCCCTGCAACCACTTCGTAGTGAGAGCCTTGCTTTCTCACGACTATAGGTTGAATGACGCCGTGCGTCTTTATTGATCTTGCAAGCTCTTCCAGCTTTTCCTTGTTGAATGTCTTTCGTGGCTGTGATTCATTCGGGGCAATTTCATCTATTTCTATAAAGTTGATATCTTCCTTGTTCGCTTCACTTCCCTCTATCTCGGTCGAATCTATGTTGACGTCTTCGAACAGAGCTCCCAAGCCTTTACCTAAGCCTTTTCTTTCAGCCATTTTATTCTCCCTTCTCTACCCTTTTTAAAAATTCTTTGGCAAACTTCTTGTATGCCTTGGCTCCCGCACTCGACGGGTCATAGTGAACGATAGGAATCCCATGACTTGGAGCCTCAGCCAGTCTGACGTTTCTTGGGATTACAGTGTCGTACAGCAATCCTTTAAAGTATTTCCTCACCTCGTTTTGTACCTCGGCAGATAATTTCGTTCTGTTATCGAACATGCTAAGTACTACTCCTTCTATTTTAAGGTCTTCATTGAGGTTCTTCTTGACCAGATCTATTGTGCTCATCAGCTGCGACACGCCTTCCAGAGCGTAAAACTCACACTGTATAGGTATCAATACGCTGTCTACCGCCGTTAACGTGTTTATAGTCAAAAGTCCTAATGACGGCGGACAATCCACCAACACATAGTCGTAATCCTCTTTCACACTTGCCAGTGCGTTTTTCAGTCTTTTTTCCCTCCCGTATTGTGCGGAGAGCTCCAGCTCTGCTCCTGCCAATTCCACGTTGCTGGGTATTATATCCATGTTTTTGATGCCTGTAGGTATAATGACGTCCTTGGCATTCACCTTCTCGTCTGTGAGCAGTTCATAGATCGTGTTGTCCAGTTTGTTCTTTTCGATCCCCAGTCCGCTGGTTGTATTGCCTTGCGGGTCTATATCTATGACTAAAACTCTTTTTTTGTTTGTAGCAAGGCAGGTTGCTAGGTTGATATTTGTTGTTGTTTTGCCGACTCCGCCCTTTTGGTTGAAAATTGCTATTAATTTACTCATGTTTCACCTCCTCGTCGCATTATACTATTATATAAAGAAAAAGTCCAGATGTTTCACGTGAAACATCCGGACTTTTATAACGGCCTTTTTAAAATAGCAGGCATTCGCCGAGGATACTTAGTAGGTGTTTCTTTCTTCTTTACAAATACAAGGAGAGCTCTTTTGTGAATTCCGTCTAAGGTGTATTCGTGTTGCTCTGTCAGCTCCACGCCCATCGTTTGAATTGCCGTTTTTGACAGCCTCATCTCTTCAGCTGCACTTTCCGCATCCTTCATGGCAATGATTTTTCCTTTCAGCTTAACAAGCGGCACGGCAATCTCAAGCAAAACTCTGAGTTCTGCAACCGCCCTGGCCACACACACGTCGAAACTCTCACGTAACCGTTCTTCCTTGCTCGCCTCTTCAGCTCTCTGCGGCAAGAAAGATACATTGTCAATACCAAGGTTGTCGACAACGGCCTCGATTACATTGAGTTTTTTCTTCTTTGAATCCAAGAGGACGACCTCACGGCCGCCACAAGCGACGGCCAACGGCACTCCGGGGAATCCCCCTCCGGTCCCTAAATCCAATATCCTCCTGTCTTCTATACCAAACGCCTTCTCCACTACAAGGCTGTCAACAATATGCTTTACTGCCGCCTCTTCCGGATCTCTTACTGCAGTTAAATTTATCTTTTCGTTTATCTTAAGAAGTTCAAGCAAATAATTTGCCAAGATTTCGGCTTTGCCTTCGTACAGAGCAATCCCTTCTGCCTCAGCTCCTTCTAATATGATTGTCTCTATTTTCTTTCTCATTTCGCTTTTTCTCTCGTCATTCTTTCAAGATAAACGAGCAAAACTCCGATGTCCGCAGGTGACACCCCTGATATTCGTGACGCCGCCCCTACCGAAGCCGGTTTAATCGCTGCAAGCTTTTCCGCCGCTTCCAATCTAAGCCCTTTTATTGACAGGTAGTCCAAATTTGCCGATAGCGCCTTGTCTTCAAGTTGTTTGAACCTGTCCACCTGTTCAAGCTGCTTATTAATATATCCTTCATATTTACAAGATATTTCCACCTGAGTTATCACTCCGTCATCTAAGGCAGGTCTCTCCCCGTCAACCGCTCCGAGCTCCTCATAGCTCAGCTGAGGTCTTTTTAAAAGTTCATACAGGCTCGTCTTTTTGCTTATAGCTCCTGTTCCTTTTTGCTCAAGGATGTCGTTGACTTCTTCAGGCGAAGCCTTGTGTTTTTTAAGCCTTGCAAGCTCATCTTCTATTCCCTGCCTTTTTCTCTTCATTTTTTCAAGTCTTTCATCGCTTGCAAGTCCTATCTCATATCCCCTTTGTGTTAACCTTAAATCCGCATTATCTTGCCTTAGCAG
Organism: Eubacterium saphenum ATCC 49989; assembly: GCA_000161975.1. Taxonomy (GTDB): domain Bacteria; phylum Bacillota; class Clostridia; order Peptostreptococcales; family Anaerovoracaceae; genus Eubacterium_N; species Eubacterium_N saphenum. The sequence goes on from GG688422.1 coordinate 698,585, forward strand.
CAATCTGTATTCCGCCCTCGATGTCATCATTCTGTAAGGCTCGTTTGTTCCCTTGGTTACCAGATCATCTATGAGCACACCTATATACGCCTCGTCTCTTCCAAGCACGAACGGAGGCTTATTTCTAAGCTTCAACCCCGCATTTATACCTGCGATCAGCCCCTGCGCACCTGCTTCTTCATATCCTGAGCTCCCGTTTATCTGTCCTGCACAATATAAGTTGCCAACCTCTTTGGTTTCAAGGGTGTGAAACAGTTCAAGAGAATCTATGCAATCGTATTCTATTGCATATGCGGGTCGTGATATTTCTATATTTTCAAGTCCCGGTATAGTCCTGTAAAAAAGCGTCTGAACGTCCTCGGGCAGGCTCGATGACATGCCCTGAATATACATTTCTTCAGTATTTCTGCCTTCAGGCTCTATAAACAGCTGATGCCTTTTCTTATCGGCAAAACGTTTTACCTTATCCTCTATAGATGGACAATATCTGGGCCCTGCGCCTTCGATTTTTCCTGAAAACATAGCGGATCTGTTAAAATTATCTCTTATTATTTCGTGTGTTTTTTCATTTGTGTATGTAAGATAACATGGCAACTGATCTATATTTATGTTCTTTGTAAGAAAAGAAAACGGCACAACGGGCTGATCTCCCTCTTCCCTTTTCATAAGACTATAGTCAAAGGTGTTTTTTAAAGCTCTTGCAGGTGTTCCCGTTTTAAACCTTCGAAGCTTCAAGCCCAGTGTTCGTATGCTTTGGGACAGTTCATTACAAGCTGCCATTCCATCGGGACCCGAGCTATATTCGCTGTGCCCTATGAAGATTTTCGACGAGAGGAAGGTTCCTGTCGCCAAAATTACCGCCTTTGCCTCATACCTTGCTCCTGTCTTGGTAATAACCGCTGTTACTCTCTTTTTTCCTTCCGTATAAGCCGCCTCAATCGTAACTATTTCCGCCTGTTTTAATTCCAAATTTTCTTCTTTTTCAAGCACAGACTTCATCCTGGCATGATATTCTTTTTTGTCCGCCTGCGCTCTTAGAGACTGAATTGCGGGTCCTTTTCCCGTGTTTAACATTTTGCTCTGCACCATGGTGGCATCAATATTAACGCCCATCTCACCGCCGAGAGCATCTATTTCCCTTACGAGCTGTCCCTTTCCGGTTCCTCCTATAGAAGGATTACACGCCATCATAGCCACGGCTTCAAGCGTGGATGCAAAGACTACCGTCTTAAGCCCCAACCTCGCCGCCGCAAGCCCCGCTTCACAGCCTGCATGCCCTGCACCTATGACAGCCACATCGAATTTTCCCATTTCATAGATTGCGTTTTCTTTATTTCCCAAGGCAAAACCTTTCAAATACCTTATTTATAACTTCCTCTGATGCCGTATCTCCCGTTATGTTTCCAAGGTAGGCGTAAGCATTTTTTACATCAACCTCTGCAAAGTCTAAACTCAAACCTTTTTTTAGCGCTTTTTTTGCTTCATTTAGCGACTTTTTAGCCTTTATCGCCTCATACACCGTTCTATCTCTTTTCCCTTCTGTTTTGGCCACATTTTTTTCTTCTGCGATTTTTCTGAGTTCAGATTTTAGTTCTTCCATTCCACTTTTGTTCCTTATGCTGATATCAATGCTCTTGTCAAACAATCCTTTGTTCTCTTTATTTTTGGCAGACATTGGGAGATCGCTCTTGCTAAAGCATACTACAAGGCTGTCTGCCCGAAGCCTCTTAATCACATTTTCATCTTCTCCGTCAGGACCTTTGGTGCTGTCGATAAGATATACCACGACATCCGCTTCATTTGCGGCCTTATAGCTCCTATCTATTCCTTCTTTTTCTATAACGTTATCACTTTCTCTTATTCCTGCAGTATCTATTAACGTTATGGGAATCCCGGATAACAGAATTTGCTCCTCTATTACATCTCTTGTTGTCCCTTCAATGTCTGAGATGATCGCCCTGTCCTCCATGAGAAGCTCATTGAGAAGGGAAGATTTCCCGGCATTCGGTTTCCCTAAGATAGCTACCCTTATGCCGTCTCTATATACCCTTCTTTTTCTGGTTATATCAATAACTTCATCCAGCTCATTTATTACATCTTCTATGCTTTCTATGGTCTTTTGATAATTTATTTCCTCTATGTCTTCATCCGGGTAATCTATATTCACAGCCATTTCAACCAATATTTCCTGAAGTCTAACCCTTGCATTACCTATGCTTCGTTCATTTTGGCCTGCAAGCCCTTGCAAGGCAAGATCAAAAGCTTCCTCGCTCTTTGCATTTATCATCTCTATAATAGCTTCGGCCTGAGTAAGATCTATCCTGCCGTTAAGAAATGCAAGTTTTGTAAATTCTCCCGGTTCTGCAAGCTCTGCACCTTCGTCTATAACAGCGTCCAATATTCTTCTTTGGCACACGGCATTACCATGAGTATATATTTCTACAACATCTTCCCTAGTATATGTGTGCGGTGCCTTCATATACACCGCCATTACCTCGTCTAAAACCCTGTTATCCTGCTCTATTGTTCCGTAATAAAGCCGTTTATTCTGCCATTTATCAGACTCGATTCTCTGCTTGCCGGCATTTTTAAATAACTCTTCCAGTATTTTTTTTGACCTGTTTCCGCTAATTTTTATAACGCCTATAGCTCCGTATCCCGCCGTAGAAATTGCTGCAATAGTTCTGCTCATCTTTCTCCAATAAAAAACCCTCAGAATTTACTCCAAGGGAAATTATAACACAACATTTTAATCGTAAGTCTACGCCTTGTTTATCACTACTTTTCTGTACGGCTCCGCTCCTTGACTGGTGCTTTCTAAACCTTCCATCTGCTGAATTACTATGTGCACCACCTTTCTTTCATATGGAGTCATCGGATCCAAAGTCACCCTTTTTCCTGTATCTTTCACCTTGTTCGCCGCATTTAAAGCAATTGTCTTTAGCTTCTCGTCTCTTTTTTGTCTGTATCCCTCGACATCTATTATCACTCGTTTATAACCCTCATCATTATTGTTAACGCAAAGGTTCATGATAAATTGTAACGATGTAAGTGTCTGTCCCTTCTTTCCTATGATAAGCCCTGCGCCTTCTCCGCTTATATCGAAAAATATGAAGTCTTCACCTTCTTTACCCTTTATTTTTAAGTCATTAAGCCCCATTTTATCAACGATTCTCTTAAGAAGCGATAGATTTTCGTTATCTTCCGTCACATCCTTGCCTTCTCGCCTAACTTTAAGCAAAATATCTTCACTAATCTCTACATCTTTTTCATTTTTCCTCGGAGTGCTTGTATTTTCCGACTTTTCTTTCATTTCTTTACAAACCGCTCCGGTATCAGACGCCTGTTTTTCCTTTTCCGACACCCTTACCTTTGCGAGTTTAGATCCAATCCCCAAGAAACCCTTGGATGGCTCTTCCAACACTTCTATTTCTATATCATCTCTTGATAAATTCAATTCTGCAAGAGCTAATTCTACTGCTTCATCAGTGCTCGCTCCCCATTTTTCAACGCTTTTCATATTTACCTCCTGTATTAATTTACAGCCGCTTTTTTCATTCTTTTAGATTTTTCTTTTTGCTGATTCATTTTTTTCCTAACACTATTTAAATGAATCGATATGAATATCTGTATAAACTGCCCGAAAAACCAGTATATCGCAAGGCCCGCCGGAAAAGATCTTCCTATCAGCACTATTGCGACAGGAAAAATGTATTTCATTACCTTCATCCCGGATGCAGGATTCGCCTGTCCCGTACCCATCTGGGCTTGTTGAGATAAGCTAAATGAAATAAAGGTCGCTACGCCGGCAAGTATCGGCAATATCCACTTATCCGGATGGCTCAAATCAGCTATCCACAGAAAAGGCTCGTGAACCGCAAAGATAAGCTGCTGATCACTTATATATGATAGCGGATCCCTTAACAAGGAAAACAAGCCGAATATTATAGGCATCTGAATGAGCATAGGTAGACACCCTCCGGCAGGATTGTACTTTTCTTCCTTGTATAATTCTTGCATTTTTGCTCCTAAAAGAGCTTTATCATGGCCGAATCTAGCCTGTATATCCTTCATTTTTGGCTGTAACTCCGCCATTTTCAGTGTGTTTAACATCTGTGATTTGTATAAAGGAAAGGTTACCAATTTTACTATGAGCGTCAAAAGTATGAGAGTCACACCGTAGTTTCCTATAAATGAATACAGAAAACTTAATATTTTTCCCATTGGTAATACTATTAAATTCAACAATTTGGTCATAACAACTTCTCCTTTAAATTATTTAAGCGGATCATACCCGCCCTTTGAAAAGGGATGACACCTTAAAATTCTTTTTATGCCCAGCATACTTCCCTTAATTGCACCATATTTTTCAACAGCCTGCAAAAAATAATTTGAACAAGTGGGATAAAATCTACACCTTGGAGCAGATAATGGAGATATAAATCTTTGATACGCTTTCACTAATTTTATCAAAACTATCTTCATTTCTCTCATCCCTTTAGTATGTTTTTTGAAGAAAGTACTTTTGTAAGACTTTTTTCCACATCGTGTGATTTTGCTTTTTTTAGTATCATCTTTCTTTTAGCTACAAAAATATAATCACAACTTTTTTTAAAATTATCGCTGTTTTTTCTGTAAAATTCTCTTATAAGCCGTCTGGCTCTATTGCGTTCTACGCTGTTTCCTATCTTCTTGCTCGCTATAAACGCTCTTCTATTATAGCCTAATTCGTTTTTTATATAAAAAACTACTACGTATTCAGATGTAATAGTTTTTCCCTTGTTATAAATTTTTGAAAATTCATTTTGCTTTCTAAGTATGGTTTTATCAAGCATATCTATGCGGAAAGAACCTTTCTTCCCCTGATTCTTCTTCTTTTGAGTACTGCTCTACCGCTCTTTGTCTGCATTCTATTTCTAAATCCGTGTTTCTTTTTTCTAAGCCTTTTTTTTGGCTGATACGTCATTTTCATATCTCTTCTTCCCCCGTAAATATTTAAAAATATCTTCAATATAAGCCATAACATTATACACATTACTGGATTGCTTGTCAAATTTTACTTTTTATGATTTTACTTTTTCCACAATCGGTTAATAAAATGTGGAAAACTTAATATCTGCTCTGTCCATCTTTTTTATTCAGCTGTTTTAAAGTCTTCACAGGCTGTTCTTGATTCGTTTTTTTATTTTTGTTATCATACTTTATGTGTTTTATTTCTATTCAGGAGATGTTGATGAATATAGAAGATTTATGGAAGAAAACTAAGAAAAATATTGAAAATTCAATATCTCCGACGAGTTATGACAGCTGGATTAAAAATTTAGAGCTCATAGGTTTTGACGACTCCACAAGCACTCTTACTTTATCCACAGATAACATGATATCTATAAACATAATAGAAAAGCGACTTTTGCACTCAATGAAGACTTCTGCAAAAGAGGTTTTTGAACAGGATATAAACATAAAGATAGAATACAGAGAAAATAAACGTACTAAGAATAAAATTAAAGATTCAAACAAGGGTGATTTTGATATCCTGTTTGAAGAAAATATATTAAATCCAAAATACACGTTCGATAATTTTGTAGTAGGTGATAATAATAGACACGCTCATGCCGTTGCTCTTTCTATTGCAAATAGCGAAATTTCAGAATACAATCCTTTTTTCTTATACGGGGGTCCCGGACTTGGAAAAACCCATCTGATGCATGCTATAGGTATGACTATAATGAAAAATTTTCCTTATAAAAAGGTTTTATATGTACCTGCAGAAACCTTTACCACCGACCTTATCAATTCCATCAGAAAATCCTCTCAGGAAGAATTTAAAAACAAATACAGAATGGTGGATGTTTTACTCATAGACGATATACAATTCATGCAAGGTAAGGAATCCACCCAGGAGGAATTTTTTCATACTTTCAACTCTTTAACAAGGCTTGGAAAACAGATTGTTATTTCAAGTGACAGGTCTCCCAACCATTTAAATAAATTAGATGAACGCTTGCGTTCTCGTTTTATGCAAAATGTTACAACGGATATTAAACCCGCAAATTTTGAGACCAGAGTGGCAATACTACAAAAAAAATGTGAAATAGAAAATTTTGAAGTAGACGCTAATTTAAATGAAGTAATAAATTTAATAGCTCATAACATAGATAATAACATACGTGCACTCGAAGGAGCTTTGACTAAGCTCATAAGTTTTTCAAGGCTTTTAAATGAAAAGATAACAATTGATTATGCAAAAAAAAATCTTCCTGAGATATTTAAAAATAGGGAAAATAAAATTTCCTGTGAAACCATTAAAATAATCGTTTCTAATTATTTCAATATTTCAATATCGGATTTGGAATCTAAAAACAGAAAAAAGGAATTCACTATTCCAAGACAAATAGCCATGTTCTTATGCAGGGAATTAACCGGAGATTCTCTTCCAAAAATAGGAGAATTATTTGGAGGGAAAGATCATTCTACCGTATTACATGCATGTAGAAAAATTAAAAAATTGGAAGAAACTGATAACTATATTAAAATTTCGATTGAAGAGATAAAAAATAAATTGTTATAATGAAGGTTGTGGAAATTGTGAAAAAATATCCTTTTTACCAACATGTTTATCAACTGTGAACCTTATTCAAATTTAGCTGTTTATTTCACTTTTCAACACTTTACACAAAGCCTACTACTACAATTACTACATATATATAATTATTAATATAAAAATAGAAGGAGAAAATATGAGATTCACTTGTTCAAAAAAAGATATTTATGAAAAATTAAATTTGGTAATAAAATCTATCACAAATAGAACCACGATGCCTATTTTAAAAGGAATATTAATAGAAGCAAAAGAAGAAGAAATATTAATTAAGGGAACAGACTTAGAAATATCAATTCTCAGTAAATTAAAAATAAAAAACGACGAAGTAGGGAAAATAATAGTTAATGCAAAGCTTTTTTATGAAATAATAAGAAAATTACCGGAAGGAAATATAGAATTTTTCACAGATGAAAGTAAAAAACTACACATAAAAAATTTAAATTCGGAATTTGAATTGGAATACCTGGAGGAAGAAAAATTTCCTTTTGCAAAAGAAGTGAAGGGAGAAAAGTTTTCGTTTGATAGAGATATATTATGTAATATGATAAAAAAATCATCTTCCTGTGTAAGTAGAGAAAGCACTAAAAATGCACTTAGAGGCTTATATATTGAAATCAATAAAACCGGTATAAGCTTAGTGGGGAGCGATGGATACCGAATAGCTATTACAAAGGAAAATATAATAAACGAACAGGAAAAAGATATTTTGGTTCCTGTAGAAAACATATTGAATATAGAAAAAATATTAAGAGAAGAAAAAGAAACGGTTGAATTAATAATAGGGGAAAAAGATATAAAATTTGAATTAAAAGAAGGAGAAATATATCTAAAATTATTAGAAGGGACTTATATAGATTATAAAAAGCCATTTTTAGAGGAAATGAAAACGGAAGTTATAATAAATAAAAATGATTTAATAAATGCAGTAGAGAGAATGTATTTGCTATCGCCGGAAAAAAAGAATAATAAAATAATACTGAGACTTATAAATAATCTGTTAAAAATAGAAACAAGCTCTGATATCGGATATGCAAAAGAAGAAATAATATTGGATAAAATGGGAGAAGATAACGAATTTGCAATAAACTGTAAATTTTTACTGGATGCAATAAAAAATATAGATGGGGAAGAATTAAAATTAAAAATAGGAAAAAATGAAAGATTTATATTGATAGAGGAGGTAGAAAACGATAGATCCCAGTTTTTAATAATGAACTTAAAAAAATAAGTAATTTACAAAAGAAAAGTGCAAATTAATATTCAAAGAGAAAGGTTTAAAATGTCAGAAAAAATCGATAAGAAATACGGCGCAGAGGAAATACAAGTATTAGAAGGCTTAGAACCAGTAAGAAAAAGACCGGGAATGTATATAGGTTCAACAGGAAAACCGGGATTACATCATTTGGTTTATGAAATTGTAGATAATAGTATAGATGAGGCGTTAGCAGGACATTGTAATGAAATTAAGATATGTATAAATGAAGACGGTTCTATAAGAGTGGAAGATAACGGAAGAGGAATGCCGGTTGATATACATCCTAAACAAAAAATACCTGCAGTAGAGGTGATACATAGCATACTTCATGCAGGAGGTAAATTTGATGAGAACGGAGGGTATAAAGTTTCAGGCGGTTTACACGGAGTGGGAGCTTCGGTAGTGAACGCATTATCTTCAAGGATGGAAGTTAAGATAAAAAGAAATGGGAATCTCTATAAACAGGAATATTCTCGTGGTAAAACCATGACTAAACTTGAAATTATAGGGACATCCACAGAAACAGGATCCATAACGGAATTTATGCCTGATGACCAAATTTTTGATGATATAGAATTTGATTACGACACATTAAACTATAGATTTAGAGAAATGGCGTTTTTAAATAAAGGACTAAAAATACAGCTTGAAGATAAAAGAAAAGGCAGAGAAAAAACAAACACTTATTGCTATGAAGGAGGAATAAAAGAATTTATTAAATATCAGAATAAAAATAAAGAAAAATTACATGAGGATATAATATTTTTTGATAAAAAACTGGATAACAGTCAAGTTGAAGTTGCCATACAATATACGGACAGGTATAGTGAAACACTTCTTTCTTATGCAAATAATATAAATACGACTGAAGGAGGATATCATCTGTCAGGGTTTAAGTCGGCATTAACGAGGGTTATAAACGACTACGCCAAGAAGGCAAAACTCATCGGTGAAAATGATAATTCTCTCCTTGGAGAAGATGTTAGAGAAGGATTAACGGCGATAATATCTGTAAAGCTTACAAATCCTCAATTTGAAGGACAAACTAAGACAAAATTAGGAAACAGTTTTATAAGAGGTGTAGTTGAAACAGCGGTAAATGAAAATGTATATGCATTTTTGATAGAGCATCCGAAACAGGCAAAAATAATAATTGAAAAATGTATAAAATCCGCAAGGGTAAGAGAAGCGGCAAAAAAAGCCAGAGATTTAACGAGAAGAAAAACAGCTTTAGACAGCTTGGCTTTGCCCGGAAAATTATCTGATTGCAGCGAAAAGGATCCGAAATTATCAGAAATATTTTTAGTAGAGGGAGATTCCGCAGGAGGTAGTGCAAGGCAAGGACGTGATAGAAACAGACAGGCTGTACTTCCGCTTAGGGGAAAGATATTAAATGTTGAAAAAGCAAGGTTAGATAAGATTTTAAGTTCTGAAGAAATAAAAAATATGATAACAGCATTTGGATGTGGAATAGGGGACGATTTTGAATTAGATAAACTTAGATATCACAAGATTATAATAATGACGGATGCCGACGTAGACGGAGCGCATATACGAACACTTCTTCTTACATTCTTTTATAGATATATGATGCCACTTGTAGAGGCGGGACATGTTTATGCCGCGCAGCCACCACTGTATAAGGTAAAAAAGGGAAAAAAGGAATATTATACCTATTCTGAAAACGAGCAAAAAAAGTTGATGAAAAATTTAGCAGAACAAGGCGGTAAGTCGGATATACAAAGGTATAAGGGTCTTGGAGAAATGGATTACAATCAGTTGTGGGAAACGACCATGGATTATGACAAAAGAACTCTCATACAAATAACAGTGGAAGATGCATCTGCAGCAGACGATATATTTACAACATTAATGGGGGATAAAGTTCCGCCGAGAAAGAAATTTATAGAAGAAAACGCCAGATACGTAAAAAATCTTGATATATAGAAAAGAAGGGTGAAATGGATAATAACAAAATAGTTGGAGAAAATATAATACAGAATGAAATTTATTCAGAAATGAAGGAGTCTTATCTTGATTATGCCATGAGCGTAATAGTTGGGAGGGCTCTGCCCGATGTAAGAGACGGCTTAAAACCCGTTCATAGAAGAATATTATATGGAATGCATAATTTAGGAATAACACCTGATAAGCCGCATAAAAAATCTGCCAGGACGGTAGGTGAAGTTATGGCTAAGTATCACCCTCATGGTGACAGTTCCATATATGATGCAATGGTGAGGATGGCTCAAGACTTTTCAATAAGATATATGCTTGTAGACGGACATGGAAACTTCGGTTCGATAGAGGGAGATGGCGCTGCCGCTATGAGGTATACGGAGGCCAGGATGTCTCATTTGGCGCTTCAGATGTTAAGGGATATAGACAAGAAAACGGTTGATTTTGTTCCGAATTTTGATGATGAGGAAGAAGAACCGAGCGTACTTCCATCCAGATTTCCGCAGCTTTTAGTGAACGGATCAAACGGAATAGCTGTAGGTATGGCGACCTCAATCCCGCCACATAATTTGGGCGAAGTAATAGATGCAACGGTAAAGCTCATAGACGATAGGGAAACTTCGGTTGAAGAGCTTGCCAAGATAATAAAGGGTCCGGATTTTCCTACAGGTGCGAAGATCCTTGGAAGAGCAGGAATAAGGGAAGGATATTTAACGGGGCAAGGAAAAATAAAGATAAGATCCACCATAGATATTGAGCAGACAAAAAAAGGAAAGGAACAGCTTGTAGTTTCAGAAATTCCTTATCAGGTAAATAAAACGAGACTTATGGAAAAAATAGGTGAACTCGTAAAAGAAAAAATTATAGAAGGTATTTCCGAGATAAGGGATGAGACAAATAAGGAAGGAATAAGAATAGTAATAGAGTTAAAAAGAGATGCAAATGCAAGCATAGTTCTTAATAAGCTTTATAAACACACGTCACTTCAAGAAAGCATGAGCATGATAATGATTGCGCTTGTAAATGGAGAACCTAAAAAATTAACGCTTTTGCAGATTCTAAATGAATATATAAAACATCAAAAGGAAATAGTTACAAGAAGAACGCAATTTGATCTTGAGAAGGCGGAAAACAGGGCGCATATTTTAGAGGGTCTTAGAATCGCATTGGATAACATAGACGAAATAATAAAGATTATAAGAAGCAGTTATGACGATGCAAAACAAAAATTGATGGATACATTTTCACTGTCAGAGGTTCAGACGCAGGCAATTCTCGATATGAAATTAGCGAGATTGCAGGGACTTGAGAGAGAAAAGATAGAAAATGAGTACAGCGAACTTCAAAAGAAAATAAGTTACTATAAAGAAATTCTTTCAAATGAAGGGTTGCTCATGAATGTAATAAAGGAAGAGCTGCTTGAAATTAAAGAAAAGTATGCGGACGAAAGAAGAACTCAGATAGTTGATGATGATACGAACATTGAGGAAGAAGATTTAATAGAGAGGAAAAACGTCACCATTACTTTGACGCATAAGGGTTATGCGAAGAGGATGGATGTGGACGAATATAAAACGCAAAAAAGAGGCGGAAAGGGCATAACAGGACTTAAAACCAGAGAAAACGATTTTGTGAAAAATATAATAAACACATCTACACACGACGACCTTCTCTTTTTTACTAATTACGGAAAAGCGCATAAGATAAAGGCTTATCAGATACCTGAAGCGACGAGAACCGCAAAGGGTATACCGATCATAAACTTTGTGAACCTCGATAAGACGGAAGAGATAACGGCGGTGATCCCTATAGATGAATTTAGAGAAGATAAATATTTGATAGCGGTTACCAGCCAAGGATTGATTAAAAAGGTAAAGTTGAGCGAGTTTGAAAGTAACAGAAAATCGGGACTCATAGCCGTAAAGCTTCACGATGGAGACAAACTCATAGCCATAGAAAAAACAAATGGCGATGATGACGTTTTGATAGTTACCAGAAAGGGAATGAGCATACGCTTTAATGAAAATGACGTAAGAGCTACAGGGCGCCAGTCTATAGGTGTAAAAGCGATAACCTTAAAGGGTGATGATGAGATAATTTCTATGCAGCTCGTATCTAAGGGCAAGGAACTTCTTGTGGTGTCTAAAAAAGGATATGGAAAAAGGACGGGAACGGATAAATATACTCTTCAGACTAGAGGCGGCAAAGGAAACAAGACGTATGACAATAAAAAGTTTGACGTCACGGGAGAATTAACAGGAGCTCTCATTGTGGACGAAGAAGATGATATAATGTTGATTAATTCTGATGGAATAGTGATAAGAATAAAAGCGAAGGAGATTCCGAATTTATCAAGAGCTACTAAGGGAGTAAGGATAATGAAGGTAGGTGAAGACGCTAATATAATATCCTTGGCAAAGGTTATGAATGAGGAGGATTCGGAACAACTTACGTTATAAATCCGGATGAGAGGTTAACATGTTTACGACGAAGACAGGAGATAACTGCATTGAGTTTATTGCGGCGGGCAAACCTGAATATATTGATGCCGTGTGCCTGGCCATTAAAATTTTTGCGGAAGATAAGGGCTTTAACGAAGAAAATTTGGAAGACATCGAGCTGGCTTCGAAAGAGGCTTGCAAAATAGTGATATGTCATAAAAGAGATGGATATGCGTCCAAGTATAAGGTGAAGTGCGAAGGGCTTGAAGACGGAATAAAAATAGCAGTGGAAGATGTATCCTGTGAAAAACGCATAAGGATACCTGAGCAGAGAATTTGCCTTAACTGTCCGGAAGAAGGAAACGTATGTTTGGAACTTATTAAATCTCTGATGGACGAAGCTCAGATAGAGCAAAAAAAAGGAGAAACTTGTAGTATAACTATGGTGAAAAAGCATGCAAGATAGAGAGCGCTTTGAAAAATATGCAAAGACTCGTGATATAAACGAGCGAAACGCCATAGTGGAAGACTATTTATACATAGTCGATATTTTAGTACGAAAATATCTCAACAAGGGCGTGGAATATGATGATTTGTATCAAGTAGGTGCTATGGCTTTGATTATGGCCGTAGAAAGATTTGATGCATCTCGAGGCTTCGAGTTTTCAAGTTTTGCAACACCTACAATACTTGGTGAAATAAAAAAATATTTTAGGGATAAGGAATGGAAACTCAAGGTGCCGCGTAGCGTTAAAGAAGCGAATGCAGCGATACAGAGCGCAAGAGAGAGTTTGTTTGCAAAGTTACAAAGAGATCCTACCGTAAAGGAGATCGCTGAAGAAAAAAATATGAAGGAAGAAGAGGTGGCCAAGCTCATAGACAGCAGCATGGCGTATAATACGTTATCCCTAGACGTTACTTTTGATGATTCCGGTAGTGACAGCGGAGTCAGCAGATACGAAAAATATATGGCGGTAGAGGGTAGCGGTATAGAGAGCCTAGAGTATGAAGAGATGATAGAGTCGATTCTATCGGTGCTCAGCGAGAAAAACAGGTATATATTCAAAAAAAGGTTTTTAGAAGGGAAGACGCAAAGTGAAATAGCGGAAAAACTCGGGGTATCGCAGATGACCATATCACGAGCAGAGAAAGAGATTAAGGAGAAATTCAAAGAAGAGCTTAAGAGAGGGGAATATATAGTATGAAGAAGGTTTTTTCGGGAGTACAGCCGACAGGAAATATACATTTAGGTAATTATCTCGGAGCAATGAGGCAATTTACAGAGCTTCAAGATGAATACGATACGATGTACTGCATTGTAGACCTTCATTCCATTACTGTAGAGCAGGATCCTGCAGAGCTTAAAGAGCATATTTTAGATGTTGCCGCATTGTATTTGGCAATAGGTGTGGATCCTAAAAAGGCTACAATATTCGTTCAGTCAAATGTACCTGCGCACAGTGAACTCGCTTGGTTACTCATGTGCAATTCATATACGGGAGAACTTTCCAGAATGACGCAATACAAGGAGAAGAGCAAGGGAAATGAATCATCTATAGTAGGGTTATTTACTTACCCCGTGCTTATGGCTGCAGACATATTACTCTATGATACGGATGTGGTGCCGGTGGGAGAGGATCAAAGGCAGCACCTTGAGTTAACAAGGGATATTGCAAGGCGTTTTAATACCAAATATGGCGAAACATTTACGGTGCCCGAGGCAAGGACGCTAAAGACCGCTACCAGGATAATGTCATTGGATGATCCCGGTAAAAAGATGAGTAAAAGTAATGAAAGCGAATACAGCAGGATAGCTTTGCTTGATGATGAGAAGAAAATTAATAAGACAATTGCAAAGGCGCAGACGGATTCAGAAGGGCATATAAGATACGATGAAAAAAACAAGCCTGCAGTTAGCAATTTGATAAACATATATGCTACAATAACATGCAAAACAAAAGAGGAAGTGGAGAATTTATATAAGGACAGCAGATATAGCGACTTTAAAAAGGATCTCGCAACAGAGATAGAGAGGCTCATAAAGCCGATAAGAGAAAGGTTCAGCGAGGTTAGAGGTTCAAAAGAGCTTGTAGATATTTTAAAAGAAGGTGATATGAAGGCAAAAGATAGAGCGGAAATAATGATGAAAAAGGTGAAAGATAAAATAGGTTTAGGATATTAAAACAAGGAGGGCTATATGTTAAGCGAAGAAAATAAAAAAATTGATGTTGTGGAAGAGAAGATGGAAGAAAAGGGAAGTAAGAGCAAAAGAAAAAAAATAATAACCATAATATTGCTTGTAGCCATTGCCGTTATCATAGTAGGCTTTGGAGTACATACGTTATTACCTCACGGGGATAAGGATTCTAAAAATTCAGGAAGCACGGGGACATTGAATGGGAAGCTCAACCTTGAAGAAGCAACGGGCTCAAAAAAGAAGATAAGCGAAATTGCATCGCAGGCAGGGCCTTCCGTAGTGGAGATAAGAACGGAATCCGTAGGAACCGACGGTTGGTTGCGTCAGTATGTAAAGAAGGGCGCCGGAAGCGGAGTAATCATCAGCAAGGACGGCTATATAGTAACGAACCACCACGTTATAGCAAATGCCAATAGAATAGAAATCACTACAAGTGATAAAAAAACATATAAGGCTAAGCTCGTAGGAGACGATGCACAAACGGATCTTGCGCTGCTTAAAGTATCAGCGAATAATTTAACGCCCGCAACAATAGGAAGAAGCGATAAAATCGCAGTTGGCGAACTTGCAGTCGTTATAGGAAACCCGCTTGGAGAGCTTGGCGGATCGGTGAGTGCAGGTATTATTTCTGCCAAGGATAGAAAGATGACGATAGAGAAGAAGAACATGAAGCTGATACAGACAGATGCAACGGTAAACCCGGGAAATTCCGGCGGAGGTATGTTCAATCAATATGGACAACTCATAGGCATTGTGGTAGCGAAATCATCGGGAACAGGGATAGAAGGATTGGGCTTTGCAATTCCTACAACCACTTTAAGAGATGTATTGCCTCAATTAAAAAAGAACGGCAAGGTTACCGGAAGAGTTGACATGGGCATAGAAACCGTGGATATACAGTCAAATATGGATCTGCAAAAATACAAAGTGGACAAAAAGGGCGTATATGTATTAAATGTCAAGACAAAAAAAGCCTTAAAATCCGGGCTGATAAGTGGTGACAGGCTGGTTTCCGTAAATGGCAAAAGCATCGACAAACAGGAAGATTTAGAAAAAATCATCAAGGGTAAAAAGGTAGGCGATAAATTAAAAATCAAATTTGAAAGAAGAAATCAAAGCATCAGCACAACGCTAGAGCTCGGCGATCAGTCAAAAGAGGAAGAATTAAAAACAGAGCAACCAGAAGAACAACAAACAAAACAGGATCCGTTCTCTTCATTCTTTAACAACTTCTTTTAAGCTGACATAGAGTATCTTTATAATATTTACGCAGTTCCTGCATATATTTTGCAAGAGGTATAAATCTTGCTGAGGACAGATTTTTAGGTGTAATTAAGCAAACACATAAAAAAAATAAAACTTAGACTACAAGAAAGACAAAAAGTTCGCCATGAGGGTTTTGATAATTGGGACTATTTAGTGTACAATTTTTGTGAATTTTATAAAAAATAAAACAGAAGAGCAAAAATGTGTTATATTACTACGTGAAAAGCACAATAGATTGAAGGCTGTGTATGACATTGCATATTGGTAATATTTTTATGTGTAAGATAATTATGCTACAAAATGCAATGAACGATGTTTCTATAATTGATCTGTGTTTTGTATAAGTTAAGATTGGAAAGTTAAGGAGAGAAGACCATGAGAAACAAATTCCTTAGTATTGTATTAATGTTGGTGCTTTTTATGGGATTGTTGTATTACGGCGGAAACAGTAAGGTTTATGCAGCAGAATTACCAAATGTAGTAAAAAGTGCAAGAATTACTGACACCGAGGGGAATCCGCTTACAGGGCCTATAGGAGCTTGGCAAGCATTTAGAATAACTGCAGACTATGAATTGCCTAACAATCAGGTTCACGCAGGGGATACTACCACTATTGAGCTTCCACAAGGGTTTGATAGGGCAGCACCGTTTAATTTTGAAATTAAAGCAGGAGATAATACGGTTGCCACAGGAAAATCAATAGTAACAGCAGAAGGCAAACATCAGATTATTCTTACGTATACGGATTATGCGGCAACGCATTCCGATATCCATGGCTCATTTTTCTTTAATGTGCAGATTAACAATGCAACTCAGACTCAAACAGGAAATATTCCTGTAACACTTGTTTCGAGCGGCGTGAATGTTCCCGCAGGTACAGTTCAGTATAACCCTCATAGTGTTGAAGGAGTTCCTGTAGTTAAAGCCGGTTGGATGGATAGTGGAGATAATACTATAGGTCACTATAAGATAAATGTTAACCAAAAAAATGAAGAAATGAAGAATGCCGTGCTCGAAGATACATTGTTGACACCGGGGATGTCATATGTGAAAGGCTCTCTTTCTGTAACGGAAGGTGTGTGGGTTAATACCGGAACGGATATGGTTTTAACTAATCAGACGGACGTAACGGATCAATTTGCTAATAAGATTACGTATCACGGAAATAGTTTTAAAATTGACATAGGAAACAGACCTGCCGGTAAGGGGTTGCAATTCAGGTATAAAACTAAATTATCCTATGAGCCTATGCCGGGCGAGATATTTAAAAATGAGGCGAAGTTTGTTAATGACGGTCGAGAATACAAACATGCCGCCAGTTATAAAATACATATAGCCGGAGGAACAGGAGAAGGATATAAATTTAAGATTAAAATCAAAAAAGAAAATGAAAATGGAGAGCCTTTAAAAAATGCAGAATTCGATGTAATACGTGTTAGATCAGGAGTTGTAGTAGGGAAGCTCGTTACTGATGATAACGGGGCAGCCGAAGTAGATCAATTGCTTAAAGATAAGTATATCCTCAAAGAAACAAAGGCTCCCGAAGGATACGAAAAGCTTACGCAAGATATAGAAATAAAACCTGAAGATTTTGACAGCGGCAAGACGGCATATAAGACTATAAAGAATAAAAAAATAAAGTCTCAAAAGATTTCTATTGCAGGCAAGAAAATTTGGAACGATCACAACAATCAAGACGGAAAACGTCCTAAACAAATTGTGATTAACCTGCTTAAGGAGGGAACCAAGATTGCATCGAAGATCGTGAAAAAGGAAGATGGCTGGAAGTGGAAATTCGATGGATTGGACAAATATTCAGGCGGTAAAGAAATCAAGTATACAATTACAGAAGATGCAATAAATGGGTATTCTGCTGAAATAAAGGGCTATGATGTAAAAAATTCATATATGCCGGGGAAGACAAGTGTACAGGTAACAAAAGTATGGAAAGATGCGAATAATAAAGACGGGAAGAGGCCTGAAAAAGTAAGAATTAGATTGCTTGCGAACGGGAAAGAAGTGCCCGGAAAGATTTTGGTATTGAGTAAACTTAACGGGTGGACAGGAACCTTTAAAAACCTTTCTATAAACAAGGACGGGAAAAAGATTAAATATACAGTCAAGGAAGAACCGGTTGGACAAGGATATGAAAGTTCTGAAAAAGGAAACGCCAAAGATGGGTTTGTTATAACAAACAACAAAAAAAACCGGACGATTATAAAGCCTAAAGAAAAAGATCCTAAAAACCCGCAAACCGGTGATAATACCAACATAGCACTTTATGCAAGTTTATTGGGAATGTCGGGGATCGCATTGTTATTGTTTCATATTCTAAGGCGCAAGAAGAACATTAAAAGATAATTAAATAAGGATTAACCTTAGTTTGTACCTGAAGAATGGGAGTAGAGAGTTACCTTAATTCAATATCAGGGCTTATGTAGAAGGTGTATTTACGCTTATTACAATAGGCTCTGATTTTATTTATGATGGATTTTTTCTTGGTGTATTCAAGCAAATATATTTTTACCTTGTATCTTTTTAGTTTGGAAAGGTAGCTTAAAAAGAATTTCCTCACGGAAGGTTTTTGTGAAGTTGTAGTGTTGTGTTTGAAATCAATAAACGTGAATATGCATTCCTGATTTACTCCCGTTAAAATACGGTGTAAGTTTTTGTGGGAATGTGAGTATTTGGTTACGAATGTATCACCTCCGTTAATAATTACGGGAGTGTTTTTATTTCGTAAAGCCTTTAGAAGGTGGATTAATCCGTAATATATAGACTTTTTAGGATAGTTGTAATATACATCGCAGTTATCTACAAAAAAGCCTGAAATGCCTTTTTTTAAAAGTTGCGGGGCAAGTTTGTTGGAAATGAAGTTTTGCCAAGAGTTATCGGCTACGTTTATCCATCTTTCTTCATCCCAGTTTTCATAGTGCCCTAGAGCTAAATGCTTAAATTTACTGTAATAAGGACGAAATTTTTCTATAGATCCTATGTTGATGTATGAATAAACTTTGATTTTATGTTTTTTCAGCTTGAGGATTTCTTCTTTTGAGAAAAATTGGGCATCTATTACGACTGCTTTGTATCGATATAATTTTTTGATGTTTCGTTTATTTAAGTTAAGGAATACGCCGTATGGCTTTTGTTTTAATTTTTTAGCGTGAGAGGTAACGGTATTTGAAGGGCTCATGATAGTACTTATAAAAAATGAAAATATCAGTCCTAAAGTTAAAATTCGTTTGCTCATAAATTATTCCTCCTTCAAAATTTTTTGCAGTTTTCTACCAGTTCTTTTGCTGATATGATGTTGTTTTCGGTTATGTGGATACCGCCTATCAATTTGGCGATTTCATTAATTTTTTCGTCGGGGTTTAATTTCTTTGCATCGGTATAGGTGTTTGAATCATCGGATGATTTTGATATCAGGTAGTTGTGATCACCAAATGCGGCTATTTGAGGCGAATGAGTAATACAAATTACTTGCTTATCCCTGCTTATTTCATGAAGCTTTTTGCCTACGATTGAGGCGGTTTTTCCGCTTATACCGGAATCGATTTCATCGAATATGATGACCGGGATATTTTCAATTTCTAAAATCACCTTTTTGATGGCAAGCATTACCCTGGAAGCTTCTCCGCCGGATATGATTTTAGCTAGAGGTTTAGGAGCTTGACCTACATTTGTGCTTATTAAAAATTCGATGGAATCATTACCGTTTTGACTATATTTGGAAAGACTTGTATGTGATAAGGTAATTTTGGGATTTGTAAAGTTGAGTTCTTTGAGTTCATCTTCTATTTTTGATACCAAGATCTTTGCGGCTTCGAGCCTTGCTGTACTGAGTTTTTGTGCGGTTTCTATCAAGCTTGATTTTAGCTCGGCTAAGTTGCCTTCCTTTGATTTAATCTCTGCATCTATTTGCTGAGATGAGTCCAGTTTGTTTCGTAGTTGTTCTTTGAATTGTATTATCTCGCTTAGAGGACGCATGTATTTGTTTTTTAGATGGGTGAGTTCACTTGAGCGGTCTTCTCTAGAGGTTAATTCTGCAGGGGAGTAGTTGTATTTCTGCCCGAGCTCTCTCAATACATCCGAAGCTTCTTCGATATTCGCTTGGATAGAAATTATATTATTAAGTAAAGACTCAAATTCAGGTGATCTTTCAGGGATGTTTTCAAGTGCATGGATGGCAGTGGAAAGATTTTCGTAAGCGGAGGAATTGCCCTTATATAAAGCGAGAAAAGAGTCGTTTATAGCCGTATAAATTTTTTCTGTGTTTTTTAGTGTAGAAAGACTTTCATCTATTGCTTTATCTTCGTTAGGATCTGAGAGCTTTGCTTGCTCCAATTCATCTAGTTGAAACTGCATAAAGTCCTTTTGTTGCTCTATTTCGGATTTCTTTTTTAGTAGGTTATTGAGCTCCTTGGCGGCTGCCTTAAAGTGACTGTAGCAAGTATTGTAGTGATTTTTGACGGGAAGAATGGTGTTCTCTCCGAAAGAATCAATTATTGAGATATGATTATCAGGATTTAATATATCTCGATTCTCGAATTGCCCGTGAATGTGCAGTATATCATTATAATTTTCCGCCAATTTAGTGGCAGATACAGAAGCATCATCTATAAATCTCTTGCTGTAGGACTTCGTTATGATTCTTTTAATGTCGGTGTTATTGGTGCCATCTGTAAAGGTCAGAGAAATAGTGGCTGCGTCGGTATTATTTCTAATTAAAGATTTATTTGCGCGTGGATTGAATACCGCACCTATGGCTGTAGCAAGTACAGACTTACCTGCTCCGGTTTCGCCGGTAATGATATTAAGTCCTTTAGCGAATTTTATATTAATTTCGGCGATGGTTGCAAAATTTTTTATTTGAATCTTAGATATTTCCATTTTCTTCATACACCACTTTTTTAATTTCAGCCAAAGTAGAGGCAGTGTTTTTAGAACTGTCTATAACGAGGAGGAGAGTATTATCGCCCGCCACAGAGCCTATGATATGCTTAAATTTAAGGCAGTCGATAGCTTCACCGACCGCACTTCCAAAGCCGGAGATGGTTTTTAGCAAAATTATATTTTCGGATGTTGCAAAATCTACCAAAGAGGCATTTATGATATGTATGTATTTAGAACGAGATTCTTTTTTATCGGAAGGAGCGGAGTATTTACTAAGTCCTGTATCATCCGGAAGCTTAATGAGCCTCAGTTCCTTTATATCCCTGGAAACTGTAGCTTGTGTTGTCTTGTGCCCTGCTGCAACCAATTCATTGATGAGCTCATCCTGGGTGTGAATGTCTTTTTTTGCTATTATTCGCAATATATCAAGTTGTCGTAAAGTTTTCATTGTTGCACCTTAAATATTATCGGAATCGTCTTGTGCCTTTTCAATGGTGTCAAACAGATCTGAAAGCTTTTCGTCGATTAGATCAAGATACTTTGACGGAACGTTGTTTTCAAGAAAAAGCCTTTCTATATGTTGATTCAGATAGCTCATACGGCTGCTTAGACTTATGAACTTATCGAAATTACTGCTTTTTGCAGCATTTTTAAATAGCGATACGTCCTCTACAATGCGAAATACAAGTTCATCGTCGTTTGCAGGTTGACCTAAATAGAGGGGATAGGGTGATACACGTTGTAACGTGATGACACCATCTCTATTCAATGTATACAGGTATTCAAGGCTTTGTGTTTCCGACAGCTCGAATTCCACAGTGGTAAGTCGTGCGTGCTTCATATCAATGGACTGAGCATCCTGTTGATACAGCATGGTGTTTGCCATTTCGGCAACTACTTCAAATTTTTCATCCATTGTAATCTCCTTTATATGTTATTAATAAAACTTTGCATATCGTAGCACCAGATAGGCAGATGCAATCAGTACGGAAAGCAGCATCACGGGCAACCCGAATCTAAGGTAGCTCTTAAACGTTATCGGGAAGCCGTTTTTGTTACTTATACTGCTTAAAACAACGTTTGCAGAAGCTCCGATCAAAGTACCGTTACCTCCAAGGCATGCCCCTAAGGAAATGGCCCACCATAACGGAGCGACATCTACACCTGTCGCTTCCATTGCTCCTATAAGGGGAATCAGTGTTGCTACAAATGGGATATTATCGAGTATAGCTGAAAGCAGTGCAGAGGCCCAAAGAAGGATCAACATCGTTGATATTGGATGCCCATGTGTAGTATTTAGTAAAAATATGGCAATGCTGTGAATTACGCCTGTTTTTTCAAGACCTCCAACTATTACGAACAGACCTATGAAGAATATCAATGTTGGCCATTCAACGCCTTCTATAACATCGTTTACATCCTGTTTTCCTATTAGAAGCATTATTCCGGCAGCGGATAATGCTATCGTAGCGGTGTCTATGTGTATGAGATCGTGTAGTATGAAGGCAATCGTTACAATCGGAATCATTATGCTGCTCTTCAGTAATAAGGAGTGATCCGTGATCGCCTTGGTTTCGTCGAGTTGCATCATTTTTGAGATTGCTTCATCGCTTGCTTTTAATTTTTCTGAATAGTTTGTTTTCATTATGTACATGAGAATAACCATGGTTATAATGGCAACGGGTGCTGTATTTCGTAAAAAATCAATAAATCCAAGATTTGCGGCGCTACCTATCATTATATTTGGCGGGTCGCCGATGAGAGTCGCCGTACCTCCTATGTTTGACGCCAGAATTTGATTTATGAGAAGCGGTACAGGATTTATGGAAAGAAGTTTTGCAATGGTTATAGTCATCGGACCTATCAGCAAAACCGTGGTAACGTTATCCAAGAATGCGGATAAAAAAGCCGTGATGGCTATGAAAAACACCAGTATTTTTACGGGATTTCCACCTGCAAGTTTTGCTGTTTTGATGGCAATATATTCAAACAATCCGGATTGTTTTACCACGCCTACAAACAGCATCATTCCGAGAAGTACACCGATCGTATTAAAGTCAACATGTTCAATTGCTTCCTGAACGGTGAATATTCTGGTAATAAAAAGCATCACCATCCCGAGGATGGCGATAGTAGCCTTGTGTATTTTATCAAGAGCTACGGAGGCAATAACAACAATAAAAATAGCTATTGCGATAACATTTTCGTGCATAATAAGACCTACCTTTATAAGAATTCCTCAATAATGATAATACATTAATGCATTCATGGCAAGAGGTAATAGAGAACTATATTAAACAGTTACCGCTCATTTCTTTTGGGATCTCAAGATTCAGCATTTTAAGAAAAGTAGGAGCGATATCCGCAAGTTTTCCATTTGATCTCAGGACAGGCGGATCGTTAGAAATTATTATAATGGGTACCACGTTTAGTGAGTGTGAAGTGATTGGTTCGCCTTCTTCGTTTTTCATTGTATCTGCATTACCGTGGTCTGCAGTGAGAAGGATTTGACCGTCTTTTTCAAGTATCGCCTTTGTTATTTCACCCACGCATTTATCTATTGCTTCTATTGCCTTTACTGCGGCATCAAAATTACCGGTGTGACCTACCATATCAGGATTTGCGAAATTCAGGATGTATACATCGAAATCATCGTTTTTGATTTTGGAGATAACGGTTGAAGTTACTTCATATGCACTCATTTCCGGTTGCAAATCATAGGTCGGAACCGACGGAGATTTTATTAATATGCGCTCTTCTCCGGAATGAGGAGCTTCGTGTCTGCCGTTAAAAAAGAAGGTGACATGGGCATATTTTTCCGTTTCCGCTATTCTTAACTGTGTGTATCCGTTAGAAGATAAATACTCTCCCAATGTGTTTTTTGGAAATTCCGGAGGAAAGGCTACTTTAACATTAGGCATGGCTTCGTCGTAGTTCGTCATGCACAGAAAATTGAGGTTAAGAGGTTTGGTATTAAAGCCTTTAAATTCAGGGTCTACCAACGCCCTTGTGATTTCTCTTGCTCTATCCGGTCTGAAGTTATAAAAGAAGACATTGTCGCCAGGCATGATGGAGACGGGGTCTCCTATAACGCACGGCACGACGAATTCATCCGTGGTTGAGGCTTTATATGCATTTTCTACAGCAGCTGTTGCAGTCTTTGCAACCTGCCCCTTTGAGTTTACGAGAGCATCATATGCAAGTTGTAATCGTTCCCACCTTGAATCTCTATCCATGGCATAATATCTGCCGGATACCGTTTTTATTTCACCTATGCCCTCTTCCTTCATGAAGTTTTCTATATCGGTAATGTATTCTATTGCAGATTTTGGTGGTACATCACGACCGTCTAAAAATGCATGCAGATATAAGTTTTTGACTTTTTGAGCTTTGGCCGTTTTGATAATTGCCTTTAAGTGAGATATATGACTATGAACACCGCCATCTGAGAGAAGCCCCATAATGTGAAGTGTTTCGCTTTCCTTTACAGTGCTTAATATTTTTTCATTTGTTTCGAAGCTATGGTCATCAATGCTGTTTGAAATTTTAAGAAGATCCTGAAAGACTATTCTGCCGGCGCCTATGTTCATATGTCCTACTTCGGAATTCCCCATTTGACCCTCAGGAAGACCAACGGCAGGACCGCTGGCCTCTAAAGTTTTGTGGGGATATTTGGCTTTTAAGGCATCCAAGTTCGGCGTGTCTGCAGCTAAGATGGCATTGCCGTAGGGAGAAGGATTCTCACCGAAGCCATCCAGTATCATGATCATAGCAGGAGTGTTTTTCTTAGTTTTCATCTCATTCCTTTTCTTTCACATAATCTGACATTAGATTTTTGATCTTTTGTTCATCCAGAAATGACGATACCCGCTCCTTTTCCTTACCTCCATAGAAGACGATGTGTGTAGGTAATCCCGTTATGCCTTGCTTTTGTGAAAGAGCTTGGTTCTCGTCAGTATCTATTATAGCAATTTTAAACTTTGAATTTTTTTCATTCGCAAGTTTTTTAAGAATAGGCTTTTCTTTTTGGCAATAAGAACACCAGGATGCGGAGAAGCAAACCAGCAATGGCTCCTTGGTCTTTTTAATTGTGCTTTCGAAATTCTTTTCGTTTAGATTAATTATCTTGGAATTTTTCTCTTGAGTGGTTTCTGTGGTAGAGTTAACATTTTTATTTGTTGCCGCACGATGTTTCAGGAAGAAAAAAACACCGATAAATGCCAGCAATACAATCAGTATTATAGCTATTAAACTGCTCTTTTTCATGATATATCTCCTTTTATTTACAAAGTGGTATGTACTTATCAAGATCAGTGGACGATCCTGTTCAATATTCTTTTATTAGCCTGTGTCCACTTTTACTTTAGTGTCAGTATATATTTAAAACGTAGCCTTAATCAGCTCAGGTAAGTTTGTAGCAATTGACAGTCCTAAGAGAAAAAGTAAAATCCCGGATATTATATTAATTTTATCCAGATGTGCTTTTATGAAATTAAGACTTCCCTTAATGTGCTCTAAAAACATTGCCGCTATGAAAAACGGAACGCCGAGGCCTATCGAATAGGAAAGCAAAAGCAGCGTTCCCTTCATTACATGCCCTGCTTGAGAGGCCTGTATCAATGCCGCTCCAAGAAACGGACCGATACACGGACTATATGTTATTGCAAACACTATACCGAAAAACAGTGCAGAAAGTGCATTTAATTTTTTATTCACGTTCTTTGAGGAATTGACATTTGCATTTATTAAATGGAAAGGGTTTGGAATCAAGCCTGTAAACATCAACCCGAAAAGCATTATTATTCCTCCGGATGCAATCCTTGTGCCGGTATTTCTAATGCTTAGAAACGAGCTGAGGCTGCTTGCAAACGCACCTAGAAGCGTAAACATTATAGAAAATCCTATTATAAAAGAAAGCACTTTTATAATCAGACTTTTTGTAGACGGTTTTTCATTAGGATCGGTGCCACCTGAAAAGTAAAGTACGAATACAGGAAGCATGGGAAGGATACAAGGTGATAAGAAACTTGCTATTCCCTCTAGAAAGGTAGTAATGAAAGTCACAACAAAGCCTCCTAAAATAATAGGTTGACCGATAAGGCCAACCATACAAAGCAAAAATTGATAGTGGAAAATTAAGCGTTGAGCATTTCAAGAAGCTTGTCTTCTGAACGGAAACCTACTGCGGTTTCTTTAACTTCGCCGTCCTTAAATACTATGAGGGTAGGAATGCTCATAACGCCGTATTTTTGAGCAAGCGCAGGTTCATTGTCAACGTTTACCTTGCCTACTGCAAATTTTCCGTCACTCTTTGGCTCGAGATCATCTAAAATAGGGCCTTGTCTCTTGCAAGGACCACACCATGTAGCCCAAAAATCAACCAATACAGGCACATCAGATTTTAATACCTTTTCTTCAAAATTCTCGTTTGTTAATTCGATTATCATATTAAACCTCCTTGAAACAACCTATGGTAATACCATTCTCTCTAAGTATACCCTCAAAAAATTTTTACAAACAGAGAGTTATTTATTTAGTTGTCTTATGTATTTTGATGCTGCCATTCCTGCTCGTGCGCCTTCTCCTACAGCGACGCTGGCTTGAAGTATGCCTCCGATGCAATCTCCTGCGGCGTAAAGTCCGTCGATGCTTGTTTTGCAGTCGTTATCTATGGTGATGTCGCCTTTTTCATTTAATTCAGCTCCGAGCTGTTTTGCCATATCGGATGCGCCTGCAGTGCCTAGAGCTATGAAGAATCCGTGTAGCGGGATTGTCGAGCCGTCTGCGAATTTTACACCTTCCAATGTGTTTTCTCCATATAGATCATCTATTTTTTGAGAAACAATTTTTATGTTTTTTTCGTCTGCGGAAATCGAAGGATTTTCATCGCCGTTGGTAAGAACATAAACATTAGAAGCGATGGGGCTCAGGTGTTTTGCTTCAGCCTCTGCAAAGCTGCCGTTACCAAGCACTGCGACATCCGTATCTTTGTGGAAAAATCCGTCGCACGTTGCGCAATAACTTACACCGGAACCTTCGAACTTCGTTGTCCCTTTGATGGAAGATTTTACTCGCTTTGTACCGGTTGCAATTATCACAGCCTTGGCGGTAAAGTCTCCGGCGGTAGTTTTAACAGAAAACCCGTCATCAGGGTTGTCCGCATAGTTTATATTCAAAACGTCACCTTCTATAAACGGGATCTCAAGGTGCTTTGCCTGTTTTATGCCCGCTTCATATAGTTCGCTTCCGCTTATGGTGTTTTCAAAACCGTAGTAATTGTCTATTTCCTTAGCTTTTTGCAATGCACTTTCGCCGTTTGAAATAACCGTTACATTCGTTTTCCCTCTTTTTGCATAGATCGCTGCAGAGATTCCTGCAGGGCCTGCGCCAATTACTATTAAATCCATATTTCCCTCCATTCAACTACGTAGTGACTAAAATACCCTAAAAGGTGCACTTGAAAACAATGTTGTTAAAAATCCTCGTCCGGAAATTCTTCTTTAAGAAAATCGGCAAAATCTATATAGTGTCCCTTTGTGAATTCTTCAAACAGCTCTTCTTCTGTTGAGAAGGATTCCTTTTTTCTGAGGTAAAGAGATAGTGGAGACTCGGACAGTAGGTATACGAGATCCTTCATCGATTTTTTGTTCTTGGTGCATATTATCAGATCTTGGTAGTCCGTTACGAAAATCTCAGCTTCCATGCTGTCGATGAATCTGTATGTGGTCGTGTCAAATTGTTTTTCGGTGCTGTTTGGAATGGCAAGAAGGGTTCCCGTCAATAAAAACAGAGGACGCATGTACGGCAAGTGCTCTGCGATTACCTTGACTACAGCCTTGGCTGACATGGTGGCTATGGTAAATCTCACTACGTATTCGGTAGCTCTATTTATCGACAGCATTTCAAATCCTGAAATTATATCTCTTGAGACTATGTTGCATTCGGAAACATAGGGGATGGCTACGTCATATTCCACATCGAATGAAATGACGGTTCTATAAAATAGTCCGGCCTGTTCATAAAAGACTTGAGCTAAAGAGCTCGATAGGCCACCTTCGTTTTGTACTATTTTATAAATTGTGGAATGTGCAAAAGCATCGACCAAGGAGTCCGGTATATCGCCATGAAACAGGTATTTCGCAAATGAGGAATCTTCCTGAGAGATTAATACCAGGAGATAGTTTATGAGGGACTTCCCCGGTATTGAAGCAGGCAAGAGCTTTAGAAAGATATTTTTCATTTCCTCGTCATCTCCGGAGTCTAACAGCGATGATTTTTGAAAGATTTCGTATTCATCGTATCCTCCCGGGAAATAATTCGAAGAGTTTGATACAGCTCTTACAAAATAATGCATTAGAGTGGAGATTTGATTCTCGTCCATGGACTTCCACTTTGTTCTGTCTGCGCAAAAATCAGCGAGATCTTTTTCTTCGTCGTTTATTTCAGACACTTCTTTTTGAAAGGATTCGAAGCGCTTCGCTTCCACGTTTATCACGAAGTACTGATATAGGGCTATATTCTCCGGTCTTCCTTTTATGTCCCAGCGGATTCTTATCCACAGATAGCCTCGCATGTATGAATTCGTAATGCGAGCAGAGTGAAATATTCTGTTTTCCAGCGGCACTACGGGGTTAAGACCTCCGTTAACGAGTTTTAGTTCGGGTTTGTGTTTATTCATATTGTATGTACATATTTATTTACATTGAAAACTACTGTTAAGTATAGTAACATGAACGATAGAGGAAAACAAATTTTAGGAGAGGGTATGAGATTTTTAGAAGACGAAATCGATAAGCTCGGCGAGAGCTGGAAGAGGGCGCTGTTGCCTGAGACGGAAAACAAATATTTTAAGGAGTTAAGCGGTTTTATAGAGGGCGAATATGAGAAGGGGAAGATTTTCCCTGAAAAGCGCAATATTTTCAGAGCCTTTAGGGAAACGGAGTACGAGGATCTAAGAGCGGTAGTGCTTGGGCAGGATCCATACCATAACGAAGGGGAAGCGGACGGTTTAGCATTTTCTGTGGGAAGAAATGTAAAAAGGCCGCCTTCGCTCATGAATATAATCAAGGAAGTGACGCTTGAAGAGGCGGATATGTATTTGCTTAAAAACAGGAACTTATACATTGAATCTCAAAATTACGACAGCGTGCTTCTGCCGTGGGCAGAGCAAGGGGTGCTCTTGCTCAATGCTGTCCTTACCGTAAGAGAAGGAAAGGCGCATTCCCACAAGGCAAAAGGGTGGGAAAGGTTCACGGACGCAGTGATATCTCATATAAGTAAAAACAATGAAAATATAGTGTTTATTTTATGGGGAAATTATGCGAGGGAAAAGAGGCGGTTGATTGACGGTTCAAGGCATAAGATAATTGAAGGCGTTCATCCAAGCCCGCTGTCTGCATCCCGAGGGTTCTTTAATAAAGGTTACTTTTTAAGATGCAATAATTATTTAGAGGGAAATGGTAAGGGACAGATAGACTGGAGGGTGTAGCTATGAACAGGGTTAATAAAGAAATATACAAGGTTCATTTGGTACCTCTAGTAATGGTATTTTTGTATGGGTTTGTTAGGTTTAGGGTCATTGATTTTTATGCCGAATTCAATTCTAAAGTGCTGTATTTTGCAGTTGTTTTGGCATATATCATAGTTACAACGGCGGTTGCAGATAAGTTGTGGGTTAATAAATTCGGAAAGGCAGTTACAAGATATTCGCTTATTATAGTGAGTATCAGTTTAATTGTAGATTATATACTTCTTATTGCAGGAACGATTTTGAATATAGATCTTGAACTGCCATGGTACAATGATGTCGCTTATTTCATCTTGTTTATATTCGATATAAATTTAGGATATAAAGTGGGCAAGGAAATTAAATCTTTAGACAAATACAGTTGAGTAAAAACAAAGACATTTCCATTCAGTTGAGGTTTTCTAAAACGTAGGTACATAAAATTATGCTGAAAAAGCTCCCTTTCGTTGTTATGACTAAGGGGGCTCGTTTTATTAGTGGCAAAGTCGGGAGAGTATAGTGTTAATTAGTGGCAATTTTTGGGTACATAGAGGGCGTATGCTATAATATATGGATCTTATAGGGTGAAAGAGGTGTACCATGAAAAAGGAAATAATTGCTTTTATAGGGGGGCTAATTGTTGCAAAACTTGCAAAGGCGGCAAGAAAGAACCCGAAGGTAAGAGAATATGCTGTTAAGGGTGTAGTAGAAGGAATTAAATTTCAAAAGGTGGCAAAGGCATCTTTGCAAGATATAAAGGAAGAAGCGGAAGATATTTATAAGGATGCACAGGTAATCACAGGCAAATAAATATAGCTTGTATAGAGTGTATTGTTTGGAGTTGCACAAAGGCTGCAATGTTTTTGTGTGGAATAAATTGGTGTGAAGATGAAATATGAATTAAAATATGATCGCAATAACAGGATTAGAGTAAGATGCGGCATGGGCGCATTCAGCTTTGAAAAGGCAAGAGGTATTGAAGCCTTGCTTTTAGACGATGAACATATACTAAATGCTACTGCGGCGGATGCAAACGGGAGCATAACTTTAGAATATGAAAGCGGTGCAAGGGATAGAGTTATAGAAACGCTGGATAACCTGGATTTGAGCGAAATAAAGCCCGCCACGGAGCTTTCTATGAAGGTGCTGGATAATAAAGTCTTCTTTGACATAATCAAGCAAGCAGTGCTTAGAGGAGTGAGCAAATATATTTTGCCGACCCCCATATCTACGATATATACCCTTTATAAGGCATGGCAATTTATAAAAGAAGGACTTAAAGAGCTGAGACAGCTAAGGCTGAACGTTGCGGTGCTGGATGCTGCGGCGGTTTCATCGGCAATTTTGATGAGGCAGTTTTCAACGGCAAGCTCGATAATGTATATGCTTTCAATTTCAGAGATATTCGAAGATTATACTAAGAGAAAAGCGAAAATTACATTGGCAAAGAGCATAGCTATAAATGTAGATAAGGTTTGGGTTGTAAACAAGGATGTTGAAGTGGAGGTGCCGCTCAGCAGCGTGAAAAAAGGTGATCTGATAAGAGTGAGAACGGGGTGCATGGTTCCTGTAGATGGAGAGATCTGCAGCGGCTTGGCGGATATAAACCAGTCCACTTTAACAGGCGAGCCACTGGCAATCCCAAGAGAAAAAGGCGATACGGTATTTGCAGGCACTACGGTAGAAAACGGAGATATAGTAATTAGAACGGACAAGCTACCGTCCGATGCAAGAGTAAGCAAGATTGTAGACCTAATAGAAAATTCAAATGACTTAAAAGCAAACATTCAAACTAAGGCAGAGCATGTGGCGAATAAAATCGTGCCGTTTAATTTTTTTGGAGCGGGTCTTGTGTTGTTGTTTACACGAAACATCACTAAGGCGGCAGCCGTGCTCATGGTCGACTATTCATGCGGGCTCAAAATCACTACGTCTATTTCGGTTATAAGTGCTATGAAACAGGCAACCACGGAAGGAATGATGGTAAAGGGCGGTAAGCACCTTGAAACACTGTCTGAGGTGGACACGGTAGTATTTGATAAAACCGGAACCCTTACAAAGGCAACGCCTGTACTTGAACGCATCATATCTTTGAGCGATAAGTATACGGAAGATGAATTGCTAAAGGTGGCGGCCTGCATTGAAGAGCATTTCCCGCATAGCGTAGCCAGAGCGATAGTAAAGGCAGCTATGGACAGGAGAATAGAGCATAGAGAAGAGCATACCGAGGTAAATTATATAGTTGCGCACGGCATCAGCACTACGCTTTATGGTGAAAAAGTGGTGATAGGAAGCAAGCATTTCATTTTAGAGGATGAACAATCAGATGTCAGCAATGAGGCAAGGGAAATTATTGCAGGCATAAGCACTACGAATTCTGCGGTTTACCTTGCTATCGGTGGAAAACTCGTAGGGATATTTTTGGTAGAGGATCCGCCTAGGGAAGAGGCAAGAGAAGTGATAGAGAGCCTTCGAAAAAGCGGTATAAAAAAGGTCATCATGCTCACGGGAGACAGCGAGAATGCGGCGAAGGCGGTTGCAGAAAAAATCGGAGTTGATGAATACAGGTCTCAGGTGTTGCCGGATGATAAAAACAGAATCATAAAAGAATTGCAGGATGCGGGCAGCACGGTTATGATGGTGGGAGATGGAATTAACGATTCGCCCGCATTGGCGGCAGCGGACGTTTCCGTTGCTATGAGGGACGGCTCTGATATAGCGAGGGAAGTGGCGGATATAACCCTGCCCGGTGATCTATATCAGCTTGTAACCGTAAAAAATATAGGCAATGCATTGATAAAGAAGATCAATAAGAATCATATGGCGATCATAGGCTGTAACAGCCTGTTTATGCTGGGCGGAATAACAAATGTGATAGGACTTAACACTGCGGCGTTTTTGCATAACGCATCAACCATGGCGATAAGTGTAGACAGTATGAAACAATTGGATATAAAAGAGAAGTCATAACAAAGAAGGAGCTGAGCATGAAGATAAAATTTTGCGGAGCTGCAACAGGGGTAACAGGATCATGTCATTTGATAGAAGGTGAAGGACATAGGGTCCTTTTGGATTGCGGGCAGTTTCAAGGAGGGCGAGCCCAAGAAAAGCTCAATGCGGAGCCCTTCCCCTTTGACATAGATCAGATAGAAGACGTCGTATTGTCGCATGCACATATAGATCATTGCGGCAGGTTACCGCTATTGGTAAAACGAGGATTCACGGGCAGGATATTCTGCACAGATGCGACAGCCGATTTACTGGGAGTGATGCTTCGTGACAGCGCACATATACACCAAATGGAAGCGGAGTGGCAAAACCGCAAAAATGAAAGGGCGGGAAGACCTCTTGTAGAACCCCTTTATACTATGGAAGACGCCGAGCTTGCGCTAAAGCAAGTAGTGCCGATATTGTATGATCAGCTTGTAGATATCAATGACAAGATGCAGATAGTATTTAATGATGCCGGACATATTTTGGGCTCTGCAATTACGGAAATCTGGGTAAAAGAACGGGATAAAACCAGCAAGATAGTTTTTACCGGAGACTTAGGGGTAAAAGACCGTCCTATATTGAGAGATCCGACAATCATCAAAAAGGCGGATTACGTGATTATGGAATCGACTTATGGAAACAGAACCCACCCGCTTAGAGACGCAAGAATAGATAAACTCGTAGACATAATTATAGATACTGCTAAAAAAGGCGGCTCCGTAGTGATACCGGCGTTTGCCGTAGGAAGAACACAGGAATTGATATATGAGCTTAAGCGATACATTAAGGAAGGCGGTAAATGGGGAAAGAGGCTTTTGGAAATACCGTTTTATGTAGACAGCCCGATGGCGACATCCGCAACGGAAATCTTTAAAAGAAACGCTCAAGCCTTTGACAAAGAGGCGAGGGACTATATTTTGAACGGCGATAATCCGCTCACCATAGAAAATTTAAGGTTTACGCTCAGCAGTAAAGAGTCTCAGGCGATAAACTTTAACAAGGATCCGAAGGTGATTATTTCTGCCAGCGGTATGTGTGAAGCGGGTAGAATAAGGCATCACTTAAAGCACAATGCATGGGACCCAAAATCGTCCATCGTCTTTGTAGGATATCAAGCCCAAGGGACGCTTGGAAGGAATCTTTTAGACGGCGTTAAGGATATAAAATTGTTTGGTGAGAAGATTCACGTCAATGCGAAGATATACAATCTGGAAGGATTTTCAGGGCATGCCGACATGTTGGGACTCTTAGATTGGGTTGGCGGCTTCCAAAGAAAGCCTAAAAAAATATTCCTTGTTCACGGAGAAAATGAATCAAAGGATTATTTGAAGGGTGAAATAGAAAAAAGGTATGGATATGATGTCGAGGCGATTCACGAAGTGAGTGAATATGAGCTAGTGGGAGACAGCATAGAAGGAACACCGAGTGCGGTACACGAAAAGACGGATGAAGAAGGAATAGAAGTGATGAGGGAAAGGCTAAACAAAATACATAACAGTATTGAGGATATACTGTATAATACCGATCTCATGATAGCCAAAAATGCCGAACCCGAACACGTTGCCGAAATAAACAATGTAGTATTGGAGCTTGAAAAGAAAGCTTTAAAACTGGGTTCGATAGTGACGGATAAAAAGGTTGCTCAGCAGATGCCAAACCAACAAGAACAGAATAATGTGGTATAATGAGGGATATTTTAAATACATATCTTGTGGAGGAATGAATGGTGAATAAATTTAAGAAAATTTTGATAGCGAACAGAGGAGAGATTTCTATAAGGATAGCGAGAGCTTGCAAAGAGTTAGGAATCAGAAGCATTGCTATATATTCAGAAGAGGATAAAAATTCGCTGTTTAGAACCAAGGCGGATGAGTCATACTTGATAGGAGAAGGTAAAACGCCTATAGGAGCCTACCTTGCTATAGATGAAATCATAGAAATGGCAAAGGCTAAAGGAGCGGATGCCATACACCCGGGATATGGATTTCTGTCTGAAAACGTTGAATTTGCAAAGGCCTGTGAAGATGCAGGGATTGTATTCATAGGCCCCGACTATAAAATGATGGGACAACTGGGAGATAAAATACAATCAAAGCTTGTCGCGCAAGAAGTGGGAGTGCCTACAATCCCCGGTGTTGAGGAAGCCATACCGTCTGAAAAGGCTGCAAAGGAATTCGCAGAAAAATGCGGATATCCCGTTATGCTCAAAGCTGCGGCAGGTGGAGGCGGTAGAGGAATGAGAATAGTGCATTCCGAAGAGGAATTGATTCCAAGCTTTAGAAGTGCACTTAGCGAAGCGAAAAAGGCGTTTGGAATAGATGATATATTTATAGAAAAATATTTGGAAAGCCCTAAGCACATTGAAGTGCAGATACTGGGGGACAACTACGGTAATTTAGTTCACTTGTACGAAAGAGATTGTTCTATACAGAGAAGGCATCAGAAGGTGGTAGAATTCACACCGGCACTTTGTCTGGATGATGCAAAGCGAAAGGCGATATGTGAAGACGCACTAAAGATAGCAAAGTTTGTGAATTACAGAAGTGCAGGAACCGTGGAATTTTTGCTCGATAAACATGGAAATCATTATTTTATTGAGATGAACCCGAGAATACAGGTGGAGCACACGGTTACTGAAATGACTACCGGAATAGATATAGTGCATGCCCAAATAATGATAGCTTCAGGGTGCAAACTCGGGGATGATGAAATCGGAATAAAAAGTCAGGAAGACGTAAAGCCTATAGGTGCGGCCATCCAATGCAGAATTACAACAGAAGACCCTGCCAACGATTTTGCTCCTGATACGGGCACGATCAACTTGTATAGGAGCGCTTCAGGGTTCGGTATAAGACTCGATGGAGGCAACGGATTTACAGGCGCTGTTATTTCTCCGTATTACGACAGCTTACTTGTTAAAATCACGTCTTATGCAAGGACATTTGAAGAGGCCAGGAAAAAATCCTTGAGAGCGCTTAGTGAGACTAAGATCAAGGGCGTAAAAACAAACATGGCCTTTCTTGCCAACGTTTTGAATCATGAGAAATTCAAGGAAGGTAACTGTGATACAGGATTCATAGCCGAGAATCCTGAGCTGTTAAATATAAGACCAAGCAAGGATAGGGAACGCAAGTTACTCACATTTATTGCAGAGAAGGTGGTAAATGATACAAAGGGAGTAAAACCTGATTTTGACGTTCCCGCAATTCCTAATGTGGATGAATCCAAGGTGGCTGAGCTAAAGGGAACAAAACAGCTTTTTGATGACATGGGTGCTGAAAAGTTTAGCAAGTGGATAACGGGTCAGGAAAAGCTGCTAATTACGGACACCACAATGCGTGATGCACAGCAATCACTAATGGCTACGAGAGTAAGAAGCCTTGACATGGAAAAGATTGCAACGGCAACTGCGATTTATGGAAGAGATTTATTTTCATATGAAATGTGGGGTGGCGCAATCTTTGATGTTGCTTACAGATTCCTCAAGGAAGATCCGTGGGAAAGGCTTGATATGTTAAGACAAAAGATGCCGAATACCCTCACACAGATGCTGATAAGAGGTGCGAATGCGGTAGGATATAAGAATTATCCGGATAACGTAATAAGAAGATTTATACAGGAAGCCGCAAAGAGCATTGACATATTTAGGATATTCGACTCTTTAAACTGGATAGAGGGCATGACGGTATCCTTGGATGAAGTGCTAAAGCAAGGCAAGATTGCAGAGCCGTGCTTGTGCTATACGGGAGATGTGCTTGACGGTAAAAGGACGAAATACAACCTGGACTATTATGTGAGAATGGCAAAGGAATTGGAAAAGAGAGGGGCACATATACTCGGCATAAAAGATATGGCGGGGCTTGTGAAACCGCATGCGGCGAAGGTGCTCATAGATGCGCTTAAAAACGCCATAGACATTCCTATACATTTCCATACTCATGATACCAGCGGCAATGCCGTAGCGGCAGTGCTTATGGCAGCCGAAGCGGGAGTGGATATAGCGGATGCCGCATACAGCAGCATGGCGGGGCTTACCAGTCAGCCGTCACTCAATTCAATAGTGGCAGCCGTGCAAAACACCCCTAGGGACACAGGTATAGATCTTGATGAATCACAGAGGATATCCGATTACTGGAGTGCGGTGAGACCTATTTATTCACAATTTGAATCAGACCTCCTATCACCGACTGCGGAAATCTATAAGTACGAAATACCGGGAGGCCAATACTCCAACTTAAAGCCGCAGGTTGAAAGTTTCGGGCTGGGGCATAAGTTCTATGAAGTTAAGGAAATGTATAAAAAAGTAAACGAGATGCTCGGTGATATAATCAAGGTAACACCGTCTTCAAAGGTGGTGGGCGATCTTGCCATATTTATGATTCAAAATGAACTGACACCTGAAAACGTAGTGGAGAAAGGAAAGAGCATAGACTTCCCGGATTCAGCAGTTTCATATTTTGAAGGAATGATAGGACAGCCTGAAGGAGGGTTCCCTAAAGACTTGCAGGAAGTAGTTCTAAAGGGAAAGAAGCCGATCACATGCAGGCCGGGAGAATTGCTTGAGGATGAAAATTTCGATGAAATCAAGAAAAAATTACAGGATGAATACGATTTAGAAGGCAGCGAAAGAGAAGCGTTGAGCTATGCGCTCTATCCTAAGGTGTTTGAAGATTATATTAAGTCCATGAATACGGAAGGCAGTTTCAGATACGTTGGAAGCGATGTGTTCTTCCATGGAATGAAGGAAGGCGAAGTATCGGATATAAAGATTGCGGAAGGAAAGGAACTTACTGTAAAACTCATAGAGATAAAGGCGCCTGACGTAGAAGGATTTAGAGAAGTGCTTTTCGAGGTAAACGGCAACAGGTCGAACATCAAGGTGTTGGACAAGGATGCAGGCGTTGCGGTAGCCGGACAGTCGGTGGTGTTTGCGGCGGAAGACGACCCATACGAGGTGGGCGCAAATATACCGGGAAAAATAGTGAAGGTATTGGTTGCCGACAAGGATGAAGTGAAGGAAGGCGATCCTATAGCGATTATTGAAGCTATGAAGATGGAAAGCAATATACTCGCAACGGCTAACGGAATCATCGACAAGATCTATGTTGAGGAAGGAAAGGAAGTCAAGGCGAATGAGCTTATAGTGAAGATAAGTTAGGAATAGGATGTGTAATATATGAGTTTTACGCACTTACATGTGCATAGTGAATACAGTTTGTTGGATGGAGCAGCCAGGATACGGGATTTAGTAGCCGAGGCTGCTCGTTTTGGTATGAAAAGCTTGGCGCTCACAGATCACGGCACGATGTTCGGGGTTGTTGAGTTTTATAAGGAATGTAAAAAGCAGGGAATTAAGCCTATCATAGGCTGCGAAGTTTATGTTGCAAGAGGATCTATAGAGGTGCAGGAAAAGTCACCGAATCATCTTATACTTCTTGTAAAAAATGAAGAAGGCTATAAAAATCTCATAAAACTCGTATCTATAGCGAATAAAGAAGGATTTTATTATAAACCGAGGATAGATGAAAATTTAATGGAGCGCTTTTCAAAGGGTTTAATTGCGCTTTCAGCCTGTCCTGCAGGAAGGATTCCGGAACTCATATTAGAAGGGAATTATGAAGAAGCAAAAAAGACGGCCATAAAGTATCGAGATATTTACGGCGAGGGGAATTTTTATCTGGAAATTCAAAATCACGGGCTTGATAAAGAACAGATTATAAACAGGGAACTGACGAAAATGTCTGAGGAAACTGGCATAAAGCTGGTAGCTACAAATGATTCGCACTATGTGAAAAAAGAAGATGCAAAGATGCACGATGTGCTTTTATGCATTAAGACGGGCGCAAGACTTTCGGATGAAGTGAGGATGAAGTTCCCGAGCGATGATTTTTATTTAAAAAGTGAAGATGAGATGAGAATGCTCTTTCCGGGGCAAACAAAAGCAATAGAGAATACCCTGGAAGTAGCAGAAAAATGCAATTTTGACTTTGATTTTAATTCGCAGCATTTGCCGGATTTTGAGGTTCCCGAAGGGGAGACGAAGGAAGGATATCTAAGAAAATTATGCTGCGAGGGGCTTGAAAAAAGACATAAAAACGTTACGAATGAGCTCAGAGAAAGGTTGGAATTTGAACTCGATACTATTCATAATATGGGGTATGACGAGTATTTTCTGATTGTTCATGATTTTATTCATTATGCTAAAACAAGAGGCATCCCCGTAGGCCCCGGCAGGGGCTCCGCTGCGGGCAGTCTGGTTTCCTACTGTCTTGATATAACCTGCGTAGATCCTATCAAATACAACCTGCTTTTTGAGCGGTTTTTAAACCCCGAAAGGGTCAGCATGCCGGATATAGATATAGATTTTTGTAAGGATAGAAGGCAAGAGGTAATAGATTATGTAATCGATAAATATGGAGACGATAGAGTAGCTCAAATCGTTACCTTCGGAACGCTAAAGGCAAAGGCCGCAATAAGGGATGTGGGCCGAATTATGAATGCTGGTTACGGCGAAGTGGATAGGCTTGCAAAGGCCGTGCCTCCGGGGCTCGGGGTTACTCTCAGCGATGCGCTCAAGGACAGCAACTTTAAGGAATTGTATGAGGAAGGTGAGGACAGCAAGGAAGTAGTGGACATGGCGTTGCAGCTTGAGGGCATGGTTAGGAATGCAGGTACCCATGCTGCAGGAGTGGTGATATCAAAGGAGAGTATAGACAGCTACGTTCCGATTTATAAGTCCGACAAAGGCTTTTGCACGCAGATGACCATGACTACAATAGAAGAACTGGGACTTTTAAAGATGGACTTCTTGGGGCTTAAAAATCTTACGGTTATAGAGAACTGCAAAAACATGGTATACAGGAATCATGGAATAAAGATAAATTTCGATGATTCAAACTATGATGACAGCAAGGTGTACGAACTCATTTCTTCAGGAAATACGGAAGGGATATTTCAGCTCGAAAGCGAAGGCATGACTGAATTTATGAAGGATCTAAAGCCCGATTCAATAGAAGATATTATAGCGGGGATATCACTATATAGACCGGGCCCCATGGATTCTAAGGATAACTACATCTTCAACAAAAGACATCCTGACCGGATAAAGTATAAGCACCCCGCCTTAAAGCCAATTTTGTCACTTACATACGGATGCCTTGTATATCAGGAGCAGGTAATGCAGATCGTTAGAGAGCTTGCAGGGTATTCTTACGGAAGAGCGGATCTCGTAAGGCGAGCTATGAGTAAGAAAAAGGCGGATGAGATGGCAAAGGAACGGGAGATATTCCTGTTCGGTACGGAGAATGAATATTGGGCGGAAGAAAATGAAAAGAGCTGCAAGATCAGTGACGCACCGGTTACAGACGATGAGGAAGTGGTAGAAGGGTGTGTGAAGAGGGGAATACCTAAGGAAGTCGGGAACGAAATTTTCGATGAAATGGAGAGCTTTGCTTCCTACGCTTTTAACAAATCACATGCAGCGGCCTATGCGGTCATCTCATATCAAACGGCATATCTAAAGGCGCATTATCCCGTGGAGTTTATGGCATCGCTTTTAGCGAGCGCAAGTGGAAATGACGGTAAGATGGCAAGATATATTAAAAATGCCAGAGATATGAATATAGAAATATTGCCGCCGGATGTGAATAAGAGCGGCGTTACGTTTGAAGCAAGGGGGAATGAAATTTTATTCGGGCTTGCAGATGTAAAAAATGTGGGAGACAATGCAGCGGATCATATTGTAAAGGTTAGAGAAAGCAAGGGAAAAGCATATGATAATATGTATACGTTCGTACAGGATATGGATATCTCAAAGGTGAATAAAAGCGTACTTGAGAATTTGATTCGTGCAGGTGCGTTTAGAGATTTTGAAGGGACCATGGCCGCCAACCTATCTATTTACAATGATGCCTTGGAACAGAAGAAAAAAAGCAATAAAGGCATTACGGCCGATCAAATGAGTTTATTCGAAGAGGGTGAGATAGAGGGAGAGCAGTTTTCTCAGAAAATCCCAAATATTCCGGAGTTTAAAGATGCTCAGAAAATGAAATTCGAGAAGGAGGCTCTGGGCATGTATTTAACCACGCATCCCATGAAGGAGTATGAACAATATCTTGAGGGAAGGATTACCGACGTCTTAGGAAATATCAATCCTGAGGCCGACAGCGACGATGAGGAAGATGTAGCGAGCAAATCGTCAGCTTATAGGGAAGGACAGAGAGTGAAGCTTGCGGGGCTGATTACAACCGTCAAGACCATCGTTACAAAAAAGGGTGAGATGATGGCATTCGCAAATCTTGAAGATATGACGGGAAGGATGGAGATGGTAATTTTTCCGTCGATCTATGAAAAATACAGGAGAATCTTGGATGAAGACATGGTCATTATCGCAGAAGGCAAGTTGTCTTCAAGAGATGGCGTGGAGTACAATCTTTTGGTTAGCGATATAATTCTTCCAAGTGAAGAAAAAACGCCGGAGGATATGGTAGTCAAGCTCAGGCTCCTTGAAAAATTGAATTCTGAAGAGGCGAATAAAAAAATAGAGTTTTTGAAATCACTTGAATCTAGCGAGCCGGGAGCGATGGAGTTCTTATTATATATAGAGGATAAGGTTTACAAGATGAAGATGCAAGGAGTGCGTTTAACACCGGAACTTGAGAGCGATCTGGAAGTTATCTTCGGTAAGGAGAACGTCAAGGTGATAAGGGCGGGGGAAGATGTATAGCGATAGGGTTATATTACACTGTGATATGAATTCTTATTTTGTTTCCGTGGAGCTTTTAAAACATCCGGAGCTTAAGGATCTTCCGGTAGCTGTGGCGGGCAACCCCAAGAATAGGCACGGCATCATTCTTGCTAAGAATGAAATCGCAAAAAAGTACGGTATAAAAACGGGCGAGACCATATGGGCGGCAAAAAACAAGTGCAAGGATTTGGAACTTTTGAGCCCGCATTATGATGAATATATCAAGTATCACAAGCTTTTTAACGATATTTTTTACAGGTATTCGGACAGAATAGAAAAGTTCAGCGTAGATGAATCGTGGATTGATGTGACAGGGAGCATAAAATTATTCGGCACGGGCAAGGAAATCGCAGATAAGATAAGAGGCGAGGTGAGAGAGGAGCTTGGAATCACGCTTTCCGCAGGTGTGAGCTTTAATAAGGTGTTTGCAAAAATGGGTAGCGAATATAAAAAGCCCGACGCCACCACGGTAATAAGTCGGGACAATTATAAAGAGGTGTTGTGGCCGCTACCTGTTTCTGAGTTTTTCATGGTGGGAAAGATAACGGCAAAGCTATTGAACTCTTACGGCATATATACAATAAAAGATTTAGCTGCAGCGGAGCCGCAGATTCTTAAGGCTGAACTTGGCGTAAAAATTTATGAACTCATAGATAGTGCAAACGGTAAATCAAGCGATGAGGTAAAATACTATAAAGATAACGAAGATCCTATGAGCATCGGGCACGGCAAAACATTCAAAGAGGATTTGGTCACGAGTACTCAGGTAAAGAAGGAAGTTTGGGGCTTAAGTGAAATGGTTGCAAAGAGACTTAGGAGTCATAATTTGTTTGCAGCCGGAGTAAAAGTCGTTATAAAGGATAGCGACTTTAAATCATATTCCAGGCAAAAGAAACTGAGGCTCCCAACGGATGTGACCGGACATATAGCGGAAGAAGCCTTTTCGCTCATAAAGGCAAGTTGGGATTTTTCAAAGAAGCTGAGAGCTATGAGTATAACGGGAATAGATTTGAGACCGGATTGTAAAGACATAGGTAGCCAATATAGTATATTCTCACAGGGCGAACAGGAAGGGATAAAGGAGCGAGAGGTGGATAAGGTCATGGACGAAATAAAACAAAAATTCGGAGATCAAAGCATAGGTTACGGTGTAAAAACACAAGGAGAGATTGACAAACTAAAAAAAGTTTGATAGCATAAATCTTGAGATTAGCAAGTGCTAGCCGAGTTTTAAAGTTATAAAGGCGGCGAAGAATTAGGGACGCATCGATTCAAAAAAAGAGCAAGAGCAAATGGAGCGTCTTCCGGCTGGAAAAAAGCTAAAGCCCCAGATGCTTATGCTGAAAAATTTATTGGAACTGGCACTGCAAGATGTTATTGGTATTGCAAATAATTAATTATTAGGGTTTCTCGGGGTTTAATGGTAGTGAAAAAATTTTTAAGCAGAAATCTTATGGCTATAATGGCAGTAGTCCTTGTTTTATCGCAGGGACTACTGTTTTCATTCGTATACATGTCGAGACAAGCTCAAGAATATACAACAGAAGTGGAGCAATTAGCTTTTGAAAAGGGTCAGAAATTT
The DNA here is from genome assembly GCA_000161975.1 of Eubacterium saphenum ATCC 49989. Taxonomy (GTDB): domain Bacteria; phylum Bacillota; class Clostridia; order Peptostreptococcales; family Anaerovoracaceae; genus Eubacterium_N; species Eubacterium_N saphenum. Next base: position 741,031 of record GG688422.1, read on the forward strand.
ACAATAGCAAATATACCGGAACGAAAAAAGCAAATGGTTAAATCAAAGTTGTTTGCGCTTGCGGGTGAAAATAATTTAGTGCTTTTAAGAATATCTTATTTATCAAATGACAGAGGGATACAGGCATCAATATACGGCGACGTGCAGAGGTATGCCGATGGTTTTGATTATGAATTTTTCGGGAAAAAGATATTTGACACCGAAGAATTGCAAAAATTATTAAAAAGTAAAAATGACGATGCAACGCTGGGGTTAGACCAAGGTTCAATAAATATGCTGAATGATTTGCCGCATTTTAGATATGGTGGCGCAGTTGTTATAAATAAATTAGCGACGGTTTTAAATGACGATGAAAAGATAGAGGGGAAATATATAGTACTTGGTCTTAAAAACGATAAACAAAAGAATCGATTTTTCAATGAGTTAACAAAAGGCACAGGCATTGACAAGGAAGCACTGCCGGATTGGAGAAAAGAATATTCTTCTAATTGGGGCAATGAAGTAGCTTTCCCGGTGTTGGTTGCAATTTTTGAAATTCTTTTGTTGATAGCTGTTTGCTTGCTAACTGTAAAAGAGTTAAAAAATATGGGGAATTTACTGCTTCAAGGATGGTCAAGGAAGGATTTTGCAGTTAAAATATATTCTCCTATTTTGGCTGCAGGCTTCATCTCTATGTTTTTGTTTGTCGGGATATGGGCTTGTTTTTACAGAAGGCTCTTTTTTATCATCTATGTTTTTCAGCACTATGCTTTTTGTAGGCCTGTTAAATTTCATATTGATTTGCATAATTGTTTTGATAGCTTCAGCATTTATTTTTATGATATCGCCTATAGATGCAATACGCAATAGAATTTCTAAAAAAGGCATCATGATAGCAATGATCGTTTTATTTTTAGTTGGTAACGCGGGTCTTGTAGGGGCAGGAGCTGCTATAGACGGGCCGATGAAGGAAGTATCTAAAAATGAGAAGATACGACAAGCGTGGGAAGCTGTAAAGGATATTCATATTCTTTCAGGCACAGAGCAGGGAGATGATGAGTCATCGATGCAGGGAAATTCTGATAAATTGGATGAAGATATGTATAAATGGTATAAGTCGATCGCAGGTAAAGATGGGGTATACATAGTTAGTTCGGAAATTTATGATAACAAAACTTTGAGAAAAAACAGACAATCCGGTGAGGTAAAATATGTACCTCACAATCCTTATTGTGAATTTGTATTATCTCCTAATTATCTAAAGGATACAGGCAACAATGTAGACCCGTCGTTGATGAAAAAGGCAAATGAAGGTACTAGAGTTTATCTTGTTTCAAATAGCATAAATAAACAAGACAGAGAACTTATCAAAAAGATCATTAGAGAAGAGAATGTAGATAAAGAGAATCCTAAAAAAATAGAATTTGTAGAATATACATTTGAAAAGAAGCTGTTTACATGGAATGCAGATGCAGATTATGAAAGCTATACGGATAAAGCGGTGGTTCTTTTATCGACACCAAATAATATGATATTTATGGAAAAAGGGAGCTTGTTTGCATCGGGGCTGAAAAACTCATATTTAAAATTTACGAAAGAGGCAAAACAAAAGTATGTAAATGATAGTGTTCTAAAAAAATATCATTTGTCTGATAACAAATTGACATTTAAGTCTGTCAGCGAACATGTTGACGGCATTCAAAAAAGATTGTCTGAGACAATACAGTTATTTACTTTCGGCATTATATTATTAATGGTTAGTATTTTAATTTTCTTGGCAATAATAATTTCGCTGTATAAGGTGACCTTTGAAGAGGAAATAATAATCAAAAGATTTATGGGGCATAACAGAGCACGTATCTATTCACCTATCGTGATATTGTGTATTCTGGTGTTAGTTTTGGATTTTGTAGCAAGCCAAGTGATTAGATGTAGGATTAGTAGTGCGTTGGTGCTTATTATGGGTATATTTGAAATTATATTGTTTTACATAGCCATCGAAAAGGGTGCGTATAAGCGTATAGTCAGTTTTTTGAAATCGTAAGAATAGGGTGTCGTATGAATAAAATTGAATTTATTAACGTAAGGAAAAGCTACGGGCATAGAGATGTTATTAAGGGTGTTAGTTTTTCAATTAAGGAAAAAGAAATAGTATCTATAATAGGGCCGTCCGGCAGTGGTAAATCTACGCTTTTAAATATGCTTGGAATGTTAGAAGTGATTGACGGAGGTAAGATATTAATAGACGGTGAGGAACTTCCAAAGATAAATAGTAAAAAGGCGACACAATTAAGGCGAAATAAGATAAATTATTTATTTCAATCCTTTGCACTTATATCAAACGAAACCGTGGAGAAGAATTTACTCATCGCAATGAATTATGTGAAATCTTCTAAAAAAGAAAAAGAGAGACGCATTGATGAAGTCCTTAAAAAACTTGGGATTTTAGGTTTAAAAAAGATGCAATGCAACACTCTGTCAGGAGGGGAGCAGCAACGTGTGGCACTCGCAAGATGTATATTAAAGCCGGGCGATATCGTGCTTGCGGATGAGCCAACAGGGTCGCTCGATCCTAGGATGAGTGATACGGTCTTTGTAATGCTTAAAGATCTGCGAAATAGTTTTGGAAAAACTATCTTGATAGTGACTCACGATATGAATCTGGCAGCTCAAACAGACAGACAATTAAAACTAAAGACGCAAATTCCGTATGTCTAAAGAGGAGAATAACGATGATAGTATTAAAAACCACAGATATTCGGAATGATTTTAAAAAGATCAGCAATCTTGTTCGTACCGGCGAAAAGATTTTAGTTTCTCGACCGCACAACGAAAACCTTGTTATTTTAAGCGAAAAAGAATATAACGAACTTGAAAAAACTCGCAGGAATAATGAGTATCTGGCTAAAATTGAAAGACCGATTGAACAACTTTCTCAAGGCCGCACTGTAGTTAAAACTATTGAGGAACTTGAGGATATGGCAAAGTGAAAGTCACCTTTACGGAAAATGCTTTAGTTGAATATATTTCTTGGCAACAGGAAGATAAAAAGACGCTTAAACGAAACAATCCTATTTTTAGTCTAAGAAATGCTATTCGTAAGGGAGCAGACTACAAGTTGTAGCATAGGACATTTTTCATAATACAGTTAGGACTCCTATATTTTTTTGTTTCGCGAAGTGTTTTTTTGCAAAAAGGTTTGACATGTCAAAAAATTAGTTTATACTATAATGCAGTGGAGAGATCCACTGCAGCTGCTAAAAATCTCGATTTTAAAAATGTTTTTTTGCAAGAAAGGAAGGATTAAAAATGAAATCAAAAGTTTTGGTTTTCTCGCTAGCGTTAATGCTACTCACATCGACGGGCTTGATATTTGCTAAAACTAACGAGAAGAGTTTAAAAGGATTACCGTATGAAAAGGGTTTAGGTTATAAGGTAAACTTAGATACAGGAAATCAAGATGTAGAGCCTCTAAATTACGACAGTGGATGGAAAAGTTTTCTCGGTGGCAAATGGAGACATGGTGTAGGAGACTATTATGTGTGGTCGCATTATGATCACAAAGGGAAAACTCATAGGACAACTGTCCAAGGAGCAGGAGGAGTGCGAAGTACTTCTGGTTGGATAAAAAAGAAAAGAAGGGCTTCAGCTTCTTGGGAAAGAGCCCTTTGGGGAAACAAAGCGTGGGCTAATACTAAGTAGTTGTTGAAATACAAAAACGGTGCTGATATACCTAGGTTTAAATAACAGCACCGTTTTTTATAAAAAAACAAACAGGTGTAATATATGAAAAAGATAATAAGTTTATTGTGTGTTTTTGCAATCGGAATGATAGTTATAGGACATTTTTTAATGTGCGATGATTTGTTTAAGGAACAATTCATAGACAAGTTTAATAAACCAATTAATATATTATCTAATCCTAAAAATACAAAGAAAAATATTTTGGAGATACAAAAATTAGCAAAAAAACATAATGTGAGTTTTATTAAAGATGTATATATTCCCAAAAACACAAATGATGATAAACGTAAAGTAATGATATTTGTATTTTTGCATGAATCAAGGTGGTTTGAAAAAGACTTTAAAAACATAGAAATAGAAAAGAATAAAAGCGGGCTTAATAAATTTTCAAAAAGCGAATCACTAAATTTATTAACCACAAAAAATGTCGAAATTAAAGCGTTTGATAAAATCAAGGACAATATGGTCAATGGTGATTATCATTTAAAAGGAACTGATGAAGATGTAAAAAGATTTATTGTTGCTCTTAATAAAACTTTGGGTCTTGAAGCAAAAGAAGATAATGAATTTACGGTGACAGGAGATTTTACGCAAGTACAGGGATTTTTATATATAATGATGATGATAATAATTATTATAGCATTAGTTTTTTGCTACATAATATATAACAGTTCACTATCTAGAGAATTCGCAATTTCATCTCTTTTAGGGCACAATAAGCTGAAGTTTTGCTTGAAAAAGACATTTAACCTGATGTTACCACCCTTTATTATTTCTTTTTTAGTTATAAATGTTATTCTTTTTTTGTTAACTAAACCGGAAAGTATTTTAGGATATTTTAATGTAGTGGCACAGCTTTATTTAACTGAATTAATAGTCATGATAGCTATTATAGCGATAGAATTTTTACTATTGTTTTTTAAGATTCGCAAAATAAATTTGATAAATATTTTAAAGGGTTATAGAAAAACGCATGAAAAAATCAATGCCGTCTTTAAAGTCATATCATTTACTGTGGTTTTGTATATGTTGATAGTTACGCTATTTAGTTTGAATCAATATTTAGATTTAAAACCCAATATTAAAAAATGGGAGCGCGCAAAAAACTATGTGAATATTGGTTGTACGTGGACAAATACAGAAGAAAAAGATGATAAAAAAATGGAGAAGACGGTAGTACCCAGATTAAATAAATTATGGGATAAGCTAGATGAAAGGGGAGCACTTATGTATTATGCACCTCTTGATGAACTTGAGGGGAGACCTACAGATGAAGAATATAATAATAAACAAATGTTTAAAGGGGAATACGCATACATAAATAAGAATTTTCTTGATTATGCGAAAATAATCGGCAAAGACGGAAAACCGGTTAAAATTTCAAAACCTAAAAAAAATGAGTGGATTGCATTGGTTCCTGAAAATGTAAAAATATCCAAACTTGATAAATGGGAACTCAATGATACGCATAGCTTTTATGCGGGTAAAAAGAAGTCAAAAATAAAAGAAAGGTATTTAACTATTAAATCCAATCAGAATTTATTTACGCTAGATAGTGATAAAACTCTGGATGCACCTTATAATACGGACTATACTTTAATACTTGCAGGAGGAGCACTTAAAATGACGTCTTTAGTAAATGGGAAATTCCATCCTTATGTTAAAAATCCGGATAAAGCTTATGATGAATTAAAAAGCGTAATTAAAGAAACAAAGTCGGAGTCGTATATAAATGACTTAAGGAGCGTACACAGCGAAATCGTTAGGCATATAGACAGGTTTAAAACTGTAGCCATGGTAAATTTTATAGGTCTGTTGTTAGCTCTGCTGATTTTGGGGACATTACTTCAAATTGGCAAGGAATCATACTTCTATGATCATGGATCGAGGATAAATGTTTCAAGATTATTTGGTTATGGTTTTTTCTCCATCCATAAGAAAAAAATATTTGGAAACATTTTTAGCTATTTAATAAGCATAATGATGTTGTTTGTTGTGATATTTTCAACAAATATTTTTAGTGGAGGAATACTTTATATACCAAGATTCGGATGGAGCATAACATACCTTTTAGTAAGTTTGTTAATAGCGATAGTTACTTCATTAATATGTGGCATAGCAGAAATTTTTCAAATTAAAAAAGGTGAAAGAGAGTTGGTAATGCAATTAAAAGAAGGCTGTTAATATAGATTAATCTTAAGTACGAAGATATAAAAATATTGCGAAGATAAGGATATTGCGGCGAGGCTTAAGGAGGGAAGTTGATGAGTAACGAAGCGCAGATTTCACTTAAGAATGTGAACAAGAGTTTTGGGGCGCACCATGTGCTGAATGATGTGAATATAGATATAAACAAAGGAGACTTTATATGTATCTTCGGCAAGAGTGGCGGTGGTAAAACTACACTTTTGAATATCTTGGGTACATTGGAAACATACGACAATGGAGAGATGCGTTCTTTCGAGAAACTGGATCCTATAAAGAAAAAGAAGGAATGTGAGCTTTTAAGAAGAAATAATATTGCTTATCTCTTTCAAAACTTTGCACTTGTAGAGAAGATGACGGTAGAGGATAATATGAAGCTTGCCGTGAAGTACAACAAGGCAAAGAATAAAAAGGAGCTCATTCAAACTGCTCTTGATAAGATGGGAGTAGGCGATAAGCTGAAGTCTAAAGTATACGAGCTTTCGGGTGGTGAACAGCAGAGGGTGGCGATAGCTAGGAATATGGTCAAGCCTTTTGATATAATGTTAGCTGACGAACCTACAGGATCGCTCGATGATGAGAACAAGTCTATAGTTATAGACACCTTGCTGGCTTTAAACAAGGAAGGTAAAACGATTGTAGTGGTGAGTCACGATAAGGACTTTAAGAAGATTGCGAGCAAGAGTTATTTGATATCGGAAGGCAAATTGGAGGTTTTAAATGAAGCGTAAACATGTCATAGGGATAATAGTTATAGTGTTATTGGTAGCTGCGGTTTTTGCGGGGCGATATATATACAAGGAACGTTATTCCGATGAAATGAAAAAGTCTCTTGTTATAACAAATGGAGCAACCACGAAATTTAAAGCCATAGGCATAGCTTGGAAGAATAATGTTGTACTGCAGAAGACAAATAAAAAAGACTACTTCATACCTAAGATACTCGAAATAGAAGAAAGCAAGGTAAGGCTTGTAGCTCTTACAGAAGATAATAAATTGCTCAAGTCGGATGAATTCCTATTTGAACAAAAGCTTGTAGATCCTGATAAACCCAGAGAGGTCACTATAAAAAATGTAATGAATCAAAAATTGATCTTAAATGTTGTCACAGGGAAGAGTGATATCAAGGTGCTTAAGATGCCTAAGGAATATAAATGGGAATATACAGACAAAATGTCCGGCGATCAACATACCAACCGAGTTTTGTTCAAAGCAAAAACCAAATATGCATATGAAATTACACTTCATGGGAAAGGCGGTAAACATGGCTATTCAGGGAAAACAGAAGGTGGTAAAGAGGCAGTAGTTGAGTGGGAACGGCCTGCTGATAATCTGCAGAACAGTTGGGTACGACTTATAAAAAAATAGCAAGATTATATTTTAGTATTTTTAAAACTTGCTATTTGCAATGGCGCTTTTCGGAGAATAAAATTCGTAGTTTTTGATTCTATTATAAACATTGAAAATAAAAACAACCCGATGCGGGTTGTTTTTTCGATCTTGAATGTACGGCAAAAAAGAATATAATAAAAAGAGTTGGGTAAAACATGATAAAAATTGGGTTTTAATGGGATGGTTAAATTTACAATAACGGAAAATGATGCGGGGCAGCGGTTAGACAGGTTTTTTAAGAAGTATTATTGCAATGCGAGCCTGGCATACATATATAAGCTGATAAGAAAGGATGTGAAGGTAAACGGCAAGAAGTGCAAGCAGAACTTTTTGCTGAATGCCGGTGATGCAGTGCATATATACATCTCGGATGATGAGCATAAGAGGATGATTTTAAAGGACAAGGGGGTGCAGATAAAACCTTCGTTTAAAATTATTTTTGAAGATGACAACTTATTGGTTGTATACAAAAGGGCAGGGTTACTTACACACGGGAGCAGCACGGAAAAAAAGAGGACACTACTAAATGAAGTGAAAACCTATCTTATTCAGAAGGGAGAATATGATCCCGGCTTTGAAAAAACCTTTTCGCTTGCAACATCAAACAGGCTGGATAGAAATACCGAGGGACTTATAGCCATCGCAAAAAATGCTGCAAGTCAGAGGGAGCTTAATGCGGCCTTCAAAGAAGGTCGTATTGAGAGGTATTATGTAGCGGAAGTTGTCGGTGAAGTACGGGGTGATGTCACTATAGATTATCCATTATATAAATCCGCAAAAAACAATACGGTTTTTGCAGATAAAGATGGCAGCGTACCTCCGGATGTTACCAAGGAAGCAATTACGAAGGTACATCCGATACGTGTAAATAGAATAGATAAAAATGGCAGTGAATTCACATATACCGTAGTTAGAGTGAAGCTCTTGACAGGACGTACGCATCAGATAAGAGTACATCTTGCAGCCATAGGGCACCCGCTGGTAAATGATCGAAAGTACCTGAAGTATGCCAACGTTTCGAGCAAATATCTAAACCCGGATAAGAGAGATAAATATAGTTTGATTGCCGATAAAATAGCCTTTTTTAAGATGAATTCTCCGCTTGAATATATGTCAAATACATACCTCGATACATCTGTGGTAAAATAGTTTCATCTGTAAACGACTTACTTTCGTGAGAAAGAATGGATTATGGGCGACATTATGAGCGATGAGAAGAGAAAAAATCAAAATTATGATCAGGATATGCTGAAGTGCGCAGCACGTGCCATCGCAAGCACTAAGGGCGTGAGCAGAGTGAAAAACAAAACCGTAGAAACGATACTATCGGGCTTATTGAATAAAAGATTTAAAAGCAGCGGCATAAGAATAAAAAGGCAAAAGGGCGCGATAGAATTTGATGTAGCGGTAGTACTCGAATATGGTGTCAATATACCTATTATCACTTGGATGATTCAAAACAACGTGAGAAGAGCCATACTAGAAGAGTTTGAGGAGAAGGTGGTTGCAGTGAATATTTTGGTAGATGATATAGATTTGCCGCAGGAAACGGATTTTATCAGGAGTAGAAATTGATTATAAACAGAAGCAAGGCAAGAACGATAGCGATGCAGATTATTTTCCAAATCCCCGTGCACAAAACGACAGATAAGGTGCTGGTGGATAAGATACTTTCGGATTATAAGAACATAGGTAAGGAAGAAGCATATATAAGAGAGGTGTTTTCACTCGTTACGGATAATATAGATGCAATAGATGCGGAGCTGAATGCTAAGATGAAGGGCTGGACTATAGACAGCATCCCGAAGGTGGATCTTGCGATACTGAGGCTTGCGGTGGCAGAAATCTGCTATGCAAAAGACATTCCTAAAGTGGTGGCGGTAAACGAAGCTGTGAGGATAGCAAAAAAATTTAGTGACGATAAATCCGCGAAATTCATAAACGGAATATTGGCAAATATAGGTAAGGATTATAAATAGCATAGGGAGAAGCATATAATGGTACCACTTACGGTTACACATCTTGTGGAGTATATTAAAGATAAATTTAAAAAAGATTTGTTCTTATGGGAAATTTCAGTAAAGGGGCAAATCAGCAATTTCAAATACGACCCTCGTAAAAACTATGCGTTCTTTTCACTTAAAGATATCGGGGCGAGTATAGACTGTGTATATTTTGACGTTCATGACATCGATTCAAATGCGCTCGATGTAGAAGATGAAGAAGTGGAAATCACGGGAAGGCTTGACGTTTACCAAAAGACCGGAAGGATGCAGCTATATGTAGAAAGACTTAAGCGTTGCGGTGAAAGTGAAAAGGCGAAGCAGCTTGAGATGCTCAGGCAAAAGCTTGAAGGGGAAGGTCTCTTTGATAAAGAAAAAAAGAGGCACATACCTCTATATGCAACGAAGATAGGTATAATAACGGGAAAGGACAGTGCAGCTCAGGCCGACATAAAGAAGGTAATAGAGAAGAAAAATCCATATATAAATACGGTGATAGAAGAAGCATATGTACAGGGAGATGAAGCGATAACATCCATTTGCAGGGCGTTTGACGTTTTTGAAGGGATGGACGAACCGCCCGAGATAATCGTGCTCGCAAGAGGTGGCGGTGCGAAGACGGATCTGGATGCATTCAATACTGAAGAAGTTGCAAGGAGGGTCTTCGCCTCTAATATACCGGTGGTTACGGGAGTAGGGCATGAAATAGATGTGACGCTGGCGGATATGGCAGCTGATCAAAGAGAATCAACTCCTACGGCTGCAGCAGACAGAGCGGCCTTTGACTGGGATCAGTTAAGTGCTGAACTTTTAGGGATTCATTTAAGGCTTAAAAGCGTGCTCGAAAGAAAAACCGAAACATGCGGCAACCGGTTGCTACAAAAATTTTTAAATATTGAAAAGAAGGCAAATATAGGAATGCGAATATCAAAGATGGAGAATACGGTTGAAGCTCTTTGGGGAGTTGCAAACGCCAGCATGCAGATGAAGCTCACGAATCTTAAAAATGAAATAGCTAAGATGAATCAAAGCCTTGAAAACAACGACATTTCAAAAAACTTGGCAAAAGGCTATGCATTGCCTCTTGTAAACGGAAAGGTGATAACTACTGCAGCAGAGCTGAGAAGGCAAGAAAGCTTTGAACTTCTTATGAAAGACGGAAAGGTAGATTGCGAAATAACGGCATTATAGAAGTTGCTTATATATACAAACGAGACGGTGTAATGGGAGAGAGGAAATGATGACGAAGGAAGAGCTTAAGGAATTAAGTTTAGAAGAAGTAATGAAAAAGTTAAGTGATATAGATAAGGAATTGGATTTCGAAGATGCGAGTATAGATGAAACCATAAGTAAATTTGAAGAGGCAAAGCTTTGCTACGAAGTGTGTCAGGAGAAATTAGAAGAAATCAAAAGCCATGTGGACGAAATAACGGGAGACGAATAATCTCATGGATGATATGTTCTATAAATACAAACATGATATAGATACGAAAATGCGCGAAATACTTCTTTCTAAGGAAGAGATTGCAAAGCCTTTAAGGGAAGCCATGGAGTACTCGTTATATGCAGGAGGAAAAAGGGTAAGGCCGGTATTGCTTATGGAAGCGGCGAGGGCTGTAGGCGGAGATCCCGGTAGCGTGCTCGACTATGCTGCAGCTATAGAATTCATACATACATATTCTTTGATCCATGATGATCTGCCGGCGCTTGATGACGATGAATACAGAAGAGGTAAGAAGACAAATCATAAGGTGTTTGGTGAAGCTATGGCAATACTCGCAGGTGACGGGCTCCAAGCATTGGCATATGAAGTGATGCTGTCTTGCATAGCAAAGTCTGATAATATGGGCGATGAAATTTTAAAAAAGATAAAAGCTGCAAATGAAATTGTAATGGCAGCGGGTACAGAGGCTATGGTTTCAGGGCAGGTTATGGATATCAACTCCTGTAGCGACAAGGATAGTCTAACGATGCTTGAAAAGATGCACAGGATGAAAACGGGGGCGCTCATCACGGCGGCTGTAGTTGTAGGTGCGATTCTTGCAGGTGCAGATGAGAGGCAGGTGGCTGCCTTTAGAAAATATGGCGAAAATATAGGCCTCGCATTTCAAATGGTGGATGATAAGCTCGATGTTTCGGGTGACAGCAAGAACATGGGCAAGGATATAAATGCAGATGAGCGAAATGAAAAGATAACCTATACAATATTATTATCACCTGTTGAATTGGATGATCTTATAAAAAAACATACGCAGGATGCTAAAGATGCCATAGAGGGGATGTGTGCTTGTCCGCAAGGGCTCATGCAGCTTGCAGATGATCTTATGTTAAGGTGCGGGTAGATAACGGGGCATATGGATATAGAAAAAATAGATTTTAAAAAAGAATTAACCAATATGGATGTGCCTCAGATGCAGGAGCTTTCAGAAGAAATAAGAAAGTTCCTGGTGGAGAAGGTTTCCGCTACGGGTGGGCATCTGGCATCAAACCTCGGGGTGGTAGAACTTACCATCGCATTGCACAAAGTCTTTAACTTGGATGAAGATGCCATAGTATGGGACGTGGGACACCAAACATACGTCCATAAGATACTCACCGGGAGGGCGGATAAATTCGACACGCTCAGACAAATGAACGGTATTAGCGGTTTTACAAGAAATGAGGAGAGCGAATACGATTTGTTCGACACGGGACACAGCTCAGTATCGCTTTCGCTGGCGCAGGGAATCGCTGAAGCAAGAAGACTGCAAAATGAAGAAGGCGCCGTGATTGCTGTGATAGGAGACGGAGCGCTTACAGGCGGAGTGGCATATGAGGCGATAAACAGCATAGGCGACCGCAAATCCAAGGTGATAATGATTCTTAACGATAATGAAATGAGCATATCTCCCAACAGCAGCGGTATTTCCAGTCACCTTAACGATATTCGTGAATCAAAGGGATATTTCGCATTTAAAAACAAGGTGAAGCAATTTTGCGAAAAGGTGCCGCTTATAGGGAAGGGCATTGCAAAATTTTTGATAAACACAAGAAGACTTTTAAAGTACACGATGCTTGACGGTATTATATTTGAAGAGCTGGGAATGAAGTATTACGGGCCCATAGACGGGCATGATATACCGGCGCTCATAAATATTTTGGAAAAGTCCAAACTCATAGAAGGCCCACTTTGCATACATGTAAAGACACAAAAAGGCAGGGGTTATAAACCTGCGGAAGAAGAACCCGATAAGTTTCACTCGGTACCGACCTTTGATGCGGAGGAACCAAGCAAAACCTTGATTACAAAAACCCGCTATCAAGATGTTTTCGGCAAGGCTCTCATTGAAAAGGCTAGGGCAGACAGCCGTATAGTAGCGATATCTGCAGCCATGATAGACGGTACGGGGCTTACGGAATTTCAGCGAATGTATCCTACAAGGTGTATAGATGCCGGGATAGCGGAGCAGCATGCGGTATCCCTTGCTGCAGGGCTTGCCAAGTCGGGGATGAAGCCTGTAGTGTGTATCTATTCAACCTTTCTTCAACGAGCATACGACAATATTATAGAAGAAGTATTTTTGCAGGGGCTCCCTGTTGTGTTTGCTATAGATAGAGCAGGCATAGTGGGAGGGGACGGCACCACCCACCAAGGGCTTTTGGATATTTCTTACCTGGGTTCCATACCCGGCATGGAATTACTTGCACCATGTTGTGATATAGAGCTTGAAGAAATGCTTGAATATGCGCATTCTAAGGACTCACCCGTTGCGATCAGGTATCCAAGGGGAGAAGCATTTCAGGCTGAGGGAAGTAGTCTTTATACGGGCGGTAAATCGGGCGTAAAAGGTATGGAAATGCTCGTTCAGGGTGAAGATGCATGTATACTAGCCATTGGGAATATGGTTCAAGAGGCTTTAAATGCAGCCGTTTCACTTAGAAACGAAGGTATAGATGTTTCAGTAGTAAATGTAGGAAGAATATGGCCTTTTCCCGTATCTGCCGTAAAAAAAATAGCGAAGGAGTACCCTGCAGTAATCACGATAGAAGAAGGTGTGTACAACGGGAGCTTCGGTGAATATGCAAAATCAATTTCAGGCAAGGTCACAGCAATGACTTATCCTACGAAGTTCATAGAGCACGGCAGTGTCAACGAAATCAGAGCAAAATACGGTATGGATGCGCAAGGAATAGTGAACACTGTAAAGAATACGATTGGGGAATAGTGAATGAGGATAGACAAATTATTGGTGGAGGAAGGCTATTATGAATCCAGAGAAAAGGCGCAGCAAGCGATATCTGCCGGGGAGGTGGAGGTCGAGGGTAAGATCTGCCTTAAAAGTGCAAGCCAGGTATCGAGCAAGGCCAGAATCAATATCAGGAATGACAGGTTGCCGTATGTGGGGCGAGGAGGGTTAAAGCTTGAAGCTGCTATAAAACGGTTTGGGCTTAATCTTTATCATAAAATCTGTGCAGATATCGGAGCCAGTACGGGAGGATTTACAGATTGTATGTTGCAAAACGGAGCGAGTAAAGTATTTGCCATAGATGTAGGCTACGGACAGCTTGCGTGGAAACTTAGAAACGATAAGCGGGTAGTGAATATCGAAAAAACCAATGTGCGTTACTTCGATCCTGCAGGTATTGAAGCTGTGGATTTTATAAGCATAGATGTATCGTTTATTTCACTCGGACTTATTTTGCCGGTGGCATCGAGGATGCTAAAGGATGATGGAGAACTCGTGTGTCTCATAAAGCCGCAGTTTGAAGCCGAGCGGAGCGATGTAGGCAAAAACGGTATAGTCAGAGATGAAAAGGTGCATGAGAAGGTAATAGAGAAGGTTATAAATTTTTCCGAGGAGTTTTATCTTCTTCCGCAGGATATTACCAACTCGCCTATTTTTGGAGCAAAGGGAAATGCGGAATTTCTCATTTATTTAAAAAAATCTGCACAAAGTGATGTCCTAAACATCCGAAAAAGAATGGATGAACTTAAAAGAAGTGATATAATTAAAAGTGTAGTAAAACGAGCGCAAATCATAAATTAAAATTTAAGGAAAAGGGGGGCGCTATGGATATCGCAAAGAGAATGGGTGAGATTAATGATTCGCCTATCAGGAAGTTTTATGGACTTGCAAATGAAGCGGAAAAAAACGGCAAGAAGATTTATTATCTGAATATCGGACAACCGGATATTCAAACACCGAGTGAATTTTTTAAAGCGGTAAAGGGATTCAACCAATCGGTACTTGCTTACGCACCTACAGAGGGGATACCGGAGCTGAGAGAAGCTATATCTAATTACTATAAAAGACTCGGCATAGCGTATGAGCCGTCAGATGTCTTAGTTACAACAGGTGGCAGTGAGGCGCTTGTCATGACATTCATGAGCATACTAAACCCGGGTGATGAAGTCATAATTCCTGAGCCGTTCTATCCTAATTATTCGACATTTATAAAGGAAGCGGGGGGAAAAATTACTCCGCTTACTACAAAGGTAAATGAAGGCTACAGTTACGCTGACAGAAAAAAGATAGAGGCTGTTATAACGGATAAGACCAAGGCCTTTTGTTTAGGTTCGCCTGCAAATCCGACAGGCAGCGTGCTCAGCAAGGAAGATATGAGGCTCATATGCGACATCGCAAAGGAAAATGATATGTACATTATTGCGGATGAGGTATATAGAGAATTCTTATATGACGGCGCAGAACTTTCAAGTTTCGGTATGTTTGAAGATATGTACGATCACGTTATTATGATAGACAGCGTGTCCAAAAGGTTTAGCCTATGCGGAGCGAGGATCGGTTGTTTAGTTACCAAGAACGGCGAAATAATGAAGGCGGCAGTGAAGCTCGCTCAAAGCAGACTCAGCGTTGCGACGCTGGATCAGGTGGGCTCGGCAGCATTGTATAATCTCGATGCATCTTATTATGATAACGTAAGGGAAGAATACGAAGAAAGAAGAGATGTACTATACAAGGCACTTAAAAAAATAGACGGTGTAGAGTGCAAACCGCCAAAGGGAGCGTTTTACATAACTGTAAAACTACCCGTGCCGGATGCTGAAGAATTTTTAGTATGGCTGTTATCAAAGTTTTCTTACGATGGAGCCAGCGTGATGTTTGCTCCTGCCAAAGATTTTTATACTACGGAAGGCTTGGGTAAGGACGAGGTGAGACTTGCCTATGTATTGAATAAGGAAGACTTATTGAAGGCGGCGGATATTCTAAAATACGGTATTTCAGAGTATAATAAAGAACAGTAGAATGAAGGCGAATCGAGTGCGGAGGTGCAGAGAGCTTAAGGGTGGATAAGAAGAAAACACTAACGCCTATGATGAGGCAGTACATAGAAATCAAAGAAAACAATCCCAGCTGTATTTTATTTTTTCGGCTGGGTGATTTTTATGAGATGTTTTTTGAAGATGCCGAGCTTGTCTCCAAGGAATTACAGTTAACGCTTACAGCGAGGATGAGCGGTAACGGAGAAAAGGCTCCCATGTGCGGAGTGCCGTACCATGCAGCGGATGCTTATATTGCAAGGCTTGTGAAAAAAGGTTATAAAATAGCCATTTGCGAACAGATGCAAACGCCGGAAGAAAGCAACGGGAAGCTTGTAGAGAGAGAAATTGTAAGAGTTATTACGCCCGGTACGGTTTTAGACGAGAAGATTCTAAGGGCCGGCAGTAGCAATTACATACTTTCCATAACTCAAAACAACAACAATACCTTCGGGCTTGCATACAGCGATATCAGTACGGGCGAGCTTTCAGTGCTTGAGGTTTACAGCACATCCGATCTTGAGAATGAAGTGGTTACGATAAATCCTGTAGAAATCATAATGCCGACAGCTTTAAAGGAAGTATCGGGTGTAGTGGAGGCTGCAAGCGGATTTTATATAAGCTATTTGGATACGGACTACTATAAGCAAAGTAATATAAATGAGGCTATTTTTTCTCAGTTTGGAATCAAATCATTGCTTGGGATAGGAATTAGCGAGGATGCAGCCTATGTGAACGCCCTCGGCGCACTTTTGATATACATAAGGAGAACACAACGAAGCTCTCTCGGGCATATAGTGGAGGTGCATCAGGAGACACCGAGCAACTATATGAGCTTGGATAAATCTACTATGCGAAGTTTAGAATTGATCGAGCCTCTGTATGAAGCTGACGGCAACTATTCTCTAGTCGATATTCTCGGTAGGACAAAGACTTCAATGGGAGCACGGCTTCTCAGAAGTTGGTTAAAAAGACCGCTCAAAAATCTACAGAATATCACGAAGAGGCATGATGCGATTGAAAAGTTCGTGGAACATAAAGAAGATATAAAAACAATACGAAAAGCTCTCGGTAATATTTACGACTTTAAAAGAATCTGCGGAAGAATAGGGGCAGGCAGGGCAAATGCGAGGGATCTCATATCTATGAAGTTATCTCTAATGCGAATTCCCGAATTAAAAAGCCTGCTCACAAATGTAAATACGCAAGGGGACAAACAGGCAAGCGCACTTTTAAACGAGCTTTACGACAGAATTGATGACTTTGAAGATGTAAGCAGTTTAATTGAAAATGCATTGGTTGATGAGCCGCCAATTACCATAACCGAAGGCGAAATAATAAAGGACGGGTTTGATGAGGAACTGGATTCCATGAAAAGAGCCATTGCAGATGGCAAGGCATGGATAGCGGGTCTTGAAAATACTGAAAGGGAAAGAACGGGCATAAAAGCTCTGAAAGTTGGATATAACAAGGTGTTCGGTTATTATCTTGAAGTGAGAAATGCGAGCAAAGATCTGGTACCGGATGAATACATAAGAAAACAAACTTTAGTAAATGCCGAAAGATACATCACGCCGAAACTTAAAGAGGTGGAAGCGGAAGTGCTCGGAGCGCAAAATAAGATAAACAAAAGGGAGTATGATTGTTTTCAAAATATTAGGGATATGATATCTGAAAGGATCCTCGAGCTCATGCATACGGCAGACGCCATAGCGGAGATAGATGTACTCGCAGGACTCGCAAAGGTGGCAATTGACAACGGATATACAAAGCCGAACATGCACGACGGAAAGGATATAGAGGTGGTTCAAGGACGGCATCCTGTAGTGGAGGCCGTTATGGAATATAATCAATTTACAGGTAATAATTTCAGTATAGACGCAGACGAGAAGTCATTGCTCCTGATCACGGGACCCAACATGGCAGGAAAGTCAACGTATATGAGACAAAATGCGCTCATAGTGCTCATGAGTCAAATAGGGAGTTTCATTCCCGCTGAATCTGCGAACATAGGAATAGTGGATAGAATATTTACGAGGATAGGTGCAGGCGATAATCTGGCTAAGGGGCAGAGTACCTTTTTCCTTGAGATGTCGGAGCTTGCATATATTCTTAAAAACGCAACGGATAAAAGCTTTGTGATACTGGATGAGATAGGGAGGGGTACGAGCACGTATGATGGATTGTCCATAGCGTACGCACTTTGCAAATTCTTGCTTCAAGGTGATAACCCTAAGGTGAGGACGCTGTTTGCAACGCATTATCATGAATTATCGGAGCTTGAAGGCGTGCTTCCAGGGCTATTGAATCTTACAATTGCAGTGTTTGAAAAGAACGGTAAAGTGATTTTTTCGCATAAGATTAAAAAGGGTAGCGCCGAAAAAAGTTACGGCGTGGATGTAGCAAAATTGGCAGGAGTACCAGACGAACTTTTGAGAAGCGCCAAGCAAAAGCTTAAGGAACTTGAATTTGAGGCGGAGAGGTACAAACAGAAATTATATGATGTAAATTTTGATGCCCTAAAGGCGCAAAGAACCATAGACGATATAACAGACGAGCTTAATATCAATGCGGAGAAACTGGAAACATTGGAAAAAGATAAGCAAAAATTGCAGGAGCTGAAAGACAGGCTTATGCAAGTGGATATCATGAATGTAACACCTGCAGAAGCCATCAGCCTACTCGCAAAAATAAAAGAGGAGGTAATCTCTGATGATAAGGATATTGGATAAAAATGTATCGGATAAAATTGCAGCAGGCGAAGTGGTGGAGTCACCGCTATCTGTAGTGAAGGAGCTTGTAGAGAATTCCATAGATGCGGGGGCAAAGAGCATAGCCGTACAAATCAAGGGAAACGGTAGCGATTACATAAGGGTGAGCGATGATGGATGTGGCATTGCAGGCGATGAGGTGGAGACAGCTTTTAAAAGGCATGCGACGAGCAAGCTTGAAAAATTTTCAGACCTTAATAATCTTCATACCCTTGGATTTAGAGGAGAGGCATTAGCCAGTATTGCCAAGGTATCCGGGGTGATCATGTACACTAAGAGAAGAGAAGATCCCTTAGGGACGGAGCTTGTCCTTGAAGCCGGCGAAGTGATAAAAAAGGAAGATATAGCCGTAGATGACGGCACCGGAATTATAGTGCAGGATTTATTTTTTAACATACCGGCGAGGAAGAAAGACCTGTCATACAAACGTGCAAAGAAAAATGAAATAGCGGAATTCATAAATAGGATGAGTATATATTACTCTGATATAAGCTTCAGATTGAAAGTGGATGAAGAGCTTCTGTATGTAACCGAAGGCAATGGAAACAGACGAGATGTTTTAGCGCAGATTTATGGAGCGGACTATGCTGCAAGGTTGGTGCAGGTGGATGAAGAAGCCTTTGGAATCACCGTGAGCGGATTGGTTTCGCCTCAGGGAGACAGTTATAAAGATACATCGCGGCAGATGATATTCATAAACGGAAGGGCTATTAGAAGCGCTTTTTTGGAAGGCATAATTAAAAAAGAATATAGCGACATCATAATGGGTGAGCGATATCCGTCGTATTTTCTTTTGGTCAATTTGCCGGGGGTAGATATAGATGTCAATATTCATCCGAATAAAAAAGAGATCTTGTTTTTAGACAAGGCAAAGGTTAAAAACGCAATTGTAAAAACGCTTGAAAAAGCCTTTTCGGGCAAGGAAATAATACAGTCCACTCCGATCAATGCGGATTTCAAGTCGTTTGTAAAAGATGATTACGTTGATATCGGCAGCAGCAAGCAGAGTAACATAGAAGAAGTATTCGAAAAAGACAGTTCAGAGGGATTTTCATACTCTGCTGCAAGTAGTGAAGCGGAGTTTAGAGAAGCTGTAAATATAGGCTACCGGGGACATGAAGGCCGGGAATCCGCCTTCCCGCCGGCAGATAAGAATGTACCCGAAGAGGAAGCCTTCCGTGAAGCCATAAGATGTGAACAGCAAAGGGAAAGTTTGCGGGAAGTTGAGCATGCAGCGGTAGAGGGAAAGCCTGTTAACCTGCCCTATGATATAGCTGCGCTTGAACCTATGGGCGTAATTTTTGATACATATATTCTGGCAAGAGACGATGAAGCGTTTTACATGATAGATCAGCATGCCGCCCACGAAAGAGTGTTTTATGAAAAGCTTTTGGGTGAATTTTTGAGCAAGGATAAAGATACACAAAGGCTTATCGCTCCCATTATCAAGAGCCTAAGCGCAGAAGCGGACAGCAATAAGAAAAATATAATGTCGAGGCTGTCTGAATTGGGCTTTGAGGTGGATGACTTTGGTGAGAAAACGCTCAGAATTTTTGGGATTCCATCATTTATGAAGGAGGAAGAGGCGCAGGGATTTTTAGATGATTACCTTATGAGCACCCAGGGGTTCGGTTATGACGAAGATGAAAGGCAGCTTGACAGGATCGCATCCAAGGCGTGTAAGGCCGCAGTGAAAGGAAGAGATGTGCTGAAGGGTGATGAAATAAAGGCATTGATTTTAAGTCTTGCAAAATGTAAGCAACCGTTAGCGTGTCCACATGGACGCCCTACGATGATAAGGATGAGAGAATACGATATAGAGAAGATGTTTAAGAGAGTGCTGTAGGTGAAGATTGAATAAGGTAGTGATAGTAGCAGGGCCTACAGCGAGCGGGAAAAGCGAAGTCGGCATAAAACTTGCAAAGGCATTAAACGGAGAAGTGGTTTCCTGTGATTCGGCTCAGATATATGAGGGGATGGACATAGGCACTTCCAAGGTATCAAAAAAAGATATGCAGGGAATAGAGCATCACCTGCTCGACATCTGTAAGCCACAGGATGATTTTACGGTAGCGGACTTTAAAAGAGAATGCGAAAAAGTCATTGGCGATATTCATAGTAGAGGGAAATTGCCGATATTATGCGGAGGTACGGGCTTATATATAAATGCGATAATGTTTGACATGCAGTTTGAAGGTGTAAAAACCGAAAAAGAAGTCAGGCAAAAATTCGAAGAAATGGCGAGGAAACACGGTAAGGAGTATCTTTATAAGGAGCTTCAAAGAATAGATCCGAGCGTTGCGGAAAGAATACATCCTAACAATACGGTTCGGGTTATAAGAGCGCTGTCCGTGCTGGAAAGCGAAGGCGGTGGTAGTAGGAGCAGCAATCTTGGAGATCTAAGTTTAGCCGAGAAGAGGGAAAGTGCATTCGACTTCATCAAGCTGGTAATTACGTGGCCTCGTGATGTATTATATTCAAGGATAAACGAACGAGTGGATACCTTCTTTGATGAGGGACTTATTCATGAGGTACAGGGTCTGCTCGAAGGCGGAGTGCCGCAAGAAGCGAATTCATTGAAGGCGATAGGATACAAAGAAATAGTCGCTTATCTCAACGGGGAAACGGATTTGAAAACTGCGAATGAACTTATAAAAAGAAATACGAGGAGGTTTGCAAAGAGGCAGCTTACGTGGTTTAAAAGGTACGATGATTTCCGCAGGTTTGATATGAGCGAAACGACAGACGAGGAGATAGTGAGTTGGGTAGCAAAAAATATGTAAAAATAAACAACAAGAGCGATAAGCCCGATAATATAGTCCTCTATGAAAATGAAATCAACATAGAGTGTAAGGAGCTTGAACGTGAGCTCCCTAGCTTTCTTACGGATTATTTCATCTATATAAAGGCTGCGGTACTTCCCCTATCGAGGCTCAGATATTTAGAGGAAGTAAAGAGATTTTTTGAGTATTTGATAGAATCCACACCTTTTACGAATGCTTCAGACATCAGAGAAATTTCAGCAAGCGATATAGATAAGATAAAGGCACGGGATGTAAACGAGTATCTTGATCATTCGAGAAGGTACAGCAAGGAAACGGATAACGGCATCTATATTTTTGAAAATTCCAACAAAACGTTGGCTCGTAAAAAGTCGGCATTATCCGTCCTTTTCAGACAGTTATACAGAGATGAGATAATCAAGAAAAATATTTCGGAAGGATTCAATCCCATCAGATTACAGAAGCAAAGCGAGCGGGAAATCAAGGCGCTTGAAGATAATGAGGTGCTCAGGATGCTTGATATCGTTACAACGGGCGATGGCCTCACGGGTGCTCAAAAAAGGTATTGGAAGGTTACGAAGTATAGAGACAAGGCGATTTTAACCTTTTTCCTCACATATGGCCTGAGGCTTCAAGAACTGTGGCAGCTGAATCTTTCATCGTTTAATTTTCAGAGGGAAGAATTTAAAATCTACAGAAAGAGAAATAAAGAATCCATAATGCATTTAAACGGTACTACCGCAGAAGCTCTCAGAGATTATTTGATAAATGAGCGCAATGATGAAAAGGCGAAGAAATACATTGATGATGATGCACTCTTTTTATCGTTGCAACATAAGAGAATAACGAAGAGGCAGATAAGAGAGCTGGTAAAAAAATATACCTCGCTTGCGATAGGTACGACACAGCACAACGGCTACAGCCCCCATAAGCTTAGAGCTACTACGGCTACAAGTCTGATAGGCAGAGGCGAATCCATCTATGATGTGCAGCTGCTTCTGGGGCATGAACAGGTTACCACTACTCAGTTGTATGCAAAGCATAAGAGGGATGTACAGAGGGATCTTATAAGGTCTCTCGAATGGGAAAAGGAGAGAACGAAATAGGAGAGACAATGAACGACAGTAAAGAGGAAGTGAAGCAATTTTTGGCGCAAAATTTCAGTATTTCAGAAGGAGTCAGGGATTTTGTGGAGGCTGTAGAGCAGGAGCTCTTTGAGCGCTTCAATGAACTTGAAAATATAAAGGAATACAATCAGTACAAGGTGCTCAAGGCGTTTCAAAAAAACAGAATATCCGACAATCATTTTGCGTGGAATACAGGCTATGGGCTTGATGATGCCGGAAGGGATGCCTTAGAAGCGGTGTATTCGTCTGTTTTCAATACGGAAAAGACGTTGGTGCGCCCTACTATTGTAAGCGGTACTCACGCTATAACCATAGCGCTCATGGGAATATTAAGGCCGGGAGATAAGCTTATTTATGCAACGGGGAGGCCCTATGATACGCTGGCAGGAGTAATAGGTCATTATGGCAATGAAGCGGATAACGGCGAGGCTAACAAGGGTTCGCTTAAGGATTTTGGGGTAGATTATGATGAAGTTGAGATGAAGGACGATACTACGATAGATGTGGATGCCCTTGTAGCCAAGTTGGACGAGGATACTACCATGGTAGCGATTCAGAGAGCGACGGGGTATGCCTTCAGGCAGGCATTATCGATAAGCGAAATAAAAAGAACCATAGATGCGGTAAAGGCGTATAATGAGAACATCATCGTTATGGTGGATAATTGTTATGGAGAATTCTTGGATTTCAGTGAGCCTACAGATGTTGGAGCTGATATCGTAGCGGGGTCACTAATAAAAAACCCCGGAGGCGGACTTGCGCTCTGCGGGGGTTATGTTACAGGTAAGAGTAAATATGTAGAAATGGCATCGTACCGAATGACATCTCCTGCAATAGGTGGCGAATGCGGGCTCATGTTCGGGCAAACACGTGCGATGATGCAAGGTTTATTCATGGCACCCGGCATTGTAAACGCTGCGGTAAAAGGAGCGGTGCTTTGCGCAAAAGTATTTGAAAATCTAGGGTACGAGGTGTGCCCGGGTTCCAATGATAAAAGAAATGATATTATAGAAGCCATAGAGCTTGGCAGCAGAGAAAAGGTGATTGCATTTTGTGAGGGGATACAGGCGGCAGCTCCTGTGGATGCGTTTATAACGCCTATACCGTCACCCATGCCGGGTTATGAAGATGAAATAATAATGGCTGCAGGTGCATTTGTGCAGGGATCATCAATAGAGCTCAGTGCGGATTCGCCCTTGCGTGAGCCATACATAGCCTACTTTCAAGGGGGTCTCACCTATGAGCATTCCAGACTCGGCGTAATGAAGGCTCTACAAACCCTCTGCGATAAATGCGACCAGAAAATTAAATTTTAGAGATAAATTAACCAACGCAATATTTATTTATATTGCAACATCATATCAAGATACAGGAGTCTTTTCGCTAATAAATTGTTTTTATATTCGATTGTATTTATCGCTGATTAATTTTTAAAAGCGAAAAAATGCTGTAATGTAAGGTTTATTCAGTCTTGTTACTTTCTCTTATGAGATATGCTATCCCTGCAAGCGTAGCAGCGGATGCAAATATAGATAATCCGAGATGTATCTTCCTTAATGTAGATCTTTTCTTGCAACTCATGATTCTCCTACCTTTCTTATCTATTGGTTTCATTATAAACCGCCTATTAAAATCTTGCAAGCATTATCATTATATTCCCTTTACTTTGTAATGAGAAATGCAATTGAACAACTCTCGCAGCGGGCAAATTTCATTGGGAAAGAAAAATTTTCCGTGGGAGTATTAGGACGGTATCATTTTTTGGTTAAAGTAAGCGGGAAACGGAATGCTTAAATAATTGACAAAGAATTGATTACGCAATACAATGTATTACGTGAGAGAAAGGGGTGTTCTGAATTTCGGCTCTTGAAACGGGACATAAAAACTTTCAGTGAGATTTAGTATTGAAACTTAAAAGGAGATGAATATGTCTGACAAGGTTATATTGGATTTGATAAAGCAGGAATATGAAAGGCAAAAAAATACTATAGAGCTTATAGCTTCGGAGAACTATCCCAGCGTAGAATCTTCGAATGCCATGGCATCGATACTTACATGTAAATATTCGGAAGGATATCCCGGCAAGAGATATTATGGCGGCTGCGAAGTAATAGATAAGATAGAAGGCTTGGCCATCGAAAGGGTGTGTAAATTGTTCGGTGCAGACCATGCAAATGTGCAGCTTCACAGCGGTTCGCAGGCGAATATGGCGGCTTATGCAGCTGTGCTCAATATAGGAGATAAAATTTTGGCGCCTTCAATGCAGGCAGGGGGACACCTTACGCATTCTGCGCCCGTAAGCTTCGTATCAAAGCAATATGATGTACATACATATGAAGTAAACAAGGAGAGTTTTACTTTCGATTATGAGGAAATAGAAAAACTTGCGATGGATATAAAACCGAAACTCATCATCGCAGGAGCTTCTGCGTATTCAAGAAAGATAGACTTTAAGCGCTTTAGTGAAATTGCAAAAAAGGCGGGAGCGATACTTCTTGTGGACATGGCACATATTGCAGGGCTCGTGGCTACAGGTTTTCATGAATCACCGGTGCCTTATGCTGATATCGTAACGAGCACGACTCACAAGACATTGAGAGGTCCTAGAGGAGGGTTTATACTGTGCAAGGAAAAATATGCGGCAGCGGTGGATAAGGCGGTGTTCCCACATTATCAGGGAGGAGCGCTTCAGCATGTAATTGCTGCAAAGGCGATATGTTTTCATGAGGCTGCCCAGCCCGCATTCAAAGAGTATATAGGCAAGGTGGTTGAAAATGCCAATGCGCTGGCTAACGCCATGCAAAAGAGAGGCTTTAATATATTGACAGGCGGAACGGATAACCATGTATTTTTAGTGGATCTTCGAGAAGCGGGAATCACAGGTAAGGATGCGCAGGCCAGAATGGACTCTATCAACGTAACGCTCAATAAAAACGGCATACCGTTCGATACGGTATCACCTTTTATAACATCAGGCGTGAGGATAGGTACGGCCGCAATTACGAGCAGAGGGTTTGAAGCGTCAGAGATGGATGAAATAGCAGGCATTATAGAAGAGGCATTGCTTAAAAATCCGAGCGAAGCGGAGCTAAAAGCTTTATCCGAAAGAGCGGTGAAGCTGTGCGAAAAGCACCCGCTACCTGAGTATCTAATGAGTAAATAGGAGATGAAAGATGAGTAAAAACGGTTTTGAACATTATATGATGAAAGAAATTTACGATACACCGGGAGTGATAAGAAAGATCACGGAAAAGTGCTTTGTAGATTCTTCAGCTCCATGTTGCAATTCAAAATGGTTTGATATTGGAATAGATAAGGATTTTTTTAAAGGTATTAAGGATGTCTGTATAGAGGCATGCGGCACGGCGTACCATGCGGGGCTTATAGGGCAGTCCATAATAGAAAAAACCATGAAGATTCCGGTGAGGGTAAAAATCGCATCGGAAGCCGTATACGATGAGCCGCTCATGGATAAGGATACGTTGTTTATATGTATCAGCCAGTCAGGTGAGACGACAGACACCATAGATGCATTAAACATAGCAAAAAAAGCGGGTGCAAGGACGCTCGGAATAGTGAACGTTCCGGATAGCAAGATGACAAAGATGGTGGATAAAGTTATCTATACGGATGCGGGAGAAGAGGTAGCGGTACCATCGACGAAGGTATACGTGGCTCAGGTCGTATATATGATTTTGCTGGGACACTTTATGGCTGCTTCTTGTGAAAAGGATTTAACTTATATAAAAGACGGGCTAAACTCAATAGCTGATGAGTATGAAAAAATTCTAAAGGAGAAAGAGAGCATTTCAAAAATAGCGAAAAAGCTTGCAGACAAGGATAAGATATTTTTCATAGGCAGAGGATTGGATTGCAGGAGTGCATATGAAGGCTCGCTTAAATTGCGCGAGGTGACATACGTAAATTCCTTTGCAATGGGAGCGGGCGAATTCAGGCACGGATCCTTGGCATTATTGGATGATGAAGCAGGTTTGGTGGCCATAGCGACTCAAGACGAGACGGAAGATGACATGCAAAAGAATGTAGAAGAGTGCACATTGAAGGATGCTACGGTGGTGCTTATAAAACGAGAGGATTTGGGATTAACCTGCGAAAATACGATAAATGTAAAGCAGTTTGAGCCTGAATTGATGCCGGTGTTATCCGTACTGCCGATGCAGCTGTTGGCATATTATATAGGAAGGGAAAGAGGCTGTCCTATAGATACTCCGAGGAATTTAACAAAAGCAGTAATTTAGTGATGAATAAGATAAACGAGAAGCGTAAAAGTCTAATAAACATAGGTAGTGCGACGGTATATATAGAAATTTTCGTTCTCTCGGCTATATTGCTTGGAGCTTCGCTTTTTTTTCAAAAGGATTATGATGCATATAGAGCAATTTTTTTGATAAGAATTATATTAATTGCAGTAGCTGCACTTTCGTTGATTAAATGGGCGAAGTTAAAGCGTGCGGAAGCCTTGCTTTCTTATGATTCGTATGACGGCGGCATAGGGCTTGAGGTAGCGAATAAACTCATGGATAGGGCACACATAGATGACGGCGATAAGGTTTTGGATGTAGGTGCAGGTTCAGGTCTCCTGTCGATAGCTATTGCCGGCAGATTTAAGGGATCGAAAGTAGTTATGTTTGATTATGTGAATAATGATGATGAAATTATAGCGGCGAGGGAAGGGCGATTGACAGAAGAAGAGATTCGGAATGTGAGTAGGCGAAACGGAAAATTTTTGCCGCTACCTTTTGAAAACGGCGAGTTTGATGTGGTTGTAAGCGGATTTTCACTTCATACGGATGAGGATAACAGGGATAAATCCGTATTGATAAGGGAAACATTGAGGCCTTTAAAAAAGGGTGGTAGGTTTGCGCTGATGGATATTTTCAATGAAGCTCATGGGTTTAAGGACATAGATAATATGCTATATGAGCTTGAAAATAATGTTGTTAGCGAAATATCGACGGAGTATATGTTTAGAGATTTGGAAGAGGCTGAGGAATTTAAAAAAGCAGGCATTCGAGATGCCCGCTTAATATATGGTGTCAAGTAATTCATAATATAACTTTTGATTCAATATTTTCATTAAATGATGAGTATGATATGTTTTCCCGCAGTTGCTCTCAATAGTTTTAAGGAAATATGTTCCTTGAATGAGGGAACATATATTATATTTAAAAAAATGAAGAATGGCGTCTACCTGCAGGCGCAATGCAGGTGTTGCTCGGGTTAAACTTCTAAGATGTGAATGGATTGGCTGTTCATAAGGGGCACATATCCCGGGAAGGTATTGAAATAGAAGGTTGTCTTATTGTCCTTTTGTACGGCTTTAAGACCTTCCATCTCGGCAAATTTTGGGGCTTCTATTTGAATGTTATGCGCAATATGTGACATCTCATTTTTTCTTATTTCCTTGATCGTCGTCTTGTATGGAATCTTGTATATGCCTATCGGGTATTTACCTTGCATTTTTTGGTGATTTCCTGCTATGAAAAGGCATTTATCGTTTAGGTCGAAACTCTGAAATGCTCCGGTTACACCTGTTGTAGGCTTGAGGCTCGTTCGAACATTTGCGTACTGAAAATTCTTAGCCTTATTCAGCGAATAAATGTGACGTTTCTTCTTTAGGGCTTTATCCAGCTCAGCATTCAGTTTCTTATAGTTGTAGATGGCGTAGTTGCATCCTTGGCCCGGTTTAAAGCATACTCTGAATGCAATCCTGTTGGAAGCTTGGTTGACACCTACGCCGGCACGCTCGAAGGCGTAAGGAAATTTCTTGGCAATGCGCACCTTTTTTGTAATCTTTTTCTTCTTTACCTTCTTTTTTATTTTTTTATACTTAACGATAGAGTGGTTCAATTTATTGATGGTGATTCTATCCGTGATTTTGAATTTATCGTGAATTATTTTACAGGTGAGACGTGTTATCGTGGTACCGAAAGTCTTTTTATTTGCGCCGCTTATCACCCAAACGTAGTGGATATTCTTTTTATTGTCAGGAGTTGTTACGGATACCGCTTCGCCGTGCCCGTAATTTTTTAGGATTACGGAATTCGTTTTGCGTACAGTTACGCCGTTAAGAGACATTTTGAACATGGTGAGACCGGTATGCACGGGATTCTTTTTGTTGTACGGTTCAGGGGTCGCTTCCTGAGTTGCAAATATGTATTTGTTGTCATTTGTAAATGCGAACTGTTGTATCACATGAAACTTGCAATTATCAACTATTCTATCAGCATCCTGAAAGAATATCTTTTCACTGCTTCTAAACTGATCAGCAGACACATAGGTCTGTTCCGTTTTTGCCGTTACAGTAAAGCTGCCTAATATTACAGAGAATGTAAACAATGCAGCAATAGCGATTGAGATAGCATTTTTAAAAATTTTCATAACTTATTCCACTCCCATTATTTCACATATTTTATCCGCAACCTTCTTAGCCGCTTTTCCTTCTTCGTAACAACCCTTGCCTTCTAAAAAGTCAAGCGATTTTTTTCGGTAGTCCGCATCATTGAAGTCCTTAATATTTTCGATGAGTTCGGAATCCGTAACAGCTATAGGGAAGGGGGTTTCATCGAGGTGATAATAAAAACCTCGCAGATTATCGAACATATCGATGTCTTTCGCCAGGATGAACAGCGGTTTTTCAGTCAATAGAAAATCGTATGCCCAGCTTGAATAATCGGTTATGCCGATGTCTGCAATAGATAGCAACTCCTGCATTTCGGGATACATGGTGACGTCGTGCACGAACGGATATGGGTTATTGAATATTGCAAGGCTTCGGTTTTTGAAATGCAGCCTTATGAGGATTTCCCAGTTGCCTCCGAATTTTTCTTCAAGCGATTTTTTTAATGAGGGGTAATCCAGCTGTATTGCGCTGGTATCGCCGTTATCCCTGAATGTCGGAGCATAAAGTGCGATTTTGGTATCTTTGCTGAGTCCCAGTGCCATTCGTGTTTTTTCATTCAGTTTCGTTTTTTTATGAGCATCTAAAAGAAGATCGTTTCTTGCATGACCGTACTTTAAAAATTTGCCGTCCTTCCAAAAGCTGTTTTTGAAGACATCCTCTTCGAATTTACTGTTTGTTACGAGGTAATCCGTAACGGCATTGCAACGCTTCGCCTTGGACATCCAAAAATCATCGCCTCCGAGCTTTTTGATGCCGAGACTTCCGTGCCAAGTGTTTATATACACCTGGTTTTCCTTCTTCGGCATGTCGAACCATACGCAGTTTAGCCCGTTATCGAGCCAAACCTTTGCCGAGCCTTGCTCCTCAAACATTTCAAAGGTACCTCTAGGTACTAGAGTTACTTGCTTTGGGAAGGGTGTTGTTATCTTTTTGTTTTTATTTATTACCCATACGATTTTTATGGGCGCTTTTCTTGCGAGCAATTCTTCCACTATATAGCGTGGATTACATGTAAACTGATTGTCATAGCTCATCACAAAGAGCTTTTTCTCATCGACTTTGTTGTTTCTATATCTTATTCTTTTTCCCAGATTTGAAAGCTTATTATCCAAGGTTTCCCTCAGCCTGAGAAAAAAGAATCCTTCGATGCAATTCTTTCTCCAATGTATCAAATAGATCTCCTCATCAAAACATGATTTTTTGCATATCGAGTAGTATTTTAGCATACTTTTTTAGTAAATTCAAAAATCGCAAGGGCATTGTGTTATAATGTTTCTCGGCTTTAATGTACAAAATATTGTGATGTATCAATTGAGGAAGATACGATGAATGAATTGCTTAAGAAAATTATATTTAGCGATGTAAAAAAACAGGCTGCAGAGTACGAAGAATTGTATGCAGCCAGAGGTGAAAGTGCCAAGGTAGTTACAAGGTTGGGACCAAGCCCGACGGGATTCATACATTTCGGGAATCTGTACGGAGCTTATATCAATGAGCGCCTGGCGCATAGAAACGATGGAATTTTTTACCTCAGAATTGAGGATACTGACAGTAAGAGGCAGGTTGAAGGCGCAAAGGAAGAGATAATCAAGGCTCTAGATCACTTCGATATCACATTTGATGAAGGCGCTATGGCTACGGGAGATTTGGGGAACTATGCGCCGTATGAACAGAGCAAGAGGCGGGACATATATAGAAGCTTTGCCGCTGAACTATTGACAAAGGGACTTGCCTATCCTTGCTTTTTGACTGAAGATGAAATCGCAGATATAAGGAAGAAGCAAGAAGAGAACAAGCAAAATACAGGGATATACGGAGAGTACGCCCTATATAGAAACTTGAAAGAAGAAGAGGCCGTAAAAAAAATAGAGGACGGCTGCGAGTACGTATTGAGGTTGAAATCCACTGCGGATATAAAGGTGGATATAGAGGATGGAATCCGTGGTAAGCTTTCAATGCCTGCAAACGATATGGACGTTGTGATACTTAAAAAGGATGGAATGCCAACGTATCATTTTGCACATGTTATAGATGATCATTTAATGAGAACAACGCATGTTATCAGGGGCGAAGAGTGGCTATCAACCCTGCCTATTCATATTGAGCTGTTTGCGCATTTCGGTTGGGAGCCTCCGATATATTGCCATACTGCGCAGCTTATGAAGATTGAGGACGGTAAAAAGAGAAAGCTTTCAAAGCGAAAGGATCCTGAACTTGCCCTTTCATTCTATAGAGAAAAGGGCTATTTCAAGGAAGCTGTTATGGAATACCTCATGACGCTTATAAATTCTTCGTTTGAGGAATGGCGCTGTGAAAATCCGGGCGAAGATATAAACAGCTTTGAATTCAGTCTTGACAATATGAGTAAATCCGGAGCGCTCTTCGACATCGTGAAATTAAACGATGTGTCTAAAGAATGTCTTGCAAGGATGAGCGAAAAAAGCATTACAAGGGGGCTTAAAAGCTGGGCGAATGAATATGGCATTAAGCAACAAGGTGTTAAAAAAGCCGTCATAGATGCGATAATTCATGAGGATGAAGACAGGCTTGCCAAGATGTTATCGGTAGGAAGAAACGGTAATAATCCGAGGAAGGATCTCGCCTACTGCGAGCAGATAGCGGAATTCATAGCATTTTTCTTCGATGAAGGCTTTGCGGTGGAAGATGAGCTGCCTGCGGAAGTGCCTGAAGAGGATGCTGTCAATATTCTGAATGATTATTTGCAAAAACGACGTGGTAAAAATACAAGCGAAGGATGGTTTTCGGATATAAAGGATATAAGTGAGAGGTATGGATATGCGCTTAAACCTAAGGAATACAAGAAAAACCCCGATATGTACAGGGGACACGTTGGGCATGTCAGCACGGTGCTGAGGCTCGCACTCGTCGGAAGATCCAATTCACCGGATATAGGAGAGATCCAAGACATTTTGGGAAAAGAAAAGGTAGAAGAGCGGATTAGAGAATATCTTTCATAGTATATTCTTTTAGATATTTTAACGGAAAGTTTATAGAGGCGGTATGCAACTAGGTATCGATGTAGGATCAACTACTGTAAAGTTGGTTATGTTAGATGGTTCACAAATAAAATATAAAGAATACAGGCGCCACCAGTCTGATGTTTTTAATGCCGCCATCAAGATGCTGGGTGAGCTTATTCAGCAGGTGGGCGATATAGATGTAAATGTAGTAATTACGGGTAGCGGCGGGCTCGGCATGGCGCAGGTTATGGATGCGAAGTTCGAGCAGGAGGTAATCGCCTGTACCAAGGCCATAGAAGAGATAATCCCGCAAACGGATGTGGCGATAGAGCTTGGGGGTGAGGATGCGAAACTCACCTTCCTTAAAAACAGTGTAGAGCAGCGGATGAACGGTACCTGCGCAGGAGGAACGGGTGCATTTATAGACCAGATGGCAGTGCTTCTCGATACCGATGCGGCAGGTCTTAACGAGGCTGCAAAAAACTATAAAACCATATATCCGATAGCTGCAAGATGCGGCGTTTTTGCAAAAACGGACATACAGCCGCTTATAAATGAAGGTGCAAAAAAAGAAGATTTAGCGGTATCCATTTTTCAAGCTGTGGTAAACCAAACGATCAGCGGACTCGCTTGCGGTAGAACCATAGAGGGGAAGGTCGCCTTCCTCGGAGGCCCGTTATCTTTCAGTTCGGAACTTAGAAAACGTTTTATTGAAACTTTAAAAATAAAACCCGAAGATGTGATATTTCCTGAAAACGCAAAGTATTTTGTAGCGCTCGGTGCGGCATATTTAGCCGAGAAGGAAGAAAAGACCTTTTTATTGACCCATATAGTGGATACCTTAAGCAATATAGATCACAGCAAGTACAGCGCAAATGTAAAAACGCTTGAGCCGCTTTTCAAAAATGACAGGGAATACGAGGAATTTAAAAAGAGGCACGATAAGAGTAAGGCGGTAAGGGCAAATATAGAAGAGGCGACAGGACCTGTTTACCTTGGAATAGATGCGGGTTCCACCACTACCAAGGCAGTGCTCATGGATGATGAGAGGCGCATAATATATTCATTCTATGCGAGTAACGAAGGAAAGCCTCTTGAAGTGATTCGAAAAATTTTGACCGAAATATATCATAAACTGCCCGAGACTGCGTATATCGCACGATCAACCGTCACAGGTTATGGAGAAGCGATAGCAAAGGAAGGCTTCAAAATAGATGACGGGCTCATAGAGACGGTAGCGCATTACACCGCAGCCGAGAATTTTCTGCCGGGAGTGGAATTCATACTGGATATAGGCGGGCAGGATATGAAGTGTATGCGCATTAGAAACGGTGCGATATACAACATAATGCTAAATGAGGCGTGTTCTTCCGGGTGCGGATCGTTTCTTGAAATTTATGCAAAGTCTGTAGGGCTCGATGCAAAGCAGTTTGCGGACAAGGCGGTAAAGGGCGATGCTCCTGTGGATCTCGGTACCAGATGTACGGTGTTTATGAATTCCAAGGTGAAGCAGGCGCAAAAGGAAGGCGTAGGTGTAGAGAATATTTCGGCAGGTCTTGCGTATTCCGTAATCAAAAATGCTCTTTATAAGGTTATAAAACTGCGTGATTCCAACGAAGCGGGTGAGAAGATAGTGGTGCAGGGCGGAACGTTTTTAAGTGATGCCGTTTTGAAAAGCATAGAAAACATTCTCGGAAAAGAAGTTGTAAGACCTGATATTTCAGCCTTGATGGGAGCCTTTGGAGCTGCAATATATTCTCAAAAGAGGGCAAAGGAAGTTGTAGGCAAATGTGTTTCCGGCATCATAAAACGTGATGAACTTAACGACTTTGCGGTCATTAGCTATGCTAAAAGGTGTAACCTGTGCTCCAATAACTGCATGCTTACAATAAGTGAATTTAACAGCGGCAAGAAATTCGTCATGGGAAACAGATGCGAACGAGGAGCCGGCAGGGAAGCGATAATCGAGAGTGAATATAATTTATATAAGTACAAACAGACCAGATTGTTTAGCTATAAATCTTTAGGAAAAGAGGCGAAAAAGGACGATATAGGAATCCCGAGAGTGCTCAACATGTATGAAAATTACCCGTTCTGGCATGCTCTGTTTACAGAGCTCGGTTACAACGTGGTGATATCGCCGCCGTCTAAAAAATCGATCTACGACCTCGGTATCGACACCATTTCATCGGATACCGCATGCTACCCTGCAAAGCTCGTGCACGGGCATATTAAATGGCTCGGTGAGCACGGGATGAAGCGCATATTCATGCCGTGCATAAACCATGAATTCAAGGAAGATGTGGGCGCAAATAATCACTTTAATTGCCCGATCGTCGCTACATATGCGGAGGTAATCGGAAATAACATGAAGGATTATTTTGCTCATAAAGGTATAGAATTTCATTCACCATTTTTGCCGTATATAGATGACAAGAAGCTCTTGCGAGAGCTTAAGGGCGGATTTTTAGGTGCTGACGGAGCGAGCTCGCAGGAGATAAAGGCGGCCATACAAAAGGGAAGAGCCGCAATGGCAAAGTATAAGCAGGACGTAATGGTGCAAGGCAAGAGGGTGATAGACTACGCAAGGGAAAACGGCAAGAAGATCGTGTTGCTTGCGGGAAGGCCATATCATATAGACCCTGAAATAAATCACGGGATAGACGGCATCATAAATTCTGTGGGCATGGTGGTTATAAGCGAGGATTCGATTCCGAAGATGCACAGCGTGGCAAGGCCGCTCAGGGTGCTGGATCAGTGGACGTATCATTCCAGGATGTATAGGGCGGCGGAATTTGCCGGAAAGTATAAGGATATAGAACTTGTGCAGCTCAATTCGTTTGGATGTGGGCTGGATGCCGTAACCACGGATCAGATAGAAGAAATTTGTGAAAAGCACAATAAGCTGTATACCGTTCTCAAGATAGATGAAGGTGCGAATTTGGGCGCTGCAAAGATCAGGATCAGGTCGTTACTTGCTGCGATGGAAGAAAGGGAGAAGACTAAGGTTCCCGTTATAGAAAAAATAAAGGGGTATGAGAGGCGCATTTTCGATAAGGATATGAAGAAGAACTATAATCTCATAATTCCGCAGATGTCGCCTATTCACTTCAGGTTTATCGAGCCTCTGTTCAAAAGAGAAGGCTTCAGACCGATTTTACTTCCGGATGTGGATAAGGAAGCTATAGATGTGGGGCTAAAATACATAAATAACGATGCGTGTTATCCTACCATCGTATCTCTCGGGCAGATAATTTCGTATATTCAGTCCGCGGATTTGGATCTCGATAAAACGGCGATAATCTTTAGTCAAACGGGAGGAGGCTGTAGAGCCAGTAATTATATAGCGCTCCTCAGGAAGGCGCTTGAAGATATAGGGCTTGCACATATTCCCGTGGTTTCCTTTAATACGGTAGGGCTTGAAAAAAATCCGGGATTTAAGCTCAATCTGCGTATGCTGAAAAGCGTGGGACTGGGGCTCATATACGGGGACGTACTCATGAGGCTCATTAACGCTACGAGGCCATATGAAAAGGTGGCTGGGAGTGCCGATGCCTTGCTTGAAAAATGGATAAAGAAGGCAGAAACTACCATATTTGACGGTAGTTATAAAGATGTTATGGCAGATATAAGAGCGGCTATAAAAGACTTCGATAATTTAGAGCGAATCGATAGGAAGAAACCCAAGGTGGGCGTTGTAGGCGAAATACTCGTAAAATATCACCCGAATGCGAATAATCAAATAGTTAAAACGATAGAAGCCGAAGGAGGAGAAGCCGTAGTCACAGAGCTTATGGACTTCATGTTGTATTGTGCGCACAACGATATATTTAATTACGAAACGCTGGCGGGTAAGAGGAGTAAGGCGTATATAGCGAAGTTTATAATTTGGTTTTTGGAAAGATTGAGGCGGGATGTGAAGAAGGCGTTTGCAGAAAGCAAGCACTTCGATCCTCCAAAGTCCATATACGATATTGCGGGCAAGGCAAAGGAAGTGGTGTCCCTCGGGAATCAATGCGGCGAGGGGTGGCTTCTTACAGGCGAGATGGTTGAGATGCTCGATGAAGGTATAGAGAATATAGTCTGCCTACAGCCGTTTGCCTGTCTGCCGAATCACGTTACAGGAAAGGGTGTTATGAAGATTCTAAGGAAGCGAAATCCTAAGGCTAATATAGTCGCTATCGACTATGATCCGGGAGCCAGTGAAGTGAATCAGCTAAATAGGATAAAACTCATGATGGGTATAGCTCATAAAAATTTAGAAGCGGAAGGTAAATAGCATGAGAATTTTGGGGATAGATCCGGGATATGCCATCATGGGGTATGGTCTAATCGATAAAATAGGCAATTCTTTTAAGCCTGTGGATTACGGGGTGATTAAAACCAAGGCGGGAGAACCGCTACCTGAGAGGCTTCTTAAGATTCGCATGGAGCTGTCTTCCATAGTAGAAAAGTATAGACCCGATGAAATGGCGGTAGAGGAACTGTTTTTCAATACGAATTCAAAAACGGTAATCCATGTAGCGGAGTCAAGAGGTGTGGCCTTGGTGGAAGGTGCGGTAAGAGGCATCAATGTAAATGAATACACCCCGCTTCAGGTGAAGCAGGGTGTTGTAGGTTACGGTAGGGCCCAAAAGGTGCAGGTAATGCAAATGGTGAAGGTGCTTTTAAATCTTGAGTCCGTACCGAAGCCCGATGATGCGGCAGATGCGCTTGCCGTTGCGATATGCCATGCAAATTCGGGCAGAAAGTTAATTTAGGCTTTACATTGTAGCTGCCGTTACTATTGCAAGCTCATATACGTCTTTTTCATTGCAGCCTCTGGACAGGTCATTGATAGGTGCATTGAGTCCCTGAAGGAGAGGTCCTATTGCGGCAAATCCTCCGAGCCTTTGTACCAGTTTATATCCTATGTTTCCTGCTGCAAGGTTAGGGAAGATGAATACGTTTGCCTTGCCTGCCACCTTGGAATCAGGAGCTTTTAATGCGGCTACCTCAGGTACGAATGCCGCATCGAATTGTAGCTCGCCGTCTACATCAAGATCCGGCGCTTTTTCTTTTGCAAGTTTTGTCGCTTCCTGTACCTTGGTTACTTCATCGGATGAAGCCGAGCCCATTGTGGAGAAACTTAGCATCGCAACCTTAGGATCTATCCCGAATTTCTTTGCGGTTTCTGCAGTCTGGATGGCAGTTTCTGCAAGGTCCTCTGCGCTTGGGTCGAGGTTTACACCGCCGTCTGCAAACAAGTATACTTCATCGCCCTTTCTCAGTATGAAGCAACCCGCTACCTTATTGTATTCAGGCTTTGTCTTCACTATTTGAAGGGCAGGTCTTACGGTATCGCCCGTAGAGTGAATTGCGCCGGATACGAGTCCGCCTACTTTGTCTGTGGATACGAGCATGGTGCCGAAGTAGTTCACATCATTTGTTAGCTTTTCTCTTGCCCCCGCTTCATCTATCTTGCCCTTACGTCTTTCTACAAATTTTGCTACGAGCTCGTCCATTTCAGGATATGTAGCGGGATCCAGTATCTCAAGATCCGTAACGTCTATTCCGTTATCCGCTGCGGTTTTTTTTACGTCTTCTTCCTTGCCTACGAGTATCGGGTTAAGTATGTTTTCTTTTTTTAGCTTTGCGGCAGCACCGAGGATTCGCTTGTCCGTGCCTTCCGGGAATACTATGCTTTTTTTCTCGGCTTTCACCTGTTCTTTTAGAACATCGATAAGATCCATTTTTACACCTCTTTCATTATTATGGATACGTTAACAACTCCATCCATTATATCACAATGAAGAGCCTGCTCGGTTTTATCACCTAGCTAACTGAATTCCAACAAAAAAATACAGAAAAAGCCCGACTTTGCCACCGGCAAAACGATTCTCCCTAGTAATAGCAACGAAAGGGGAGTTTTTTAAGAAAATTTTATGTACCTACATTTTAGAATGCTCCTATGCAGGAATTGAGATTGCGAATTTTTTTATAGTGACCATTACCTATCTTTTTCAGTTATTACAAAATCAAGTGGGAGATTCCTTGCCTAATTTGCCACAAACAAAACGCCCTTGCTTAGTCATAGCAACAAAAGGAGGACTTTTTAGTGTAATTTTATGTACCTAAATTTTGAGAGATATTTATTGTTGGGTTGGGATTTTATATAATGGATAAGAGTTTTTTGATAATATTAAGTAGACGAGTATTTTGAATATCGGGTAGGATGTGATATGGATGAACATAGATTGAAGCGGTGTTTGCGTGACGAAGGTGCGCAAGTTATGCTTGAATGCCATGAAAGTTTGGATTCTACGAACATCAGGGCGGCAGAGCTGTGCAAGGAAGGGCGCACGGATGCTTTGGTGGTGTCTGAGGAGCAGATCAAGGGCAGGGGCAGAAGGGGAAGGTCGTTTTGTTCTCCTAAGGCTTGCGGCGCATATTTTTCCATATTGTTAAAGCTTAGGCTTTCAAGGGAGGACTTCGGGCTGATCAGCCTTGCCGCTGCAAATGCGGTGCATTCAGGGATTACGTCTGTTACGGGCATAGATGTAGAGATTAAGTGGATCAATGATATATTTTTAAAAAAACGTAAGGTTGGGGGAATAATGGTGGAGGCTCTCGGAGAAATTTCATCAGGGAAAGAAGTGCCGGTTGTAATAGGGATAGGGATTAACTGCGCTGAAAGCAAGGAAGTAAACAGCCTTGGTGTTGAGGCAGGTGCTTTGGGCATAGCAACTGATATGCGGGAAGCTCTCATCGCCGGAATCACAAAAAACATTATGGATTTAAAGAACGGATACAATGGCGAGGATGTAATTGCAAGGTATAAAGAGCATTGCATGACCTTAGGGAGCAATATAACGGTATATGAGGATGCTGAAAAGCGCATACCTACGTATAATGCAAAGGCTATAGATATTGCGGACACAGGGGAGCTTGTGGTACAAACCGAAATGGGAGAGCTGAAGCTTCTTAATAGCGGTGAAGTAAGTATCGGGTTGAGTTTATAGTGTATATTGATTGAGCGATTGTTTAAAATATTTATAACGTAATGCACACATAATATATAAATCGAGAGTATGTAAATATTTTGGTATATAGTGCGTTTTGAATGCTGTATTATAAAGTCAATGGCATTTTATTATAAAAATAAGATTTTGATCTTGTGATGCTTTTCTATATGATAGAAAAGCAAAATATTACATAAAAGATAAACTGAAAAGCGGACGAAAGCCAGTGTTTTTGTCTATAAAAACAAAAAATCATATCGAATTCTGAAATTTCTTGGGGGGGGTAGGACAAATTAGCCTTTTTAACAATTCTTGAATAAATTAATTCGCTTTCCGACAATTTCATATACATTTCATGATAGCATAGCTACACTTATTATGTTTTGGAAAGTCATTGGGAGGCGAAAAATGAAGAATTTTGGTAAGAGCAAGAAAAATTTTAAGGCAGCGAGCGCTGCATCTAAGACGTTTGCATGGGTGTTGAGTATTATGCTGGTGGTTACGGGCATCGCGCCGAGCTTTGCGGAGAACGGCAAAGTGGGAAATGCAGGCGTAGCGAAAAAGGCTGCTACATCTGAGCAGGCGGGCATGAAGAAGACATACGCCAATAAGGCAGCTGCCGTATCTAAAGAGAATACGCAAAAGAATAACAATAATAGCGTAAATATTAAAGCTAAAGAGCAAAAAAAGAAGAAGGGCGATAAAAAAGCTACGGCTTCTAAAGAAAAATCTTCAAATAATAAAGAAAAGAAGCCTGCTTTTAAGAAAAAAGTTTACAAAGATGAAGGGAAGGATGATGAAGAGGCAGCCCCGAGACAATCGAGGTTATCTAAAAAGAAGGCTGCAGAGCTAAAAAAGGACGTAGCCTATGATGTTAATATGATGATACAAAATGGCTATTCATCGTATTACAAGAATTCTGACAATTCTTCCAAAACTCCCAAAATCCAAAACACAAACCTAAATTACCTTTTAAAGACAAGAGCCGCAAAAAATATTGCGAGCTCTATGAAATTCTTAAACCTCAAAAAAACCAAAGATACTCCCAAAGACCAAAATGGCAAGAAAAACAAATTCAGAAATAAGCGAGAAGAACTAACAGGGGAAGCAGCCCTTTTAAATGCTTCGGGAAATGTAAAGGCGCAGAGGGGCAAAGGTAACCTCGTGCATATTTTTGCTAAAAATACTTCAGGTGATATGAGCATAGACCGTGAACTTTGGGCTACCATGTTTAATAAGATAGGGATAGACGGATCATATAGTGCGAGCAACAATGAGATAGATTGGAAAGCTTCAGGTTGGGGTGTAAAAATCGATACCAGGGGAATACGTTTGCCACAGGATAGTTCTCGTTTTTTTTATAATATGACGGGAAAAGTCGAAGATTTTGATAAGCTGGTGACATCTGAAGTAACAGATATGAAAGAAATGTTTCGAGGTTGTACTAGTCTAAACGGTATTAATATTTCAAGGTGGAATGTTTCTAAAGTGCTGGATATGAGCGGAATGTTTCTATCCGCATCTGGTAAGAATACCGGCGGAGGCGAGGCTCCTAACATTTCGAGATGGCGGGTAAACAATGTTACATCAATGTATCAAATGTTCTATGCGTCAAGGTTTGATTTTGTGAATTTCGATATATCAAAGTGGGATGTATCCAGTGTGACCGATATGCGTTACATATTTGCAAGTAGTGCAATACAAAAATTAGATCTCAGTAAATGGGAGTTGAATACGGCGTTGAAATTACGTCATGTCCCTGCTGGCACACCTGCAGAGAAAATGTTTATTGGCTGCAGCTACCTGGAATATTTAAAATTTCCTAAAGGTTTGATTACAAATGTGCAAGCTCAAGGGGGGGGATTTAATTCGATTCAGGTTCTTCGTGGAAGGCCCGCAGACCATTGGCTTTCAAACTTTAACTTGGGCGGCAGTAGTGGACTGACTAATAATTATTCAAATAGTGAGGAAGAATGGGCAATGTATTTAGCGAGAAATGATAAATATAAATGGATAAAATTTGATAGAAATGGCGGGGATACTGAGAGCTGGGTAAATGGTGAAATAGTAGAGAAAGGCAAATCATTCAATGCTTCTAAAGGTGTGCTGCCGCAGGAAGAGCCGAAAAAGAACGGGCATCAATTTGCGGGGTGGGCATACAGCCCGAATGATAAAGCGCCTACGTTCAATAAAGATCAAAAGATAAATGAGAATCTGACATTATATGCTGTGTATTTAGAAGATAAGGAATATCCGTTAAATGATAGCGGTAATGTTTTTGCAAAGCCTAAGGTGGGTGCAAACGGTGAAACCACACTGGAAATTAATGTAAAGGATGGCGCTAAGGATACATTGATTAACGCTAGGTGGATTGATATGGCGACTGCATTCGGAGCAAGTGGTTCAAGTAGCGCTGATCTATCTTGGACAGCGGCAGGTGATAAGGTAAATATAAAATTTTTAGCGAATGTAAGAGCGCCTAGCGATATGACGCAGATGTTTTATTCTTTCAAGGGTAATATAGCCGGGTTAGACCATCTTGATACAGAAGGAACTTCAAACTTTAAAAATGCATTTGCAAATGTAACCGGTAGAGTTGACGGTAATGATTTTACCAATTGGAACGTCAAGAGCGGTACCGGCTTTGAAGGTATGTTTAAGAATTCATCAATTGATCCGAATGTGGGCAATTGGGATACTCAAAATGCTCAGGATATGAGAAGCATGTTTGAAGGCGCAACATCTGCAAATCCGGATGTAAGTAAATGGAATGTTAAAAACGTCAAGAA
Source organism: Eubacterium saphenum ATCC 49989 (assembly GCA_000161975.1). GTDB lineage: Bacteria > Bacillota > Clostridia > Peptostreptococcales > Anaerovoracaceae > Eubacterium_N > Eubacterium_N saphenum. The sequence continues at coordinate 782,489 of GG688422.1, forward strand.
GATAGACAGCATGTTCAATGCGGCTGGAAAAGCTAATCCTGATATAAGTAAGTGGAACTTCGGCAACCTCGAGAGTATGCGTGAGGCGTTTTATGAGAGTAAGCTTAAAGAGGCGGATCTCAGCAAGTGGAAGTTTACAGGGGCAGGGCTGTCAAATGCGGCTGATGCGTTTGTAAACTGTGATAATTTAGTATATCTAAAAACGCCTATGGGGCTTACTACCACCATGGGAGGTGTAAACTCAGACTTTAAGGTGGTAAGACTTGAAAAAGGCTCTCCTGCAGCGGTTGAAGAGGAAACTTTAAATCTGGGCAGTGATTATACGGTAAACGCCGGTGGAAGAGAGAACGTTGCCTTCAATATATACCGTAAGGATGCTTATGCAGGGGTAATATTCGATGTAAACAGCGGTGATAGAGAGAGCTTCAGAAATCATGAAATAGCGAAGATAGGAAAATCCATAAGAGCGAGCGGAGGAGTGCTCCCAGAAGAAAAACCTCAGAAAAACGCAAGCACGTTTAAAGGCTGGAGCAAGGATAAGAACACGCAGGGCGATGGAGAATTTAACGAAAATGAGGCGATAACAGAAGATGTTACCGTATATGCAATATACGAACAGAGAGTTCCTGCGAAGGTAAGATTCCATGCAACGGGTGGAAATCTTAACGGAGTACCGCCTGAAGTGGACGGACTTACAGGAACCAGCCTGGGAAATGAATTCCCTACAGAGCAACCGACCAGAAAGGGATATGACTTTATAGGATGGAGTACGAAGCCCGAAGATGCAAATACAGGACTTATTACACCGGGACATGAATTTACCAGAGATACTTTGGTTCCGAATGTAGAGACGGAAGTATATGCAGTATGGAAGGAAAGATCCAAGATAACAATTAAGTTCAACGGTAACGGCGGTAATCTCGGAAGCATCCCTGAAAGCAAAGAAATATATGAACGTGAGGCGCTCGGGGCGGACTTCCCTGTACACACTCCGTCAAACGTATCGAACATGGATCCTAAGAGAGAAGGCTACACCTTCATAGGTTGGGGATATAACAAACATGCAAGAGCTCCTGAAGCTACAGGCGATACGATATTTACAAAATCCGAAACGCTATATGCGATATGGAAAGAAGGAGACTCCAGCACTATTGGAGTAAAATTCGATGCGAACGGAGGATCATACAAGGGAGCGGATCCTAGCGTAATTCTTGAAAGAGGTACGGCGCTTGGAGCAAGATTCCCTTCAGAGATACCTGAAAGATCAGGTAAGACCTTCTTTGGCTATGCGGATAAAGCCAGTGCAAGCGAACCTAACATCACAGCCGAGACAGTATTTGATGACAGCGCCGTTGCGTATGCAGTATGGAAGGATGAAGGATCTGCGTACAAGGTAGAATTTGATGTGATGGGCGGAGTGCCTGACATGCAACCTGTTTACGTAGAAGCAGGCAAAAAATTAGGAGACAGATTCCATAAAACCTTCCCAAGAAAACCGGGTAAAATGTTTGTAGGCTTTACAAGCAATAGAGCGGAAGCGGAACTCGGCATAGTCACAGACGCAAACAGGGTGGACAAGGATACCGAAATTAACAAAGATACTGTAGCCTACGCAGCGTTTAAGAAGAAGGAAGTATCTACCGTGACATTCGATGCGAACGGCGGAAATCTCGGAAGCGTACCGGGAAAGGTAGATACAGAATATAACACGAGCCTTGGGGCAAAATTCCCTAAAGATAAGCCTACAAAGGCAAACCATGAATTCCGCGGCTGGACTTTATCAAAGGCAGAAGCCGATAAAGGCGTTATTACAGATGAAAATAAGATAGATAAGGATACGGTAATAACAGATGATGTAACGGCATATGCAGCCTGGAGCAAGAAGGAATACGATGTGCACTTTATGAGTGACAATAAAGAGGTTGAAGAGCCGTTTAAATCACCTATAAAGTGCTTACACGGAGAAGCGCTTAAGGATAAATTCCCTACAGGACACCCTGCAAAGCCTGATTACACCTTCATAGGATGGAGCACATCAAAGACGGAGGCTGAAAATGGAGTCTTAACTCCGGCGCATAAATTTGACAAAGATACAAAGATCACAGGCGAGACGACAGTTTATGCAGTGTGGAAAGAACTTGCAGAGGTAAGCTTTAATGCAAACGGAGGAGACGCATCATCTGTGCCTGATACTATAAAGGTAGTGAGAGGCGAGAAGCTTGGAGATAACTACCCTACTAAGATCCCAACAAGGGCAGGACATAAGTTCCTTGGCTGGTCAGACGATCCGAATGCATACAGCCCTAACATTACTAGGGACAGCGTAATACAATACAGAACAACTCTGTTTGCAATCTGGCAGGAAATGCATACCGTAACATTTAATGCGAACGGCGGAGAAGAAAACAGCGTGCCGAGCCCTATATACCTACAAGACGGTGAGAAGATAGGCGCAAATATGCCGGGACAAAGACCTATCAGAAGAGGCTACACATTCAAAGGCTGGGCGAGTGAACCGAATGCCAAAACTGCAAATATTACAGAAGAAACGGTTGTAATATCGAATATGACAGCCTATGCAATATGGAAGCCTGTTACGTGTGCGGTGACATTCGTAAACGGAATAAAGAAGTATGCTGTAAAATATGCAAACTACGATACTACTCTGGGCAACAACATGCCTGAAGCGCCTGATAAGATGGGTTATACATTTGCAGGCTGGAGCATGAGGGCGAACGATCCTAACCTTGAATATGAGTTTACAAAATATACAAGAATAACCGGCAGAATGAAGGTGTTTGCAATATTTAAGAGGGCGACGCACAAGCAAATAACAAGGATAACGCTAAACCTTTCAAAGAGCATGATAAGAGTAGGCGAAATGGCGGAAGTGATAGCGGAAATAGAACCTACGGACGTTCTAAACAAAGAACTTCTATGGAAGAGCAGCAACAATAACGGTCTTGAAATAAGAAATGCAGGAAACAGCAGAACGTACGTAAAAGCTCATAAGAGAGGCATCTACACAATTACGGCGAAGGCAAAAGACGGATCGGGCACTGAAGGAAGGCTCAGAGTAAAAGTAGAAGGCAAACAGCCGGGAGTATCTACGACGGATGCAAACGTAATGTTTAACGCAGGATCTGCAGCAGGATTCCCTAAGATAGTAAATATCAAAAAGGGCGAAGCACTTCTAGGTAAGATGCCTAAGAATCCTAAGATATACGGGCTTAAGTTCCTCGGTTGGAGCACGAAGATCCTAGGCAAAAAGGCGGATATCAACTTTACAGAAGATACGGTGGTTAAAAACGACATGTCTGTATATGCGGTATACGAAGAAGACACCACTGTAAACGTAGAACCTAAGATCCAAAAAATAACGCTTGAGAGCAATAAGAACGAGATCAAGGTAGGCGAAGAAACAGATGTTATAGCGAAGGTAGAACCTAATTCAGCTAAGCTTAAGGATCTTGAATACTATGTGGATGCAGGACTTACAGTAGTAAGCATTGATGGCAATAAGTTGAGAGTCAGAGGAAATACTGTAGGCAGACATAAGATAAAGGCATCTGCAAGAGACGGCTCTAATAAGAAGGCGGAGCTTGAAATAAATGTAAAAGAAAAGACGCAAGGCAAAGCATATGTATGGCTTATGGCAGAAGGCGTTCTTGGATATCCGGATCTTTTGGAAGTGGACGAAGGAACCGCATTAGGAGATTTGCTTCCTATGGGATTATCAAAGCCGGGTATGGAATTCCACGGCTGGAGCACGATGGGCTATGCAGGTGATCCGGACTTTACAAGCAGTGATATTGTAAATACGGATATGACGCTATATGCGGTATTCAAATCGGTTGTCCCTGTACCGCCTGAAAAGCAGGTAAAATCTATAGACCTTAAGTTGTCAAAGAGTACGATATATGACGGGGATGAAGTAGATGTAATTGCTGATGTAGAACCTAGCAGTGCGGAGAACAAGACACTTGAATGGAGCATATCGCCAAGCAATGCAAAAATAATAAACATAAATGAAAGAGCTATAAAGGTTCATAATCTTCGTGAAGGAAGCTACACGGTAACTGCAAAGTCAACGGATGGTTCTAACATAGAAAAGACAATAGAAATAGACGTACTTAAGAAGGGTGCGCCACCTAGCAATAAGGCAACGGTAAGATTCATGGCGCCGGGTGCGGCAGATTATCCTAAGGCTGTAGAAGTTATGAAGGGTAGCTCGGTAGGATTTGATATGCCGGATGATCCGGACATAGTAGGCTTTAACTTCCGTGGTTGGAGCACAAAGATGAATCCTGTAAGTGCTTCCGATGTGAACTTTACAAAGGATACCAAGGTAGATAAGGATATGAGCGTATACGCCGTATTTGAAAGGAATCCCGGTATACAGGCAGAGAACAAGATAGAGAAGATAGTTCTTAAGGCGGCAAAGAGGGAAGTAGAAGTAGGATCCGGAATTAATATACTGGCAGCGATAACGCCACCTGATGCGGACATAAAGCATTTGACATTTGAAAGTGAAAATGCGGATAAATTCCCTGTAGAGCAGATGACTGATACGACGGCACGTGCATATGCTAAGGAAGCGGGTACGTTTAAGATAACCGCAAGGGCAAACGACGGTTCAGGTAAGTACGGTGAAATCACTATAAAGGTAGTACCTAAGAATCCTGTACCTACAATGCACACTGTAACCATGATGAGCGATGCGGCAGGATATCCTAAGACCGTTGTTGTAGAAGACGGTAAGGCTATAGGCGATAAGCTTGATATGGATCTTACAAAACCGAACGCAGTGTTTAAGGGCTGGAGCAGAAATACGGCCGCAGGACCTGTGGACTTTACAAGGGATACCTTGGTTTATGCAAACACTATAGTATATGCGGTATTTGATTATCAAAACCCTAAAATGGTGGAGAGCATCGATCTTCAACTTTCAAGAACCAACATAAATGCAGGAGACTATGTAGATGCGCTGGCATTGGTAAATCCTGTAGATGCAAGCAATAAGGATATAAGGTTTACAGTAACACCGAGCCTTAATGTTGAAAAGACTTCATTGACAACAGCAAGGATATACGCAGCAAGAGAAGGCAGATATACTTTGAGGGCAGAGTCAACTGACGGATCAAATGTGTTCAAGCAGGTTGTATTTGAGGTGAATGACAGCGGCACGGGACCTATACCTTCCACCCACGCTAAGGTAGTATTTAATGCCGACGGTGATAATAACTTCCCTAGGGTATTGACGGTTAAGAAGGGTGAAGCGCTTGGCGGTAGAATGCCTGCAGACCCTGTAAGACAAGGTTTTAGGTTCAAGGAATGGAGAATTGTAGGAGGCGCAGGTGCCACACTTACAAAGGACACCAGAATAGATCAGGATACGGAAGTATATGCAAGATATATTAAGGAAGGCTTAATAAACAAGAAGATAAAGAACATTACATTGCTTGCAGGAAGCACGTTACTGGAACTTAATGATCAAACAGCGATAGGCGCATTGATAGACCCGGAAGATGCTGATTATAAGGATCTTACATTCACATCGCTTAACCCAAGTGTTCTAAAGGTTGATAAGACCGGCGAGATTGCGGCAAGGGCAACAGCCAAGAAGCGAGGAAGCGCAGTAGTAAGGGCAGAGGCTAATGACGGATCAGGAGTAAGCGGCGAGATAACAATAAATGTAGAGCCTAAGAAGGAAAGCGTGAAACTTACTATGGAAGCTCAAGGAATAGCCGGATTCCCTAAGACCGTAGATGTAACCAAGGGCGAAAGCTATGCGGATCTTCCTATGGATCTTGTAAAACCGGGTCATGTATTCATGGGTTGGAGTACGATATCAAGCACAGGAAGCGTAGACTTCAATAAACACACCAAGGTAATGACAGACAGCAAGATATATGCGGTATTTAAAAAGGATATAGTACATGTAACGGTAAGAGCTGACGGAGTAGACGGATATCCTATAACGGTACCTGTTCAAAGAGGAAGCGCTCTATTAAACTTACTTCCAAAGAAGGTAGAGAAGGACGGCTTTAAGTTCAAAGGATACAGTACGATTTCACCGACGGGAGCTGTAAACTTTACCGAGGATACGGTAGTAAACGAAGATACGGTGGTATATGCAGTGTTCGAAGCAACGCAGGCAGCATCCACAAAGATTAAAAACATAACGCTTGCTGTTACAAAATCAAGCATAGAAAAGGGAGATACCTTCGATGTAATAGCAAGTATCGAGCCTGATAACGCTACAAACAAGGTGCTTGAATTTACATCAAGCAATAACGATAAACTAAAAATAACCGGCATCAAGGATAGAATGATAAGCCTTAAGGCACTTGATAAAGGCAAATACAGCGTAAGGGCAAAGGCAACGGACGGCTCAGGAGTAGAGGCTGAGACGAGTATAGAGGTTAAAGAGAAGGATATTAACGTACCAAGGAAGGCAAAGGTAACACTATATGCTGATGATGTAGCGGGCTACCCTCAGGTTATTGAAGTGATGAGAGGAGATACGCTTGCAGACAAGTTGCCGGCTAGGATAGAGCGAGCAGGATATGACTTCCTAGGATACAGCAAGGAAAAGAACGGTCCTATAAACTTCTTCTCAGATACCGCAGTAAAAGAGGACATGAATGTATATGCGGTATACAGAAAACAAGGATCTATACTTAAGAAGGTAAACAGCATAAAGCTGGCGGCAGGAAGCCTAAGGATGCAACTTGGAGACATTACGGATGTACTTGCTATAGTATCTCCAACCGATGCTACGGATAAGAGAGTAAGGTTTACACTTGACAGAGCCGACATCTTAAAGATAGTAAACGCAGATGATTCTGCAGCAAGGGTAGAAGCTGTGGGTGAAGGAGTTGTAAAGGTTAAGGCGGAAGCTTTAGACGGCTCCGGAGTTACTAATGAACTTGCTATGGAAGTTATCAGAAAACCGGCTAAGAAGGTAAAGGTAACTCTAAATGCTGAAGGCATAACAGGATATCCTAAGGTAGTTGAGGCGGAAGAAGGAACTTCTCTTGATGCAGGGCTTCCGATGGATCTTAAAAAACCGGGCTACGTGTTCCGTGGTTGGAGTTATGAGAAGGACGGCGAAGTAAACTTCACAAAGCATACTCAGGTAAGCAGAGATACTGAAGTACATGCGATCTTTAAAAAGGATGAAGTAAGTGTATTGTTCATAGCGGATAGAGCGGCAGGTTTCCCTAAGTCCGTAACGGTAGAGAGGGGCAAGGCAATTCTTGATAATATGCCTGCAAACCCTGTAAGAGACGGATATACGTTTAAGGGCTGGTCAACAGAGTCAAGCCTCGGAGCTCTAAATTTAACTAGAGATAACGTGATAGATAAAGACACAATTGTATATGCGGTATTTGACAAGCAAGGAGCAATCGCAAAACCTATCTCTGAAATAACTCTAGGAGTGACTAAGTCGGACATTAGAGAGGGAGATGAAGCGGATGTAATAGCGAGCATATCTCCATCCGATGCAGATGATAAGCGACTTAAGTGGGAAAGCAGTGCTCCTGATAAGCTTAAGATAGAGCAGACAGGTGACAATTTCGCAAGAATAAAGGCTGTGACCCCGGGAACTTACACCGTAACGGCAAAGGCTAAGGACGGATCAAACAAGCAGGCAAGCATAGAGATAAAGGTGCTCAGCAAAGGTTCCGGATCCGTGTCCAATAAAGTAAAAGTTATGGTATCGGCGGATGGAGTAGCAGGTTATCCAAAACTCATCGAGATAAATAAGGGCGCAACGCTTAAGGACAAGTTACCTGCAAATATTCAAAAGACAGGTTGCGAGTTTAAGGGATACACAAAGGTTATGGGAAATCCTGCGGACTTTGATGAAAACGAAGCGATAACGGAAGACCTAAGAATATATGCGGTATTTGAGCAGAAGACTGCACCTAGCGTGAAGGTACAGAGTATAGAGCTAAATAAGTCCAAGAGCATTGTAAGAGTAGGAGATGCAGTAGATATAATACCTACGATAACTCCTAAAAATGCCGATAACAAATCTCTCGACTATGTGGTTGATAAGAAAGGACTTGCTCTAATCCACAAGAACCCTGACGGTACTCTAAGACTATATGCTAAGAGCAAGGGCAAGGTAGTCGTAACGGCTAAGGCTACAGATGGCTCCGATGTTACTAAGTCGATCGAGATAGAAATCGGAGAAATGCAAAAGGCAAGGGTAGATATAACCTTGAATGCAGATGGCGTAGTAGGCTATCCAAAACAGTTGACTGTAGATAAGGGAGAAGCACTTGGAAATGCATTGCCGAATGTGCTTGACAGAACGGACTATGACTTCCGTGGCTGGAGTACGTCACCAAACGGCATGATAGATGTAAACAGGCTAACGCAGATGACATCAAGTATTCCGATATATGCGGTATTCACTAAGAAGCAGGTAAATGTAAGGATGCTTGCAGAGGGTGTAAACGGTTATCCTAAGAATATGAGCTTCGACATCCACAGCACATTGGGAGCAAATCTTCCTACGAACATCGATAGAGACGGTTATGAGTTCAAAGGCTGGAGTAAAGATTCCTTTACAGGCGATGTGAACATAACAAGCTCAAGTCAGATTGACGAAAGTATAACGATATATGCAGTATTTGAGAGAAAGGCACCTGTAACCCATAAGGTGACGAAAATCAACTTGGAAGACTTAAGTACGGATCGAAAGGTTACAGACAAAGAATTCGGGCTACTTGCAAACATACTTCCTGAAAACGCTGACGATAAGACATTGGAATGGAGTGCAAACGATCCTTCGGTTAAGATAGTACAAAGACAGAATAATCTCGTGAGAGTAGTTGCTACTAAGGCCGGAAACTACAGCATAGCAGCCAAGGCGAAGGACGGATCGGGCGTAGAAGACACATATTCGTTTACAGTAGAGAAGGCAGTGCCTGAAACCAAGGTGGTAACGCTGGAAGCGACAGATACAGCAGGTTATCCGAAGGTTCTTAGGGTAAATAAAGGAGAAGCGCTTGTAGGAAGACTTCCTATGGGGCTTGAAAGAGAAGGATATACCTTCCTCGGTTGGTCAAACGTACAGGGATCACCGGTAGCGGATTATGATGTGAGCCTTCCTGTAGTGGATGATCTTACACTCTATGCAGTGTTTAAGAAGGACATCAAGCCTGCTAAGTTCGTTGAAAAAGTTGAGCTTAGCGGTAAAGAAGACCTCAAGGTAGGTGAAAGTGCATACATAACGGCAAGTGTAATGCCTATGTACGCAGACAACAAAGAACTGAAATTTGAATCTTCAGATTCCGATAAGCTTACTGTAAAGAGAGCCGGTAAGAATGAAGTCTTGGTGGTAGCCAACAAGAAGGGAACGGCATACGTAAAAGCAACCGCAATGGACGGCTCAGGTGTAACAGCTGAGCATAAGATAACGATCACAGCTGAAATGAGGAAGATAACCTTTAGAAGTGGTGAAGGTACAGGCAACATGCCTATGCAGGAAGTAGAGCAGGGCAGCAAATACAGGCTTCCGTTAAACGGATTTACAGCACCGAAGGATAAGGAATTCGATGCTTGGGAAGTTCAGATGGGTACAAATACGCCTGCACGATTCATGCCCGGGAATACGGTGCCTGTATATGAAGACATAGTGGTAACTGCCAAGTGGAAAGACGTTGAGGTAGATCCTAATAAGAAGGTAACTGCAAGGTTTGAAAAGGGAGATCCTGATGCGAGCGGCAGCATGCCGAATGTGACAGGTATAGTAAGAGGAAGTGATTATACATTACCTGATAACGCCTTCACAGCACCGACAGGTCTGATGTTCGATAAGTGGAAGGTGGAAGTAGGTACGAATCCGGTTCAGTTTAAATCGCCGGGCGAAAAGGTAAAGGCTCTCGATGATATGACGGTTATAGCTACATGGAGGAATGCAGAAAAGAGAAAGGTAACCTTTAAGGATAAAGACGAGAGCTTGATAGAAACCAAGGAAATTGAACACGGCAAGGCATTCGGCACTTCAATGCCGGCATACACCAAGCCATTGGATCCGGGATACGCCTTCCTCGGTTGGAGTAAGTCCGCTGAAGATGCAAAGAGGGGCACGATAACGCCGGGCAACGAATTCACTAAAGATACCTTGGTTAAGGAAGACACAACCGTATATGCAGTAGTAGGCAAGAATGTCAGCATGTATAAAGTAACTCTCGACGGTAACGGAGGAGTGCTTGCAGGAGGAGCTACAGCGGTATTCGATGTAGCTGCAGGAAATACGGTAAAGGCACAGCTAGAAGCTGCAGTGGCAAATGAGATATTTACAAAACCGGGATACAAGTTCGTAGGATTCTCAAAGAGCAGATTCGCTGCACTACCTGATTACAACTTGGACAGCCCTGTATATTACAACACAACGCTATATGCAGTGTACGAAGAAGCGCACGAGGTTACAAAGGTAACTATCAAGTATACTGAGGTGGGCATGCAAGAAGATGAAGTGATAAAGAACGTTCCTCTCGGTAAGGCAATAGGATCTAAGCTCGATGGACATGAGAAACACAGAGACGGCTATAGATTCTTAGGATATTCCAAGGTAAACGGTGCCGTTAAGCCTGACTTCTTCAAGAAGAGCATAGTAACTAGAGATATGGTTATATATCCGGTGTATAAGAAAAATGCAAATGATGATGAGGTAGTTGTAAGCTTCAATGCAAATGGAGGCGAGAAGGCACCTAAGGCGGAAAGAATACCGATGTATGATTCATTGGGTGCTAAGATGCCGGGTAAGGAAAATGCACCTGTACGTGATGGATACCTATTCACAGGTTGGGCTAGGAGTAAGGCTGCTAAGTATCCTGATTTCTTTAGAGGTACAACGGTTAAGGGTAACATTACTGTGTATGCTGTATGGAAGAGCTTGTATGACGAAAAGCTTGGTCAGACAGCGCTTAAGGTAACAGCTAAGGCTAAGGGCTATGAGCTTACGATAGAACCGCCTAAGGCAGACTTGCACACAGGTTTCGAGATCTTTAGAAGCGAAGATAAGGACTTTAAGCCAAGTAAGGATAATAAGATAGCGACTATAGGCAGGAACGACTTGAAGTACTTGGATGACAAGGCTGATAACGGTAAGGCATACTACTATGCGGTAAGAGCTATAGATGCGGACGGAAGCTATAACGGTACTAAGGTGACGTTCATAGGAAAGCTGTCTGATAAGGTTCTTGCAGCACCGCTTCCAAGGGATAAGGGAGTGACGGCAACGATAGCAGGTAAGGGAGCTGTGAGTCTTGAGTTTAATAAGACCGTAGCGGCAGCTAAGTACAAAGTAACTGTGACAGCGCCTTACGATAAGAAGTTTAAGGAGCGAGTAAAGGAGATCGAGGCAAATAAGCTTATGCAGGCAGCTGCAGGCAAGGTTAAGGCAAACATAACCGGGCTTCCAATGGGTAAATTCCTGGCATTCAAACTCGAGGCTTTGGAAGCTGACAATACTAAGCTTGTGGAATACGGTAACAGCTTCGCATTCATGCTGGGTGCGCCTGAAAAGCTTACTGCAAAGGTGAATAAGAAGAAGAGAGTGCTTAACATTAGGTTCAAGGCTATGAAGGGTGTAAGCGGCTACGAAGCTAAGATAGTTATTAACGGTAAGGTTAAGACTATAAAGCTTAAGAAGGGCAAGAATAAGCTCAGAGGTCTCATAGTTGGCAGCATCAAGCTACCTAAGAAGAAGGGTAAATACACGTTCACCATACGGGCATTCAAGAAAATCGGCAAGCTTAAGTACTATGGACGTACGATAACGAAGACATTTAGATAAAAAATCCGATTTATCCTCAAAACCTTAAGAAAGCTCCCTCACGGGAGCTTTCACTATTTGATTGTGATTTAAATTTAAGCGCGCAGCGATACTGCTGTAACCTATATTTCAATATTTTGAGGGCTTTTTGCGTTTCTTGATTAATAATTATTGTTTAAGGGTGAGGTGTGCACCGCAGCACACTGCGACGACTTGGATTTGAAGTTATATGGTATAAGGTGGGTAGGATGCATTGGCAGTCGAACGTCTTTTAAAATTAATTAATTTATTCAATTTTGGGTACGGGTAAAGTGAGCATCGTAGCGCATACTGTGGCAACTTTAATTTGAAAAGGTGTTTTGAGGTGATACGCGTTTACGAATAAAAAACGTGGCAAGGCACATAAATTATTCGTAAAGGAAAATAATTTGATATAATAGTTAATGTTCGTTCAAATATTTGGCGTAAGAGAATGTTTAGTTGTTAAGGTGAAGTTTATCATGCTCAGAGAAGAAGATAGGGAGTACTTAAAGTCATTATCGCCTGAAGAAAGGTTTACAGGATGTCTGCTCGGAAGTGTGCAGGGCCAGGATGCGGAATGCACGTATAGGCTTGGCGATTGTTATATGGACGGTGAGTTTGTAAAAAAAGACGAGAACGTAGCATTCACTTTGTATTACAAAGCCTATGATTATGCTGTTCTTAATGCGGAGGAGCTGGATATTGCTGAGAGTTGCCTGAGGCTTGGTAAGTGTTATCTTGCAGGCATAGGCATTGATGAAAATATAGATTTCGGATTAGCGAGGATAGAAAAGGCGGAGAGACTTTTTAATAAGTATAAATCGGATGAGAAGGTTGCGCAAAGGTTGCTTGAAATTTCCGACTTATATGATAAATACGACGAATTATAACGACATTATTTTACGGTATTATTTTTTATTTAAGGAGTGTTCAGTATGACGAAAATTACAGCCGGTGTTTTGATGGTTATGGCTGCGTATCTGGTATTCATGGTGCTTGTAGGAGTGTATTATTCCAAGCATAATTCGGATACAAGCGATTTTTATTTAGGTGGCAGAAAATTAGGGCCACTTGTGACCGCTATGAGCGCAGAGGCTTCAGATATGAGCAGCTGGCTTTTGATGGGTCTACCGGGGGTTGCATACCTATCGGGGATTGCTGAAGCAGGATGGACGGCTATAGGGCTTGCCCTGGGCACATACTTAAATTGGTTGCTAGTTGCAAGGAGGCTAAGACACTATACGGCAGTTACGGGAGATGCAATTACAATACCTCAATTTTTTAGCAATAGATATAGAGATAAGAGCAATGCCTTGTTGGCAATAGCAGCGCTTTTGATCGTAATTTTCTTTGTGCCGTATACAGCGTCAGGATTTGCCGCATGCGGAAAGTTGTTTTCCGTAATGTTCAATATACCGTACGTTTACGCAATGATAGGAAGCGCCGCTATCATCGTTGCATATACCGCACTTGGCGGTTTTTTGGCTGCGAGTACTACGGATTTGATTCAGAGCATCATAATGACGGCTGCACTTATAGTTGTGAGCCTTTTCGGGCTGTATGCAGCCGGAGGATTCGACAATGTAGCCACAAATACGGATAAATTACAAGGATATTTGAGTCTGTTGAGCAGCTATGATTTAAATACGGGAAAAGGGAATTCCATGTCCATACTTACTATTGCATCAAATTTCGCATGGGGGCTTGGATACTTTGGAATGCCACACGTGCTTCTCAGGTTCATGGGCACTAAAGATCGTGACAAGTTAAAGCTTTCAAGAAGAATCGCTACAGTATGGGTAGTGATTTCAATGTTTATTGCTATTTCAATCGGAATAATCGGGCTTGGAATGACAAAGGCGGGAGCAATAGGAGCCTACACGAAGCCCGGCGAATCGGAGAAGTTGATTATAGATATTGCGCTGCTTCTCAGCAAAAACGGCTTTTTTGCAGTTCTCATGTCAGGACTCATACTTTCAGGGATACTGGCTTGTACGATGTCCACTTCGGATTCGCAGTTATTAGCGGCATCTTCGAGTGTTTCCGAAAACATCGTAAACGATTTCTTCGGTATAAAGTTATCAAAGAAGTCGGCAATGCTGATGGCAAGGTTTACCGTGCTTGTGATTGCGGTGATAGCAGTGTTTTTGGCAAGGGATCCTGAGAGTTCGGTATTTAAGATAGTATCGTTTGCGTGGGCGGGGTTTGGAGCCACGTTCGGACCCACCGTATTGTTTGCGCTTTTTTGGAAGAGGTCGAACAGAAACGGTGCCCTTGCCGGCATGATAAGCGGAGGCATTATGGTGTTCGTGTGGAAATATCTAATAGCACCGCTTGGCGGAATTTTTGCAATTTACGAACTGTTGCCTGCATTTATAGTGGCTAGCCTCGTTATAGTGATAGTAAGCCTTATCACGGAGGCTCCGAGCGAAGAGATTATAGCGGAATTCGAGCAGGTGGATAGAGATTTATCGGATTGATAATGAATAGGATACTGCTATATGTGGTAACATAGATGTGACATCGATGTGCAGGATTGTTTTGGGGATGTCATGGTTTCGACAGGAATTTTGAAGCAAGATAAGCGAGCCGAAGATTGCTCAGTCTTCGTAAAAATGGGCACGTTAAGAATAAACGGAAAAACAAACAAATTAGCATTTGCTGCCTAAGCAGCTTGCCACTTCGTATGAGTCTCCTGCAGCTTATGCATGAAGTGTCAATTATGCAGGAAGCATTTTGTAAGTGTTCGGTAGCAAAATGTTCATTCACGGACTAGCGATCTTTTACCTTGCCAACACGGGTAAGGGATCAGCGAAATAATAAAGTTTGGCTACGCTCGAAGAAAGTTTTGTGGATAGGTTTTTGGACAGGAGTTCGACTCTCCTCATCTCCACCATTTAAAGGTTCGAGCTTCTGCGATTAGGGAGCTCGATTTTTTTTGCTTTTGTCTGCAAATTTTACGAGAAATTTATATTGGTTCCCGTCTTTCTTTGGTTCGGTATGTGCATATAAGTTATACAAGGGGAAAATAGCAAGCAATGCCCGCAAATGTTAGACATACATTTGAAAACATATGATTGCAAGTGCAGGTGTCATCTGTTATAATATGCGTAGATAAAGGAGGTGCTGATCATGGCAAGTGCATTAGTACAGTTCCGCGCAGATGAAGCGGAAAAAATGGAAGCCATTCAAGTGTGTGAAAAATTAGGGATGAATCTACCATCATACCTTAGGATGTGTATGTCTCGTTTGGTCAAGGAACAGGGAGTGCCTTTCAGTATGAAGTTGACGCCTGCGGAGAATCCGGGCATTGCAGCAATGAAAAGAGCAAGTCAGATAGCTTCAGAACGTGGTATATCTGATATGACACTTGATGAGATAAATGCGGAAATAGCAGCAGCACGAAAGTAAGCTATGAAATATTTTGCTGTAATAGACACAAATGTCCTTGTTTCTGCGATGCTGAAATGGCAGTCGGTTCCCGGTAATGTTATGGAATTTGTGCTTGATGGATTTATAATTCCGGTGCTAAATAAAGAAATTGTTGCTGAGTATAGGACAGTGCTTGCAAGATCGAAGTTTAGACTGGATGAGGAGATAATCACAGATATTATTGATTCATTGGAGAATGTCGGTTTTTATGTAGACGCGGAGACAATATATATTGAGCTACCTGATTCTAAAGATCGTGTTTTCTATGAAGTTGTCATGGAGAAACGTAAAGAGGAGGAGACATATCTTGTTACCGGAAATATCAAGCATTTTCCTGATGAACCATTTATAGTGACACCGAGGCAGATGTTGGATGTTCTTTTGAAAGAATATGATGCTTAGGGAGCTCAATTTTTTGGAGAAAATTTTATGCATAAGGATGATAACAATTTGCCGGTCTTTGGTATAGGCCCTGTATATGTGCTTAGTTGCTTTGTTGTGACGGCATTGGGATTGGCATTGGATTATAACGGCAAACTGGGCTTCGGTAAAGTATCCGCATGTAAAACGGTTGCGTTCATAATAGGTATATTATTAATAATAGTAGGAGCTTCATTGTGGGTTTGTACCGTCCTGATACAAAGGATAGGGGATTCAATAAAGGAGGGCAAGCTCATCACTACGGGCGTATATTCTTTCGTGAGAAACCCTATCTATTCGGCGTTCATTATCGTATTTACAGGGGCTTTGATAACGGCGGCCAACTTGGTGCTACTCATATTGCCTGTAATATTTTGGGCTGTGTTGACAGTGGTACTAAAGCGTACTGAAGAAAGATGCTTGCTCGAAAAATTCGGAGACGAGTATGCATGTTACTGCAAGCGGGTAAATAGAATAATACCGTGGTTCAGTTTTGCCGGGCACAATAAGTAGAAGCATATCCGTAACGAAATAGACGGATTTATTCGGTATTATTGTTTTCAAATGTAAGATTTTTGATTTCCGACGGATTTTTCAAACAATTAAACCCAATTTGTTTTCTATATTCAGACGGAGGGATGCCTGTCTGTTTCTTAAATGAGGTGGAAAAACCGGCGACGGTGTCAAAACCTACCTTCTTTGCAAGTTCTTCTATGGACAAATCGGAATCAGCCAATAGATGCGAAGCGTAGTCGGTTTTCTTCGATAAAATATATTCAGTAATGGTGCATCCTGTAAATTGCCTGAATAATTTTTTCAGCTTTGTTGCGCTCATATTCGCTAATCTTGAGAGTTCCGCCAGTTTTATCGTTTGCGAAAAATTATCATCTATGTATTGAATCACACGCACGATACTCTTATAGTCCGTGCTCTTTTTGGGGAGTCTCCCATTTCCCATTTCAATCACCGCCGACATTAGAGCATAGGCACCGGCGATGTAATATAGCTCTGCAGCCATTCCGCTTAAAGAACAAGCGTATATTTTCTTAAGAACGTTCATAATTTCGGCTGACCAATTGTGTTCACCGCCCATGTTTTTCAAGATTTCGAGCGGACTTGCATTCTGCGCTGTAAACAGATTCTTAAGCTGCATTTTATAAAACGACGGGGAGTATAAAACTTCAGTGTAGGCAACCCGACTTCCCTTAGGCATTAAAGTGTGTATTGGGGTGCCATTTTCTTCGAGGTAGGCCATGATTTTGCCCGGAGGAAGATGTTTTGCATACTCAAGACGAAGCGAGATATAGAGGGAATCATTCGGCATTGTAAGCTTGGTATCTTTCAGAAAGTAAAAATCGCATTTTGTAATTATGAAATTATCTCCATGAGGCAAAAACCAAAAATACCCCTGAGTAGTATGGCCATCTCCCTGAAAGAAGGAACCGCAGCCAAAAAGGTTATTATCATTATTCTTTATCATTCCCATGTCATTGCACATGGAATTTATTATATCTATCATAACAAACCGCCTCTTTTTCTATTAGACATATTTCTTTTGAGACCGGACATATACACAACCAATCTATTGCTCAAACGGATGAGGGTGTAATATACTTTCGATGTAGCCATGGTTAACTAATGTGATTTTAGCATTAACACGTTAATTTTTCAAGGGGGATGGGCGGTTTGAAACTCGATGTGCGTCACAAATTCTTTCTGTTAATACTTATCAGTGCGGTAGCGTTTGCCGCAAAGGATGTTGCATATGGAAGCATTGTATTCGTCATAGTGTGCCTGCTTTCTTTTCTTCTCGGACAAGGAAAAAAGGTGGTGAAATTCGCCGGCGTCTATGTTTTTCTACTGTTGTTTGTTGCTTTTTCAAAGTATGTCCCCGCCATTTTGAGCAGCATGATTTTAATGGTTGTTTTATGTATAAGGATGTGCATGCCAATCATGCTCTACGGTCAAACGTTTCTAAAGACTACGCCGGTTAGTGAAATGGTTACAGGTCTCTATGCGATGAAGATGCCCCGTGCATTTGTCATAACTTTTGCGGTTGCGATGCGTTTTTTCCCTACTGTAAAAGAAGAGGTCTCTCACGTACGAGATGCCATGTCACTCAGGGGAATAGGGTTTACTTTGAGGAACTTAAGATTACGTCCTGCGATTGTCTTTGAAGGGTTTATCACACCGCTCTTGGTGCGCGCGTCCACAATTGCAGAGGAACTTTCAGCGGCATCGATTACTCGAGGATTGGATAATCCGGCGCCCAGAACGGCATTCATAAAGCTGGGCATAACTTTGAAAGACATCTGTTTGACCCTTATATTTGCAGCTATGCTGATTTTCGTGTTGCTATTTCGAGCAAATGTTTGGAGGTGGTAAATTGGTTGAATTGGATAGAGTCAGTTTTCGCTATACAGAGATGGAAAAAGAAGCATTGCAAGATATTTCCCTTAAAGTGGATAGAGGCAAATGTTTGGTGCTTTCCGGCAGTTCAGGATGTGGCAAAACGACCATTACAAGGATTATCAACGGATTGATTCCAAGCTTTTACCAAGGAGAGCTTTCAGGAACTATAAAAATAGACGGAGAAGATATTTCCGAACGAGAACCACACGAATTAGCTGCAAAAATCGGTTCTGTATTTCAAAATCCGAGAACACAATTTTTTAATACGGATACGGACAGCGAAATCGTTTTTGGCATGGAAAATTGTGGAGTCGTATATGAAGAAATGCATATGCGTTATAAGCAGACGGTGGATGATCTTAATTTGGAGAGTTTGTGCGGGAGGGATATCTTTGCACTTTCAGGGGGAGAGAAACAGAGGATCGCATTTGGCAGTATATATGCACTGTCGCCGGAGGTATATGTTTTGGATGAGCCTTCTGCGAATCTTGATATGATCGCAACCTTAAGGCTTCGCGACCTTCTTTTACAGCTTAAAAATAGCGGTAAGACTTTACTAATCTCTGAGCACCGCCTCTATTATCTTAGAGACGTTGCGGATCAAGTGGCATTAATTCATGAGGGTAGGTTGATTGGCCTTTATGAGATGGATCGGCTTGCGAACGCATCTGTGGAAAGGCTTAACAGCATGGGACTTCGTACGTTATATGATGTTGAGGCTCAGGCTTCACCCATAAGCTGTCCTACAAAAATACCGGCATTGGAGGTAAGGGATCTTACGGTTAAACGCAGCGGAAAAGTTGTTCTCAGTAGCGCCAATATTTCGGCAGACTACGGGGATATTGTTGGGATAATCGGCGAAAACGGCATCGGGAAAACTACGTTGGCAAGAACGATCTGCGGGCTTATGAAAGAAAAAGAAGGAGATATTTATTTTGCGGGCAAACTGATGGACGTTCGCATGAGGAAGCAGCTCGTTTTTCTTGTGATGCAGGATCCGAACTATCAGCTGTTTAGTGACAGCGTAGTCGGAGAAATAGCGCTAACAGCTTCCGGCGATACTCCGGATTCTGATGAGGTACGGAGGATATTATCAGTTTTAGAACTTACAGATGTCAGGGATAGACATCCGCTTTCCTTGTCGGGAGGGCAAAAGCAACGCCTATGTATAGCGCTTGCGGCTTTATCACCCGCAAAGATACTACTTTTTGATGAACCTACGAGTGGGCTTGATTTTGGGAATATGAACCGTGTAGCAAATATGCTTAAGGAACTTTCTAAGAAAAAAGCCATTATCGTGATTTCTCATGATAATGAATTCCTGAATCTTATTTGTACACGAATCATGTCCCTGTAGATATAAATTGGAAATAGAAAGTTAGGAGGATTTCAAATGAATCAAAACAAAACTACTGTCGGTACTAAACCGAGCGGCCGTGATTTTATCAATCTTGGCATTTTTACCGTTATATTTATCGTGCTTTTTATGGCATGTATCATGGTCATGAGTATGACCATCTACACCTTACCGTTTGGTGTTGCATTGGGTTCTTTCATATCCGCTTCCGTGTACATGTTGCTTCGGGCAAAGGTTCCTAAAACCGGGGCGATCATATTGTTCGGGGTTTTGTTCGGGCTCGTTATGTTCGTCATGGGTAGCGGTTGGCCAATACTTGCAGCGGTAATCATAGGTTCGATTATCGCAGAATTTATCGCAAGAAGCGGACATTACGGGAGTTATGCCCGAGAGGTCATAGGTTACTGTATTTTAATGCTCGGGACGGCCATCGGCTCGTATATACCGTTCCTCGTCATGAAAGATTATTATCTTAAAGTTGCTGAGGGGAATAGTATTAACGGAAAATTTATGGCTAGATTAATTGAATTTATCAGTGGGCCCTATCTTGCCGTAGCCTTAGCTACAACCGTTGTTACGGCAATATTAGGAACGGTATTGGCTCGCAGCGTTTTTAAAAAACATCTTGTTAAAGCAGGATTACTTAAGGAGATGAAGTGATGAAAGAGAAAAAACCAAAGAGTGGAGTGTCTCGCATTTTTGAACTGGCTTCAGGTCACAAATGGCTTCTTGCGGTCAGCGGCGTACTGGCGGCGCTCGCTGCAATTGCTTCCTTTGTTCCCTATATCGCCGTTTACTATGTCATTCGAGATGTAATTTCCGTTTATCCGGAATTTAATAAGCTTAATATTGAATCGGTCTTGGGATATGGGATGATTGCGATTATAGGTATTGCGGCCGATGTGATTTTATTTTTAAGTTCTTCAATCTGCGCACACCTCGCTGCGTTTGGGACGCAGTATAAACTAAAAATGATATTGACGGAACATATTGCAAAAATTCCGCTTGGCTTCCACCTTAATATTGGAAGTGGGCGATTTCGCAAAGTATTAAATCAGGATATTGAAAAAATGGAAAACTTCCTGGCTCACACATATCCTGACATGGTGGCCGCCTTTGTTGCACCGGTAGTTTTGCTTGCGATTTTATTTGTATTTGACTGGCGCTTCGGTCTTGCTTCTTTCATAGCGATTATAATAGCTTTCGGCATTCAAATGATAGCTATGGGTTCTTCAAACTCAGAGCTCATGTCGAAGTTACAAAAAAACACCGCCGATATGACGGAAGCTACTGTTGAATATGTAAGAGGGATGCCGGTTCTCAAGGCTTTTGGGCAAACCGCACATTCCTTTAAGCAATTGAAAGGTGCAATCACGGCATACACAAAATTTATGTTGAAGTATACGATGAAGTGGAAAAATTCAACAGCATCCTTTATGACGCTCATTAATAATATCTATCTTTTCCTCATTCCTGTGGGGATTTTAATCGGGAAAGCGACAAGTGATTATAATGATTTTTTGCTGAATTTTATCTTTTACCTTATACTTGCGCCCGCTATAGCTTCCGTACTTCATAAATTCCTATATGTATCCTCTTCCAGCATGAGGGTTTCAGGTGGAGTCGAAAGTTTTGATGAAATGATGGCATTACCGGAATTAGCTGAAACAAGGCAAGGTAAAGAGCCAAGTGATGGAACGGTTTCGTTTCAAGATGTGTCGTTTTCATATAGCAGAGACGATACTCTCGCTTTGTCAGATGTAAGCTTTACCGCACGGGAAGGGGGCGTTACCGCCATTGTCGGTACCTCCGGAGGAGGTAAAAGTACAATAGCCCACTTAATACCCAGGTTTTGGGATGTATCAAAAGGCAGGATATGTATAGGGGATGTGGACATACGTGAAATGACGGAACGTGATTTAATGCGTCAGGTTAGCTTGGTCTTTCAGGACGTGTATCTCTTCAACCAAAGTATTCGGGATAATATCAAAATAGGTATTCCTGAAGCATCGGATGAAGAAGTTGTCAGGGCGGCGAAAGCGGCTTGCTGCGATGAATTTATCGAGAGCCTTCCTAATGGTTATGATACGGTGCTCGGAGAAGGAGGGGTTCATTTGTCAGGGGGGGAGGCTCAACGCATATCTATTGCTCGCGCGATTATTCGAAATACCCCTATTTTGGTTTTGGATGAGGCTACAGCTTTTGCGGATCCTGAAAACGAGAGACTTATACAAACGGCTTTGCGTAAGCTCATGAAGGGAAGAACGGTTATTATAATAGCCCATAGACTCGGAACCATAAAAGATGCCGATAATATTTTGGTGATGGATAAAGGAAAGCTCGTTGAAAGCGGAACGCATTCAGACCTTTTACAGGCAAAGGGTGTGTATTCGGACATGTGGGTGAGATACACGCAATCCTTAGAATGGGGGATAGGAAAGGAGGAGGTTGCCTTATGAAGATGTTTAGAAATTCATTGTTATTGGATAAAGATGCAGAAAAAGGGCTGAGAGCTGCAGCGGTAT
This sequence comes from Eubacterium saphenum ATCC 49989, assembly GCA_000161975.1. Classification (GTDB taxonomy): domain Bacteria; phylum Bacillota; class Clostridia; order Peptostreptococcales; family Anaerovoracaceae; genus Eubacterium_N; species Eubacterium_N saphenum. The sequence goes on from GG688422.1 coordinate 804,456, forward strand.
CCTGCTTTTTTACAAGCCTTTCGTTGATGATTCCTTTCATGATTACTATAAGGCTATGCATAGAGGTTTTAAACCCTCTAATCGGGGAAGATGTTTCCTGGAATAAAATATGGATACTGTTTGGAGCCGGCATAGTAGCCTTTATTATAGTCTTTTTGCTTTCAAAGCATGACTATTTGAAAACATATGTATTTTCTTATAATCAGTCAGAGGCAACCAGACTTCGTGTAGCGGAGAAAATGCTGAAGCTCCCTATGAGCTTTTTTAACGCAAGAGATTTGAGCGAGTTATCTTCCAATATTATGACGGACTGTACGAATATTGAAACGGCTACCTCAAGTATCGTGCCGCAGCTTCTTGCGAACATAGCATCCTCAGTGTTTGTCTTAATATGTCTTGCGTTTTTTGATTGGAGGATGGTGTTATCCATATTTGCTATGCTTCCGATTGCGGCGCTCGTTTTTTGGATGAGTCGTAAGCTTCAAAACCGCTTGTTTGTAAAACATATTTCCGCAAAGCTTGCATCGGAAAAACAATCCCAAGAGTATCTGGACGGTATTAAAGTGATACGTTCCTGCAACCTAGGCGGAGAGAAATACAAAAAGCTTGATGAGGCTTTCACAGAATTGCGAAAAGTGGCTATTCGCATAGAGCTCGCTTCAGGTTCTGTCATGGCATTGTCATCAATGTTGCTTAGATCGGGCATCGGTATCACTGTTTTCGTGGGTGTGCATCTGCTAACCGCAGGGCGGATCGATTTTCTCGTAATGCTTATGTTTTTGATAATTGTAAGTAGAATTTATGGTCCTATCCTTACAGTGCTGACCTTGTTGCCGGATATACTTTATTTGAAAGCTTCTTCTAAGCGCATTCGTGCTTTGATGGAAAGCCAAGCAATGACGGGAGAAGTCGGTATTCCGATTGAAAATATGGATATATCTTTTGATAATGTGAGTTTTGCATACGGTGAGGAAAACGTGCTCAATGAAGTGAGCTTCACGGCAAAACCCGGGCAAATTACAGCGCTTGTGGGACCTTCAGGTAGCGGTAAAAGTACTATTTCGAAGCTTGCAGCGAGATTTTGGGATGCAGATGATGGAAGGGTTAATGTAGGAGGTGTGAATGTAAAGGATCTCGATCCTGAATATTTAATGAAGCATTTTTCCTTCGTATTCCAGGATGTTATTCTCTTCAATGATACTATAGAAAATAATATTCGTATTGGAAACCTCAATGCAGGTGAGGAAGAAATAAGAGCAGCAGCCAAGGCGGCTTGTTGTGACGAGTTTATAGAAAAACTTCCGGACGGGTATCAAACCATGCTCGGTGAAAACGGAGCGACGCTTTCAGGGGGAGAAAGACAGCGCATTTCAATAGCAAGGGCTTTGCTCAAAGATGCACCCGTTGTAATACTTGACGAAGCAACCGCATCGCTTGATCCTGAAAACGAGGTGTTCGTTCAAAAAGCGATTAACAGGCTTGTAGCCCAAAAGACCGTTTTAGTAATAGCGCACAGGCTACGTACCATTCTCCATGCAGATCATATTGTGGTGCTTGAGAACGGGAAGGTTATAGAAGAAGGGAAAGGCGAAGAACTGCTTGCAAATAACGGGTTGTTTTCGAAAATGTATAATACCCAACAAAGTAATTGCGAGTGGGGAGTTTGACAATACGCATGTAAGGATAGAGGATATTAATAATAATTTGATATGGTGTCAAACCTTTAATAATGGTGAGATTATTCTCGCCATTATTGACTTTTTATAGCTAAATGTACATAGTTCTACTGAGGCGGGAGGTTTAAAGTTTACCGAGAAAAGGAAGCGGACAAAGCATGAAATATTTGTTCTCGTGAGTAGTATAATGGAAACATAAAATATTTAGAGAAAAATGAAGGAGGTAAATGGAATGGATGAAATAAGTAAAGATCCAAAGCAATACATAAAAAGGATGAGAAGTAGGGATGAACAACTTAGTTTGAAGTGGGGTACAATTTGTACCCCGGTAAAGATGGTTGCGGCAGAAATGTCAAAACTTATAGAGGATGTTGTAAGGGAACCTATGGGTAAATTGTAAGGAGGGAGAAAATGACCCGCAGGTGTAGCAAAAAATGTGGTATACTTATTGGGATATATAAGTAGTTTCGGAGGAAGAGAATGATAGTTGTACTGGCGGCGGATCATGGAGGAGCAAACCTTAAAAATGAGTTGGCTGCGGTTCTTAGAGATAAGGGCTACAAGATTCTTGATCTCGGCACGAATGATGCTGAAGTCTCCGTTGACTATCCTGTATATGCGAAGGAAGCGGCGTTACTTGTAGCAGAAGGCAAAGCTGATAGAGGCATAGTGTGCTGCGGGTCGGGTATTGGCGTGAGCATCGCATCCAACAGAGTGCGAGGTGTGAGGTGTGCGCTCTGCATGGATGAAAACATGGCAGAGTTGTCAAGGAGGCATAATGATGCAAACATGCTGGCACTTGGAGGACGATTGTTAGATGTCGAAAAAGCCAAAAGAATCATGGAAAGCTGGCTTGAAACGAAATTCGAAGGCGGCAGGCATAAAAGGCGAATAGATATGATAGATGGTATTTAAGGTAAACTTAAGTACCATTATTATATATGGAGAAAATTTATAGGTAGAATGCATTAAATGCAACAGAAAGGGAAGGTGCAAAATGGGTAAATTACACGTTATGGAACATCCGCTTATAAAACATAAGATAAGCATGTTGAGGGACGAATCTACAAATACTAATGCCTTTAGGATTTTGGCAAAGGAGATAGCAATATTAATGGGATATGAAGCGACTAAGAAACTTAAGCTTAAATCCATAAACATCACCACGCCGATCTGCGATACGGTAGGTAGCGTACTTGACGGAGAGGATATTGCGGTGGTGCCCATATTAAGAGCAGGGCTTGGAATGGTGGATAGTATGTTGACACTTGTACCTACGGCTAAAGTTGGACACATAGGACTGTATAGAGATCCGGATACGCACGAGCCTGTAGAGTATTATTGCAAACTACCTAAAAAGATTGAAGATAGAGAAATATTTGTAGTGGATCCTATGCTCGCTACCGGAGGAAGCGCTATAGCCGCAATAGATTTTGTAAAAAAACACGGCGGCAAAAAAATAACGGCAATGTTTTTAATTGCTGCGCCCGAAGGGATAGATGCGCTTCAAAATGCACACCCCGACGTGGACATCTATGTTGCGGCAAAGGATGAAAAGTTAAATAAAAACGCATACATCGTACCGGGTCTTGGAGATGCAGGCGATAGAATTTACGGCACTAAATAATAGTAGGGATACGGATAGAGAAGTTAGTAAAGGAGAAAAATGTTTATTATACCTGATGAAGTGAGCAAACACGAAAATGTATTTGATGTACTTAAAGAAAGAGGCTTTATAGAGCAAACGACTCATGAAGATGAAATTAGAGAATTACTTGCAAATCAGAAAATCAAATTCTACATCGGTTTCGATCCGACGGCGGATAGCCTGCATGTAGGGCATTTCATGCAAATAATAATCATGATGTACATGCAAAAATTCGGACATACACCTATAGTATTGGTAGGTGGCGGTACCGGCATGGTAGGTGATCCATCAGGGCGTACGGACATGCGCAAGATGATGACGGTAGAGACGGTGAGAGAGCACTGCAGAAAATTTGAGAAGCTCTTTGAAAGATTTATAGATTTTTCAGATAACAAGGCTATAGCCATAAACAATGCAGACTGGCTTATGAACTTAAATTACATAGATTTCTTAAGAGAGATAGGCAGCCAATTCTCGGTAAACAGAATGCTGTCGGCAGAGTGCTTTAAGCAGCGTCTTAAAAAGGGCTTGAGTTTCCTTGAGTTTAACTATATGCTGATGCAGGCGTACGATTTTCTGGTATTGTACAGGAATCTGGATTGCAAGATGCAATTCGGCGGAGATGATCAATGGTCGAACATACTTGCAGGAGTTGATCTTGTGAGGCGTAAAGAGCAGGGACAGGTATTCGGCATGACATTTTCATTGCTTACAAATAGTCAGGGGAAAAAGATGGGCAAAACGGCAAGCGGAGCGCTTTGGCTCGATGCAAATAAAACCAGCGCATACGAGTTTTACCAATACTGGAGAAATGTGGAAGATGAAGATGTTAAGAAGTGCTTGAAGATGCTTACATTCTTACCGATAGAGGAAATTGAAGCCATGACCTGTGAAAAAGGCGAGAATATAAATAAGGCCAAGGAAGTACTTGCGTATGAAGTGACTAAGCTCGTGCATGGAGAAGAGGTTGCAAAAAATACTGAAACAGCGGTTAAGGCGGCATTTAGCGGGGAAGGCGATCTTGAAAATTTACCTACGACTGTCATCACAGAGGACGAGGCGAAAAGCGGCATTGGGCTCATTGATTTGATGAAGAGGGCGGAGTTAATCTCAAGCAACAGTGAAGGTTTTAGATTGGTAAAGCAAGGCGGAGTAAGCATAGGAGATGTAAAGGTCGAGGACGGCAAGCGAATCATAACGGAAGGTGACTTTTCCGATAACAGCTTGGTTATAAAAAAGGGGAAAAAGGTTTACCATAGGATCGTCATAGAGTAATCTAATCGGCTAAGATGTAGAGCTCTTGAGAGTTCTTTAGTTTTATAGTATAATTGGAAAACAATTGTATCGTTGAAATGGAGAGTTGTATGTTTTGCACACAATGCGGTAGTGAATTACCGGAAAACAGTAAATTTTGTAATAAATGCGGAGCTGCGCAAAAGCCAAGCGTAGACGGAAACTTTATAAAAAATGAAGAAAATAAAGACTTCAGACAAATAATGGATAAGATTTATGACGAGAGGGAAGGCACCGCTTCTGCGGCTGATGCGAAGGCTCCTGAAGGTAAGGAAGAGCATTATTTCAATACGGAACCTGCACCTGATACGGAAGGCGACGGATATGATCTGTCCGTTTTTTCAGACAAAGAAAAAATGTCGGGAGCACCCGACAGCGCTTCCGAAAAAGAGCTTGCATTCGGTATTGACGATGTGGATGCAGGTGATAAACCGGATAGCCTTACGGACACTTTGATATTTGCACCGGATCAGCAAACTGAAAAGGAAAGAAACCGTCAGCAACTCACTCAGATGATACAGAGCGAAAAGTTTGATAATCAGATAGACGAGATGATGACAGCCAGGAAATTATTTTTCGATGACAGGCAAAACCAAAACACGGAAGATGATTTCTTCGACGGACAGGAAGATATGGGATATGATATGGAAGCAGGAGATATGGCGGACGATTATTACGATGATGAGCTGGAACCGAGGGAAAGACCTAAGCGCAAAAAGAAAAAGGGCAAGGGCGTTGTGGTTTTCAGAATAATAATTATATTGTTGGTCATTGCATTGGCAATGCAATGCACGCTCATAGGAGCTAAGATGTTTGCTCCGAAATCCAAGTTAGGTGGTTATGCGGATGCGTATTTCACAAAAGTAGTCGGAATGGTACAGAAGCTCACCGGTTCAACCAAGGAAAGTGAGCAGGTGAAAGACCAAAATGAAAATACTCAGAACAACCAGAATAATCAGGACAATCAAAATAACCAAAATAATCAGAACACTCAAAACGACAAAACAAACGGTACTAATAATTCAAAGCCGACAAAAGAAAACACGCAGCAACCACAACAGCCCAATAATACAAATCAATAATATAATGCACGCATGATGCGAAAAGAGCAGATCGCATCTATAGATAATGTAATCCAAGGGTAGTTAGGAGCGGCAGGCGGAATCCCGAGTTAAGATACAGGAGAAAAAGTGAAGAGGCTATTTAGATCCAAAAAGGCAACGATCATTGAGCTGGTAGTTATAGCGATACTGTTAATTCTATTGCTTTTGCCACGGCTTATTACAGATTATTATTGGTTCGATAGCCTGGGATATAACAATGTCTTTTGGAAGGAATGGGTTACCAAGGCAATTCTAGGGGTTCCCATATTTTTGCTGGTATTTTTGGTTTCGAACGTTTGCCTGCGTGCATTGAAGTTCCAATTTATAGATAGCGGTAAAATAATAGATGATGTGAGAAAAAGGCTTGTAAAACGTGCGGAACTTTTTATTACATTTGTATACTCCATCGGGATAACGGTGCTTGCAATAGGGCAGCTTTGGTTTAAATTTCTTAAGTTTTCACATGCAAAATCATTTTCAATCAAAGATCCGTTTTTCGGACTGGATATTTCATTTTTTGCGTTTAAACTTGATTTTTTAAAATCACTTGCAAGCATAATCTTGGTAGCGATGCTGTTTATTGCAGTGCTCATAGTGATACATTATGTAATACTGATTGCAGTGGAAGCGGGGTCTTCGACTCGCTCCGATTATATTCACAGTGCATCCGAAATATTTGGCAACATGGGTCATAAGTTTAAGGAGCGTGTTAATATCCAAAGTTTGGATGATGATTATCAATCCCACAGCAGTGATGACCCTAAGATAAAGGAGCTTATACATTTTTCGAAGGGGCCTCTCATAATAGTTGGAGCTTTGTTCTTTGTGATGCTTTCGCTCGATTTTTTCTTAAGACAATTTGAGCTGTTATATTCAAGCAGAGGTGTTGTTTATGGGGCAGGATATACGGATGTTCACGTGACCCTTTGGATGTATAGGATATTATCCTTGTTATCCCTTGTTGCAGCATTCACCTTCGGGTTCGGGCTTAAAAGAGGCAGCCTTAAAAAGGCGATTAAATTGCCGGTAGCTTTGATCGTGATCTTTATCGTAGGAAACATTTCAGCGGCTTTGGTTCAGGCATTGGTGGTAGCTCCGGGAGAAATTTCTAAGGAGAGTAAGTATTTAAAACGAAATATACAATATACACAGAAGGCGTACGCTCTAGATAAGGTACAAACCAAGCAGTTTAGCGCATCTTCTAAATTGACTTCCGATGATATTAAAAACAATCAGTCCACCATAAAAAACATTCGAATAAATGATTTTGAAACGGCACAGACGTTTTACAACCAAACTCAGGCAATAAGACAGTACTATACCTTCCCGGATGTGAATGTGGATAGATATAACATAGGCGGCAAGTATACTCAGACGTTCATAGCGTCGAGGGAAATAGATGAATCCAAGATTACGGATACATGGGTGAATAAAAACCTTAAGTACACACATGGATATGGAGCTACATTATCCAGGGTAGACAAGGTAACGGATAACGGGCAGCCCGATTTGCTTCTTAAAAACATTCCACCTGAAACGGACGAGAAGGAAATCAAAATAAAGAGACCGGAAATATATTTTGGCAAAAAGACGAACGAATATTCACTTGTAAATACTCTTGAAGAGGAGTTCGACTATCCGGATGGCGATAAAAACAAGTATTGCAAATACAAAGGGAAGGCGGGAATCAAATTAAATCCATTTAAGAGAGCCCTGTTTGCATTGAGGCAGAAATCGGTAAAACTCATGGTTTCAGGAAGCGTTACATCTAAGTCTAAAATAATCATAAACAAGAACATAGAAAAGCGGGTAAAGGAGATAATGCCATTTTTAGAGTATGATAAATCTCCATACATAGTTATATCTGAAGAGAGACTATTCTGGATAATAGATGCTTATACTACGAATAACAGGTATCCATATTCAGAACCGTACGATGCAAAGAGCGGTAATAATTACATACGTAATTCCGTGAAGGTGGTAGTGGATGCATATAATGGCGATACCACTTACTATGCTATGGATAAGGATGACCCGGTGCTTGAAACGTATAGAGGCATATATCCGACGTTGTTTAAAGATGGAGATAAGATGCCGAATACTCTTAAAAAACATATAAGGTATCCAAACAGACTGTTTAAAATTCAGGCGGATATATATAGAAGATATCATATGAACAGCCCAAGCGTGTTTTATCAGAATGAAGATGTATGGGATATAGCCGAGCAAATTTTCGGAACCCGAGAGACAAAGATGAAGCCGACGTATTATATACTCAGACTGCCGGGTGAAAAAAAAGAAGAGTTTGTGAACACCTTGCCGTATACTCCTAAGCATAAGAAAAACATGACGGGGCTTTTGGTAGCCAGAAATGATAACGGTAATTATGGAAAGCTAGTGCTTTACAAGCTCCCTAAAAATAAGTTGATATATGGACCTGCACAGATAGAAGCGCAGATCGATCAAAATACCGAGATTTCTAAAGAATTTTCGCTTTGGAATTCGTCAGGTTCTACATATACTAGGGGTGACATGTTTGTAATCCCTATAGAAGATTCGCTGATGTATGTGGAACCCGTTTATCTTGAATCGACCAACTCGGCAATTCCTGAGGTAAAGAGGGTTATAGCTGTATACGACAATAAGATAGCGTATAAGAAAACTTTGTCTGAAGCAATGAGTGCATTGTTCGGATCATCGCTTGAAAAACAGGAAGCCGCAAGCACCAAACCGGGCGCTAAAAGTAAGGACGGCGATAAAGACTCTAAAAAGCTCGGTGAAGAAGCCAACGAGATCTTTAAAAAGGCGCTAAGTGCTCAAAAAGACGGAGACTGGGCAGAGTATGGAAGGTTACAAAAGAAACTACAAAAGATATTAGCGAAATTAGCTCGTTAATGCATATCAGGTAAGTGAGGTAATTATGATAGATGTGAATTGGAAGAAAATGTTATTTGTATTGCCTGCCAGAGAGCATACACCAAGGCAAATAAAGGCTATTTTAGATTCGCATCCTGAAGTTAAATTCGTTTCTTTTGCGGGGAGCGATATAGTAGGTAATGACACCGATGAAAAGATTCCTATTCAGCTTTTTCAAAAAAATATGGAAGATATCTTAAAAAACGGCATACAAACAGATGGGTCCAGCGTGTATCTTCCTGCAATAGCAGAGCTTAACGATGCGAAGGTGGATATAATAGCTGACATGGATGTTAACTGGTATGTAGATTACAATTTTGCTCACATAGATGCTGATACAAAGCTTCCCATAGGAACTTTAAGAATACCTTCGTTCCTCTACCACAACAAGAATACGAGGGTAGGCTCACGAGCGGTGCTTGCAGATGCGGAAGCGAGTTTTAAAAGGCGTATAAAAAAAGTCATAGCAGAGCATCCCGAGTTGCTGGAATCCGTTTATTCCGCAGATGAAAAGATAAAGGCAAGCGATATAGATGACGTTGAGATTACGGTTGCAACGGAACTTGAATTTTGGGTTAAGACGCCCGAAGATACGGCGGATAGGGATCAGCTATCCACGGCGCAAATACTTAAAGAGCAGTATTGGAAACGGACTACGGGACCTGTAAGGGCAGCACTTGAGGCGTGCATGATTTTATTGGATCACTACGGCATAGAGATGGAGATGGGTCACAAGGAAGTGGGCGGCGTTAAGGCGAAGCTTGGAAATACGGGCTCGTATGATCACGTAATGGAGCAACTTGAGATAGATTGGAAATACTCAAGCCCGATGCAGGCATCAGATAATGAGGCCATGATAAAGTATATAGTCAAAGATGTCTTTTTAGAGCACGGTCTGGAAGTTACATTTATGGCAAAACCCATCCCTACCGTATCGGGAAGCGGAGAGCATACGCATTTTGGAATGGCATTAAAACTAAAAGACGGTTCAAAGGTGAACCTGTTTTCACATAAGAAACCGGACAAGCATTTTATGAGTGCGCCCGGGTATGGAGCTTTGATGGGAATACTCAAAAACTATGATGTGATAAACCCATTCGTGAGTACCACAAATGATGCGTTTAACAGGTTGGAGGTAGGATTTGAAGCTCCCGTTTGTACGGCAACATCTCTGGGAAACAGTCCGGATAATTTATCGAGAAACAGGTCGGTGCTGATTTGTCTCATAAGAAGTTTTGAAAATCCACTTGCTACAAGGTTCGAGCTCCGCTCTCCAAATCCAAACAGCAACACCTACATGGTGGTAGCCGCTACGCTAATGGCTATGATGGACGGCATTGAAGCCGTGGCCGATTCAGGAAAGGTGGTCAGCGAACTTGAGGCTTCCATTTCCAAGAAAAAGGGCGAAGATGACTTCTACCTTATGAAGGAATATGAATATAGGTGCGAGGATAACGTATTTGATAATTACAGTCAAAATGAAAGAGATGAGCTGTTCGGTATGGCGCCTAAGAGCGTATGGGAAAATATCAATAATTTAGCCTCGAGCGATAATTTAAAAATACTTAAGGTGGATGACGTCATGACTGATCAAACGCTGGAATCGCATAGGCAGGCGGTGCTCAGCACCTGGGCTACGGAGTTAACCAACAGGCTGGTTCCGGATATAATGGACTTCTTGGCAAAGTGTTCAAAACAACACGGTGAAGGTTCGACTGATTATGATTTAGCAAACTGGAATGCGGTAGTGAAGCTCAAAAATGAAATAGGCAAGACAACTCTCACATATAGATGCATGCTCGGAAGGATTACGGATGCCGTGAGGGCAGGTGATTATCAACTTGCATCGGACATTCATATAGAGATGAAACAAAAGCTTAGAAAGTTGGAGCAAATCTATAATAAGTATATGAGGAATCTTTTTTAAATTTAGAGAAAGAGGCAAGGATGCTTGATATTAAAAAATTCAGAATTGACAGTGAAAATTTTATAGCAGGTATAAAGCGACGAGGGAAGGGGGATTTCGGTAGCGGATCCCTTGCAAAGCTGGATGAGCAAAGAAGAGCAATCTTAAAGGAAGTAGAAGCATTAAAAAATAAGAAGAAGACAGAATCTGCAAAGATTCCTGAGCTAAAAAAGCAAGGTCAAGACGTAGACGGGCTTTTGGCAGAAATGAAAAAGATTTCAGATAAGACTAAGGAATTGGATAAAGAGGTCGCTGAAATAGAAGATAAAATAGAGGATTTATTGCTTGGGATACCTAATATTCCACATGAAAGTGTACCGGATGGAAAGGATGACAGCGCAAATGTGGAGATTCGTAAAATCGGAGAAGTCCCTGTAAAGAATTTTAGGGAGCAGGCGCATTGGGAACTCGGCGATAAATTGGACATTCTCGATTTTGAAAGAGCAGGGAAGATAACAGGTTCGAGATTTACGGTATACAAGGGGCTCGGTGCAAGGCTTGAGCGTTCTGTCATCAACTTTATGTTAAATACGCATGTAGATAATGGCTACACCGAAGTTATGACCCCGTTCATGGTAAACCGCAGGGCGATGACGGGCACGGGACAGCTTCCTAAATTTGAAGAAGACCTTTTTGCAGTAAATGCCAAGGATTATTTTTTGATTCCAACAGCGGAGGTGCCGGTTACAAACCTTCATTCCGGTGAGATCTTAAATGTGGAGGAAGTACCTAAGAACTATGTGGCATATACGGCTTGCTTTAGGAAAGAAGCGGGCGCCGCAGGAAGAGATACAAAGGGGCTAATCAGACAACACCAATTTAACAAGGTGGAGCTTGTGAAACTCGTGCAACCTGAAAATTCGTATGAAGAGCTTGATAAATTACTGGCGAATGCGGAATCAATTTTAAAAAAGCTTGAACTGCCATATAGGGTAGTAAAATTATGCACGGGCGATCTTGGATTTTCAGCTGCAATGACCTACGATATAGAGGTTTGGATGCCAAGCTACGGTAGATATGTGGAAATTTCTTCGTGCAGCAACTTTGAGGATTATCAAGCAAGGCGTGCAAACATCAGAATGAGAAATGCAGACAATAAACCTGTATTTGTACATACTCTAAACGGCTCAGGTCTTGCCGTTGGAAGAACTGTAGCCGCAATACTTGAAAACTGTCAGCAAGAAGACGGTAGCATAAAAGTGCCTGACGTCTTGCAGAGTTATATGGGCCGCGAACTCATTAAATAATTGCAAACCATAAAACATACTTTATAGTATCTTAGGTATGAATTTTTGTGACAATAAAAGGGCTGGCAAACTATAAAGCGTACTAATATGTGTTCGGGGTTGTTTGTGTGAGTTTATTAAATAATTGTAAGTCACAGAGCATATGTATAAATAATACAGGAGTGATTATAAGAAGTACTAAACCTACATATATTATATTTAGCTTATAAGGTATAGAAGTAGCCATATTGCTTATCTTACTGCTAAGCAATAGTATATTTAGGGAAGGCGGATTTATATATAAACATCAACCTTCAGATCTTCTGTAATGCCTAATACCGTATATTTGTGTTTCATAAGTTCGGTTAAAAAGGCGATGTCTTTTTCTGTAATTACCTCGAAAGGGCATAGAAGAGGAATTCCGGGAGGATATGGGACTATTAGGCTTGCAGAGGGAAACCCTTTGGATTCATTGAGAGGTATTGTGATCTTTTTACCGCTACCCATTTTTCTCTCATGAACTGAGTACACATCCTCGGTGATATTTAAAGTACTGTAGGGTGCTTTGCCTTTATACTTTGCCTTTATTCTAATGAGGCTGTTTTTTAATTTCGCAAAGTCATCGGCGGTATTTCCTATCCCGCTCATCAGCATGAGTATATCACCTGTATATAACTCCGGTATGATATTATCATCGATCAGCTCTTTGCTTAGTGTTTCGGCTGAAAGGTTGAGGGATCTCGTAAAAATGTTGACTTTGGTTCTATCCAATAGAGGGTGGGCAACCAATTCAATTTCATTGCTTTTGGCGAAGGCATAAAAATCGTTAATCAAATTCTGCCAATTCAGAAGCAAGTCATATCCCTTGTTTGATTTCAGTATGTTTAAATTGGCTGCGAGTGAAGATAGAAGCAGGTATGAAGGACTTGTGGATTGTAAATATGAAAGGTATTTAGTAATTTCAGATATATCTATGCGATCGCTCATTACGTTCAGTATCGCAGTTTGTGTAAATGAGGCTAAAGTTTTATGTGTGCTGTTTATCACTATATCCGCATAATTCTCTGCGCCTTCAAGTGGCAGAACAGACTCTTCTTCAAGTATTGTTTTAAAGACGGTCAGATGAGCACCATGTGCTTGATCAACGATTAATATAATGTCATGTTTTTTTGCGAGCCTTGATATTTTTTTAATATCTGAACAAATCCCGTAATAATTTGGACTTGGAAGAATTATGGCCGAAGCATCCGGATGGCTTTTAATTGCTCGCTCAACTTCACCGGGAGTTATGTTTGCCGATATATCGTATGGATTATCAGAATCAGGAGATATGTATATAGGTGTTATTCCGCCAATATCAATAGCAGCATAGATGGACTTATGTGAATTCCTTGCGACTATTATTTTTTTTGATTTCTTGCAACTTGCGAGTATTGCTGATATTATTCCTACTGAAGATCCATTTATCAGCAAAAAGGTATGTTTGGATTTATAGATTTCTTTATAGCCGTCTGCTATATCTTTAATTATGGATTCAGGCTTATGAAGATTATCTGCTCCTTGAATTTCCGTTATGTCAAACCCCAGAAAGTTTTCAAGCGACAATCTCCTAAACACATCATTAAAAAAGTTTCCTCTCTTTGCTCCGGGCATATGAAAGGAAACGAGGTTACCATTTTCATGGTTTCTTAAGAATGTTAAAAAATCGCAGTCGTTTTTCTTCATTATTTTTCTTTTATGCTACCCAATGCACGTAGTGAATTAGTTATGGCGATTACAGCAACACCCACATCTGCAAATACCGCTGCCCACATTGTCGCCATGCCGAGTGCTCCGAGTATCAGTACCAGACCCTTCACTCCCAGAGCAAAGATTATATTTTCTGTCGCTATTCGTTTTGTTTTCTTTGCAATTTTAACAGAAGTTAGGATTTTGCTCGGATTATCATCCATTATTGCTATGTCGCTAGCTTCGATAGCGGCATCCGTACCTGCACCTCCCATTGAAATCCCTATATCTGCTCTTGCAAGAGACGGAGCATCATTTATGCCGTCGCCTATAAAAGCTACGTATTTTCCTTTAGGCGTGTTATTCATAATGGATTCAAGTGCATGCACCTTTTCATCCGGCAGCAGTGAAGCTGTGAATCCTGTTAATTTTAATGTATCTGCCACTCGTTTAGCCCCGGCGTTGTTATCGCCTGTAAGCATGAAAGTGTTTATGTTTTTATCGCTCAGCTTTTCTATTGTATCATACGATGAGGATTTTATAGCATCTTCAAAGGCGATGTATCCTACATACATATTGTCAACTGCTACATGTATTACCGTGCTGTCGGCATTATCAGGCACCTCTTTTATAGAGTCATCATCCATAAGCTTTTTATTCCCTGCCAGTATTGTATGCCCATCTATAACTGCTTTGCAACCCTTCCCGTGAATTATCTGACCTGTTATTTCCGAGTTTACTGATGTATTGACAGAGTTCTTTATTGACACAGCAAGCGGGTGAGATGAAAATGATTCGGCGAGGTTTGCGATGTGCATGAGTTTTTCGGCATTATCTTTTGGATTTATGTTTTCCATATAATTGCTTAATGAGTCGTAGGCGGAATCTATATTGGTGTTTGGGAGTATATTAGAGATGCTGAATTTGCCTTCAGTTAAGGTACCTGTCTTATCAAAGACTACAGCACCTATGTTTGACAGATTATCGAGGTAGTTGCTGCCCTTTATCAAAATCCCTCGTTTAGAAGCGGATCCGATGCCTCCAAAATAGCTGAGAGGTACTGAAATAACCAGCGCACAAGGGCAGGATATTACTAAAAATACCATGGCTCTGTATAGCCATTTATGAAATTCACCGATTCCAAATAATACTGTAGGCAGTAATACCAATATAGCTGCAGCTATTACTACGGCCGGTGTGTATACCTGAGCAAATTTTGTGATGAAGCGCTCGCTGTGGCTTTTTTTGTCCGTAGCCTCGCTTACAAGCTCCAATATCTTGTTTACCGTAGATTCCTGCGCTTCGTTTATCACACGCAGGTGAATCGGTGACTCCGTATTTATGTATCCGCTAACGGCGGTATCTCCAAGCTTTAAAGACTTAGGCAAAGGTTCACCTGTTATAGCGGAAGTATCGAAGGCGCTACTTCCACTTATTATTTCACCATCGAGCGGTACCTTTTCTCCGGGGAGTACCACTATTTCATCGCCCACATTCACTTCAAAGGGATCTACTTTTACAAGTTCATCGTTTTCACCCTTTATATTTGCGTAGTCGGGTCTTATTTTCATGATCTCCGTAATTGCCCCTCGTGACTTATTTACGGCAAATTCTTCAAACATTTCGCCAATAAGGTAAAAAAGCATTACCCCAACAGCCTCGGAAAATTCTCTCAGGGAAAGCGCTCCTATGGTTGCGATCCCCATTAGGAAATTTTCATCAAGTAGCTGACCGTTCTTTATGTTTATTAAAGCGGTTTTAATCACGGGGAAGCCGAGGATGATATAACCGGCAATGAAGGGAACGGGATAAAATGCATTGTGGTATGCATGCTCCCATACAATGCCGGCTACAAACAGTATCACACCTATGATGAGACGTATAAAGTCCGCTTTTTTAATTCTGGCAAAAATATTCATGGCTTACCTTATTATCTTACATTCGTGTTCTATCTTACTTATTTCTTTTTGAGCACAGTCTAAAGTATTTTCAAATTCTTCATCCTTCGCATCGAGTGTAAGCTTTTGCATTAGGAAATTAACTTTTGCAGAGCTTACGTTGTCAAGATCGTTGATTGCTTTTTCCATTTTAGCTGCACAGTTAGGGCAATCTAGATTTTCTAATGAATATACCTTTTTCATGATAATCCTCCTCTTTGGATAAACATAACTTACATCTTGATTATACACAGATATTCGCAGATTAAATATAAATTTTAAAAATTTTTTAAATAAAACCACATTTTGCGAGCTTGCTTAATGTAATAAATTACTTACACGTGTAAAACAAAAAAATAAGAATTAAGTTTAAAATTAAGATTGCGGGGGTAGAAATGAAGTGCGAAATACAGGCAATACATTCGTTTCGTACAGGATTGGTCGTATTTTGTGTTAGAATAAAGTAGGTTGTTTAATGGAAGGAAATAAGGAGAGTAGTTATGAAGAAATTAGATGTGTATTTGGCAGACTTGATGGTGCTTAACGTAAAGTTCCACAATTGGCATTGGAACGTTGAGGGATTTACTTTTAAGGCAGTGCATGAGTATCTTGAAGCGCTTTACAATGATGTATTCGAAAAGTATGATGAGATAGCGGAATATCAGAAGATGACGGGGACTTGCCCTAATGCATCGCTAAAAGAATATCTTGCTATCACCGGAGTTAAGGAAATTGAGAGCAAAAAGGTAACTTGTGAAGAAGCTATAGTAGCAGCTAAGAAGGAGCTTGAATATTTAAGAGATTCTGCGCTTGCTATAAGAGAAGAGGCGGATGACTTCGTTCTTGCTAATAAGATGGAAGACCATGTAGAAGGATATAACAAGCAAATTTGGTTCATGGATAGCATGCTTAAGGAAAGTTGCTGTAAATAAGCTTTAAGATTCAGGCATTAAAGGCAGTGAAGCACATCGGGCTACGGATGTGCCTAGTGCAGATAAACTTTAAGCATTTGGATTGTAGTTAATTAAGAGCTCTCAAGTTATTGAGGGCTTTTTTAATAGTTGGTGACGGTTTCAGGAGGAACAAATGGAAATTAAGAGGATTGAAGATGAACACAGAATCGTGGTATTTTCAGATGGAAAGGAAGCAGGGTTTTTAGAATATACAGAAGAAATGCGTGACGGTGAAAAATGTTGGGATGCTTGCCATACGGTGACAAGCCCTGAGTTTAGAGGACAGGGTATAGCTAAGGTGTTGGTGGATGAACTTGCAAAGTATGCGAGGGAAGAAGGCGTAAAGGTGATTCCTACGTGCTCATATGTTCAGCGAAAGTTTTCCGAGGACGAAATTTATGATGATATAGCGATATAGGGAATTTAATTTTTATCTGCGGAGCAGTATATATAGAAAACTTCCGATTGGTACAATAATTTTGTTATCTTTGACAAAATGCTTACTCCATGAATTCATAATTTGTGTGACATAACTATTTGCACAAAACGGTTATGGAACTTATAGTTTTTTTTGCTCTATTTGTGTGTTTAAAACAGCAAAATTTTTAGTTGAATGCATTATTTAAACTATAATATGTAATATAAACAAAGGGAAGTCATTTTAAGAGAGTATCTAGATTTTATAAAAAAAGGAACCAAGAGAATTGGCAACGTTTACAACATAATAATGTAACTAATCATAGATACAAAGGAGATTTGCTGAAATGACAAAAAAGTAGCAATAGCAATATTAGGGTCATTAGGTTTAATTTTAGGAGACTTCCTTTTAAAAAAGTGCTTTATAGCGCTAGGACTAAATACGAATCATTCCACAGTATATTATTTGCTGAATTGGGGTTGCTTTTTATTAGTTATGTGGATAGGAAAATTGCTTGTCAATGCACAGGTAGGAAGAGGGAAAAGAGGATATTTTATAATATATTTTCTTTTAGTTATGTCAGCTTACTTTATAAATAGCACCATATTGTTTCCGTAAATTGTGTTTTAAATTTTTATCAAATACAAGATTGAGCTTTAAGGATGTACATAAATTTATAGCTTCAATTAATAGCAAAGGAGGGTATTGTATGAAGAATGAAACTCTTTGCAATTGTTTTTGGTTTAGAATAGGAGGGAAACGATGGAGAACGTAAATGCTGAAAAGCAAGTAAAAAAACCGAGTTTGCCGGTTGCTATCTTACCGTTTGTATTTCTGATAGTGTGCATGCTTGTTGGAACGCTAAAGTTTGAAGCGCCTGCACAGCTTTCATTGATCGTAGGCATAGCATTTACCGCATTAATAGGAAAGAGCTTGGGTTATTCGTGGGGCGATATTGAAAAGGCTATGATAGAGACGAATAAGCTGGGAATGCAGGCGAATTTCATAATGCTGATAGTTGGATGTTTGATAGGCTCGTGGATACTCGGTGGTGTAGTTCCGGGGCTTATTTATTATGGACTTAAATTATTTACACCTAAAGTATTTTTAGTAGTATTGCCCGTTATGTGTGCTATCATTTCGGTTTCTACAGGAAGTGCATGGACTACTGCAGGAACAATGGGTACAGCGGCTATGGGAATAGGAATAGGTATGGGAATCCCTGCGCCGATAGTTGCCGGAGCAGTTGTAACAGGAGCTTCTTTCGGTGATAAGCTGTCACCTTTATCGGACAGTACGAACTTGGCCGCAGCTACTGCGCAGGCAGGGTTGTTCGATCACGTAAGACATATGTTGAAAACCACCATACCTTCGTTTTTGATAGCGCTCATCATATACGGGATTATCAGTACCACGTTGGATGCCAACGCAGGAGATCCTGAAGCGATAAACAAGCTTACCACGGTAATAGATGCAAACTTTAAGATCAGTCCGATAATTTTTATCCCACCGGTAATAATCATCTTGATGATCGGGCTAAAGGTGCCACCGGTGCCCGGCATGCTTGTGGGCGTTATAGCAGGTATAGCGATGTGCTTTTATCAAGGAGCAGATGTTGGAACCATTTTAACCACACTTTACTCAGGACCTACCATAGAGACCAAGAATGAAGTGGTAGACAAGCTATTGGCTAGAGGTGGATTGTTATTCATGATGGAGACCATCTCGCTCGTAATATGTGCTTTGTCCTTCGGCGGAGCCATAAAGGCGATAGGGGCTGTAGATACGATAATCGAAACCATATTAAAGCATGTAAGGAGAAGAGGAAGTATTATCGCTACAAATGTCGTTATGTCAATATTCTGTAACTTCGCTGCGGCAGATCAATACATGTCAATAGTAATACCCGGACAAATGTACAAGAAAGTATACAAGCAGTTAAATATGGCGCCTGAAAACCTCTCAAGAACACTTGAAGATGCCGGTACGCTTACATCAGGATTGGTACCGTGGTCTACATGCGGCGCAGTATATTTGGCAACGCTCAACGTAAGTGCATTTGCATACGGAAGATATCACTTAATAGGAATAATCAATCCTATAATAGCTATAATCTATGCATATGCAGGTATCTTCTTAAATCCTTTGGATAAGAGCAAGCCTATTAAAACAAGACTTACAGATGAAGACATCGCAGAAATGGATAAAGCATAAGCAGCATAATATTTATATTGACAATTAATGTTTATTATCGTTGACAGTAAAGTCATAGGTTAAAGGACATAAAAGACGCCCTTCTCTTAATACAGCGCGGAGGGCGTTTTTACTTTATGAGAAATTTATAGTACAAGTTTTTGAATTATAAAAATTTATAGCGCAAGTTTTTGCGTTTTTCTACTCTATAAAAAAATACAGTTTGAATTTTTATGTGATTTTGAAGTACAGGTTTTAAAAGTGCTGGGATGCCTGTCATACGGTGACAAATCATGAGTTTAGAGGACAAGGCGTAGCAAAAGCGTTGGAGGATGAGCTTGCTAAATACGCAAGAGAGGAAGGTGTAAAGGTGATTCCTTCGTGTTATTACGTGCAAAGAAAATTTTCAGAAAACGAAATTTATAACGATATCACATTATAAAACCTATGAATGAACAATAAATTACCGAAAATTATGTCGGTTTTGTTTGCAAGGTGAAATAATATTTTTTGTTCTTCCCGCTTTTGAACTTGTGTTATTGAACTATTTGCTTTGATTTTGCGGGAGGGGGAGGTTAAAATTTTGTACTTTTTGAAGATGCGAAAGCACAAAATTTTGATTAAACATAACCGATATATTATAATGTAGTTGATATAATTGCGCATATATTTACAAGTTGCTTTTATTTAGATGTATATTAGGGGGCACTGATGTGCTTGGTGTCTCTGTGAAAAAGTTGCAATAGAAATATTGGTATCTTTAGTTTTAATTTCAGGAGATTTTCTTCTCGGAAGTGGTTTATAGAGGCATATTGTTTCTGTAATCTTTGTTTTAAAATTTGTGTAAATACAAAATATTGCGCATCAAGAGTGCACGTAAATTTATAGCTGAGAGTAATAGTAGATGAGGGTGTTACATGAAGAATGAAACTCTTTGCAATTGTCTTTGGTTTAGAACAGGAGGGAAAGAATGGAAAATGCAAATGCGGAGAAGCAAGTGAAGAAACCCAGTTTGTCGATAGCCATGTTGCCGTTTGTGTTTTTGATAGGGTGTATGCTTGTGGGTACGCTGAAATTCGAAGCACCGGCACAAATTTCGTTAATTGTGGGGATAGCATTCACCGCACTTATTGGTAAGAGCTTAGGCTATTCGTGGGGCGATATTGAAAAGTCTATGATAGAGACCAATAAGCTCGGTATGCAAGCAAATTTCATAATGCTAATAGTAGGATGTTTGATAGGCTCGTGGATACTGGGAGGTGTAGTGCCCGGACTCATATATTATGGACTTAAATTGTTTACGCCTAAGGTATTTTTAGTAGTATTGCCCGTTATGTGTGCGGTAATTTCGATTTCTATAGGCAGTTCATGGGCGACAGCGGGCACAATGGGTACAGCAGCTATGGGAATAGGAATAGGTATGGGTATACCTGCTCCGATAGTTGCAGGAGCTGTTGTAACGGGAGCATCTTTCGGTGATAAGCTTTCGCCTTTATCAGACAGTACGAATTTAGCGGCAGCTACTGCTCAAGCAGGATTATTCGATCACGTAAGGCATATGTTAAAAACTACAGTGCCGTCATTCCTCTTGGCACTGGTTGTATACGGAATCATCAGTACTACGCTCGATGCTAATGCAGGAAATCCTGAAGTAATAGAAAAGCTTACATCGGTGATAGATGCTAACTTTAAAATTAGCCCGCTAATATTCATACCACCGGTGATAATAATCTTGATGATAGGACTCAAGGTGCCTCCGGTACCAGGCATGTTGGTAGGTGTAATAGCCGGAGTAGTTATGTGCTTCTATCAGGGAGCAGATGTTGGGACTATAGTATCTACACTTTATCAAGGACCGACTATCGAAACTAAGAATGAAATGGTAGACAAACTGTTAGCAAGAGGTGGATTGCTGTTTATGATGGAGACGATATCGCTGGTAATATGTGCACTGTCGTTTGGTGGAGCCATAAAGGCAATAGGAGCTGTAGATACGATAATTGAAACCATATTAAAGCATGTAAGACGAAGAGGAAGCATTATAGCGACAAATGTTGTTATGTCAATATTCTGTAACTTCGCTGCGGCAGATCAATACATGTCAATAGTAATACCCGGACAAATGTACAAGAAGGTGTATAAGCAGTTAAATATGGCGCCTGAAAATCTTTCAAGAACGCTTGAAGATGCAGGTACACTTACATCAGGTTTGGTACCATGGTCTACATGTGGTGCGGTTTATTTGGCAACGCTTAACGTAAGTGCGTTTGCATATGGCAGATATCACTTAATAGGAATAATTAATCCTATAATAGCTATAGTTTATGCATACGCAGGCATCTTCTTAAATCCTTTGGATAAGAGCAAGCCTATTAAAACAAGGCTTACAGATGAGGACATTGCAGAAATGGATAAAGCATAAGCAGCATAATATTTATATTGACAATTAATGTCTATTATTGTTGACAGTAAAGTCATAGATTAAAGGACATAAAAAACGCCCTTCACTGTATGAAGTGTCGGGCGTTTTTTTCGCTCTATAAAAAAATACAGTCTGAATTTCCATGTGCTTTTGAATGACAAATTTTTAAAAGAAACAAAAAGATTTTTTAGTGCTTCAACTGTTGATTTTTTTTGTTCTAATGTTATACTTTTGTTACATCGTGAAGCGGTGGGCAATAGAATATAATTCTGTATAAGGGAGGTTTTAAAATGAAAACATGGAAATTAGTATCAGGAATTCTATCAATTGTTTTGAGTATTTTTGTAATGTTTCAGTCAAGTGCAGCCGGACTTCTAAACGCCTTGGATGGCGGTAAAGAGTCTAGCGGAACTGCCGGATTGTTTGTGGCATTTCTTATGATCGCCGGTGGAATTGTTTCGATTGCAGTTAGAAAAAAAATTAGTAATGGTGGCAATATTGCGCTAATAGTTATATTTGGACTCGCTGCATTGATTGGATTTGTAAGCGCAGCCGGAAAATTTAAGGATTTATATTTCTGGGCATCTTGGTGCTTGCTTTTAGCGGTTCTAGCCATTATCTGCATTATCAAAAATCGTAATAATACACCTAACGATATGGTTAATGAGGATTCTTCTAAAAGTTAACTATTTTGTTTAGCGGATTATTTCCTAAAAACGCTTTTCGCAGTATTGAGCGAAGGGCGTTTTTTACTTTATAAAAAATCATAGCGCAAATTTTTGCGTTTTTTTGCTCTATAAAAATTTATAGCGCAAGTTTTTTCATTTTTTTGCGCTATAAAAATACAGCCTGAATTTTTATGTGCTTCGGGAGTACAGATTTCTTAAAAGGGAATAAAAGAAACAAAAAGATTTTTAGTGCTTCAAGTGTTGATTTTTTTGTTCTAATGTTATACTTTCGTTATATTGTAAAGGGGAGGTGTAAGATGAAAAAGAAAATATTGATGATGTTTTGTGTGATGTTGCTGGCGGGTACACTTGCAGGTTGTGTTGATACTGAAGATACTTCTAAAAGCGAATCGAAACCTAAAAAAGAATCAACCGAAAAAGTTATTGTTAACAATGATTTTATTAAGGCGACGTACTTGGGAATGAAGAAAGAACTTGGACAGCCTGTGCTAGCTATGAAGATAAAAAATAAAACAAATAAGGTAATTAGTGTCAGCATTAAAGATGGATCTATAGATGATACAATGGCACACTTTTTAGGTGGAGCAGATATACAGCCTAAAAAAACGTGGAATGATGTTTGGATCACAAAGAATTTCCCAAAGAAGAAGGTAGAGTTTAAGTTATCTATTTATGATAAGGATATTAACGAGCTGTCACGGACTAAGACCATAAAAATTAAAATGAAATAGAATATCTAACGAGTGCTATTACAGGGGAAAAATTAGTGCCTTTTAGAATTTATTTTTGTATAAGAAAGGTTTTAAAATGAAAGTATGGAAATTAGTATCAGGTATCCTATCAATTATTTGGAGTGGTTGGGTAATGCTTGGGGCAGGAGTAACCGGATTTTTAAGTGACATGGAAGGAAGTAAAGATGATGGTACTGCTGTAGTTGTTGTCGGATTTTTTGTGTCAATACTTATGGTCGCCGGTGGAATTGTTTCAATCGCAGTTAAAAATAAAATAGATGAACGCAGCAACGGTGCACTCGCAGTTATCTTTGGCATTGCTGCACTTGTTGGGGTTACAGGGGGCAGCGAATCTGTCGCTTTAGATTTTGGGATAGTTTGGTGCTTGGCTTGTGCCGTAAATGCTGTTGTCTGTATTTTTCAAAATCGTAAAAACAAATCCAAGGATACGGACAAAGAGGATTCTTCTAAAAGTTAATAGTCTTGTTTAATATTTGCACAAAATTCAATTATGATTGCTATTAATTAAAAGAAAAACGCTTTCCGCAGTATTGAGCGAAGAGCGTTTTTTAATTTATATTGAAAATGTCGGTAATAGAGATATTTTTAAGAAAGGTAAATGCTCATAATAAGTGTAACTGATGTTAGAATAATAGTTAGAACATTTGTGAGAATAGTAAGGTATTAAAGTGGAGAAGTATAAAAATAAAATTAGAAAGTTTCTTGATATGGGGTATGGGATTTTTGTAGGGCTTGTAATGGCAAATCCACCAACACTAGAGGAACCTAGAGTAGAAAGGATGTATTTTTTGCTTGCTTTATGCTTTGTGGATGCATATATAAATTCGAAAAATAAACGTCGAAGAAATGTAAATATGGCAGTAATTGTTTTGCTTGCGATAGCAGTGGCATTAGTAAAGCTTTATGTTGTATATCATGCAAGTTAATTATTAAATTGCCTGTTTGACAGAAGAAGGCACTGCGTGATAACATTTGTTTATTCGTTTGAAAGGTGATATTGAGGTAAATACAAAACACCCGGAGAAATGCGGAAATCACAAAATTGGATAGGTGGTTCGAAACAATTCACCCCTTTCTCGATGGTAAAGATAGGGTTGGAAGGCTCATAATTCCTCTTTATTTATTGGACAAGAATATGTTATCAAAACCATGCTTTTATATATCGAATTTTTTTGAAAAGCATAGAACTGAATACTACGATGCACTCAATAGAGTCAGGCTAAACGATGACTTAATTGGCTGGGTAAAATTTTTCTTAAGGGCGGTAATTGAAACTGCTAAGTCTGCTAAATTGAAATTTAAGCGTGTAACTATTTATGTTAAAGAAACGGAAGAGAAGGCATTAAAACTGGGAGGGCGTTCGGAAAATATACTGAAAGTGTTGCGCTTATTTTATGATGAACCGGTTTTAGATAGTTCTACAATTACTAGTAAAACAGGAATATCAAAGGGAACGATCGACAGTATTCTCAAAAGATTTTACGAAAACAATATTTTAGGTGAACTTACGGGATATTCTAGGAATAGAGTTTTTGTTTTAGCGGAGTATCTCAAAATCTTTATTTAAAATCAGAGTTTAAATTTGCATACATAAACCATCCTAGGTTTGTTATTTATAAAAAGAACCGTAATTTATTTTTGTTTTATGAAAAATTTGTAGCGCAAGATTTTGCGTTTTTTTGCGCTATAAAAAAATATAGCCTGAATTTTTATGCGCTTTTGAAGTGCAGATTTCTAAAATAGGTAGAATTTTTTTAATAGCCCTTGACTAAATATTGCATTATGCGTACAATATACGCATAAACCGATAGGAGGTGGCATGAAAACTAAAGACCTTATAAAGTTACTTGAGAGAAACGGGTGGGAATTTAAACGTCATGGAGCTAACCACGATGTATATGTAAAAGGTTCGGAAAGAGAAAGTATAGTGCGGCATAAAGAGACTGATGAACTGCTTGCAAAAGCAATTATTAAGAGGAGAAATTTAAAGTAAAATATAGGAGGTGTAAAATGAAAAAAGTGTATCCTATAATATTATCGAAAGG
Source organism: Eubacterium saphenum ATCC 49989 (assembly GCA_000161975.1). Classification (GTDB taxonomy): domain Bacteria; phylum Bacillota; class Clostridia; order Peptostreptococcales; family Anaerovoracaceae; genus Eubacterium_N; species Eubacterium_N saphenum. Next base: position 829,421 of record GG688422.1, read on the forward strand.
GAGTTCCGATAATTATATTGTATACATTCCGGATTTTCATATAAATACGAAAGGTATGGATGAGGGGCATGCGATAGAAATGGCTAGGGATGCAATAGGCATTGTGGGAATAGATATGGAAGATGAGAATGAAAAATTGCCAACTCCAACAGACCTTAAGGATATTGAAACCGGGGAAGGTGATATTGTAACTCTGGTAGATATTGACTTTAGTGAGTATCGCAGAAAAAACGATATTAGATGTATTAGAAAAAACTGCACTATACCGTCATGGCTTAACTCAGAGGCGGAAAAGGCCGGGATTAATTTTTCTGCAGTCCTGCAGGCGGGGCTTAAAAAAGAGTTAAAGTTAAAAAAGGAACTATAAAAACGCCAACTGCCGTAATTTAGCAATTGGCGTTTTTATTTCTTTGGTACACCATCAGGGGTTCGAACCCTGGACACCCTGATTAAGAGTCAGGTGCTCTACCAACTGAGCTAATGGTGTAAATTAATACGTTTACTAATTTACCATTTAATCCCCGTTTTTGTCAAGATTTGGTCTGAAAAATTATACATCGCACGTGAAATTTATTTCGCTGTTAAAAGACGGTTTTGGCGAGCTTTATGAAGTCGTAAAGCAATGAACCCCCGTAGAAAATAATGAAGGCTCCACATACCATGTTTATGAAGTTGAAAATTTTCGGTGTTATCTTTGATTTAAACAGCGTAACTACGGTGGTAAGGCTGAACCACCATAAAGCGGAAGCAATGCAGACGCCCAGCATAAATACGTATCCTAAATTTTGAGGTATAGTGGCCTTGGAAGCGCCGAGAAGTAGAGTCCCGTCAATAAGCGCCTGTGGGTTAAACCACGTTACGATGCATGCGGTGGTTAAAACCTTTGCGATGGGTATATCGACGTCTGTAGAGTCATCTAATTTTGTTTTAGAACGAATTATGGAAAACCCTATATATATCACTACCAGCGAACCTATACCCATGACTGTGAGTTCCAGCCATTTAGATGCGCTCATTATAGCACCTGCTCCTAAAAAGCATGCGACTGACAGCGTTATATCAAAAAACATTATTATAAATGCTGTGATGTATGCTCTTTTTTTGCTTTGTGTAAGTGAAGTATTTATTGCAAATAAATTTTGAACTCCTATGGGAGCTACATATGCAATGCCGAGCGTAAAACCTTTTAAAAAATATATCATGATAAAACTCCCTTTAAGAAAAGTGCATCTGAATGGCGTTGCACATATAAAGCATGCACTATGCCCGAATTATAACAAAGTTAAGGGGGTGTTGCAAGATTGTTATATATTACAAAAAATCAAAACTCGTAAAATAATACATGCTTTAAAACAGAAGAAATGGAGCGAAAAAAATGATATTTCTTATGGAAAATATAAAAAGATTGGGTATAATGGTAGCGGTAGTTAATTTTCGTGCTGATATTGAAAGGAAGTGAGTATGAAAAATATGTTTAAAAAAGCAGTAGCAATTTGCTTGTGTGGAATGTTGGTGATTCCTACGGCAGGTGTTACTCAGGCGAAAAAACCTAAACAGAAGAAACTCAAGGTAAATTCTTCTGTGGCATCAAAGGTTATTGACATCAAAGGTGAGACAAGACTTTCCGTAAAAGGAATCAAGACTTCAAAGCTTAAATTTAAATCTTTGAACAAGAAAGTGGCAACAGTAAACAAGAAAGGTATTGTTACAGGCAAGAAAAAGGGTAAGGTAAAAATTAAGGTTACAGCGAAGAAGAGAAAGCCGGGAGTAATAAAGATTACGGTTAAAGACTTAAAGCCAACCGCATTGAATGTAAAACAAAAAACCTTGAAGATAGCTAAAGGCAAAAAGGCTAAGCTAAATACAAAAGTTGCGCCGGGCGGAGTGTATTGCCCGTTGAGTTTTAGTTCTTCCAATGCGGGTATAGCTACGGTTGACAAAGCCGGCGTAGTGAAGGGCAAGGCGGATGGCGAAGCGCAGATTGAAGTAAAGACAAAAGAAAAGAATAAGGCCGGTGAATTTCTAACAAAAACAGTAAAAGTTGTAGTTGGAAAAGGCAAGCCGGATGATGGCAAATTTGTTGACGGAACATGGTTCGGAACGGGAAAGAGAAGCTATTATTATGAAGCAAACGGTCCTGACATAGTTAAAATCGATGCAGAAGGCGGCAAGGTAAAGGACGTTGCAGAGATTAAGAAAACGGAAGACCCTGAATATGACTACGGTAGAGAGAAGCTCTTTGACTGGGTAAAAGGTAAGGATGATAAAGAAGTAGACGAAATGCTTCAAAAGCTTATAAAGAGATTGCAGGGAGGACCGCAGCCTTTAGATACCGTATCGGGTGCTACAGAAACAGCGGTAGGTAATTTAAGTGCTATTCAGAACGCAATTCATCGATCAAAAAAATACAGCAAGGACAACAAAGAACAAAATATCAACTATATTGATTTTGTGAAACGACCTTCGGCAGCACAATTTTACGGTGACTCAGGAAAAACATTTAAATTGGATGATACCGTAATGAAGGTAGCTTTTAAAGACGGTACTACAAAAGACGTTAAATATAATGACTTGGAAGCTAATGGAATTAATGTTTCACCTAAGCACGGAAGTCCACTTCCTGCGATAGGGTCTGAAGGGTTGATTCATTTCACCGTTGAGGATTCATTGATTGATATGCCTACAAGGTATCAGGTTCAAAAAGAGAAAAAGCCTGCGTGGGCAACGAAGATAGTGATTACATTCAAAGATGCCACTAAGCATGAAATCGATTTAAACGAAAATGACTTCATATATAACTATAAGTTTGACAAGGAAATCGATAAAACGGAGATCTTTTACGGAGATCGTAAATTGGCTGACGGAACTACTACCATACCGCTACAATGGGATTTAGATATTTCAAAGGCAGAGCTTCCTGAGGATGCAACACATTGGGGATTCAAATATTATCGTTTGGTTTTAGAGCCTGCGGAAGATAATTCAAATATCAAAAAGCTTTTTGTTGATGAAGCCAGCCTAAAGAGAGAATACAAAGTGGGTGATGAGCTTAATTACGATAACGTAAACATAACAGCAACTACTGAAAAGGGTACTGAAAAGCATTTTACTAACTGGAATGATTGCAGTACTTTCGGAATAACCGCAAATCTTGCCAAAGGATATAAGTTTACAGACGCAGATGCGGGAGAAAAAGAGCTAACATTTAGCTATAAAAATCAGGATAATACGGAAGTATCAGTTACGGTAAAGCTGACGATTAAAAATGTTGATAAAAATATACCGGCTAAGATTTTGATGACAAGCAATGAACAGGAACCTTACGTTAAGACTATAGACATCAGCGATGAAGATCAGACTAAATTTAAAAATGATGGAAGTATTGTATTGCAAGGTATTACTTTACCTAAAAAGTATGAGGCTAATTGGAGCACGGCATTTACGTATAAGGTACTAAATAATGCAGGTCTTGAGCTTAATATTAAAACAGAAGTAAAAGCTAATATATTAAGGATACATATTCTTGATTTTCCGTTACAGGATGAACAATTTGGCAGGATTATGTTTAGACCAAAGTTTGCTGATTAGTGGGACGAAATGTTTATATAAAATAAAATAAAATAGAAAGATTTTCGTAACAATTAAAAAGTGTCCGAAATTATCTCGGGCACTTTTTTAATAGTAGATACTATTATTAATTTTGACTGCCTTTATAAAAACAACATAAGTATAGATGTCATTTTCATGAGGGGTATATATGTTGTGCTAATTCCAGTTTCCTTCCGCAACAATGCATGCACTGCCGCCCACCTCTATAGTGTAGTGATCGTTTTTAAGAGCAGCATGTACATGAAGAGAAGAAGGTCGGTTCATTTCTATACCTTGTTTTACGACATAATTCAGATCGTCTGAATTAAAGAAATTATGCTTCAGCAAATATCCGGCGAGTCCGCCGTTGGCACTGCCTGTAGCTGCATCTTCTTTAAAGCCTATATCATCTACGAATACTCTGCCCCTTATATTTCCATCGTCTTCAATAAATGCGAGAAGATCACCTTTGCATTGATTATCTATAAAGTCTTGAAAAGCGGGGTGATTTACACAGCATTTTTTTAATGCGTTTAAATCCTTAATAGGTATCATTATAGCCGATATCCCGGTAGAAACTTCTTCGATTGGATAATCATCTCGAATATCATCTTCTTCGATACAAAGGATTTTAGCAAGTTGTTTGCGTGTGAATGTTTTTTTGAATTCCGGCTGGTTTTGTGTCATTGTCAGCACTTCTCCTTTAACAGTTACAGGTATTTGACCGGCTTTAAGGTTGAGAATGATTTTATCGCTTGTGCCACCTTCTATAATGTTGTTGATAATATAAGACGTTCCGAGTGTAGGGTGTCCTGCAAACGGGATTTCTACTTCAGGGGTAAATATTCTCACATCATAACCGCCGTTTGATTGTTTTCCCGACATTATGAATGTGCTTTCAGAAAATCCTATCTCATTTGCCATCTGCTGCATTTCTTCCGTTTCGAGATCTTTGTCAACCATGAATACCGCCAATTGATTACCGCTATATTTGCTATCTGTAAAGCAATCTACAATATAAAATTTCATGTTAATCTCCTTTCTAAAAAACTATGTTACCGGTGCAAGGTTTTGCTTGCATAATTATTATAGCACTATAGTACTTGTTACTGCATGCGTTTATGTTGAAATATACAGATTTTCCGTATCTTGTTGCTAAAATATTTCGAATGCAAATTATAAGGAGGGTAGAGCTCATCCTGTCTCTTTTTCATAAGGGAGTATATTACGACTTTTAATCCGAGGCAATTTCATTTGCAGCATACTAGGGCGTTTATATTTTTGCTTCGGAATGCGATTCTATGACGGTTGTGAATAGTTGTTTTTTGAGCGATATTCATTTATTATTTATGAAGTGAGTGCTTTTGATAAAGGGTGTATATTTGAATATTAAGGAAGAGCTTATAGAAAATAAAAAGACGAGAAGCCATATTATTATGGGATGTGTATTGTTGTTTGTCGGCATGCTACTATCGTTTTTGACTCTTCACGATGAGACGTTTTATAAAACAAAAATCGTCAAGATCAATGATGTATATGAAAAGATAGAGAGAGAATACAAAAATAAAGAGAAGAGGATAAAACAAACGATAAAGGGCGAGATAGTTAACGGTAGTCATAAGGGAAAGTCGATAGAATTGAGCCATAAATATTATTCTTCTCAAGTTTATGATGATGTATATAGCAAGGGTGATAGAGTATTTATAGAAAAAAATAATGAGGGATATTCTATATCCGGAAAAAAAAGAGACCATCATGCAGTTCTTATGATATTTATTCTGCTTGCAATGCTTGTGATGGTAGCAGGAACCAAGGGGATCACCACGTTTTTATCCTTGATTATAAATTTAATTGTTCTTTTTGGAGCTATTCAGCTATATATCAGAGGGATTAACTTAGTGCTGGTTATTTCTATAAGTGTAATTCTGTTTGCTCTTATGTTGCTGGGATTTAATACAGGATTTTCAAAAAAAACGTATAGTGCAGCGATTTCTACCGTAGTATCACTTTTTATTGCTACGCTCATTTCATATCTTGTTATGAAGCTGGCACCGGAACCGAATTACGAGTTTTTTGAGTACTTGCCGCAGCCCTATGATGTATATGATGCTAAGTTGATTTTCATTGCAAGCATAATAATAACAGGACTTGGAGCAGTCATGGACATTGCCGTTACCATGACATCGCTTGTTTCTGAAATCCTCAGAAAGAATCCTGAGGTTTCCGTGCGCGAACTTAAAAAATCCTGCGCCAAGGTAGGCGATGATGTGCTTGGAACGATGATAAATGTAGTGTTTTTCAGCAATGTAGCGGCAGCAATACCGTTTTTGATACTTTCTTTAAAAAATGGAATAGACGTAGACAAGGTGCTTAAGTACAATGTTTTCTTTGATATCGTGCGATTCTTTACGGGCAGCATCGCTACAGTGCTGGCTATACCGGTATCCGCAATGGTTGCAGTTAAAATATTTAGAAAGCGAGAAGAGCAATGATATTGATTTTGGCTGCTATATTTTTAGGGCTCGTATTGATAATCAGTGGTGATAGAGGGGCTAAATCGCTAATTACATTAGCTGTAAATGCAGGAGCCCTTTCGATTTTAATATTACTGATTAACAAGGGCACACACCCTGTGTTGGCATTTCTGATAGCGTGCATTATAATTGTTGCTGTAACTCTTTTTTATCAAAACGGCATTAATTTAAAAACTGTAGCGGCAGGTATTGCGATATTAGGAGTTATGCTTGTATTGCTGCCGTTTTTTCATTGGGTGCAGGTGGGTGCTCAGCTCCAAGGGATACCTAATTCTGCGTACGAAATTACGGATGCAAACGGATATATAAGAACTATAGGAGTATCTATGAAATGGTTATACACCGGAGCTATTTTTCTAATGCTTATAGGTGCACTTATAGATTCCGCTATAGCAGTTTCAACAGCTACCTATGAGGTGGTGCGGCATAAGAGGGGAATGGGTGTAATTGAAATTTTTGTGTCTGCTATGAAAATGGGAGAAGATATTTTAGCAACAATGACGCATACTCTCTTCTTTATATATATTGCTGAGATGCTTGCACTCATAATACAATTTGCTCAAAGTTATAGCTTTTCAAGAATAATAAATTCAAAGGAGTTTCTGCAGGGAATATATGAAATTACGACAGGCTGCATAGGTTGCACGTTTACAATTCCTATATGTGGTATAATTTGCGCTGTTATTTACAGTAGGATAAAAATAGTTGAATAATGTGAGTTCTTCGTTAATTTGCAGTATTTCTGCAGCCACAGTTTATAGCAAAATGAAAATAATAGAATAGATGAGAGAGAATTATTAGAGGAAAGATATGTTTATTATGGATAGGAACAGCAAGAAGTTTAAAGCAGTTGTCTTATTATGCATTGTACTGACAGCATTATCATTCACAGGTTGTAAAAAGGATTCGGAGACTGATAAAAAGAAAGTGCAGGAAGGCAAAAAGGAAAAGATCGTGGTTACCGAAAAATTTTTCCATTCTCAGATTATGGAAATTTACACAAATGAAAAACCATATCTTGGAAAAGAGATAGAACTTGAGGGAATGCTTAAAAAACCGGGAAAAGGCTTATATGCTGTCCTTAGAAACGGCCCCGGATGTTGCGGAAATGATTCGGTGCTTGGATTCGAGGTGAAAACAAAGGATAAGAAGATGCTTAAAATCCTCAAGTCCGGAAAGAAGGATGCATGGATTAAGGCATCCGGCATACTGAAAAAATATAAAGAGGACGGGAAGGAACTGCTTTACCTCGAGCTTAAGGAAGCAAAAATACTTAAGACCAGGGGCAAAGAAACCGTGAAAGCGACTTAAAATTAATGGATCTAATATCTTGGAGATTCCTAAGGTGATAAGAGGCGTGTTTGGTTGACTGGCAAGTAGGTGATTCTGTATAATTGTATACAGTTTTAGGGAGTGTTTAAATTATTAAAAGGAGCAGTAGATGGGGAAAACATTAGCGTATAAAATTTTAGAAAATCATTTAGTAGACGGGAAGATGGTTAAGGGTGAGCCTATAAAGATAAAGATAGACCAAACGCTCACTCAGGATTCTACAGGAACTATGGTTTATTTACAGCTTGAGGCGATGGATGTAGATAAGGTAAAAACAGAGCTTTCCGTAGCGTACATAGACCATAATACTCTACAGACGGGTTTTGAAAATGCGGACGACCATGCCTTTATAAAAAGCGTTGCCAAAAGGCATGGCGTATTATTTTCAAAACCCGGCAATGGCATCTGCCATCAGCTGCATCTGGAAAATTACGGCAAACCGGGAAAAACATTGCTAGGTTCCGACAGCCATACGCCAACAGGTGGAGGACTTGGAATGATAGCTATAGGAGCCGGCGGCCTGGATGTTGCGGTTGCAATGGCGGACGGTACTTATACGCTAAACGTTCCTGCAGTTGTAAAGGTAAATCTTACGGGGAAACTAAGAGAATGGTGTAGTGCCAAGGATGTTATCCTCCACGTGCTGAGGCTCCTTACCGTGAAAGGCGGAGTTGGCAAAATCATTGAATACACAGGAGACGGAGTGAAATCGTTGTCTGTAACTGATAGAGCCACGATTACGAATATGGGTGCAGAGCTTGGAGCTACTACATCGATATTCCCAAGTGATGAAAATACAAGGGAGTATTTGAGGTTGCAAGAAAGAGAAGAGGACTATGTGCCTCTAAGAGCGGATGAAGATGCAGATTACGACGAAGTGGTAGAGGTTGATTTATCTGAGTTGGAGCCCCTAGCTGCTATGCCGCACAGTCCGGATAATGTGGAAAAGGTATCTAAAATAGGTGAGATTAAGGTGGATCAGGTGGCTATAGGAAGCTGTACAAATTCATCATACACAGATCTCATGAAGGTAGCAGCCATACTGAGGGGGAAGAAGGTAAACGAAGATGTAAGCTTGGTGATATCTCCGGGTTCCAGTAAAATTCTGGCTAAGATGGCAGAAAACGGTGCCCTTCGTGACATTATAAACTCAGGAGCCAGGGTTATAGAAAACGCCTGCGGCCCTTGCATAGGCATGGGACAGTCACCGAAATCGGGGGCGATATCTCTTAGAACTTTTAACAGAAACTTCAAGGGACGAAGCGGAACTCTTGATGCCGGTGTATACTTGGTAAGCCCTGAAACTGCAGCAATATCTGCGATAAAGGGTGTCCTTACCGACGGCATGAAGACGGGAGAGCACATCCCTGAGATCATCATGCCCGAATTTGATAAAAATGATAATTTCATAGTAAAACCTGCAGGCGGCTCCACTCAAAACACTGAAGTGGAGATGGGGCCCAACATAAAACCCTTCCCAAGAAATGTCGAACTTACGGATACAATACGTGCAAAGGTAACGTTACACGCAGGGGACAATATAACTACCGACGATATCATGCCTTCAGATTCAAGACTATTGCCATATAGATCGAATATACCGCATCTTTCAAATTATTGCTTTGAAAAGATCGACTCTGAATTTTCCAAAAGGTGCCAAGAGGCAAAATCATGTGTGATAATAGGCGGAGAAAACTACGGACAGGGAAGCAGTAGAGAGCATGCAGCTTTGGCACCGCTGTACCTGGGTGTAAGATTTGTAATTGCAAAATCATTTGCGAGAATACATAGATCCAATTTGATAAACAGTGGAATACTGCCGTTGGTATTCGAAAATCCGAACGACTATGAAGAATTTTCACTCGGAGACGAAGTGGAGCTTATAGATATAATGCAGGCATTGGACACCGGGAACATGACTGTAAAAAATGCAACAAAAGGCGTAGAATGTACGGCTTTGGCAGAGTATTCAGATTATGAAAAAATGCTTCTTAAAGCCGGCGGTAAAATTAATTCCATGAAAAAGTAAAAGATGTTAATTTTAGGAGAGGAAGGGACAATATGGATGTAAACAATAAGTTTAATGCGATTATTGAGCAGCAGCTAAAGAGGGTGGAGGCACTTAAGAATGCACCTGCTCCCGTAGATTTTGCGAAGCTTGAAAAGGTGAAAATAGGTTTTGTAGACGGTGATGGCGTAGGTCCCATTATTACGGATTCATGCCGAAAGGTGCTGGGCGAACTTTTAAAGGATTCAATAGCGAGCGGTAAAATTGAGTTTAAGGATATAGAGGGGCTTACGATAGAGAATAGAGTAGAGAAATTAAATACTCTGCCTAATGAAGTGCTCGATGCGATAAAGGAGTGCAACGTATTTTTAAAAGGACCTACTATGACTCCGGGAAAGGGAGACGGGCTTCCTGAACTTGAAAGTGCAAATGTTGCTTTACGTAAAAACTTAGACCTTTTTGCAAACGTCAGGCCTGTAACGGTTCCTGAAAAAAATATAGATTGGGTGTTTTTCAGAGAGAATACCGAGGGGGAATATGCGCTTGGAAGCCAAGGCATAGATGTAAGCGAAGATTTGGCAATAGATTTTAAGGTCATTACATCACAGGGAACTCGAAGGCTTGCGGAAGCCGCTTTTAAATACGCAAAATCAGCCGGAAATAAAAATGTAACAATTATTACAAAGGCTAATATAATGAAAAAGACAGATGGTAAATTCTTAGAGACATGTTACGATGTAGCGAAAAAATATCCTGAAATAAAGACGGATGATCTGTATGTAGATATATGTTCTGCAAAGCTTATAGACTATACTTCCAACAGCAGGTTCGGAGTGTTTATCCTGCCGAATTTATATGGCGATATTATCACAGACGAAGCAGCCCAGATACAGGGAGGTGTAGGCACGGCAGGAAGTGCAAACGTCGGTGACAGATACGCAATGTTTGAAGCGATCCACGGCTCCGCCCCAAGGATGGTAAAGGAAGGAAGAGGTAAATATTCCAATCCGTCAAGTATGCTGAGAGCTTCCGTGATGATGTTAAGACATATCGGGCACGGCGAAGATGCAGACAGGCTTGAGAAGGCACTTGATGCATCTAAGGGCAAGTTTAATATGACAGGTAGAGAAAACGGCAACACGGCAGATGAACTTACAGATTTTATAATCAAAAATCTATAGGAAAGGGTTAAGTATTTATGGCTGCGGATATATTGCAAAGCCTTAGAAAAGACATATTGAGCGGAGAATTTACATCGGGAGAAAAGCTTTCGGAAAAATTTCTTTCAGATAAATACGGTGTGAGTCGTACACCTATCAGAGAGGCCCTCATCCATCTTACGGCGGAAGGGCTTGTCAGTAATGAGAAGAATTGCGGAGCTCGTGTTGCCGGCAGAAATGCAGCGGCAGCCCATGACGTTTTTGTCTTAAGGAAGGCTATAGACGAGATGCTTGTTGAGCTCGCATGCGAAAGGCTTACAGAAGAGGAAGAGGCGGAGCTTACAGAGATTATGAATACGATGGGCTTTTATGTGCAGAAGCTTGAAATCTCCAGATTTAATCAGGTTGCTATGGATTTTTACAGATTGATATGCAGCATATGCAAGAATGATTTTTTGCGAAGGGAAGCTGAAAAGATATACATTTATACGGCGTTTTTTCCAAACATGATAATTGAAGATGAGGAATATATGCTTGCTGCATATGAAGAAAATTTAGATGTTTATGAGGCAATATTGGAAAGAGATGCACAAAAGGCACGAGAGGCGGTGGGCAGAAGATTGGACGCCGTTATCGAAAGAAAGGGTTTTTAAAATTTGCAGAATATATTTAGGAGGGTAAAATGAAGCAGATAGGTTTAGGACTTATGGGTCTTGGAAACATTGGAATCGGTACATGGAAGACGCTTGAGATGAATGGCGAAACGATTAAGAAAAATACGGGCATCGATTTTAAGTTTGTTAAGATTCTTGAAAAAAATGTGGATGCAAAAAGAGATATAGACGTGGATAAAAAACTGTTTACAGATGATCCACAGGATTTGTTCAATAACGATGATATAGATGTAGTAATAGAACTTCTTGGGGGGATAGAACCTGCGGCAAGCTTCATGCTCGAGGCGTTAAATAACGGAAAGCACGTGGTGACTGCAAATAAAGCGGCGGTAGCGGCAAACTATGATAAATTGCTTGAATCTGCTGAAAAAAACAACGTAATGTTTAGATATGAAGCGAGCGTTGGCGGAGGGATTCCTATTTTGAACCCGTTGCTTACAGTGCTTAGAGGTAATGAAATAGAGAGCATAATGGGTATTTTAAACGGCACTACAAATTATATCCTCACTCAGATGACGGACTTCGGACTTGATTTTGACGCTGTGCTCAAGACGGCACAGGAAAAGGGATTTGCCGAGGCGGATCCTACGGCGGACGTAGAGGGAATTGATGTTGCTAATAAACTTTCCATATTGATGGCCATAGCCTTTGATAAATATGTAAAACCTCAAGAAATAAAAACCACCGGCATTACCGGAATTACAAAGCAGGATATTGAAAATGCAAAAAGCAAGGGTGCAAAAATAAAGTTGGTTGCCGGCGCAAAAAAACTTGCAAACGGAGAATTGGAATATGAAGTAGGGCCTATGGAGATTGCTGACGATCATCCTCTTGCATCCGTGAGCAATGAATTCAACGCAGTGTTTTTGAAAGGGAATGCCGTGGATGAGCTCATGTTTTACGGTAAGGGTGCAGGTCCTCTACCTACGGGAAGCGCGGTTGTAGGGGATCTGATAGACATAGCGCAGAGAATTTAAAGGAAATTTGATATTATACGGATAAATTTAAGCTTGCCGAGACAAAAACATTAATAGTTGTTCAAGAGATTATATAAAGAGTTCCCGTTACGTGGCAAAAATACTTGGAATAACTTGAAAAAGTCAAGTTATTATGGTTTAATAACTCTGTGTCAGAAATGCTCTGAGTATATATGAGGCTTAGGGTGTGTGGTTGGTTGAGCTTATATGAGCGCAACTTTACAAGTATATTTTTAAGGAGGCAAGTTTATGGACTTTCAACTCACGAAGGAACAGGAATTCGTAAGAAAGATGGTAAGAGAGTTTGCTACAGAAGAGGTAGAACCTCTTGCGGCGGACATCGACCAAGAACACAGATTTCCTGAAGAGACTGTAGAAAAGATGGCAAAATACGGTCTTTTGGGCGTTCCGTTCCCTACAAAGTACGGCGGTGCCGGTGGAGATTCAGTATCATATGCGATTACTGTTGAGGAACTATCTAAGAAATGCGCATCAACCGGTGTAATATGTTCTGCGCATACTTCACTATGTTGCTGGCCTATTTTCAAATGGGGCAATGAGGATCAAAAGATGAAATATCTTCCGGATCTACTTTCAGGCAAGAAATTGGGTGCATTCGGTTTGACAGAGCCTAACGCAGGTACTGATGCGGCCGGTCAGCAGACAAGAGCTGAGCAGGATGGAGATTTTTGGGTGTTAAACGGCGCTAAGGTGTTTATAACAAACGGCGGATATGCGGATGTATTCGTGGTTATGGCCATGACGGACAAGTCAAAGGGAACTAAGGGAATCACAGCATTCATCGTTGAGAAAGGCGATGAAGGATTCTCAATCGGAAAGACTGAAGACAAGATGGGTATATGCGCTTCATCTACTACAGAGCTTATTTTTCAGAACTGCAAAATCCCTAAAGATAGAATGCTTGGAGGGCTTGGTAAGGGCTTTAAGGTTGCGATGTCTACGCTTGACGGCGGAAGAATCGGTATAGCATCTCAGGCACTTGGAATTGCTCAAGGCGCTTTGGATGTAACTGTTGAATACATGAAATCCAGAAAGCAGTTCGGTAAAAAATTATCACAGATGCAGGCGCTTCAATTTGAAGTAGCGGACTTAGCTACAAGAATAGAAGCTGCAAGATTGTTAGTATATCAAGCTGCTGACATGAAGGAAAGAGGACTTCCTTACAGCAAGCAATCTGCTATGGCAAAACTTTTTGCTGCAGAAACGGCAATGCATGTAACTACCAAGTGCGTACAGTTACACGGCGGTTACGGATACACTAAAGATTATCCGGTAGAAAGAATGATGAGAGATGCTAAGATTACTGAAATTTACGAAGGAACTTCAGAAGTTCAGAAGATCGTAATTGGCGCATCTGTTCTTGGTAAATAGTAGAGGAGGAAGTGAACAATGGCATTTAAGATAATTGTTTGCGCAAAGCAAGTTCCTGATACGAATGAAATTAGGATTAATCCGGAAACCGGAACCTTGATAAGAGACGGTGTTCCTAGTATTTTGAATCATGACGATGCTAATGCGCTTGAAGAAGCACTAAAGATAAAGGATACTTATCCTGATGTGCACGTTACAGTGGTAACAATGGGGCCTCCTCAGGCGTCAGACATGCTACTTGAGTGTATCGCTATGGGTGCTGATGAAGGAATTTTGGTTAGTGACAGAGCGGTTGGAGGTTCAGATACTTGGGCTACTTCAAATGCAATCACGGCTGCAATTAAAAAAATAGGCGACTTCGATTTGATTTTTGCAGGAAGACAGGCTATAGACGGAGATACTGCTCAGGTAGGCCCTCAGATTGCTGAAAAGCTCGATTTGCCTCAGGTTACATATGTACAGGAATTTAAGATTGATAAGGATCTTAAGAAAATTCGTGTAAAGAGAGCGTTGGAAGACGGTTACGAAGAGATCGAAATCGAGACACCTTGTATGCTAACGGCGATTAAGGAACTTAACCAGCCTAGATACATGAACATCAAGGGTATCTTCGATCCTGAAAAGAAAATTACAACTTGGAATGCTGCAGACATAGAAGTGGATCTTACCACTGTTGGTTTAAAGGCATCACCTACGAACGTATATCGTTCATTCACACCAAAGCCTAAGGGTAAGGGCGTGTTACTGGAAGGTGATTCTGAAAAGCAGATTGCCAAAGATTTAATCGTTAGCCTAAAGTCTAAGCACATGATATAAGGAGGAGTAAACTATGGGAATTAATCTTTCAGATTACAAAGACATATGGGTTTATGCGGAGCAGCGTGACGGTAAGCTCATGAATGTCGCTCTTGAATTGCTTGGCGAAGGTGCTAGGCTAGCTAAGGATATAAGCGATGATACAAAGCTTTGTGCATTGCTGGTTGGAGATAAGATAGAGCATCTTGCCAAGGAATGCTTCGAGCATGGCGCTGATGTTGTATACCTTATTGAAGATCCACTACTTAAGAATTTTTCTACAGACGGATATACTAAGGTAATATCGGATGCTCTAAATGAGTACAAGCCTGAGATCGTACTATACGGTGCTACACATATCGGACGTGACCTTGCACCGAGAGTAGCGGGTAGACTTGATACAGGACTTACAGCGGACTGTACCAGCCTAAACGTAAGTGTTAAGAAGTACATAGAATTTGCAGAAGCAAATACTACACTTAACACTGCAACTCTAAAGCCGGATGATCCGGATAAGGGACTTAAGATGACTCGTCCGGCGTTTGGTGGTAACTTGATGGCGACAATCATCTGTCCAAATACAAGACCACAGATGGCAACGGTAAGACCGGGTGTAATGGATAAGATGGAAAGATGTGAAGGTCAGACCGGTGAGATTGTTAAGGTTAAGCACGATTTAAAAGAGTCTGATATAAGAACTAAGCTGATCGACATCGTAAAATCTACTAAAGAGCTTGTTTCTCTTACAGATGCGGAAATTATCTGTTCCGGAGGAAGAGGACTTGGAGATGCGAGCGGTTTTGAGCTTATGAAAAAATTTGCCGATAAGGTTGGCGGAGTTGTAGGTGCGTCAAGAGCAGCAGTTGATTCCGGTTGGATCGATCATTCACATCAGGTAGGACAGACAGGTACTACAGTAAAGCCTAAAATTTATTTTGCATGTGGTATTTCAGGTGCTATTCAGCATTTGGCAGGAATGCAGTCTTCCGATATCATAGTAGCTATCAACAAGGATCCTGATTCTCCTATTTTTGAGATAGCAGACTATGGAATAGTAGGAGATCTATACAAGGTGATTCCTGAGATTATTGAAATGTGGGATCAGGCTGATTCACTTGTAGATAGCGATTCTGCTTGTAAAGTTGGCTAAGCTTTATATAAAATAGCAAATTAGTTAAAGGCGTACTGTATAGTGTGCCTTTTTTTTAGAATTAAAGGAGGTAGCAATGATTTACAACAGTATATCCGATGCTATAGGTAATACGCCTCTTATAAGACTTAGTAAGATTGAAAAGATTTTTGGTATAGATGCAGAGATTTATGCAAAATTAGAATCCATGAATCCCGGCGGGAGTGCAAAGGACAGGGTGGCGTTAAACATGATAAAGCGTGGGGATATCACAGAGGGCATGACCATAATAGAGCCCACCAGTGGAAATACGGGTATTGGACTCGCTATGATAGCTGCGTCATGTGGAATAAATGCAATATTTACAATGCCCGACACCATGTCATCTGAGAGGATTAAATTATTCCATGCATACGGTGCTAAAGTCGTTACAACACCGGGCAAACTGGGAATGCAAGGAGCTGTTGATAAGGCGGAAGACCTTAAAAATGAAATAGATGGAGCAGTAATCTTAGGTCAGTTTGTAAACGAAGCCAACCCTGAAGCTCATGAGCTTACTACAGGTCCCGAGATAATTGAGGATCTCGGCGCAGCGCCTGATGTTTTCATTGCAGGGATAGGCACAGGCGGTACAATTACCGGCGTTGGCAGATTTTTAAGAGCAAAGGGCGCATCTACAGCTGTAATAGGAATAGAACCTGAGAGTTCTCCGTTGCTCACAAAGGGAGTAGCAGGGGCGCATAAGATCCAAGGGATAGGAGCAAATTTCATACCTGATGTACTCGATAGAAGTGTGATAGATGAAGTTGTTACGGTTAGCGATGAAGGTGCACTTAAGTTTATGGAGATTCTCGGGAAGGAAGAAGGCATTTTTACGGGTATTTCATCAGGTGCAGCAATTTCCGCAACCGTAGATGTTTGTAAACAAAAGAATTTAATAGGCAAAAAAATTGTCGCCGTTCTACCTGATACCGGAGAAAGATATGTAAGCCTGCTAGATTAGTTAGTATACATGATCTCTCGCCTGAAACTTGCGTCGTATGCGATGCAAGTTTCAGGTGAGGTTTGCATATCCTAATCACACCTTCTTGTCATAAGGAATCATACTGCAATTTTTAATTTGGGAAATTCTTATTTGTGGTTTAATAGGACATTATTATTTCGGGTTCAGAGCGTTGAAAGGACGAGAGTATATTATGTTAATTAAGCGTAAAGCTGTTGTTTTAGTTTTAGTTGGACTGGCAGTTTGTTCTGCGCTTATTATTTTTATCATTAAAGATAAGAAGAATAGTGATGGGATTTTTATAAATCCGGAGCATATCAAACAAGCAAAATATGTAGTTTCCGTCGGTGAAGATTTAAAAGAAGGATCTTATTTATTGCTAATAGATAAATATGGAAAGTGCATAGAGACAATCAAATATAAAGGCATGAGTATTGATTCAATAAACGAAAGCAGCAAAGGAGATTTTTTCTTACATTCCAGGCGTCTTAATAAACATTTCAGGCTTGAACAAAATGGTAAATTACATGCCTTTTCATTGTTAAAAAACAAGTATTCTGATGAGGATTGGCAGGGAATGGCATCTTGGTGTGCAAGCACAAGCAAAAACGGATTAATAGAGACCATGAATATAGGTAATATGGGCAAAAAATATTTAAGCAATGTTCTTTATAGAAAAAAACACGATAGTAATAGAACAGAAATAATATTTAAAGATGCCAATCCCTTTGCATTGTTAGAAAAAGGAAACAAAATATTTGTAGGGACGTATTTTGAAAAGACTGACGAAATGGGGCTTTCTGTTATAAATAAGAATAAAGCAGATTTGAAAAAAATAAAACTTAATTGCCAATATGCATCGGACAGCATGCAGCTATTTTCTGTAGGAAACAAGGTAATTATATATGGTGATAACAAAAATAAATATAATAACAAGTCAGCGCATTTTAAAACTCAGATTACTGCAGTCAATACAGAAACATATAAAATAAAAAAACTTATATTTAAAGATAAAGCAGTCCATATAGCTTATCCGAATGGGGAATTATTGAATGTCGTTACAGCGGATGGTTATCTGTATAAATATGACAGTAAGCTTAAACTTATTAGCAGGCGAAACGTAAAAAGGAGTGAGTTATACAAAAATATAATCAGTAATGATACAGACTTTACAGCTGAAAGCGCAAAGCTAAATAGAGAAAACCTATATACCTGGCGAGTAAAAGGTAAATCAAGCAAAGATCTAATTGGGTACATAGAAGAATATGACAAAAATAATTTAAACTGCATTCAAAAAGTAGAAGTGAGACTAGATGAGAAATATAATTGTGCAGGTGATGAATTTGCATTTAGTGTTAGAAAGTAATTTGTCCTAGTTACGCTTTTCTTTCATAAGGGAGCATGTTGCAACTTTTAACTTGGGAAATTTTCATTGGTGGTATATTAGGACATTGTTATTTTTAGTCTAGAATGATTTCAGGTTTAAAATTTGTTGTTTTGGGAATTAAGCGGTATATAATTGGAGTGTGGGAAGTTGTTGGTGTTAGAAAATATTAGCGAGGTTGAGTGTGATGGATGATGAAAAAATTATTATAAGTAGGAAAGAACTCATGATAAGAGGGGTGGGCATTCTAATCGCAGGTTATGTTCTGATGTGTGCTTTTTTGAATTTTAATGAATGTTTCGGTGTTTTAGGCTTATATTCAAAAATAGGAATGGTTATATTGTCTACAGCGGGTGTATTAATTTTGTTGGTGTATCGTATAAAAAATAGAAAGTGTATTGATAAGACTATAAAACCATTGTTATTTGCGGATATTGTGTTTGCTACAATGTGGAATGCTTTTATTATTGTTGGCATGTATACAAAATAACGAATATTTATATAAATGATGTATAACTATATGCTGTAGGTTAGACATGCGAATAGAATACCTCCATCTATAGATGGAGGTGTTTTTTTAAGACAAAGTAAAATGCGCAAATGTTTGTTTTGTGGAGCTTCTAAACCGGAATTTTAATTTTTTTGTACTATAGATAAAGGTGATAACTTGAAGCGTAATTTAATTTATCCTTGATTGGAGAGGATATATGTTGGCTGAATTGTAAAATTTAAGAGTTTTCATATTTAAT
This sequence comes from Eubacterium saphenum ATCC 49989, assembly GCA_000161975.1. GTDB lineage: Bacteria > Bacillota > Clostridia > Peptostreptococcales > Anaerovoracaceae > Eubacterium_N > Eubacterium_N saphenum. The sequence continues at coordinate 848,146 of GG688422.1, forward strand.
GATGGTTTGTGTTAGAACGGTTATATGTAGATTGAAGTTGTAAGCTCTGTGCTTGCCTATATGGTAAAAATTGAGATATAATGTATAGAGTTTATTATAGAGGCAGGATATGAGAAGTAAAGCAGAGGTAACAGCTGAATATGAAAGGTGGAAGCATGCCCTTCAGGGTAACCGGGCGTATGATGATTTATACCGTGAGCTTGTGGCTATAGAAGGTAAGGAAACTGAGATCTACGAACGCTTTTATAAGGATTTGGAGTTTGGTACGGCGGGGATCAGGGATACTGTAGGAGTCGGCACAACGAGGCTCAATGAATTTACCGCCTTTAAAATAGCAAGGGGACTGGCAGAATATATTATAGATAAGTATCCTGCATCACTTGGGGTGCCTCAAGACAATACATGTGGATCGGTAAGTTGTATGGATAATAAGAACATTTATACAAAAAGTCTTCAAGATGTAAGTTCATTTGATAACAATACTGATGTGAACAGCTTACAGGCTGGCAGTTTACCTAAAAGCAAGGCCTTGAAAGTAGTTTTAGGAAGGGATAGCAGGAACAAAAGCGATGTGTTCGAGGGCATTATAAGAGATGTAATGCTGAGCTTCGGTATAGAAGTATATAGATTTGATGAGATTGTACCTATCCCGATGATTTCATACATGGTATGCAACCACAGTTTTGTTGCGGGGATAATGGTAACTGCAAGTCACAATCGCAAGGAATATAACGGCATTAAAATATTTAATGAGAAGGGCGTGCAGCTTAATGGGGAACAGGCGGCGAATATCGCAGGATATATAGAAAAGGTAGATCCGCTTGATTTCATAGATTTTAAAAAACATGTAGCAATTAACGACATAAAATCCATATCTATAGATAAGAGGGAAATAGACGGCTATTTTAATTACCTAAAAGGTGATATCAAGAAATGGGAGACTATAGCTAAAGAGAATGCGATTAAAAGCGGGTTTGATATTTCGAAAGCCTTGGGAAACATAAAAATACTATATTCACCGCTTAACGGGACAGGGCTTAAATACGTGCTGAGAGCATTTGATTCACTGCAATTTAAAAACTTTGAGGTGGTAACTTCGCAGGAAAAGCCGAGCGGATATTTCACAACCTGCCCCTATCCAAATCCTGAAATGGAAGAAGCATTTAACGAGGCATACAAGGTAGCAAACGACGGCTTCGATGCGATAATTTTAACGGATCCCGATTGTGACAGAATGGGCATACGGGTTTTACACGAGGGAAGGTTTATTGAGATTACCGGCAATGAAATGGGCATACTGTTTTTAGACTTTCTTTCAAGAATTTCGGGTAAGGGCTATGGAGTTGTCATAAAAAGTATCGTTACTACCAGGCTTATAGACGAGATAGCGAAGGCACGAAATATAGAAGTGAGGAACACGCTTACGGGATTTAAATACATGGGTGAAGAGATTTCCAATTTAGAAAAAGAGCCTGATAAACGCTATGTATTTGCCTTTGAAGAGAGCATAGGGTATTTACCGGTTGCATCGCTTAAAGATAAGGACGGGATAAGCAGTAGCGCACTTGCTGTATTTTTGCTTGCGTATTATAAATGGCAGGGTATGGATTTGGTAAAGCGTTTAGAAGAGATTTATGAGGAATTCGGAGCGTTGTACACGCTGGGAGACAGTTTTTACACAACGGGTTCAAAGGGACTCTCGGATCGTGATATGATAATGCAGCATTTCAGAGATAATGGAATAGATAAACTTTTAGGAAACTCCGTTATTAGGACTATTGATTATAGAGATAAAAAAATAACTCACGGGAAAGGTATAACTTCCGATGCAGATATTCTAAAAAACGGGATAAATACCGGCTTCACAAAGCTTCCAAAAAGTGATGTGCTTGAATACGAGGGTGCAAACGGCGATATACTTATAATAAGGCCGTCCGGTTCTGAAGCTAAAATTAAATTTTATGCTATGGCAAAGCGAGATGATATACATGTGGCAAAAGAAGCATGTGGAGCTATCCTAAAGGAAGCTATAGTTGCCTCGAAAGCTGTAGTAGGCTATAAATAAGGAGGACAGATGGGACAAATTGCTATAGGAGTAGATAAGACGAGGTCGTTTAGATTTTACATAGGATATCTTAAGGATTTAATAGAAGATGCAGCGGTTTATCATAAGCCGTCCTTACTCGCAGCTACGATTTTAGGCAGGACGTTGGTCGGGGCGGCGCTCATGGGAGCTATGCTTAAGGGCGATAAGGAAAAACTTACGCTTATCATTAGAGGTGAAGGCATTGCAAAGGAAGTGCTTGCGGCCGCAAATGGAGAAGGCAAGGTAAAGGGCTATATAGCAAATCCCGATATCGATTTACCGAATAAGGTTGACGGCAGTATGGATCTTGAAGGGGCAATAGGCTTAGGCAATCTAACCGTCATCAAAGATGTCGGGCTGAAGGAGCCTTATACAGGAAGTATAGGCCTTGTTAGTGGAGAGGTAGCAGAAGATTTAGCGGCATATTTTTATATTTCCGAGCAAAAAAACACGATGGTAGCGCTATCGGAATCAGCCGGAGTTATAATACAAATGATGCCTGAGGCGAGCGAAAAGGCAATAGAGGCAGTCGAAACCTTGAGTAAAGATTTAAAACCGCTTAAGGAGCTTATGGGGGAAAGCATTGATGTATCAGAATTTGTAGCTAATGTATTCAAGGGAATAGGCGAAGAATTTCAGCCCATAGTACTTGAGGAAAGGGAATGCATATATGAATGCGATTGTTCTAAGAAAAGATTTGAAAAGGCCTTATTAGCTACGGGTAAAAAATCTTTAGACGAACTTGCCGATTCCAAGGAAGATATTGAAACGGTCTGCCATTTTTGCGGTAAAAAGTATTATTTTACCCCTGAAGATATAAAAAAGATAAGAGAAAATGCGGAGGATGCATGATGGGAGAAATGTCAGAAAAAAAATCAGTGGCGGTTATCTTTGGAGGACGGTCGCCTGAGCATGAAATTTCGTGCATATCGGCAGGGTTCATAGCGAAGGGGCTGCGAGAAATATTTGGTCGAGTCGTAAATATCTATATAGATAAATCAGGAAATTGGCATAGGGTGGATGATGGCATTATAGATTTCACGAAGCTTGATGTAAAGAATGAGGCCGAATCCTGTACCATAGAGCAATGCCTTACCGATGTGGATATCGTATGGTCTGTGCTTCACGGCCCGTACGGTGAAGATGGTAAAATTCAAGGGCTTTTTGAAATGTATGATGTACCGTATGTGGGCTGTAATGTTACGGCTTCTGCCATAGCTATGGATAAGGTTATTGCAAAAAATGTATTTGAGCATGCAGGACTCAAGACGGTGAAATATGAGTTACTTCTGGAAAAAGAGTACAGGGATGACGAGGAGCGTGAGCTTGAGAGAATAGAAAAGCTGGGATTCCCGATGTTTGTAAAACCCGCTAATATGGGATCCAGTGTAGGTATAAGTAAAGCGACGGATGAAAAAAAATTAAAGAAAGCGATAGAAGATGCCTTCCAATATGATTATAGATTGATAATTGAGGAAAATATAATTGGGAAGGAAGTTGAGGTAGCGGTTTTCGGGAACGGACCTTATGAGGCTTCAGTAGCAGGTGAGATTCGCCCTCGAGCAGAGTTCTACGATGTGGATGCCAAGTATCATTCAGGAGGAGATACGGCAATCATAATACCGGCAGATATAAGTGAAGAACAGATGAAGATGCTTCAAGAAGAAGCAAAGATAGCAGCTAGAGCCATAGATTGTAAGGGCATTTGCAGGGTGGATTCGTTTATTAAGGCGGATAGCAACGAAATATTTATTAATGAGGTAAATACAATGCCGGGATTTACGGAGATAAGTATGTATCCGAAATTATGGGAAGTAAGCGGTATTTCAAATAAAGAGCTGTTAGAAAGGATAATAAATTATGGATACGAAACCTATAAAGGTAAAAGTAGTAGGGATGCAGCATTACGAGGGACAAGAAAAGTCTAAAATCGAGATGGTGGCAAGTGCTGAAATCACTCAGGTAGACGGTGTAATAAACCTTGTGTATGATGAAAGCGCTTTGCCGGATAAGGAAGGCTGGTCTACATTACTTGAGATAGTAAGCGGCAGAGTGTATTTAACCAGGAAGGATGATAAGGGGAACGTTGCAGAAAAGATTTTGTTTGAAAAAAATTTAGTAAGCAGATTCGTCATGGATACTCCTATGGGAGATCTCGATATATATGTAGAAACGGATAAGGTGGACAACAATATCGTGCCGGAAGGACGAGGTAGTTTGATAATAGATTATAGAATACAGCTCGGCAATGCTATAAGAGGATTTGCAAGGATGGAAATAACCATTTTATAAAAAACGTTGCGACTTAAGGAGGCGAAATGAAGAATTATGGTCTTGTGGCTAAGGTGCTGGCAGTACTGCTTGCGATCATGCTTTTAGTATCGACATTTGCTTTTTTGGTGTAAGGTTGTAATAGGGTAGGCTGATAATATGAAAAAAGGATTTGATTCAAAAAAATATTTACAAGAGCAGACAAAATTTATATTAGAACGCATAGAGGCTACCGGTAGCGAACGATTGTACCTTGAATTTGGAGGCAAGCTTGTGGAGGATAGACATGCTGCAAGAGTACTTCCGGGATATGATGAGAATGCAAAGATAAAGGTGCTCAAGACATTGAAGGATCAAGCAGAAATTATCATCTGCGTTTATTCAGGTGATATCACTACGAGTAAAACGAGGCATGACTTTCATATAACCTACGATCTTGAAGTCATGCGCCTCATAGATGTATTCAGGAGCAACGGGCTTAGTATAAACAGCGTTGTAATCACCCGATATCAGGAAAGTCCTAATACAATAGCCTTTATTAGGAAGTTACAGCAACGGGATATAAAAGTATATAAGCATACGGCGACGAAGGGTTATCCGAGAGATGTGGATATTATAGTGAGCGATGAGGGGTATGGCGCAAATGAAATGATTGAAACCACACGCCCGTTGGTGGTGGTAACGGGGCCCGGCGGTGGCAGCGGTAAGCTTGCAACTTGTCTATCGCAGCTCTACCATGAAAATTTAAGGGGAACAAAGGCGTCATATGCCAAGTTTGAGACCTTTCCTATATGGAATCTCCCTGTAAAGCATCCTGTAAATATAGCTTATGAGGCGGCAACTATAGATTTGCAGGATGTTGTTATGGTGGATCCCTTCCATCTTGAAAAATATAATGAAATGGCTACAAATTACAACAGGGACATAGAGGTTTTCCCCATAGTAAATAGAATTATAGAGAAAATAATAGGAGAAGAGAGCATATATAAATCACCTACGGACATGGGTGTAAACAGAGCGGGCTTCAGTATAACGGATGAAGAGGTTGTAAAACAGGCTGCGCAGCAGGAGGTGATAAGAAGATACCTCATAGCTAACATATATTATAAAAAGGGGATGATATTAGAATCTGTCCTCGATAGAAGCAAATTATTGCTGGACGAAATGGGAATCACGGTAGAAGATAGAGCGGTAGTGTTGAGAGCGCATGAAAAATTGCAAGAAAAAAGAAAGATCATAGGGGAAAACAAGGCATTAGCGATATCTTGTATAGAATTGCCGGACGGCAAGATAATATATGGTAAAAGTTCCAGAAAAATGGTAGCATCTGCAGCCGCGATCTTAAATGCAATAAAGTATTTAAGCAATATAGACGATGAAGTGCACATAATAGCTCCGGAATTTTTAGAAAGCATACAAAATTTAAAGCTAAATGTTTTAAACAGGCGTTCTGAAGTGTTAGAATGTGAAGAGATACTAAATGCGCTGGCAGTATCGGCGGTGAACTCGGAATGCGCAAGATTGGCAGAAGAAAGTCTCAAGCAACTTAAGGGTTGTAAACTTCATTGTACAGCGATTTCTTTGCCGAATGATGACAAAACCTTGGCGCAGCTTGGACTCGATGTTACTTGCGATCCTGTATACGAAGGCACAAATTTATATTACAGGTAGCTCGTAATACGATTAAATTAGGATTTTAATGTATGAGCGATAGGAGGATGTTATGAAAAAGATTGGTGTATTAGGAGCAGGCACAATGGGAGCCGGCATAGCTCAGGTGTTGCTGCAGGGTGGCTACGAAGTTGCGATGAGGGCAAGAAGAGAATCTTCTATTGAATCGGGGAAGGCAAAGATAGAGAAGAACTTCTCCAAGATGGTAGCGAAGGAAAAAATAAGCGAGGCTGATAAGACGGAATTTTTATCAAAGCTACAAATCTCCACAGAGCTTGATATATTCAAGGACTCAGACATCATCATAGAAGCGACTACGGAGAATATGGAGGCAAAAAAGGAATTGGCAAAACAGATCGATGAAATCTGCAAGGAAGATGCCATATTCGCAACGAATACATCTTCGTTGTCTATAACGGAGATAGCGGCGTGTATGAAACATCCTGAAAAAGTTATCGGCATGCATTTCTTCAATCCGGTGCCTGCGATGAAGCTGGTAGAGGTAATCAAGGGTTTTGCTACGGATGAAGCTGTAAACAAAGAAATAATCGAGATGACTGAGAAAATCGGGAAGACTCCCGTTCAGGTAGAAGAAGGTCCGGGATTTGTAGTAAACAGAATATTATTGCCTATGATAAATGAGGGAATAGGAATACTGGCAGACGGGCTTGCAAGTGCAGAAGATATAGACAAGGCGATGAAGCTTGGAGCGGGGCATCCTATGGGACCTCTCGCATTGGCAGACCTCATAGGATTGGATGTTTGCCTTGCTATAATGGAAACGCTGTATAGCGAATTTGGGGATTCGAAGTACAGACCGCATCCGCTACTCAGGAAGATGGTAAGGTCAAACAATTTGGGCATGAAAACGGGTAAAGGTTTTTTTGAGTACAGCAAATAAAGGCGAGCAAGATGTTCATGCAAGGATAGAGGAAGCACTTGAAAGGGGCGAAAGCGCCCTTGCGCATGCAGGCATTGAAGATGCGCAAGGAGAGGCGGTTTGCCTCTTTTGCTTTGCCGCCGGAATAAGCAAAAGTGAGCTTTTGCTCCGGCAAAGCAGAGCGCTTTCTCCAAGGCAAGGCAGGTCAGCTTTCGGAGAAGATGTATACAGGAAATACGATTCAATTATCGCACGGAGACTTAAACGAAAACCCCTACAACACATCCTTGGGAGCGTCAATTTTTTCGGATTTGATTTTAAGGTGGATGAGAGAGCTCTGATACCTAGATTTGAAACGGAACTGCTTGTAGAAAAGACATTGGAAAAGATTGAGGTGCTTCAAAACGAAACCCGTGAAAAATCCATAAAAGTATTGGATCTTTGTACAGGCACCGGAGTCATAGGGATAACTGTAAAAAAAACCATTCCGGATGTAGAATGCACGCTTTCAGATATAAGTAGCGACGCATTGGAGCTTGCAGCTGATAATTCGAAATCGCTGAAGGCTGATGTGCGCATCGTGCAGTCGGATCTTTTCGAGGAATTTGCAGACGAAAAATTTGATATAATAGTAAGCAATCCGCCGTATATAAGGCGAGCAGATATAGATAAATTACAGCTGGAAGTGCGTGAGTTTGATCCGCATCTTGCGCTTGATGGTGGTGAAGACGGACTCGAACTTTATAGAAATATTGCGGATGAAGTGCAGAATTATTTAAAGCGCAGCGGCTATTTGATTTGTGAAATAGGAGCAGACCAAGGGGATGACGTTGTTAAAATATTCAAGGAAGCGGGAGCCGTGAATGCCCGCATAATCAAGGATTTTACGGATAAAGACAGGATATTGGAAGCACGGTTTGACAATTGAGCCGGAAGGGGAAGTATGAAATATACATCATTGGTAATTATGGCAGGCGGGCTCGGCAGCAGGTATGGGAGCTTAAAGCAGGTAGATAAATTGACGAGTACCGGCGAAACGATACTTGATTTTTCGATATATGATGCAGTTTCTGGAGGTTTCGACAAGGTAATACTGGTGATAAAAAAGGAAACGGAAGATATAGTAGACGAGCTTGTAAGAGGAAGAATTGATAAACATGTCGCTGTGGAATATGCTTATCAAGATATGGCTGATATCCCGGTAAAAATCAATGCAGCGCATAGAGAAAAGCCTTGGGGAACGGGGCATGCCGTATATTCGGCGAGGGATAACATAAGTGGAGCTTTCGCAGTGATAAATGCCGATGATCTTTACGGAAGAGAAGCGTTTGAAAAGATGCATGAATTTTTAATAGATGCAGGTAATGCCGATAGGCAGGTGATGGTAGGGTATAACCTCGATAACACATTGAGCGTCCATGGTTCCGTATCACGAGGGATTTGTGAAGTTGATAAATCGGGAAGGCTCATAGGCATCAATGAAAGGCTCAATATATATTCAAATGAAGAAGGAATTTTCTATAAGGAGGCAGGAAATGCTGTAGGGCTTAAACCCGATAGTATAGCATCCATGAATTTTTGGGGTTTTAACGAGGAATTTCTGGTTAGAATAGAAAAGGATTGCAAGGCATTTTTTATGCAGTTGAATGATGAAAGCATTGAGACGGCGGAATTCCATCTGCCTACTGCAGTAGACCGTTTTATAAAGGATGACGGAGGCACGGTGATGGTGCTTAAGACGGACAGCATTTGGAAGGGTATTACATATAAAGAGGATAGAGCAGAGGTGGTAAACTATTTGGAATCGCTCAAGGAACACAAACTATACCCTGAGCGGTTTTGGGAGTAGTGTAAGTGAGGGATACAGTGACAAAAAAAGGTAAAAATGTATATGATATATCGGAGGCTGCAAGTGTAGCTAGAGGTAAAAAGGCCGTAAGCCATAGTGCACGTAAGAAGAGAAGAATAGCCTTTGTCGTCATTGTGGGGCTCATTGCTCTGCTTGCAGGATCGGTATACCATAATATTTCCCTTAAAAATGAACTTAAGGCTCAGAGGGAAATCTATGAAAAACAGTTGAAGCAACAGCGAGAACTCAAGAATACCATAGAAAAAATGAAATCCAAGGAATACATAGAGGAAATGGCAAGAAAGAAACTCAAGTATATAAAGCCGGGAGAAAAGGTGTATGGAGACTGACGACAAAAAGTTAAAAGTCGAAATCCCCATTGTAGTAGAAGGCAGGTCTGATACCAGAGCTGTGATGAAGGCAGTGGATGGTCTCACTATAGAAACACATGGATATGGTATATCGGAGGATACGTTTAGAAAATTGGATTCCGCATATAAGGAGCGGGGATTCATAGTCTTTACAGATCCGGACTTTGCAGGCAGAAATATTCGCAAAACGCTTAAGGAAAGATATCCTGAGGCGCTGCATGCATATATTGAAAAAGATGAAGCTATATCAAAGGGAAATATAGGGATTGAAAATGCCGATGTTCGCAGCATAACAAATGCACTATCAAGAGCTTTAGCTAAAGGCGGGCAGGAGCAAACAAAGACGGAAAAGGTGGAGTATAGGGATCTATGTACATTGAATCTTACGGGATGCGAAGAAGCTCGTGAAAACAGGAAGAAAGTAGGTAGAGCTCTTGGCATAGGATATGCGAATTCAAGGGAATTTTTAAAGCGTATAAATTTTTACGGCATCACTGTTAATAGATTGAAAAAAATATTAGGACGCTGAGCGAAGAGGAGATATATGTTTGAAGAAGCGGATTTGACAAGTCCTGTTACTATAAAACAGCTGTGCGATTGCTTTGATATTCGTCCAAATAAAAGGTACGGGCAAAATTTTTTGATAGATTATAATATAGTTCAAAAAATTACGGACTCAGCAGGGCTTACAAGTTCGGACAGAGTACTTGAGATAGGACCGGGCATAGGTACGCTAACAAGGGAAATATCAAAAAAAGCAGGTAGCGTGGTAGTGGTAGAAGTGGATAAAAAACTTATACCTGTACTTGACAGCACTTTATCTCATTGTAGCAACATAAAAATTGTAAATCAGGATATATTTAAGTATAATGTTGGGGATGACTTTTTAGATACGGTAAAGGTAATCGGGAATCTTCCGTACTACATTACTACGCCAATTGTTATGTGGCTCCTTGAGGAGGTGCCACAGGCTACAGAGATCGTTATCATGATGCAAAAGGAAGTTGCAAAGAGATTTGCAGCAAAGCAAGGGAGTAGGGACAGCAGCGCAGTAACGCTAGCAGTACAGTATTATAGTGAAATAGAAGAGCTGTTTGATGTAAGTAAACATTGTTTTTATCCTGCACCTAAGGTGGACTCTACCGTGGTCAGACTCAAAAGGCATACGGAGAATCCTGTGGCTGTAAAGAGCGAAAAGTTGTTGTTTGAGTGTATTAAAAAAAGTTTTGAAAAGCGAAGAAAAACATTGATAAATTCGTTATTCGGAATAAATGGTTTAGAAAAAGAAAGATTAGTTAAGATTTTAAACGAAGCAGGAATAGATCCTCGGCTTCGAGCTGAAAATTTAACATTGCAGCAATATGCGGGGATAGCGAATTTGATCTATGATATAAATAATTAGTGGAGAAGATAGATGAAATTTAGTAAAGTGAGTTTTAAGAATTTTAGGAAGGCGGCTGTATTAAAGCAGCTCGCAGTGGTGGCTATTGTAGCGGTTTTAGCAAATATGTACATAGAGATATTTGCAAGGTTTTCAGTGGTCAAGGCAATACAATTTTTTGTTAGCAATCCGCTCATTACGCTTGCGAATGTACTCCTCATATTTGCTGTATTATCTGCATGCGTGTTGTTTAAAAGGTGGGTGTTTTCACTGGCAATCATCTCTAGCTTCTGGATTATTTTAGGTACTGTAAACGGAGTGCTCCTTACAAATCGAATGACACCGTTCACCACCAAGGATATTAGAAATGTCGTAGACGGATTTTCGATAGTAACCAATTATTTATCCGTTAAGGTGATTGCACTTTCGATAGCTGCGGTTGTGATAGTACTGCTATTTTTTATATTTTTATTCAAGAAGGGAAAGAAGCTGGATACAGAGGTTCCATACAGACGAAATTTGGTGATAGTCATAATGATCATCGGCATTATGCTAGGAAGTATGAAGGTTTTTACGGAAACGGGAGTGCTTCAGACATTCTTTGGCAATCTGGCATACGCATACAGAGATAACGGTGTGCCATATGGATTCATGACGACGTGGGTGAACGATGGAATATCCAAGCCTGAGGATTATTCAAAGGAATTGATAGATAAGATCATTAAAAAATCCAAGCCATATGGAGAGAATGACAAAAAGAAAAAGCCTAATATCATATTTTTACAGCTCGAATCTTTCATAGACCCTACAAACATAAAAGGGGTTAAGCTCAGCCAAGACCCGATACCATATTACCGCAAGCTAATGAAGGAATATTCATCAGGACTTCTTACCGTACCTGCGGTAGGTGCAGGAACGTCAAATACGGAGTATGAGGCGATTACAGGTAAGAGCGTTAGATTTTTCGGGCCGGGTGAATATCCGTACAAAAGCATATTGCAAGAGAAAACGTGTGAGAGCCTTCCGTATATTTTAAAGAAACAGGGCTATAAATCCCATGCAATACACAATCATAGAGGAGGATTTTATGACCGAAATAAGGTGTTCAGCAAATTAGGTTTCGATACGTTTACATCGCTTGAATACATGAACGGAGTCAGCAGTACGCCAAAGGGCTGGGCACGTGATGATGTGCTTTTAAAATACATAATGAAGGCGCTTAAATCCACAAAGGGAAGTGATTACATTTACACGATTTCGGTACAGGGGCACGGTAAGTATCCTGAAGAGAGGATATTGGGAGCTCCTAAGATAAAAGCATTGGCTGCAGAGCCGGCTCAGCAAAAGTGGGCATACGAATATTATTCCAACCAGATTAACGAAATGGATGAATTTGTAAAGCAGTTAACTGCGAAATTAAAGAAGTTAAATGAAGATGTGGTACTTGTAATGTATGGAGACCATATCCCTGCAATCGAAGTGGATGAAAAGCAGATAAAACATGGGAATGTATTCAATACGCAGTATGTAATATGGGATAACATGGGTCTAAAAAAGCAAGATAAAAACATCCATGCGTATAATTTAGCGGCGGATGTTTTAAAAAGGATAAATGTATACGGAAATTCAGACAGTGTGGGGTTTAATTATGCTCAAAGGCATTCTAATGATAAAGATTATCTTAAAAATTTAAAGGCGCTCGCCTATGATGAATTGTACGGAAACAGGTATCTTTATGGGGGAAAAAGCGGTTATAGCAGTACGAATTTACAGATGGGCATAGATAGAATTTACATAGACAAAATAGTAAAAATAGATAAAAAGTATTACATTAAGGGAAATAATTTTACGCCTTATAGCAAGGTGTCTCTAAATGGAAAGGTGTTAAACACGATCTACTTGGATCCGACTCGCCTAGGACTTTTAGAGGAGATAGATCCCGCATTATCAGGGGAACTTAAGATAAGTCAGGTGGAAAAAGGGAATAAGATATTGAGCACTACCGAGTAAGTTATGGGTGCTCGGTTTATGGTTGGAATCTGTGCGATATAGCATGAGCGACTTATCATCTATCAGGTAAGCTGTTATGGCTTAATTGTGGTAAAGTTAAGGAGCTTTGCAATTTGAAGAGCGGCATCTTTGTCTTTATTCACCGTATAATCGCTGTATAGCTCATATAGAGGACTGCGTTTTTCATAGAGCATTGAAATTGAAGCAGGGGATTTTGACAGAGGTCTCCCGGCGGTTTCAAGGGTATTGAGATCGTTTGGGTTTGTCTTTATGTGTATTACGATGCAACGTTTGCAGAGGCTTTTCATAAGAGCTTTGTTTTCTACAAGTCCGCCTCCGGTAGCAATTATATGGCCGTTTTGTGGAAGGGTTTTAAGTGCTATCGATTCTTCTATTCCCCTGAAATTTTGTATTCCTTTTTTCACTATGAATTCTTCATTTGAGATTTTTGTGTGAGCTTCTATCTTACGGTCTATGTCAATTACAGGTTTGGACAACAATTGACCTAGGTCTTTTGCAGTTCTGCTCTTGCCGCATCCGGGCATGCCTATTATCAAGATATTATATGCTTTAAGCATAAGCTCTCCATATATTTTTTCGTAGTTTGGATAGAGATTGCCTAAAGCCTTTTTTACTACTTCATGGTAGAAGGCTTCGCTCTCTGTAAGAGAACCTAAAAGGGAGGCGCTACAGAATATATCGAAGCTTGCAATGCCCTGGTGTATGAGGGGTGAAAGACCGTTTATAGCATTAGCGCCCATCTCTTTTATGACCTGCATCAGGTTTGAATGTGCGGAGGAATAATTCATATCAAGTAGGAGTTTAACATCGGATAAGTCTTTAATTAAGGAAGACATGGTTTCGTCTTCGGGGGTGGCATTTATAATTACATCTACGCTTTTGAGTGCAGAGATTTTTTCGAAATTTATGTAGCTTATATGCGGTGATTTAAAATAGCGTTTGTTATTTCGATTCGCAATATAGATTTTATCTGTGCCCTTATTTGAAAGTGCGATGCATGCAGACCTTGAAGTTGCACCATTTCCAAGTATTAATGCAGATTTTATGTAATCCGTATGTTCATCAAGTGTGTTTTCGATTCCAATGACATCGGTATTGAACCCATATAGAGTGCCGGATTTATTTACCAGCGTGTTTACAGAATTAGATAATTCGGCATATTCACTTTTTATATTAGCGGTGGCAAAGGCGTCATTTTTGAATGGCATTGTAATATTTATCCCTGAAAAGTCTTTATTTTGGATAAACTCGGAACTTTTAAAGTCATTCGTATTGAATAAACCATATTCATATAGACCGAACAGTTCGTGCAATTTGGGAGATAGACTTGAGGATATGCTGCGTCCTGCCAGTCCGTACCGCAAGTTTTTCTGCATATCATGGAGTTCACCGTGGATCGTAGAAGACATGATGGTGTTTATGACGGTAGATAATTCGTCCTTAATGTAAGGGAGTTCATCATCTGAAAATTTTGCAGCTAATTTTTTCATGCGGGGTAAATCCAGGATGGGTTTATCATTTGCCGCTTTTATTGCAGCTATTTTTCTCCCCGCGTCCAGCCTTTTTTTCACAAGTTTTTTTATGGTTTCATCTATCTTATCTATTTCATCTCTATATGATTTCATGAGCTTATTTTCCTCGTATATTTTTTTTTATTTGGCCAGCATTTCATCCAATATGGCCAGTGAAATAACGGATTTTACCACAGGTATAGCTCGCCTGCCTATAAATGAATCGTGCCTTCCTCGGCATTTCAGTTCAGAAGGCTTGCCGGTGTTTACATTTAATGTGGTTTGGATTTTGCTGATGCTCGGTGCGGGTTTGCAAAAGGCTCTGAGAATTATAGGCATTCCGGTACTGAGCCCGCCTATTATGCCTCCGGAATTATTGGTTTTGCTTCTTATTTTTAAGCCGTTATAGGTGATGCCGTCTTTTGATGTTGTAATTTCATATACATCGTTTGTGCATGAGCCGGTGGACTTGCTCAAGTCTACGCCCTTACCTATGTCTACCGCTTTCACAGAGGGTATGGCAAACAGCAATGCGGCAAGCTTGCAATCAAGTCTATCGAAAAGTGCTCCACCGAGTCCTGCGGGGACGCCCCTGCACCAAGTTTCTATTACAGAGCCTATTGAATCACCGGTGTTTGCCGCTTCTGTAATTTCATCCAACATAGCTTTGCCTGCAGCATCCACAATACATGGAAAATTTTTATTTTCAAGTTTATATTCAAGCTCTTGCAGGATGCATGAGGAATCGGATTCTTTATCATTTGCTGAATTTAAAATGTCGAGGATTCTAGGCTCGATTGCGTTTTTATCTTTTATCTTAACTTCGTAGTTTCCTACGCTTAGAAGATGCGCTCCGGTGAAGATGTTTTCCTTTTTCAGCATTGATGCGGCTATGCCTCCGGCTATTACCACAGCTACGGTCATTCTACCCGAAAAAGCGCCGCCTCCGCTTAAGTCTACATTGTTGCCATATTTTATCATTGCAGGAAGATCAACGTGGGAGGGTCTCGGTATCTCTCTAAACAACTCATAATCCCGTTTGTTTATATCTTTGTTTTCTACCTTGCATACTATGCTGCCCGTAACGGGCATCGTATCTTGGCTGCGCGATATGCCCTTTTCAAAAATAGGCGTATCCTGTTCATGCCTTGCAGTTGAGCCTATTTTTGATGACGGGCGACGCGCAGCCAAAAGCTCTGATAAGTCGCTATACTTAAAGGTGGATCCTACAGGGATTCCATCTATAGAGACTCTTATGCAGTCACTGTGAGAAGCGCCGTCAATGCGTATTGTAAGGCTTTTACCGTTATACGTAGATGTCATACTTCCCTCCGAGTGACTTGAATTCTTCTAAAAAGCTTGGATACGATTTTTTCAGTGCATCCGCTCCGCATAGATGTATAGGCGTGTTCAGCCTGCAAGACAGTATTATTGCGGCCATTGCAATTCTATGATCGCCGTAGCTGTTTAAATGAATTATACCTTTGGGCGATCTGCAAGAAACGGATTCAGGATTTCCGTTTATTAGCAGCGTGTTTTTTGAAATGCTCGTATCGATATTTATCTTTGCTAAAATATCCTGCATGGATTTTACTCTATCGCTTTCTTTAATCTTAAGTTTATCTATGTTTGTAAACAGTGTTTTAGTATTCGAAAATGCGGCCAACACGCATAGCGGAGGGAAGAGGTCGAGGCTCTTTGAAATGTCTATCGTGTATGGCTCTTCTTCGCTTGAATTTAAGCGGATTTTTTCTCTGTTCATTGTATCATAGGCATTTATTATTTTCATTATTATGGAATCCGGTTGCGGTGATGAAGAGGGGAGATCAGGTAGCGTAAGTTTGTAGGATCCTATTGCTCTTGCTATGAGCCATGGAGTAAGATTTGAAAAATCAGGTTCTGCAATAGATAAAATATTGTATGTGGGGGAAGTATATGTCTGCCTTCCGTCTATGTTGATGACATAGCGATCTTGAAACTTTTCCATATCATAGCGGATGCCGAATTGTTTTATCACGTTTAAGGTTATGTTTATGTAGCTTTTATCCGAATATTTTTCATTTACTATTAATTCACAGGGTTTATAAAGGAGCGATAGGGCAAAGAGGAAGCCGGATATGTGCTGGGAAGAGACTGCAGTATCGAGTGTATAAGTGCCGGGATTTATTTTTCCTGTTACATCGATGTTTAGACGATCGTTTTCATCGAAACTTGTAGTGCATGTTGCACCTGCATCCGTGAGGATGTCAAGCAAAAATTTAATCGGTCTTTTTGAGAGTGATTTTGAGAGTATGAATTTACAGGGTTTATTCATAGCGAGAGCTATAGGGAGCAGCATTCTTAGGGTAGATGCGCTTTCGCCTGTAAATACCTGTTTGTTATCTGAAGATAATAAGGCATTCATGCCGTTTATAGTAGCGTTAAGGTCTTGGATTTCTTTAAACTCATCGAATAAGTGCAGGGTTTTGGGGTCATCGCAGGAGAGGTAGCATGCTATTATGAGCCTGTGAAGATATGACTTTGAAGGGTGCAGTGGAATCCTGCCGTCGAGACTGCAAGGATGTAATAGTATATCCGTATTCATAATAAGTCCTTTAATTCATCGGGGGAGATATTTACGATGGTAAATTTATGTATGTCTTCCGGTATTATGAATGAGATGTCCTGTGACTCTCTTTTTTTATCTAAAAGCATGTGATCTATGAGGTTTTCATATGTAAAGTTAAATGTAGTATCGAAGCCGTGTGTTTGCAACAAATTTAATAGAGCTTGCTTAAATTCCTGTGAGGTTATTCCAAGCTTAAGCCCCAGATTACATGCACCGATCATTCCATATGATACAGCTCTGCCGTGACTTATTTTATATTCAGAATAAGACTCTATCGCATGCCCCAATGTATGACCGAAGTTTAGGAATTTTCTTTCGCCCATATCATAAATGTCTTTACACACGATTTTCATTTTTTGATCGGTAGCGCTTTTTACAATTTGAGAAAGGCTATCAAAGATGGTGCTTTCATCGTTTGTATCGGAATTTGAAAGAATATTTAAGAGGAGATCATTGCCGAGCAAAGCCATTTTGATAAGCTCTGCAGTTGCTTCATGTATAAGCTCACTATTGAGTCCGGATAACATTGAAAAGTCATTTATCACATATTTCGGCTGATAAAATGTTCCGATTAGATTTTTGGCCTTGGCAGTGTTGATGCCGTTTTTACCTCCAAGTCCTGCATCGACGGCACATAGCAATGTTGAAGGAATTATTGCAAAATCGATGCCTCGTTTATATGTGCATGCTACAAACCCCGCTATGTCCGTCGTGCTGCCACCTCCAACAGCTACCAGCATATCATTTTTCTTAAAATTGAGTGATGACAGTCCGGATATTATCTTTAAATATGTATCCGTGTTTTTCTTGTTATCGCCGAGTGAGATGACAGCCTTAGGAGCAAAGGCTGTGGAGTAATAGTTTATAAATTCACCCGGAACATTTTCGTCATGTATTATTACGATATCACCTGTGATTTTATCTGCATTTAAAATGTCCCTTAAATCTTTTGTGGCAATGCATGAATTTCGCTCAGGGAAAATCACCGTGGTTTTAGCATTTCCTATTTCATATACTGATCGTTCCATATTTTTATAGACCTTACCTATGGTATTACACTCTCAAAGTAATGATATTTTACCATAGCCGGCATAATACGGTATCAATTTAAGTATGTAAGTGTAGTACAATATATGACGAGGTAGTAATAGTATGAAGCTTTAATTAGATTAATAAGCAGGGTTTTGAATGGGAAAATTTTTGTACGAAAAAAGAGATAAATATACACAGGTAACTATTGGGACTGCATGTTTTGGAGACGGTGAATTTTCCGTGATTGCAGGTCCTTGTGCGGTCGAGAGTGAAGAGATGCTCTCAGGCTTGGCTTTAAGCCTAAAATCCATAGGTGCGGATGTCCTAAGGGGCGGAGCTTTTAAGCCCAGAACTTCACCGTACTCATTTCAAGGGCTGGAGCTTGAGGGACTATGCATACTTGAGAAGGCATCTAAGGCTGCCGGCATTCCGATTGTCACGGAAGTTATGGATGTTTTGACACTTAAGCATTTTAAAAATGTAGATGCGATTCAAATAGGATCTCGAAATATGCAAAACTATCCACTGCTCAAGGCGGTAGGGAAGTACAATAAACCCGTTATATTAAAGAGAGGAAGTTCTGCAACCATAGAAGAATTTTTAAAAAGTGCGGAATATATTTTGGCAGAGGGAAACCCGAATGTAATTTTGTGTGAACGAGGAATACGAACTTTTTCCGATATAACCAGATACACCTTGGATCTCACCGCCGTGCCGCTATTAAAGTCCATGACGCATTTGCCGGTGATCGTAGATCCGAGCCATGGGACGGGGATAGCAAGCTTGGTGCCTGCCATGTCAAAGGCGGCAGTAGCAGCCGGCGCAGACGGGCTTATGATCGAGGTTCACAATACCCCTAATACGGCGCTCAGTGACGGCGAGCAATCCATAACGCCTGCCCGGTTTGAAGTTATGATGCATGAAATAAAAAATATTCGCGCAGCTTTGATAAAATAGTTTTAAGGAGCATTGTATTACATTATAGTTTAAAAAGGCAATCGAGCCTTCGATACCGGTGAGGAATTTGATATACTACTAACAACTGTAGCATGTGAGTTAATAGTATGTGTAGTTTCGTCTTTAATATTATCATATGCACATTATAGGGCGAGGATAAAAAGAGCAGAACAAAAGTAACAGGATAAAAAATCAGAGAAGTAAGATCTACGGATGCTCTTCCGGAAGGAGTTGTGAAATATGATACTCCAAATGTTGCAGTTACAGAAAGAATATTGATTAGTAGGCAAGAAGTGGGAGAAACTTATAGAAAAATATACAACGGCGATAGCTCGCGTAACTAAAAGAAAAAAGCGTATAAAAGTTTATGACATAGAGTATTGGCGAAACGGGGGCAAAAACAGTGGTTATGTTACAAGGGATCAGGAGCTTGAAAATGTCAGATAACAAAAAAAGAAGATTCGGCTTAGCGGATTTGAGGTTTGCAGTTGATTGGCAAGCAGTGCTTATTTGTGTTTCTTTAATAGTTTTTAATTTTGTGTGGCGCTATCGCTCAATTGCGCCTTTTGATATCAAGAATTTTGTATTTGAAAGTGTTATTGGTACACTGCTAATACTAGCTTTTTTTACTTTGATATCATATGCGCATTATAGGGCTGAAATTAAAAAAGAACAGAATAAGAAATCAGAGTAAGATTTACAATGTTTGTAGCGTAAAAATCTCCTTCGTGTTATATCAAAACCGAAGGAGGTTTTTATTATTTCTAATTAATGGAAGAGTCAGTGATAGCTTTAGATAATAATCTACATTAGTTAATCAGTTTGAGGATGCGATGCATGAAATAAAAAAGATTCGCAGCTATACATTATAAGATCAAAATAAAAAGAGTAGAAAAAGATAGTTTTCAAGAAATTAGTGGTAGAATAGAAATAGATAGCATACCTATGGTAGAGTCATAATAGTGATAGAGTGATTTTAAGGAGGTTGGAAATGTTAGATAAAAAAATGATAGCCAAGGAAGACATTAAATTTGGCTTTATTGTAGCGGCATTTTTATCTTTTTTTGAGATAATTATTCTAGCGGTTATTAATTCCTATGCAGATGAAGCTTTTGATTCACTATCAACAATTGCGGGATATGAATTAATAGCATATGCAGTTTTATCCTTGATATTATCATATGCACATTACAGGGCGAGGATAAAAAGAGCAGAACAAAGGAAACTTGGGAAAAATTAATTGTAATTTTCAATTGCTATGCTATAATGATTTTGACAAAGCAATTTGTCATACATAGGGCGCTACGTGATTGATGCTTATTCAATAAAAAGGTGTACAGTCATCCTGAAGTGTTTGTCGGATAATGTAATTCAACCTACGCATGTTCACAGGGAATTCGTGTTTTTTGCATTATGGCAAGCCCGTCCTACGGGAAGTCAAACCGCAAAAGTAGATATCCCACCTATTTAAAGATAGGGCGTGAATTATATTCCGACGGCAGTTTCGGGATTTTTTTATGTCCTTATTTTATTATTTTTTCGTATGCAAAGGAGTAGGTAATGGAGAAGTTGACCGCGGTATTGTCCTTGCTATGACATTGGTAGCAACATTTACAAGTGCAAGCAGCTTCATAGGAGGCCCCGGAATAGCTTATACCAAGGGGCTTGTATGGGTATATCTATCCATGATTCAGGTGCCGACAGCGTTTATAATTCTTGCGATACTTGGGAAAAAATTTGGAATGATATCAAGAAAAATAGGTGCTGTTACAGTTACCGATTATCTTAAAGAGAGATATCAGTCAAAGACGGTTGCCATCTTGGCATCCATATGCCTTGTAATCTTTTTTATTGCGCAGATGATGTCGCAGTTTATAGGTGGAGCGGTGCTTTTTCAAGAAATTACGGGGTTATCTTATATCTATGGTTTGGCGCTTTTTGGGATCGTAGTCATTTTATACACGGCATTCGGGGGATTCAGAGCTGTCGTTATAACTGATACCATTCAAGGAATAATCATGGTACTTGGCGGTTTTATCATGATTTTTACGATTATTCATGTAGCAGGTGGAACGGATATGTTGCTTGCAAAGCTAAATACCGCAAATCCGCACTGGTCCGATATTGCAGGAGACGGTGCTACCCCTAAAGCATTTGTAATGTCGTTTTGGGTGCTTGTGGGTATTGGAGTCTTGGGGCTACCTCAGACTGCCGTAAGAGCTATGGGCTTTAAAGATACAAAGGCGTTACATAAAGCAATGATTTACGGTTCGCTTGTAGTAGGATTTTTGATGCTTGTGATGCACATTTCCGGGGTGTTTGCACCTGCCGTGATTACTTTACCTAAGGGAGTTACACCGGATCATGTGATACCAAGGTTAGTATTGCAGCATATGCATCCTGTTGTAGCGGGGTTATTCATAGCGGCGCCACTTGCAGCTGTAATGTCTACCGTTTCCTCATTGTTACTTTTGGCATCTGCCGGTATAGTGAAGGACATCTATCACAATTATGTGATGGATGCGACCGTAAAGGATACATCGAGCGGGGAGAAAAAGATAAGTAAGCTGTCTATTTTCACAACTTTGGTAGTTGGCATAATAGTATTCGTATTTACGGTTTATCCGCCCGACTTGATAGTTTGGATAAATTTATTTGCCATGGGTGGTCTTGAGTGTGCATTCTTTTGCCCTATTATTTTCGGATTGTATTGGAAGAAGGCAAATGCTACAGGCGCTGTGATTTCGATGTTTTGCGGAGTAGTAGGGTTTTTGCTTTTGAATCAGTTTAAGGTATCGATGTTCGGGACTACAGCCATAGTACCGGGCATATTGATATCTGTGCTCACATTTGTAGTAGGGAGTTTAGTAGGAAAGAAAACTTCAGATGATACATTGAAGCTTTTCTTCGACAAATAAGATGTGAGTTATTGAAAATCGATTTCATATGTAAATGTTGAAGTAACGAGCTTGCCGCAACATCGATTACACTTGAATACGAAGCCTGTTTTATATGTAAATGTTGAGGTTTATTCAGTTATCTTACAATCTTATAGTATATATTTGATGTGAGTTTGAAAATGATAAAGTATATTACCGCAAAGCTTCCTACTATGATGGCTATGTCATTCAAGTAACTCATATACGAATTTAAACCGAAGAGTCCAAGCAGTTGATATACTATTTTTGAGGCAACCATTGAGTGCAGTATGGCAACGATAAGCGGAATAAAAAACATCCATACGATTTGTGATGAAGAAGACTTTTTAATTAAGGCATCGGGAAGGCCGACTTTTTTCATTATCTGGTAGTTCCGCCTATCCTCATAGCCTTCGGAAATCTGCTTATAATAGGTGATTAAAATGGTTCCTATTAAAAATACGCACCCTATTATTATGCCCAAAAATAGGAAACCGCCGTTAATATCGTATATCCAGGCTTTAACTTCCGGCTTGGTCTCCAATAAATATCCTTTGGCTGCTGATTTTTTCTTTAGATTATTGAGATACGATGTTGAACCATTTTTAACATCCCATCCTCCCGTTAAGGAGATTTGAGAGTCGACGTACTCACTTTCTGTAGGCGTACCGGTAAATTGATAGTGCTTTGCCAAATCGCTGAGTTCCTTATGTCCTCGAACTACTATGGAGTAATTTTCAACTGTAATAAATTTGTTGATGTTATCTTTAACCTTGATTATCTTTTTTCTTTTGCCTCCCAGTTTTAATGAATTAATATCCAGCAGTTTATCACGATTGGAAGTAATGAGTACTTGGTTCTTTTTTAAGCGATAGTTAGTTCCTTCCTGTTTATTATAGGAATCCAGGGTAGATATCTGCATTAATATATTTTCTCCATCAGTATTATCGGCATAAGGTTTGATAGTTTCGGAATCTTTGATTACAGGAGCAGAAAATTCTTCCTTTATGGAAAAATTTTTGATTTTTTCATTTGAGGTTACGGAAGTTTTTGCAAACTGTGCCATTTTTTTCTTGGCTTTAACGATATCCTTTTGTGGAACGTCTACAGGAAAAGTCATAGAGCCACGTATTGTATAATCGTTTTTTATTGCCCTCGAAACAAGAGCAGGCATAGCGCTGTTAATAGCTAATGTAGCTGAAATCGTAATGATTACGCCTGTGCAAAGTATTGCGATACTTGCAAGACCGAGTGCATTGCTTTTCATTCTGTACATCATTCCTGAAATGGACAGGAATTTTTTTTCTCTGTAATAATATCTTTTATTTTTCTTCATCATTTTAAGAATTGCGATGGACAGGGCGGTGAAGAGTAAATACGTTCCTATAGCTACCAGTATTGCAGCAACGAAAAAATATAGAAGGCTTTCCGTGGTTCCCTTTACATTTAGCGCAAGTATATAACCTGCCCCCAATGATATAATTCCGAGTAACAGCGGAACAAACTTTAATTTTGGTTCTTTCTCTTTAGATTTGCTCTGTGACATGAGTTCAATGGCGGAAATTTTCTTTAAATTTCGTGAGCCGTCTATAAATAGGAGCAGGAAAATTATGCCTATATATGCTATCGTAATTACGAGTGAATAAACCGAAAACGGATAATCCATTAGTCGCACATTCATATCGTGCATTGCTCTGTTTAGCATGATAAAAAGAAACTTTCCAAGTACATATCCCAATGCTGTGCTGAATACTGAAATGATCAGCATGTTGATCAGGTATTCTATAAAAATTATCCTTCTGATGTGCCTTTTTTCTAAACCCAGAGTGGTGTATAGCGCATATTCTTTGCTCCTTCTCTTAGATAGGAAATTCGCTGCATATATGATGAAGACGGCAGAAAAGAATCCTATTACAATTACGCCCAAGTACAGCAGCGTCGGTAGTGACGCATGTCTTGTCTGTACATAATCATTTTGCGAAAGATTTAACATTATATTGAATAAACCTACAATGATCCCTGTGGATATGATAAACGGGATGTATAAGATTTTATTTGCCTTCAAATTTCGAAAGGCGAAGGTTGTAGCTATTCTGGTATCCATGATTACAGCTCCTTTCTATTTAGCATAGATTGGGCTGCACTGATTCTTTCCATGAATTCCTGATGACTCTCCGCACCTTTGAAGATTTCATGATAAACCATGCCGTCCTTTATGAAGAGCACTCTACCCGCATGCGATGCGCTTTTCAAAGAATGTGTAACCATTAGGATGGTTTGGCCGGCTTTGTTAATTTCAGAAAAGATTTTCATTATATTTTCTGAAGCGCTTGAATCCAAAGAGCCTGTAGGCTCATCTGCCAGAATTAATCCGGGATTTGTTATTAAGGCTCTGGCAATGGCGATTCTTTGCTTTTGTCCTCCCGATATCTCATACGGATATTTATCCAATATATCTTCAATCCTTAAATTGCGTGAAATCGGCAAAATTCTTTTTGCCATTTCCCTATGTTCCATGCCGGAGAGCACCAGCGGAAGATAAATATTGTCTCTGTTTGTAAATGAATCAAGCAGGTTGAAATCCTGAAAAACAAAGCCAAGTTCATTTCTTCTAAAGCTTGCGACTTGGCTGTCGCTTAACTTACCGATTTCTTTCTCTGCGATTAAAATCTTACCGTCGGTTGCTTTATCAAGAGTCGCAACAACATTTAAGAGGGTCGTTTTTCCGCTTCCGGACTCTCCCATAATAGCTATAAATTCTCCCTTTTCTACAGAAAAATTTACATTTGTCAGTGCTTCTACGGAAATTCTTCCGCCTGTGCCACCATACACTTTTCTTACATTTTTTACATCTAATATTCTCATATCATTAGACCTCCTTTACCTGAGGATATGTTATCAGATTCCTCATTGCTCGTGCATTTATCTAATGTGACAATATTAAATAAAATCTTACAAAAATGAAAGAAACGTGTAATGTTCAGCCAAAATAAATAAAAAAGCTGCTTCCTTTTCCTACTTCGGACTCCGCATCTATGGTTATTGAGAGCTTATGTGCGATTCGCTTTGCCATATATAGGCCTATACCGCTAGATTTTTGATTTAGTCTTCCGTTAAATCCGGAATATCCTTTGTCAAAGATCTTAGGGAGGTCCTCGTTTCGTATACCGATTCCACTATCTGAAATTACCAATCTATTCTTTTTTTTGTCAAAACTGATTTCCACTTTGCCGTTTTTCGTGTATTTCACTGCATTTGAAATTATTTGTTCAAGTAGGGCGGAAAGCCATTTTGCATCAGTCACCACCTTATCACCTATATTTTCATAAATAAGATAAATATGATTTCTGATAAAAAGCCTCGAGTATCTTTTGAGAATCGGCGATACTACTTTGTCAAGCTCGACGGCAGTGATATCCATATCTTTTTCATGATTAATGAGTTTAAGGTATCCCAGTGCCATATTCGTATAACGATCTATGTAAAGCATTTCCGTCTTTAGATGTTCTGCAGTGTCGGAATCTTCAAGTTCATCCAAGAGCAGTTTAGAGACGGTAATAGGTGTTTTTATCTGATGAATCCATGCGAGGAAGTATTCCTGCAAATCTTTTCGCTCGGAAAGATTTTTACTTCTGAGGGCGTAATTTTCGGCTTCAATTTTGGATAGCTTTTCTTTTAAAGTTGCATTTTTCCGATGTAGGATAAAATGAACTATCATATATATGATCAACATGAAGATAATAAATTCCGCTGCCATTTTGAAGTATTCCATTTTTAAATTCGCAATATAGAAGGTGATTTTAAATATACCTATGCAAAAAAATCCGCAGATGAAAACGGGAAGTATGCTTTTGATGTATCCGTATAGGCTACCTACTTTTTTCATTTTACAAACCCTTTTGTACATTCCTTTCTATAAAGTACCCGCTGCCTTTTTTCGTCCTTATGAAGTTTGTAAGCCCTATGCTATAAAGCTTTTTTCTCAATCTGGTTATATTCACGGCCAACGTATTATCATCGATGAATTTGCTGTTTTGCCAGCATTTGTCCATGATTTCTTCGCGTTTTGCAATACCGCCCTGTTTTCTGAACAAGCTGTCCATAATTAGCAGTTCGGTTTTAGTAAGATCTGCATTTTTTCTGCAGTGTTCTATTCTGTTTTCTGAAAGGTAGAGTTGGACATCCTTAAATTCCAAGTATTCAATTTCATTTACAAAATTGTAGCTTCGCCTTAGAACGGCCTGTATCTTTGCGTTTAAAACATCCATATTTAAGGGCTTTGTTATGTAATCATCGCCTCCAAATTGCATCCCCATCACTATGTCTCCATCTTCCGCCTTTGAAGATATGAAAATAATGGGAACCGTAGAAATCTTACGTATTTCGCTACTCCAATAATAACCGTTAAAAAACGGCAACACGATATCTAAAAGTACAAGCTGCGGTTTGAAATTGTTAAACGTTTCCATAACGTCGTTAAAATTCTCTACAGCGAGGACATCATAACCCCATTTTGTAAGATTATCGCTGATAACCCTCACTATATTTTCATCATCTTCTACAATTAAGATTTTCATGACTTCTCCTTGTAATTTTTATAGTAAGTTAAACTCTTATCGATTTCACATATTTTTACATCATACGCTATATATTCGTTGTAATGCATAGTGAGGCAAGTGCACCTTTGTTTTTTTACCTCTGTGGTTATTTTATAATAATAGAATTACCTATTCAAATGTTATTGTGAGTTCTACATTTCTAATAATATCCCTTTTCTTTTACAAATCAGTATACCGAAATTTTCAATTTGAGATATTTTCTTTTGTGGTGAATTATAACATTATCATTTTTTATCCGGAAAATGTTTTTTAAAGTGCAACATATGTTTTGACAACTAAGAAAAGCAGTTAAAGTGCAGTTATTTTTAGCCTTGATTTTTCCGTATTTATTAATGTATAATTGGTGAAGCGTTTGCTCCTGTAGCTCAGTGGATAGAGCGTCGGTTTCCTAAACCGTGCGTCGGAGGTTCGATTCCTTTCAGGAGCACCAAGTACTAATCCGAACCGCCTAAAAAATGGTAGTTCGGATTTATTATTGTATATGTCGTAGAGTAGGAGAGATAGAATGCAGGTGGACAGAGAGCATATAAGAAATTTCAGTATAATAGCGCATATAGACCATGGGAAGTCTACGCTTGCAGACAGGCTTATAGAGAAGGCCGGAGCCGTAAAGGTCAGGGATATGGATGCGCAGTATTTGGATAACATGGCTTTAGAAAAAGAGAGAGGAATCACTATCAAGCTTCAAACTACCAGGCTTGAATATAAGGCTGAAAACGGCGAAAATTACGTTCTGAATTTAATAGACACTCCGGGACATGTGGATTTTACATACGAGGTCTCACGAAGCCTTGCTGCTTGTGAAGGGGCATTGCTTGTGGTGGATGCAACGCAGGGCGTGGAAGCGCAGACGATGGCAAATGTGTATTTAGCGCTTGATGAAGACCTTAAAATTTTGCCTGTACTCAACAAGATAGATCTGCAGAGTGCAGATATAGATAAAACCTGTAGCGAGATAGAAGACCTGATCGGTATAGAAGCAAATAAAGCTCCTAAAATTTCTGCAAAGGAAGGGATTGGAATAAGTGATGTGCTTGAAGATGTGGTGAAGAACGTGCCTGCACCTTCCGGTGATGAATCAAAACCTCTTAAAGCTTTGATATTTGATTCATACTATGACAATTACAAGGGAGTTATCATCTATGCAAGGGTGTTTGACGGTAGGGTGAAAAAAGGTGACATTATAAAAATGATGAACACCGATAAGAAATACGAAGTTACCGAAGTAGGATATTGCGTGCCGTTTACAAAAGAATCTAAAGAACTCCGTGCGGGGGATGTAGGGTATATCCAGGCGAGCATAAAGCAGGTAAAAGATGCAAGGGTAGGAGATACGATAACGGGCGCAGACAGAGCGACGGAAAAGGCGCTACCCGGATACAAAAAGGCGCAATCCATGGTATTTTGCGGAATTTATCCGGCTGAAGGCGAAAGTTATGAAAATGTCAAAGATGCGCTTGAGAAACTTCAAGTGAATGATGCCGCGCTTACATTCGAACCTGAAACATCTATAGCTCTCGGATTTGGCTTCAGATGCGGGTTCTTAGGATTACTTCACATGGAGATAATAGTAGAGAGGCTTGAAAGAGAGTTCAATCTGGCTGTTATAACCACTTCACCTAGCGTAATCTATAGAGTCGTAATGAATGACGGTAGCGTTGAGATGGTTCAAAATCCTTCCAATTTGCCGGAACCAACACTCATATCGGAGATGCAGGAACCCATAGTAAAGGCTGATATCATGATACCTAAGGAGTTTGTGGGCACCGTCATGGAGATTTGTCAAGAGAGAAGATCCACGTTGTTAAACATGGAATATGTCACCGAAAACAGGGTGGTGCTTCACTATGACATGCCTTTGAACGAAGTGGTATATGACTTTTTTGACCAATTAAAATCGAGAACCAGAGGTTACGGCTCGCTGGACTATGAATTTTCAAGATACGAAAAATCAAAATTGCTAAGGTTGGATATCCTCTTGAACAAAGATCTTGTGGATGCGTTTTCAATAATCGTACATGAAGACAGCGCCAGAAAACGAGGCAAGATGATATGCGAAAGACTCAAAGACATCATACCTAGACATCAGTTCGAAGTGCCGATTCAAGCAGCTATAGGGCAGAAGGTAATAGCCAGAGAAACGGTCAGGGCATTAAGGAAGGACGTAATAGCAAAGTGCTATGGTGGTGATATATCAAGAAAGAAAAAGCTACTCGAAAAGCAAAAAGCCGGCAAGAAGCGAATGAGGCAGTTCGGCAAGGTGGAAGTACCTCAAGAGGCGTTTACAGCCGTGCTTAAATATCAAGATAAATAAAGAACAAGTAGGGTATTATGGATAAATCGACTTTAGGAGTATATGCACATGTGCCTTTTTGTGTGCAGAAATGCAGCTACTGTGACTTCCTATCGTTTGATAATTCACCTCAGGTAGAAGATGATTATTTTAAAGCTCTATATAGGGAGCTGACGTTTTCATTGAAGAGACTTGCGGGAAGTTATGAAATAGATAGCGTCTTCATAGGAGGCGGCACTCCTACGGTTGCGAACCCTAAGTATATCGAAGGGCTTTTCGATTTATTTGCACGCTTCGGGAATATGAGTGAAGATGCGGAAGTTACGATAGAGGCAAATCCGGAAACGCTAAGTCGTCAAAAGTTAAAAGCATATGAAAGCTACGGAATAAACAGGATAAGCCTTGGAGTGCAAAGCTTTGATCATAAAGAATTGGATACTCTCGGGCGGTTTTATACGAAAGACCAACCGCAAAAAGCTCTTGATCTTATAGCTTCCGGCAATATAGATAATATCAATATAGATTTGATATTCGGCTTTCCGGGTAATAATTTATCTAAACTGTTGCAGGGAATAAAACAAGCGGCAAATTCAGGGGCCAAACATATTTCTCTTTATTCCTTGGAGCTTGCATCCGGCACGGCAATCAGCAACAAAGTAGAAAAAAACATCCTTGTCATGCCGAGCGATGAAGAAAACAGGAGGATGTATGAAGCTGCAAGGGAAGAACTTGATGCCTTAGGGTTTCATCAATATGAGATTTCAAACTTTGCAAAAAAACAATTCGCCTGCAAACACAACATTAAATACTGGAGATATAAGCCGTATTTGGGAGTAGGACTAGGTGTATCGTCATTCCTAAGTAAAAATGATGCGATACGCCTGGGGGTAGTTAGGGATGAGGTAAGACTTGTTCATGCATTGAATAAGCAAGGTTTATTAAAGGCGGATGCCTTAGAACGCAAGGGATATCCCGGCGTAAGATTTAAAAATACGGATGACATGAATTCGTATATATTGGAAGGCTTTACTAAAAAGCAAGAAGTGATACAAAATGATATAAAGGCGGGGTTTTCAGATTTCATGATCACAGGACTCAGAATGAAAGAAGGAGTAGATTTAAGCGTTGCAAAAAGCGTTTTTGGGGTAGATCTTGCAAGCGATATTCGAACTTGTGGTTTTATAAAACGAGGGCTGCTTGTATTGGATGGTGATTGCGGAAGGCTGGCATTGACAGATCTCGGTATGGATTTAGCAAACCGGGTGCTGATAGAATATGTGTAGCGATTAAATATAGTAACAGGGCTTCAAGCTTGAAGTATTCTGTAAAAAACGTATTCTTAAAAATTATAAAGCCTAATTAAAGCTAATACATGATTTAAGACGGATATATATAATTAAATGTATGGCATATAAAAAATTCTTAGACAGCACCACACTTGCAACCGGTATGCTTGAGGAGGTTTCATGTTATGGAGCTTAAAAAACTCAGGCAGACAGTTTTAAGTGTGGAAAATTTAGACCGAGTTTTTGAAGGGGTGATTTTGCTCGGCAGATACTAATAATAGTTTAATATATGCTATAATTATTGAGGTTGAAATTTTATCACAAAGCGTGTAGAACTTATGAAATTTACAGATTTGTTAGGAGGAAAAGATGCCGATCAAAGTAGGAATTAATGGATTTGGAAGAATCTCCAGAGTGATCATGAGAATTGCCGAATCAAGAGGTGATATTGAGGTAGTGGGTATCAATATCAGAAATGCGGATTTGGAGTATCTTGCATACATGTTAAGGTATGACAGCACATTTGGCAGATTCCCTGCGGAAGTAGAAGCAATCAAGGACGGAATTGCTATAGATGGCAGGAAGGTAGCTGTATACAGTGAATCCGATGCATCTAACATAGATTGGACTGATTGCGGAGCGGAATACATTGTCGAAGCTACAGGTGCATATACAACTACGGAAAAAGCAATGGTGCACATCGAATCAGGTGCTAAAAAGGTCGTTATATCTGCACCTGCAAAAGATAAAGAGACACCTACGTTTGTGATGGGGGTGAACCATACAGAATATGATCCCGGAATGAAGGTGGTGTCAAATGCTTCATGTACAACTAATTGTTTAGCGCCGCTTGCAAAGGTAATCCATGATAACTGGGGCATCGAAGAAGGGCTCATGTCCACCATCCATGCAGCTACTGCAAAACAAAAAGTAGTCGATTCAAGATCTATGAAGGATTGGCGTACGGGAAGAAGTGTATTTGGAAACATAATTCCATCCACCACCGGCGCTGCAAAGGCGGTAGGTAAGGTAGTTCCGGATTTGGCAGGAAGGCTTACGGGCATATCATACAGAGTTCCTATAGAAGACGTATCGCTCGTGGATCTAAACATTCACACGGAGAAGCCCACCAGTTATGAGGGAATGTGCGAGAAGATAAAGGAAGCTGCGAATACATATATGAAAGGTATCTTACGATATGTGGATGATGAAGTTGTTTCAAGAGATTTCATCGGTGATCCGTGCACATCAATATTCGATGCGAGACAGGGTATCCAGTTAAACGACCATTTCTTCAAGGTAATAGCCTTTTATGATAATGAATACGGATATTCTGCAAAGGTGCTTGAACTCATAAGTTATATGGCATCCAAGGATGTTTAAATAACGCATAAGAGAGGCTATTGGAGGAAAACGTGAAAAAGACTGTAAGGGACATCGATTTAACCGGCAAGTCCGTTGTAACCAGGTGCGATTTTAATGTCGGTATCAGCAATGGTGAAATAGAAGATGACTCGAGGATAGTTAAAGCTATACCTACCATAGAGTACATGCTGGATAAGGGAGCGAAGGTCATACTTCTGTCGCACCTTGGAAGGCCTAAGGGCGAACCCGATAAGGAATTCAGCTTGCGGCCCGTAGCAAAACGTCTTGGAGAATTGCTCAAAAGAGAAGTGCATTTTTTTAGCTCTCAAAGAGTTGTGGACGAAGATGTAAAGAGGAAGGTTAGTGAGCTCCATGAAGGCGAAGTATGTTTGCTTGAAAATGTAAGGTTCAGGAAGGAAGAAACGGATAACGATGATGCTTTTTCCAAGGAACTTGCAAGTCTCGGGGACGTATATGTAGATGACGCATTCGGTACGAGCCATAGAGCGCATGCATCCACTGCGGGTGTAGCCAAGTATTTACCTGCAGTTTCAGGGTTTCTCATAGAAAAGGAAATAAAACATCTATCCATAGCATTGAAAAAGCCTGAAAAACCGTTTGTTTTGATAGTGGGAGGCGCTAAGATCCCCGATAAAATCGGAATCCTAAGCAACCTCTTGGATAAAGTCGACGCCATTATAATAGGCGGAGGCATGAGTTATACATTTCTTAAGGCAAAGGGCTATGAAATCGGACAATCTCTATTGGATGAAAAAAATATTGAACTTGCAAACAATATAATGAACGCAGCCGGTGAAAAGAATGTGGAAGTTCACCTACCTGTGGATGTGGTTGTAGCGGAGAAAATAGCAGACGATGTGGAAACTTTTGAGGTGGATATAACCGATATTCCGCCTGATAAAATGGGGCTTGATATCGGAATAAAGACTATAAAGAACTTTACGGAAGTAATAAAAAATGCTAAGACGGCGGTTTGGAACGGGCCTATGGGTGTTTTTGAGTTAAAGCCGTTTGAGAATGGGACAAGAAAGCTCGCAGAGGCAATAGCGGAAGCGGATGTATGTTCCATTATAGGAGGAGGCGATTCAGCAGCTGCCGTAAACAAGTTCGGGCTTTCCGATAAGATTACACACGTATCTACAGGCGGAGGAGCGAGCTTGGAATTCCTGGAAGGCAAGGTATTACCGGGTATAGATGTGCTCGAAGATTTATAAGGAGATTAACATGAGACGGAAGGCAATCGTTGCGAACTGGAAGATGAACATGGACAGCGCAAGTATCGGAGAATTTTGTTCCAAGATACAGGATATGACGATAAAAGATGATGTTATTGCTGGAATCTGTGTGCCGGCACTGTATTTTACGCAAGTTAAAACCGCACTTGATAAAAGTAAGATAAAGATAGGAGCTCAAAATGCCTACTTTGAAGAAAAGGGGGCATACACGGGTGAGATAAGTGCGGTAATGCTTAAGGATGTAGGTGCAGAACTTTGTATAGTAGGGCATTCTGAAAGACGTCAGCTCTTTGGCGATACGGATGAAATAGTTTCCAAAAAACTTAAGGCTGTATTGTCAAAGGAGATTACCCCTATACTTTGCGTAGGAGAAGTATTGGCGCAAAGAGAGGAAGGCACTCACAAGGATCATGTAAAAAAGCAGATAGAAAGCGCCTTTAGCGGTATAGGAAAGGAAGATGCTAAAAAAATCATAGTAGCTTACGAACCTATATGGGCGATAGGAACGGGTAAGGTAGCGAGCGCAGAAGATGCGGAAGAGATGTGTGGCTTTATAAGAAGTATATTGGCTTTAAAGTATGGAGACAT
Source organism: Eubacterium saphenum ATCC 49989 (assembly GCA_000161975.1). Classification (GTDB taxonomy): domain Bacteria; phylum Bacillota; class Clostridia; order Peptostreptococcales; family Anaerovoracaceae; genus Eubacterium_N; species Eubacterium_N saphenum. The sequence goes on from GG688422.1 coordinate 881,119, forward strand.
TGCAGAGAGCATATTGATTCAATACGGCGGCAGTGTGAAGCCTGAGAATATCAGCGAGCTTATGAAGATGCAAAACATCGACGGAGCACTTGTAGGAGGCGCAAGCCTTGAGGCACAATCGTTTGAAAGTTTGGTTATGAAGGCATAGGATTACAGATTTTTTATAAGGAGGAAAAGATGGTTATTATAGAGGACATTCACGCAAGAGAAGTACTCGATTCGAGGGGAAATCCTACGGTAGAGGTTGAGGTAGCACTATCTGATGGAAGCCTTGGAAGGGCGATTGTACCTTCGGGAGCGTCTACAGGTGTTCATGAAGCGCTGGAGCTCCGTGACCAAGACAAGGATAGGTATAACGGCAAGGGTACTTTGAAGGCGGTAGAAAATATAGAAGAAATAATAGCTGAAAAGCTGATAGGAATAGGTCCGTTTGATCAGGTTCTAATAGATAATTTCATGATCGATCTTGACGGCACTGAAAACAAGAAAAATTTGGGTGCGAATGCCATGCTCGGTGTGAGTATGGCGGTGGCATCGGCCGCTGCAGCCAGTCTTAAAATGCCGTTATTTCAATATTTGGGCGGAGTAAATGCAAAAGTATTGCCTACACCTATGATGAACATCTTAAATGGAGGTTCGCATGCGGATAATACCGTAGATATACAGGAATTTATGATAATGCCTGTAGGTGCAGACAGCGTCAGAGAAGCTATTAGAATGGGCGCAGAAATTTTTGCGGCACTTAAAAAAGTACTTAAAGACAAGAACATGATAACCACGGTAGGAGATGAAGGCGGCTTTGCTCCTAATTTGAAGACAAACGAGGATGCAATAAAGGTGATCCTTGAAGCTACTGAAAAAGCCGGATATAAAGCGGGAGAAGACATCAAGATAGCTATCGATGCCGCATCCAGCGAGTTCTATGATAATGACAAAAAGGTGTATATTCTCGAGGGAGAAGGTAAGACCATGACAAGTTCTGAAATGGTCGATTACTATGCCGAATTATGTGAAAAATATCCAATTATTTCAATAGAGGACGGTCTTGCTGAAGATGATTGGGGAGGATGGAAGGAGCTTACGGAAAAACTTGGTTCAAAAGTCCAACTCGTAGGAGATGACCTGTTTGTTACAAATACAAAAAGGCTAAAGCAGGGAATAGAGAAAGGCATTGCGAATTCCATACTTATCAAGGTGAATCAGATAGGAACGCTCACAGAGACATTAGATGCCATCGAAATGGCAAAGAAAGCCGGATATACAGCAGTAATTTCGCATAGAAGCGGTGAAACGGAAGATACTACCATTGCAGACCTTGCGGTTGCTACAAATGCAGGTCAGATAAAAACGGGATCCTTGTCAAGGACCGATAGAATAGCCAAATACAACCAGCTTATCAGGATAGAGGAGCTTATAGGACCTGCAGCAGAGTACCTGGGCGGGGATGCGTTTTACTGCATCAAGTAATTATTGACGGTGTTTAAACGTGGCTACGCTGCGGTATTTAATTACTGTGGTTTATTTAGGCTATAGGAGAAATAATGGGATTTTTTAAAAGAACGCATGGAAATATCAAGGCTGTAATGGAAAGAGATCCCGCAGCAAGGCATTCGCTTGAAGTAATATTATGTTATCCGGGAGTATGGGCACTTATTTTTCATTCATTGTCGCATACTCTATATAAGATTAATTTAAAGTTGCTTGCAAGGATGGTATCTCAGCTGGGTAGATGGTTTACAGGTATTGAAATTCATCCCGGCGCAACCATAGGGCAAAGATGTTTTATAGATCACGGTATGGGAGTGGTGATAGGAGAGACTGCCGAAGTAGGAGATGATGTAACCATATACCAGGGCGTGACGCTTGGAGGTACCGGCAAAGAGACGGGTAAGAGGCATCCTACAATAGGAAACGGAGCGGTAATAAGTGCCGGAGCTGCTGTTTTGGGATCGTTTAGAATAGGTGATAATTCTAAGGTTGGAGCGGGCTCCGTGGTGCTTAAGGAAGTGCCGGACGGCTGCACGGCTGTGGGAATCCCGGCAACGCTTGTAAATTGCAAGGATCAAAGGCCGGCGTGTGAGCTTGACCAGATACATCTGCCAAACCCTGTTGAAGTGCATTTCAAGGAGATAGAAGAGGCGCTTGAAACTCTGAGAAATAGTATTACAAATGAAAAGAAAGGTATGGGGTCCTTGGATAAATCCACATTGGAAGATGAAGTGAGAGAGTTGAAGAAAGAAATTTGTGAGCTTGAAAAAAAGTTGAAATAGGAGACAGAATGAAGATATACAATACCATGACAGGTGAAAAGGAAGAATTTGTACCCATTAATGAGGGCGAAGCGAATATTTATGTATGTGGGCCCACAGTTTATAATTTCTTTCACCTCGGGAACGCCCGCCCGTTGGTAGTTTTTGATTGTTTGCGTAGATACTTGGAATACATAGGTTATAGAGTTAACTTTGTCCAGAATTTCACCGATGTCGATGATAAGATAATCAACAAAGCGAGGGAAGAAGGTATTACGGCAAATGAAGTGAGCATCAATTATATAAAGGAATATTTTCAGGATGCAAAAGCGCTCAATGTAAGGGAAGCTAGTCTTCACCCTAAGGTTACGGAGAATATGTCCGATATCATAGCGTTTATTGAAAAACTGATAACCAAGGGTTTTGCATATGAGGTTGACGGCGATGTTTACTATAAAACCAGGGCTTTTTCAGAATATGGTAAGCTTTCACATCAAAATATAGATGAGCTGGAAGCAGGTGCCAGGATCAACATCGAGGAAAAGAAGCATGATCCTCTGGATTTTGCACTTTGGAAGGCTCGGAAGGAGCCTGATGAAATAGCGTGGGAATCACCTTGGGGCTTGGGGCGTCCCGGGTGGCATATTGAGTGTTCCGCCATGGCACAAAAATTTTTGGGAGATACCATAGACATTCATGCGGGAGGAAGGGATCTTTGTTTCCCGCACCACGAAAATGAGATAGCTCAATCCGAAGCTTGCACGGGAAGGCCGTTTGCCAGGTACTGGATGCATAACGGGTACATCACTATGAACAAGGAGAAGGTGAGCAAGTCAAAGGGGAATTTTTTTACCGTGAGAGAGTTGCTTGAAGAATTCGACGGTGAAACACTCAGATTTTTCTTGTTGCAGGGGCATTATAGAAATCCTATTGAGTTCAGTAAGGAGCTGATATATCAAGCCAAGGCGGGGCTCGATAGAATAAGACGTGCTAAGGAAAACCTGCAGTATATCATAGAAAATGGTCATGAAGGTGAGGTTAGCGAAGACTGCATAAATCAGTTAAATAAGAGGATAGATTCCTTTAAAATGCATATGGAAGATGATTTGAACACCGCCGATGCTATTACGGATATCTTTGAGATGGTAACCGATATTAATTCTCAGCTTGAAAAAAACGGTAAAGAATATGCAAGGCTTGCATTGTCGAAACTGCAAGAAGTTTCGAATATATTGGGATTTTTACAGGGGGAAGGCACTGAAGAAATACCCGAGAATGTGAAGATTCTTGCAGACGAGCGCCAAGAGGCTCGAAAAAACAAGGATTTCAAGCGAGCGGATGAGCTTAGAGATGAAGTTCTTAAGCTGGGATATGAGATAAAGGATATGCCTGAGGGTATGCAGATAGTCAAGGCATAGAAGATTTGTAGAAGGGAAAAGCTAGGCTTTGCAATGATTCTGATGAGTACGTATCATTGAAGCGTTGAAGATTTTATAGAGGAGAAAGTTAGTGCTTGATAGGGAAAGAGATGAAATTGCAAGGATGAATGCCACTCAGCTTGCATACATGGGAGATGCGGTGTATGAGGTAAAGATTAGGCAGATGCTCATTTCGAAAAGTGAACAAGTAGACAATTTACATACTAAGGCTATAGAATACGTAAGTGCGGTTTCGCAGGCGAGAGCAGCTAAAATGCTTGAAAATACATTGGAAGATGTAGAAAAGGAAGTGTTTAGAAGAGCCAGAAATAAAAAGCAAAAAACAAAGCCTAAGAATGTAGATCATGTAACATATAAATATGCAACGGCACTGGAAGCATTGCTGGGATACCTGTATTTGACGGGTGACACTTTAAGGATGGATGAAGTAATAGCAAACATAATAGGTATGCTGGACGGGCATAGCGATTCTATTGATGAAAAGGAGATGGAGAATGAGTAAGGCGGATGATATCTTTAAAAATATGTGCAGCAAGATACTGAGCCAAGGTTACAGCAGCAAAGGGCAAAAAGTAAGGGCTAAATGGAGTGACGGTACGCCGGCGCATACCATAAAGATGTTCGGTATCGTGAATGAATATGACCTTTCGGAAGAGTTCCCGGCGCTCACATTAAGGCCTACAGCCATAAAGCTTGCAGTGGATGAACTCCTCTGGATATGGCAACGAAAATCAAACAATATAAAGGATCTTAACAGCAGCATATGGGATGAATGGGCCGACGAAAACGGTAGCATAGGAAAGGCCTATGGATATCAGATGGCTAAGAAATATAAGTTCGCTCAGGGTGAAATGGATCAGGTGGATAACGTAATTTGGCAGCTTAAAAATAATCCGTATTCGAGAAGAATTTTGACCAACATATATAATTTCAGCGATATTTCCGAGATGAATCTTGAACCGTGTGCTTATAGCATGACTTTTAACGTCACGGGAGATAAGCTCAACGGCATTTTGAACCAGCGGTCGCAAGACATCTTGGCAGCGAACAATTGGAATGTTGTGCAGTATTCTGTACTTCTTCATCTTCTTTCGAAGGTGTGTGGCTTTAAGCCGGGGAAATTGGTACATGTTATAGCTGATGCTCATATATATGACAGGCATATTCCCATGATAGAGGATCTCATCAGTAGAAAATCATATGATGCGCCGAAGTTTTCCATAGATGACGGAGTCGATGATTTTTATAAATTCAGCATGGACGATATTAAAGTGGAAAACTATAAAGCGGGTCCGCAAATCACCGATATACCCATAGCTATATAACCCGAGGTGTCGTATGAACGCTATAGTAGTAGTTGATAAAAATTGGTGCATAGGTAAAGACGGCGGGTTATTGGTGCATCTTTCCAAGGATCTTAAATACTTCAAGGAAAAGACCATAGGCAAAACCCTGATAGTTGGTAGAAAAACTTTAGAATCCTTCCCCGGCGGAAAACCTCTTCCGGGACGCAAGACCATAGTGCTTACAAGGAATACATCGTATAAGGCTGAAGGAGCATATGTCTGCCATTCCAAGCAGGAAGTGCTTGAGAAGGTAAAGGATCTCCATCCTGCTGACGTCTTTGTTGCAGGTGGCGGTGCAATTTACAAGCAGTTTTTAAATGATGTGGACAAGGGATTTGTCACTAAGATTTGCAATGAATACAGCGGTGATACATTTTTCCCAAATTTAGATGAAGATGAAGATTTTGCACTGGAAAGCGAAGGGGAGACGATAGAAGAAAACGGAGTGAAATTTAAATTTTGTATATATAATAGGATATGAGGTAATGATGACAGGTAAAAAAAGGCGAAAGACAGGTGCCCGTGGCAGTAAGTTACGTAATGATGTAACTATGGAGGGTAAAGCTTTAAACAGAAAAAAAAATAACACAAGTCGTAAAAATATGAAAAATAAGAACAGAGATGCAAAGAAGACGGATTTAGGAAATAAGTTTTTTGTGTACGGCAGAAATATTGTGGAAGAGGCATTGATACATAGTGCAAAGTATATAGAAAAGATATATTTTTCAAGTAAAAAGAAGAAAAATCAAAAAGGAATAGAGGATCTTGCTATCTCCAAAGGTTTGCGCCCGGAATATATAGATGATGACGAAATAGCAGAATTCATTTCAGAAAACGATGCTCAAGGGTGCATTGCGGTGTTTAATAAATTTGCATATAGAGATATAGATGATGCACTGAGGTTGGCGGATATTAGAGGCGAAAAGCCACTCGTACTTGTGCTCGACAGGATAGAAGACCCGAGGAATCTTGGAGCCATCATAAGAACAGCCAGGTGCGCAGGTGTACATGGGATAATAATTGCAAAGGATAGGGCTGCCGGTATTACTCCTACAGTTGCAAAGGTTTCAGAGGGTGCAATTTTTAGCATACCGTGCATAATGGTGACAAATCTTGCTGCGGCTCTTAAGGATCTGAAGCAGAGAGGCTTTTGGGTATATGCGGCAGATGCAAATGGTGATTCTTGCTTTGAACAGGAGTTTGGTGGTTCTGTAGCTCTTGTTCTCGGTAATGAAGGCAAAGGTATAAGTAAACTTTGCCTTAACGAAAGTGATTATAAAGTTTCAATTCCTATGGTCAACGATTTCGATTCGCTTAATGTATCCGTTGCAGCGGGGATACTAATGTATGAGATCGTACGAAAAAATAATAGATTCTAGTTATGGCTTTTAGGTAGTAGATTAATGAATATAAAAGGAGGTAGAGCATGAAAGATATAAATAATGATCCGTTTAGCGAGTATATTAAAAATCTTCCTCCCGGCAGAAGAGAATTAGGTCAGGCATGGTCTACCGCAATCGGTCTACAGGATGTAGATGGGTTAAAACCGTCAGAATATTTATATGAGACTGCAAAAAAGAGTATTGACGGGGAACTTTCTATAGACGAGGTGGGCGAGCATATAAATAGTTACTATGAGAGTAAAGGCGTTTGTCCGGATAGAGATGCACGAACAGAAGAAGCGGATAAAGTATCTGCAAGGATTACAAAACTATTGTCAGATAAATATTTTAATTTCTCGCCAGCACAGTACATCTCAATTCACAGAGAATTATTTGCAGGCATATATTCTCATGCCGGAAAAATTCGTGATTATAATATCACAAAAAAAGAATGGGTGCTCGATGGTGATACCGTTTCATATGCAGGATCATTAACTCTTAAAGAGACATTGGAATATGATTTTTCTCAAGAAAGGGATTTCAGGTTTAACGGATTGACGATGGATGAAACGATTCATCATTTAGCCATATTTATTTCAAGACTTTGGCAGATTCATATTTTTGGCGAAGGTAATACCAGAACTACAGCGGTATTTTTCATAAAATATCTTAGGATGCTTGGGTTTGGTGTTGAAAACGATTTGTTTGCTAAACATTCCTGGTATTTTAGGAATGCTTTGGTCAGGGCCAACTATAATAATATTAAAGATGGAATTTATGAGACGACAGAATTTTTAGAAAAGTTTTTAAGAAATCTTTTGCTTGATGAAAAGAATGAATTACATAATAGAGAGATGCACATAAGCGGTAAATTTTTATCGGCTCAAAATGACCCTATAAATGACCCTATAAATGACCCTATAAAAAATGTTACGGCAGACATATATGAGAGAGAACGGCAAATAGTGGATATTTTACGTGAAAGGCCTGAATTAACACGCGTTGAAATGGCAGAAAAATTAAACTGTTCAGTTTCCACAGTGAAAAGATCTTTGCAATCTATGATAGAAAAAGGGATTATTAAGCGTATCGGATCGAATAAAAAGGGTGGTTGGATAATACTTAAGTAGCGTTTTTTAATGTAATGCATTGAAATAGGCTTAGCAAAGAGTATTGCTAAGCCTATAAGTTTAAATGAAAATTATGTGTGGATAATTTTATGGTTCGGGTGTATCCGGCGGATTTTCGGGTTCAGCCGGTTTAGGCGGCTTTGGCGGTTTTGGAGGTGGATTGTTGTTTCCTCCTGCCGGTTTTGTATTGTTGCGCGGGCGAGTATAGTTGTTTTTACCGGAAGAAGGATATGCACGGCGTCCGCCTTGAGTTCCCTGAATGTAGTAATCGCCTGCACGGATTACATTTGAAGGCATGGCCGGGAAGCTTCCGGGACTTCTACCTGCAAGTACTGCAGCCATTATTTTTCCCCAGAGGCGTGAAGCCGAGTCACTACCTTCTGTGAGTTCTATATTTACATCATTACCTATCCACAACGATGCGGCATACTTAGGTGTGAATCCGCAGAACCATATATCATAGGTATCTGAAGTAGTACCTGTTTTTCCGGCTATTAGCTGACCCTGTACGGAGGCAGGTGTACCGAGACCTTGTGTAACTACCGAGCGAAGTATATCCGTCATTATGAAGGCAACACCGTCATCGAACACCTTGGTCTTTTTTGATTCGTTTTTAAGTAGAGTAACCCCGTTTCTATCCGTTACGCTCAAATATCCTTTAGGGCTTACATACTTACCTTTGTTAGGGAAGGAAGCGTAGGCTGCCGTCATCTCTAAAGGTGAAATACCGGATGTCATACCCCCGAGAGCAAGTGCTGAAGGATTGAGGTCGTTTGCCGATGATCCGTCATCTCTTATCGTAGATACTCCAAGCGCTCTTAATTTTTCCGTTACATATGTAGGTCCAAGACTTTGGAAAACTTTAACGGCACATGTATTTACAGACTGCTGTACGGCACGCCTTAGAGAGGTAGTACCCTTGTAACCGTTATACCAGTTTTTTGGCCATTTTTTGCCGTTGTAATATATCGGACTGTCCACTATAGGGGATGTAGCCGTCCAGTAGCGTCCATAGTTCTCCGTTTTAGTAGATCCGTCAAGCCCCGGATATGTTATAGGACTCTGTGAAGAACCTTTTTTCTGGTATTCATATGCCTGTTGTAACGCAGGACCATACACGCCTATAGGCTTTATGCATGAACCGGGTTGCCTTGGCATAAGTGCTCTGTTGTAGAGATTTCTACCTTCCGTATTTCTTCCTCCTGACATCGCTTTAATGGCGCCTGTCTTTATATCGGATACCACCATAGCAGCTTGAGGCTGCACTACTCCCTGCTTTAGAATATAACCGGATTTTGAAAATACATATTCGTTACCACGTTTTTTAACTATGGATTTGGTGCTTTTTTCTGAGAAAAATGCCTTGCTTACGGTGACATTACCTTGTGAATCGATACTTTTGTATTTGGCAGGTATGAGCAAAGCTCCGCCTTGGTATATACGTATTCTATATCCGTCGGATTTATAGATATTTTTAAATTCTATGCTGTAATCCGTTATTTCTTTTCTGCCGTCCTGAACCTTGGTCTTGATAAATTTAAGCCTGTTGCCGGCGAGCAACTTTATACCTTGAGATGTTTTCTTGTATTCGCTCTTTCTTAGAGTGAAGGCATCATTATCACCAAAGAAATCTGAGTAGGGCTGCAACACTACATTGCCATTTTTATCTAAGATATTGCCGTCTCTGTCCTTTTTTATGTTCGTGAGGTTAGGGAAGTTACCGGAATCTTTAAACTTCGTATCTATTGCACTTTGCATATTCCTGTTTAGTGAAGTTTTGATTTTAAACCCTTTTGTGTAGATGCTTGTTCTTGCGGAGGCATAATCCAAATGATATTTCTTCATAAGGTCTCTTATTATTTGTTCCACAACGAAGTCGGAGAAGTATGCATATTTTGGATTACCCTTGCTTGGATTCGGTTTCAATCTTTTCTTGAGGTCGACTTTAAGGGCTGCATTTTTTTGAGCATTTGTTATAAGCCCCTGATCAGCCATGTTTTGCAGAACCTGATTTCTTCGAGGCTTAGATACCTCACCGTTGTAGAGATATTGATTGCCCTTGTATCTTATGATATTTTTAGCTGATACTCTGCTTCCTTCAGGTATGGTTTTAAAAAACGCAAAATGATCAGGTGCCTGCGGAAGGGCAGCGATGGCGGCGCATTCGCTTAAGTTGAGCTTTGATACGTCCTTCGAAAAGTACGTGTGAGAAGCTTCCGCAATTCCAAATGCTCCCTGTCCATAGAAGATGGAGTTGAGATAAGCTTCAATTATTTGGTCTTTAGTTAGGTTATTCTCTATTTCGATAGCATAGTATGCCTCTATAAGTTTACGTTTTAATGATCTTTCGGATTTGGTAGTGGATAGGTATGCGTTTCTTGCGAGCTGTTGGGTTATAGTACTTGTGCCGCCTATTCTTTGCTTTCCCGTTAATCGTTCAAACACTGCGCCGGCCATACGAATAAAGTTAAACCCGTGGTGGGTTCTGAACGTTTTATCTTCTATAGCTATTACGGCATTAGTGAGGTTTTTCGGAAATTTTTTATAGCTTACATTTTTTCTGTTGCTCGTTTCAGAGAATATATGTTCTATCTGTTTGCCTTTTTCATCGTAAAGTGTAGAACGCTCTGAAAGTGAATCGTAGATTCTTTTTGGCTCTATCTTAGGTGCGCTATATATGACATAGGCAGCGTAAGATGTTATGCCTATTCCCACTGCGATTCCAATCAACAGTATATATATAATTATGCGCTTTGTTATACTCATCTTTTTTTTAGGTGGTTTTGATCCGCCGCCGGATGAACCGTTACCTCGTTTTCTTAGAGGCATTTTGCTCCGTTGTTTGATATTTTCATTGTTTATTTTGTTTTTGCGTCCGAGTGCCATTGGCCTTGTCGCCTTTCGGCTTGGTCTTGAATCCGTGTCTTGAAGTTCGTTGGCAAGGTTATGTGCAGCCCTTTGCATTGCAGTTGATTTTGGTATTCTAGGTTTCTTATCCATGTTGCACCTTTCAAATTCCATATATTTTTAAAAATCACGTAGCTAATTATACCATGAAATGGCTAGGTTGCAATAACTTAGCTGGATTTATCTCTCTATGATATCATCCAGCATCGCAATTAATTTTTCTACGCTGTAACCGCTTTTTTTGCTTATATCATCCATTGTCCACGAGGAAATTAAGATTCTTGCCATGGGAGAATTGATTTTCTTAAACCTGGGATCCAATTTCGGCAGTTTTTCTCTAAGTTCGGGGTAGGTGTTTAAAATATGTAAAACCTTAGTGTCTTTGGTAATATTCATGCGGAATCCTTTCTCATCTTATAGGTGATTAACTCAAAAACAATTATATCATTATTTGTAAATCCGATGCCGAAAAACGGCGGATTTTGTCGATTTTCAGGAGCCTTAAGGGTAGCGTGATAAGTTATCTTGAGGAGGCTTTAATGAGAAGACCGATTATATTCATATCAGGGTTTTACATTTTAGGCATGGCTTTACATTATGATTTTTTCTTGGGAAGATTCGGGGAGATAAGATATGAAAATTTGATTTTAGCGCTTCCTGCGTTCACGCTTGTGAAGCTCAACGAAGGCGAAGGTCATTTCAGGGGAAAGCATAGGGTGTTAATTGCCGTCGTACTCATGGCGCTGGGGTGCTTAAATTTTTCATTTAATTATTTTTCAGGTGGAGGGTTTGATAAATATATCGGCAAGAAAATCAATGTAAGAGCTAACATCGAAGATGTATATGAAAAAAGGAGTGACGAGAAATCAATCTCAAGATCCACGGGACTAATGAAGGGCGGAGACAATAGAAAGATAAATCTGGTTTTAAGGATAATAGAGGCGAACGGAAGGGCATTACCGAGTGAAAAGGTCATGGTCAGTTCGGAAGTTGGAAAACATGTAAAATTAAGTAGCCTCGTCGGTATCGCGGTGAAAACAGATATAGAGCTGAAGCAGCCGGAACCGAACAGGATCCCGAGAGGATTTAATCATAGAGAATACTTGATGTCTCGGGGTATACGGTATAGTGCTTACGTGGATGTGCAGCACTTTAAGATAATCGGTAAAAGTTATGGTATAGGAGGCGATGTAAAAAAATGCATATATGAGGTGAGAGAACGTTTTAAAGCCTGCTTGTATAAGAACGTGCAGGCGAGAGAAGCGGGGCTTGTATTTGTGATGATAGCCGGTGATAAAACAGGTATCGATGAAGACACGCAGAGAAGCTTCAGGGAGAATACCACCGCCCATGTCCTCGCTATAAGCGGACTTCACATAGGTATAATATATCTCGCAACATCGAAACTTTGGAGGCATAGGAAGAAGAACATCTATGCCTTGGTTGTGATAGCACTGCTGCTCTTTTATGTAATGTTGTCCGGGTTTGCCGCATCCACAATACGGGCGTTTGCCATTGTGCTGGTTCATCTGATATCAACAAGGATTCATAGGGCATTTGATCTTTTAAATGTAAGTTTTGTAGTGCTGTTTATTCTTGCGGTAGCTAAACCGCTTATGATCATGGATATAGGATTTCAGATGTCTTTTCTGGCGATTATCACCATAGCCGTGATAGCAAGGCGGCTTTATAAGTTTAAAGAACTGGGATCGCTTGCAGGCGTGCAGCTCGGTACTTCGCTGTTCACTCAAAGTGTATTTAATCTATTCAATCCGTTCGGCTTTTTAGTGAATTTCCCGGTAGTATATCTTGCGGGGTTTGTGGTGGTAGGTGGAATGTTATTACTGCTTGTAATGCCGCTTGATGTTTTCGTCATAACAAAGGTAATTACTTCGTTCTTACATGCCGTATGTAAGGTGCTCATTGCTGTAAACGATTGGTTTTATGCGGGCGGCAGGTTCAGTTATGTAGTTCCGGCTCCATCGATGTTTTTTCTTATAATTTATTATGGGGGCATATTCTTTTTTTCTTCTGAAATATTTGCGGTGTGGAAGGCAAGGAAGCGGAGGAAAAAGATAGTGGCTATGGTAGTGTGCATATTGATGTGCGCCTTATCCATGAGTACTTTTACAGATTCGCATAGAAAGGAAGGCATTACATTTTTAGATGTGGGACAAGGTGATTGTACCCATATAAAAACGGCTTCCGGTAAAAACATTTTGATAGACGGTGGGGGCGAGATGAATAGAGACATCGGCAATGCAGTGTTAAAGCCGTATCTTTTAAAAAATGGCACGAAAATGATAGATTTAGCCATCTTAACGCATTTACACAGGGATCATTATGACGGATTATTTGAAATAGCAAGGCAGGGTATGGTTAAGAAATTGATCGTTACGAAATATCATAGAGATAAGGTGAATTTAATATCCAAGGCTACTAAAATGAATAAAAAGGACATAGTGTTTTTAACGGCTCCACATAAAATTAACCTTGATAAGGGTGTGAGCATGGATGTGATGTACCCTAAAGAAGATGTCTCGGAGAAACAAGGTGAAAAAAATATTGCAGATGGAAATCTTAAGGGAAGTGACATTTCAAAAGCACTTCAGATGGGAAGCGGCGAGAATGAAAACAGTTTTGTTATACGACTTGCGTTTAACGGGTTAAAGTTGTTATTTACAGGGGATGCAGGTGCAGATACTGAAAGAATAATAAAAAGCGAGGCTCTAAAATCGGATGTATTAAAGGTAGGGCACCATGGGAGCAGGTATTCAAGTACGGATGAATTTTTGACTAAGGTATCTCCTAAGGTAGCGGTAATTCAGGTGGGGAAAAACATGTACGGACATCCATCGAAGGAAACATTGCGTAGGCTCAAAAATGTAGGCGCTGCAGTATATAGAAACGATACCATGGGCACGGTGGTGATTATGAAGAAGAGAATTTTTAATAGAGGGAACGGGAAAAATTTAAAGAGGTATGACATCATTTCTTCAATTATTTAATAAACATGATAAGGGGTGATAAATTGTTTATGAATGATGTTTTTGTTTATGTTTGATGTTCTCTTTGGCGTACAAGTATGGTGCAGTTAAAAAATTACAAATTAATCGAAGCATTGTACCCGTAATCTTATCACTTAATGTATGCATAAATTCAGCCTCTTTGAAAGAGACGACAGGACTGCGTGTGATATAATATTTACAACGGTCATGGTAAATGATATTGCAGAGCATTACGAAAAGAGTGTCTTATGGCATATGGTAAAAAACCGGTAGCAGGGTTTAGGGAGTGTATGAGCCTCATTGAAAAAGATATTTCGGGGCTTGTGTTCGTAAGGTCTGATGAACCATATCTTTTTGATTGGATAGTGGATAGAATCAAAAAAAAGCATGTCGATCCCGATATGCTTGATTTTGATTATACGGTTTATGACGGAAGCGTAGCGGCTTCTGATATAGAGATGTCTACGGGAACCTTCCCTATGGGGAGTAAGAAAAAGCTCATAGTAATAAAGGAAGCCTTTAAAGAGGCAGGTAAGTCTCTAGCGGTAAAATCCGAAATCGAGAAACTCACTGAGATAGCGACTAATCTTGAAGGTGAAGTTATACTGCTGATAGGCAGTAAAAAGTTAGGCGGAGCGGTGGTTTCAGCGCCGATCAGAAAGCTTAAAGCGGCAGGCGAGTTTTTTGATATAGGAAGGCTTAGCCTATCTCAGGCGAATTCATTTGTGCGAAAACGTGTGGAAGAATGCGGTAAAACTATATCGTATCAGGCTGCAGAGTTTTTGATTTCAGAACTTAAGTACGGGTCGAGGGATTCAGGTGAGGATCTCTACAGCGTTGCAAATGAAGCGATAAAGCTTGCGTATAGCACGGATAAGGCGGAAATTAAAAAGGATGATATTTCGAAGGTAACATCTAAAAGCCTGGAAAACAACGTGTTTTTATTGCTGGATGCAATAGGTTACGGCAAAAAGGATAAGGCGCTGCGCCTTCTAAGGGATCTTATGATACCGGGCAAAAATGAATTTTCTCTATTGGGACTTATAATATCGCAACTTGAAATGCTCCTTGCCATAAGGGAATGCACCGCACTCGGCAAGGGCGAAAGCAGCATGATAAAAGTTCTTCCATACAACCCTTACAGAATAAAGAAATCCATTCCGGTGGCTGGGAGATATAGTATACACAGCTTGGTTGACCTTTTAAAAAATGCATATTCTGCAGATGAGAAGATAAAAACAGGACTGATGCCGGCGGATTTGGTTCTTGAAATGTTTGTAGCGACGGGTTAGGAGGGTGTTTTGAAAAATAGCAAGATAGCAGACCTCGTGCTGATTTTAGCGGTTGCTATGTGGGGGAGCACCTATTATGTGATCAAACACGAGCTTGCAGGCGTAGAGCCCTTCATGCTGAATGCAATTCGATTCGGGATTTCTTCCGTAATAATACTGTTGGTGTTCAGAAAGAGACTGTCATTAGAAAGGAAGACCCTCAAGTTTGGTGCTATACTTGGGCTTTTGATGTTCACCTTCTATCTCACAGGAGCGTTCGGTGCAAGGCTTACGACGGTTTCAAATGCCGGGTTTTTGTGTTGCCTTGCTGTTATAATAACTCCACTCATCGAGTTTTTCGTAATAAAGAAGAAAATAGAGAAAAAAATAGCAATTATAGCCGCCCTTACCCTCATAGGTGTGGGATGTCTTACATTGGGCGGTGAGTTTACATTCGGTATAGGTGATATCATCTGCATAGCGTGTTCATTTGCCTTTGCTGTAAATATAATTGTTACAGAAAAGGCCGTGCAGGAGGAGAACTTGGATCCTATAGCAATTGCGAGCATTCAAGTGGTCATAGTATGCGTATTATCATTTCTTTTTTCGGTTGTATTCGAAAAAAATGCAATATCAGTTGCTTCCACAAGAGAGATTGTAGCCCTGCTTTATTTGGCAATATTTTGTACGGCATTTACAGCAGTTGCAATACCTTCGTGTCAGAAATATACTACCGCCAGCAGGATGGGTATCATAGGGAGCTTTGAATCACTCGTATCTGCAATAGTAGGATTTATATTTGCAGGTGAAAGGCTCGGCGTTGTGGGTTATATCGGAGCTCTTATATTATTCCTGTGCATAATTAGTATGGAAATAGATTTTGAAAGTTTAATAGGAAGGTACAGAGGGAAGCCGGTTAAAAGACAATAGAAAGAGTGGGATATGGTAATAAAAAATGCATTGATTTTAGATGAAGATTTCAATATTGTAGAGGAAAGCGCAATTCATATTAAGGACGGCAGATTTCATAAAATCGGTAAGAACCTTGATTTAAATACAGAGGGTGAAGATGTAATAAATGCTGACGGTATGCTCGCTATGCCGGGTTTTTATAATGCTCATACACATCTTGCCATGAGTATAATGCGAGGACTTGGAGAGGATCTGCCACTTGATGAATGGTTGTTTAAGAAAATATTTCCATTGGAAGCAAAGTTAAACGGAGACATAGTATATAATGCAACGCTGCTTGCCACCGCAGAGGCAGTATCTGCAGGGATAGTGAGTTCCACCGACATGTATTTTTACTGTGACAGCATAACTCGGGGTATATTGGACTCCAAGATGAAGGCCAATATATCGCTCGGGTTTGACGGAGATCTTACGGGAAAATTTTCAGAGCTTAAAAAAGTGCAGGATTTAAAGAAGCTTATTGAAGATTTTCATGGAATAAATAACGATGAAATTTTAATAGATACCAGCATACATGCAGAGTACACATCAAAGCCTGCGCTTTGCAAAGCCCTTGCGGAATTTACCGAACAAAAAAACTTAAGAACGCATATTCATGTATCCGAGACAAAAAAGGAAAGGGATGAATGCATAGAAAGGCATGGCGTCTCTCCTGTAAAATACTTTGAAATACAAGGATTACTGGGTGTACCTGCCACACTCGCGCACTGCGTATGGGTGGATGATGAGGATCTTGATATTATCAAGGATCATAACGCTACCGTCGTCACCAATCCCGTTTCCAATCTAAAGCTTGCAAGCGGTATTTGCGATACCAAGAGAATCGTGGATAAGGGTATAAACCTTGCCATAGGAACGGACGGTGTAGCCAGTAATAACAGTCTTAATTATAATGAAGAAATAAAACTTGCAGGGCTTCTTTCTAAAAATTTAAGGGGCGCAGAAAATGGGATCACACTCAGGGAACTACTGTTTGCCTCAACTCGAGGAGGAGCGCTATCCCAAGGAAGAGATGATGCAGGAATTATAAAGGACGGTTATAGGGCGGATATGATACTGGTTGATGTGAGAATGCCGAATATGTATCCGCACAACGATCTGCTATCCAACATAGTTTATTCCATGTCTCCTCAAAATATTAAAATAACCATCATCGATGGAAATGTAGTGTATAAGGATGGAGAATTTATGCATGTGGATCTTGAAAGGGTAAGGCATGAGGTGGATGAATTCCTTGGGAGTTTGTAGAGGGGTTATCTGTTTGCGGCAGCTTCAATTCTAGGCAGAGCAATAGTAGTAAGTATACCTATTGCAACACCGCTTATTATGCCGGATACTATTAGAGCAGGTATGTAGTATATTATGTTAAAAGTATCCAGTATCACAATTGCAACGATAAGTTGCGCAAAATTATGTATGCAACTCCCGGCTACACTTACACCTATATTTGAAAACACCTTAAGTTTTGTGGCAAGCTTCATAATAAGCATGCTGGATAATCCTCCGGCGAGGGAAAACATCATAGCGATAGGACCTGTAAACATGAATCCTGCGAGCAATATTCTAAGTATATTTACGGCCGCAGGCACCTTAAGAGGATACTTTATAAGAAGCATCAATATTATCAGGTTTGCGAGTCCGAGTTTGACCCCGGGCACACCTATGGAGGGTAATAGAAATTCAATGTATGAAAGTATGAGAGAAAGCGCAATGCTTATAGACATTATCGGTAAAAATTTTTTGAGTGACATTTGAATATGCTCCTTATTCTGAAACCGCATCATATCCGGATGCATCTTTACCTACGATTTTTAGGAGGATTTTATTTGGCGCACAGATTACGGATTCACCTTTTTTGTTGATGGAACCGTGCATGATGCAGTGTTTATTTTTGCATGTGGAAAATTTCATCATGGCTTTTCCCTTCTTTATGGCCACTGTGTTTTTCTGTTTCCCTGAGTTTATATCGATAGTTTTATCCTTTTTGAGGCTGTATGTACCATATAATTTATTGTTCTTGTATATGTATAGAACATCGCCGGCTGCATTTTCTGAAGCGAAGTGATACATTATGCCTGCTACGGCAAACAAAAATACTACCAATAGAATATCCATCTTTTTTATCATGATGCTCCTTCAAAATATTTTTAGACTGTATCCGGTACTGTAAATAGAGTATAATACTTAATTGAAGTTGTTATTTGAACAAAAGGTGTTCTATGAAAACTAAGTTAAAACAGTTAGGACTAATTTTTTGCATTTTCTTGATTATTATAGCACAGACGGGATGTAAAAATGATAGCTCAAAAGAGCTTAAGGAAGTAAATAAGGAAATAGTTGCTCTGGATACCATGTGTAGCATAAAGGTGTTTACAGAGGATGAAGACGAGGGCAAGAAGATCGTGGATGCGGCCATTGATAAACTTCAGGAACTCGATGAGGAATTCAGTAAAACCAATAAGAAGAGTGAAGTATATAAGCTTAATCATGCAGGCGGTAAAAGAATAGAGGTAAGTGATAAATTTGCGAAGGTAATAAAAAAGAGCATTGAGCTTTCCAAGGCGACAGGCGGCAGATTCGATGTTACGGTGGGTGCCCTTACAAGTCTTTGGGATTTTACAAGCGGCAAAAACAAGGTGCCGAGCAAGGCCGAAATCGATAAGGCCAAAAGTACCGTAGGATACAAAAATATAGAGCTTAAACAAAACACTTGCAGACTTTTAAATAAGGATACACAGATAGATCTTGGAGGTATTGCAAAGGGATATATAGGTGATGCAATTAAGGAATACCTTCAGAGCAAGGGAATCAAAAACGCCATAATAAATCTCGGAGGGGATGTTCTCACAATGGGGAAGAAAAGCAGCGGAGAACCGTATAAGGTGGGAATCAAAAAACCGTTTAAAGGAAAACAAGAAATTTCGGGCTATACGGAGGTTCAGGAGGGGACGGTAGTAACCTCAGGAGTATACGAAAGAAGTTTTAAAAGCAAAGGAAAACTATATCATCACATAATAAATCCGTTTACGGGAATGCCGGCAGAGACGGACCTTGACTTCGTTACCGTAAAGAGTGCAAAAGGATCTGCCATGGTTGCGGATGCTTTGGCGACGTCGCTTATTATATTAGGCGAAAAGGCTACTCACGACAAGGGTAGTGAAATTATAAAAAAATCAGATTCTGTGGATTACGGCTTCCTTACATATACCAAGGCAGGCAAGTATAAGCAGACTGACGGATTTGGCTATAAGAATTCAGAGAATTAACCCCGGGGTAGGAGAATAAGTATGCAAACAGGAATGATCAAGGTGTTCACAGCCATGCCTTTCATAGAGCCGATGTCTATAGAGGAAAATGCAAACAAGGTAATGAATCTTATGGATGAGGCTGCATCGCAAAACGCCGCCATTGCGGTTTTTCAAGCGAATACCCTTACGGGAGCGGGCATCGGGGACTATATGTTGGATGATGCAATCTATAATGATGTTAAGGCAGCGATTTTAAGCATCACATCGAGGAGTGAAGGCTTGGATATTTTAATAGCGCTTGAGTCTCATGTAAGATATCAAGGAAGGACGTTTAATGCTATCTTCTTTATACAAGACGGAGAAATTTTAAGTATCAAGCTGCAAAAAAGAAAACGGGTGGCAAGACATGAAGTTATGACTTTTGGCGATGATATGGATAACTATATAGAATACGCAGGAGAGCCTATTGAGGTAGGCGACGGTGTGTTCAGCACGGAAGACTTCAGCTTTAAGATATCGCATCTTTCAGATGTGGAACTTGACCACGACAATATGAATCTTTTGATAGCCATAGACGACAGTCCATGGGGAGCTTCAAGAGACTTAAAGCTTGTAAAGAAGGTAGCTGGCATTTCCGAATTTTCAAATGCAGATGTAATCATTGTAGAACCTAATTCATACCAGAGCGGCGGAGAGAAGATTTTTTCGGGCGCTATAGTGCATGCGAGCGATGAGAGTATCGATTTTATAAGTGAGATGAATATGCGTAAATTGCCTTACGGCGCAACACATATTACCTATGTAGACATAGCTAAAGCCAAGGGCAGAACGGCAGGGTATGGATGTATTGCGGTGAATGAAGATGTGTGCGAACTTGAAGATGTTGGAGAAGTTTCATCAATCGAGGACTGTAAAATAGAAAGTCAGCCCTTTATAAATGATGTTTTTTATTCAAAGCAGCTCCTTAAGCCTCTGTTAGATGGCTCTTTTGAAGAAAAAGAGGATTTGATTTCAGCAGGAAGCAAAGAGAGTATCTCACTCAGCTACAATATAATTTCAAAGCAGGCCATGGCACTTGCAGGAAGGGCTAAGAGGATCGGACTTAAAAAATTCGTCGTAGGATTCTCGGGAGGGCTTGATTCTACGTTGGTTCTCTTCGTAGTAAAACAGGCACTTCAGTATATGGGTGGCAGTATGGATGATCTCATTGCCGTAATGATGCCGGGGCTTGGAAACAGCGAAAAAATTCAAACAAATGCAGGAATCATACTAAAAGAACTTGGAATCAAGCACCGAAATATCAGTATAAAGGAGGCGGTGCTTTCACATTTTAAGGACATCGGACATGCACCGGATGTATACGACAGTACTTATGAAAATGCCCAGGCCAGGGAAAGAACTCAAATACTTATGGATATCGCCAATATGGAAGGTGCAATAATGCCGGGGAGCGGAGATATGTCTGAGATTGCACTTGGATGGAGTACCTATGGTGGTGATCACATGGCGATGTATGATGTCAATGCAGGTCTTCCAAAAACGGTTATCAAAAGGATGATAGCAGATATCGCAGCCTGCGATTTGGTGAGCGAAAAACTTAAAGAGGCACTTGTAAATGTGCTGAATGCACCTATTTCTCCGGAATTGCTGCCGCTTGACAGTAAAGGGGAAGTGAGTCAGAATACGGAGGAGAGCATAGGTTCATATGAGCTGCATGATTTTTTCTTGTACTATAAACTAAGATACATTATGGAAGATAGGCTCATACTTCAGCGTGCTAAGTCTGCATTTTATAAAAAGTATGATGAAGACTACATCGAAAAAACATTTTCTATTTTTAACAAAAGGTTTAAATCTCAGGAATTCAAAAGAAAGGGAGCACCTGAAGGGCTATCGCTTTGCGATGTGAGTTTTTTCGATATGCCGAGCGATATGAAATAGAGAGCGGATTATGTTTCAAAAGATTTTTAATAGGATTTTCAGTTTAAAATGCGGAGTGTTATAAAACAGGGAAAGAGTTGTGATGGGAAAAACTATATTTATAAAAGATTTAACACCGAATGAAAACATAGATGATGTCTTCATCCTTACCAATATCGAGATAAGGCAATCCAGAAACGGTAATTATTTCATGCAGGGCGGTATCCAAGATAACAGCGGTAACCTCGGGTTTAAAAAATGGGATATAACCGATATGGATAGAAGACTCTGTAAGGAAAACAAGGCTTTGTTTGCGAGGGTAATAGGTAAAAGCCAGGAATTTAACGGTAATGTTCAAGTTATTGTAGATGATATGATAAAGCTTGACCCGGGTGATGAAGATATGGCTCTGTGCCTTAAGATGTCACCGGTAATGCCCAAGACGCTATATGATTTTATTATGCGAGTGGTTGATGAAAAAATATCGGATGAAGATTATAAGAAGATAATCAAGTATTTCTATGAGAAGGATAGAGATAAACTTCTTTTGTATCCTGCAGCAAAGCAATTTCATCATGCCGAGGTAGGAGGGCTTTTACATCATACTTCCAGAATGCTTCAGGCTGCTATTGCAATCAGTGATGTGTATAAAGATCTTTCTAAGGATCTGTTGTTTACGGGAGTTATTTTACATGATATAGAAAAGTTACGGGAACTTGAAGTGAATTCCATAGGAATCGCTGAGGACTACACTAAAGAAGGCAAGATGCTCGGGCATTTGGTGATGGGCGCCATTGAGCTCGATAAGATAGCCGTTAAGCTTGAAATAGATGAAGAAAAGAAGTTATTGCTTGAGCATATGATGATAAGCCACCACTATACACCGGAGTTTGGCAGTCCCAGAAGGCCGCTATTCCCTGAGGCGGAAGTGTTACACCATTTAGATGATATGGATGCAAAGCTTTACGATATGAGGGAGGCTATTAGCGATATACCCGAAGGTGAATTCAGCGATAAGGTGTGGACATTAGGCAATCAACAGGTATATAAGCATTTTAAACCCCGGGAGTAAATTTTATGAAAAATAGCATTGAGGTAAGGGCTACCGTAAAGCGATTGGTGTTTTATAGCGATCAGACGAATTACATGGTAGCCAGGGTAGATGCTGCTAAAGGCAGTGATTTGCAGGTAAATACCATAATAGGGAATATCGCAAACCCGGTGGAAGGGTGCACATATATTTTTACGGGGAATTATGTGGAACACGAAAAATATGGGAGGCAGTTTAATGCCGTTTCCGCAGTGCTTCAAGAAGAAAAAAACGAAGATGAAATCAGAGCTGTATTGCTGTCGGGCATCATCAAGGGCGTTGGAGAAAAGCGTGCGGATATCATCATAGAGGCATTCGGAGAGAAGACTCTCGATATAATAGAAAATGACTATAAGAAGCTTGAAAAGCTTGGAGGAATCAGCAAGAAGCTGGCAAAGGAAATTCATGACTACTACATTGAGCATAAGGAAGAGGGAAAGATACTTGGATTTTTACAAAATATCGGATTCGGGGTAAAGGCGGCAAGCAGCATCTATGAATTATATGGTAAGCATTCAATTGAAAAGGTAAAGAAGGATCCTTATTCGCTGATAAAGGATATAGATGGCATAGGATTTTTAAAGGTGGATAAAACGGTTGCAAATCTTGGGCTTAAATACGACAGCGAAAAGAGGGTGAGAGCAGGAATATTACATATAATTGAAAATGCCGGAAATCTCGGACATTGCTATTTGCCGCAGGAGGAGCTTGTAAAGAGTGCAGCGGCACTTCTAGGGGTAGATGATGATATAGTCACCGAAAATCTGCTTCCACTTGCAGCGACGAATGATATCTTTATAGAAGAAGGGAGCGAGGGCAGAAGAATATATCCCTTTAATATGTACACCTTTGAGGAAAATTTGGCTGTTTATATAAGCAAGCTTTCGAAGGCTGAGACGGATGATTTGCGTGTTGATATAAACAATCTTATAGATGAGGCGGAGGTAACGAAGGGGATAAGGTTAAGCCCGATGCAGCGAAAGGCGGTATCGGCGTGCATGGAGGAGAGTATAAGTATCATCACAGGAGGTCCGGGAACCGGTAAGACCACCATCATATATACCATTTTGAGTATTCTAAAAAGTGCCGGCAAAAACGTAGAGATAGCAGCACCTACAGGCAGGGCTGCTATGCGAATCACAGAGACATCATCCTTTGAAGCGAAGACGATCCACAGGCTTTTAGAGTACGGCGGTACAGAATCGGGAAAGGGTTTTGCACGCAATTCAAAGAATCCATTGGAGTGTGATGCGCTTATAATAGACGAAGCATCGATGGTAGATGTAATACTTGCATATAGCTTGTTTAAGGCTATTAAGCCGGGTACGAGGATAATAGTGGTAGGAGATAGTGATCAACTTCCGTCCGTGGGAGCCGGGAACGTATTAGCGGATTTAATAAAGAGCGAAGTTATAAATGTTATACGTTTAACGGAAATTTTTCGTCAAAATGAAAAAAGCATGATAGTTCAAAATGCTCATGCTATAAACCATAGGAAATTTCCAATATGCAATACCGAAGACGGGGATTTCTTCTTTTTAGAAAGAAGTGAAAACCCTGCAATAATCAATGTAATAATGAATCTATGTAAAAACAGTGCAAAACGAAACGGATATGACCCTATGCAAGATTTTCAGGTGTTATGCATACAAAAAAAAGGAGAATGCGGCACGGAAAATTTGAATTCGATTTTGCAAAACATGCTGAATCCTAAGATCGACGATAATAGCGAGATCAATTATTTTGGTAGCGTTTTCAGGATAGGCGATAAGGTTATGCACATAAAGAATAATTATGATCTTAAGTGGCATTCCAATAGAACCGGCGAAAGAGGAAGAGGTATTTTTAACGGTGAAATAGGTAATATAGTATTTGTCAGCAAGGCGGATGATGTGCTGGCCGTAGAGTATACGGGAGGAAGGGTTGCAAGGTATAGTAAGCCTGAATTTAAGGAAATTCAACCGGCGTATGCAATTACTGTGCACAAGAGTCAGGGTAATGAATTCCCTGTGGTTATCATGCCGGTTGTAGGAGCTGCTCCCATGCTTGCAACCAAGAATCTTTTATATACGGCGGTTACAAGAGCAAAGGATAAGGTGGTATTAGTTGGGAAGAAAACCAATATCTTCTATATGCTTAAAAATAATTTCGAAGAAAAAAGGTATTCTGCTTTAGCGGAAAGGCTCAAAAATCTAAGCGAATTAATTTTTTAATATTCATATCAAAAGTTTTAATATCGTGCGTTAAAATTTTGCATTTAAATATTTTTCCCTGAGCGGCGTTAGAATGTCTAATGAGTTTAGGGGGAGAAGTGAACAAATATTTAAATAAATTGCTTGATATTATTTTCGTGTCCAATATTTATTGCATAGGTTGCGGAGCAATCATAGATAAGTCCAGAAAATACAGTCTTTGCAATGATTGTATGGAGAATATGTCGTGGACTTCAGCCAAGACATGTGAGCAATGCGGAAGATCGCTTGATGCTTCTAGGATGGAGAAGCGGTGTTATTTTTGCAGAACGGCAAACCATAAATATGATGAAGGATACCCCTGCACCGGTTATCACGAACGTGAGAGAAAGATTATATCCGACCTTAAGGCGGGGAAACAGGCATATATAGCAGGACATCTTGCGGATATCATTTTTGATAAGCTGGTTAGCCTTAACGTGTTAGAAAATATAGATATATTGTTGCCCGTGCCTGCAAATGTAAAAAATGAAAGAAAGCGAGGGTTTAACCAGTCAGAACTCATTGCAAGCAGGGTGTTTGAAAAATGTGCGGAAAATGTAAAGAGGATTCAGTACTACACTGATGTTTTACACCGAGATAAAAAAGGCATGCAAATGAAGGGACAATCAAGCGAGGAACGTAGGATGAATATCAAAGGACAGATTTTGCTTTCAGAGACAAAGGCACATTTGGTTAGAGGGAAGACCGTGCTGTTAATAGATGACGTTTATACTACAGGAGCTACTGCGGATGAATGCGCAAAAGTACTTAAGTCTGCAGGCGCCATAAAGGTGTGCTTTGCCGGCTTTGCAATCGGGAATTAAGGATGATATAGTGTATTGCATGAATTATATTGCCTGCGGAATTGTATTGGAGTCCTTGGACATATGTTTTTTATAAAAGATAATAAGAAAAAAATTTTTCTTATCCTTGGAGGCATCATTTTAGTTGCGCTGATTATTTGCATAGTATCGGTAAAACGTTTTTATTTTAGTAATAATAAGACTGGTATAGATCCTACAAAGGCTAAGTATATAATTTCGCTATCTAAACAGAGGAAGGCGAAGGGGATATTGTTATTGGTTGATGAGCAGGGGGAAACATATGCGAAAAAACATTTTCCGGGATATGGGATAATTTCAATTGTTAAGGATGGCAATAGTTATAATCTTTATTCAATGAGACAGAATAAGCACTGGAAACTTCATAAAAAAAATACAGACTTAACATCATTTTCCCTCATGAAGAAAAAGTATGCAAAATATGATTGGGAAAATATGGCGACATGGTTTGCTGAAGAGACTGCAGGTGATATTATTGAAACAATGAACATTGGTGGAATTGGCGATAAGTATTTAAGCAATATAATATATACATATAAGGGCAAACGAAGGGAAACCATAATTGAGGAACAAAATTTAGCTACTGCTACAAGGTTTAAATCACGTATTTATGTTCAGGGTTATGATTCAGAGCGTAATAAATATTTCATAAATGCTGTGAATTGCAAAACGGGAAAGAAGGTTAAGCTTGGCTTAAAGAACAGTTGTGCAGCTGAAGGATTTAGATTATTAAAACTAGACAATCGTATAATTACTTACGGCGATAATAGTGGAGATTCGTTAAAAAAAATCAAAAAGAGCGCTATTGCGATTATAGATGCTCGTAATAATCGTATATTAGAAGAAAAGTCGTTAAAAGACAAGGAAGTTCTTCTAGCTTTTATTCATAAAGGACGAATTAAATTGGTCGATTACGATGGAATTCTGCATGAATATGATGTGAATCTTAAAGAAATAACTAATACTGATATTAGCAAAAACAAATTTTATATTCATAATACTTCAGAGGATTATATTTGGGAGGAAAAAAGTGTTGTTGAAAAAACACACTATCTATATATATTTAGAACGCATAGCAAACTTGATAATAAACTTGTAGGATACATTGATAAATATCGAAAGTCTGATTTAACATTATTAAAGAGCATAAAAATTTCATTACCTGAGGAAAAAGATTGGATGGGAGAAAGCTTGGGTTTTTATGTAAATGGCGATTGAACTTTTAAACTTATTTCATTGATACATTTGGGATTTTATTTTACTTTAGAGACTTAAAAAAATAGATAATTTTTTATAGACAAGCACTTATCATTTTTAGATCATGGCTCTTAAGATCTGATATTTTTTTGTGTTGAATGGGTATATGAAATGTTGTAAAATATTAACAGGCACTTAGGTTTGTGGTTGAAAATCCATGCCAGCTACGGGCGAAAGGATCCACGTAAGCCGAGTATTCGGTGATCATGGCGTAGTCTAGAATATAAGTCCTGCGGCTAAGGCCGAGGCAACTGTGGGGTCAAAGACCAGGTCAACTAAGTGCCTGTTTTGAAGTGATTAAAAGAAGGCGAGGTCGTTATGAGAGTTAATATATCAGCGAAAAACTATCATCCAAGTGATCACCTTAAGGAAATGATAGATAAGAAGTTTTCAAAGCTTGATAAATATTTTCCGGAAGAGGCAGTTACGGAGATAATGGTAGAAAAAGGGAAGGCAGGCTATAAGTTTGAAGCTATGCTTCAGGAGAAGGGAACGCTTTTCAGAAGCGAAGTGACAGCAGAAGATCCTTATATTGCGCTCGATATCGCAGTAGGAAAATTATCTCGTCAGATGTCCAAGTTTAAATCAAAGTTAAAAGCGAAGTTTAAGCCTCATAAAGATATGAGGTTTGACATACTTCCGGATATTGCAGAAGGCCATAAGGAAGAAGTCAAGATAATAAAGGAAAAAACTTTTGACGTGGAAATAATGACACCTGAAGATGCTGTGGTTCAGATGGAGCTGTTGCAACATGATTTTTATGTATTTAAAGATGCAGCTACGAAGGAACTCGCTATAGTATATATTAGAGAAGATAAGACTTACGGAATCATAAGACCAAAAGCATAGGGGGCGATGTTGGGTAGTTATTTCGGTACGGATGGCATAAGAGGAATCGCTGGAGAGAAACTTACGCTCGAACTTGCGCATAAGGTTGCAGTAGCATTGGCGGAATTGCTTAAGGACGGAGCGGAAAGGCCGCTTGTAGTAATAGGTGAAGATACCAGGATTTCTTGTGCCATGCTTTGTGATGCGATGAGCGCAGCATTGATGGGAGACGGCTGCGATGTTATAAAGCTAGGGGTAATTCCAACACCTGCGGTCTCATTGTTTGTGAAAAAATACGGAGCATCTGCGGGGATTATGATATCCGCTTCTCATAATTCTTTTGAATATAACGGTATCAAGTTATTTAATTCAGAGGGAATGAAATTAAGTGATGAGAAGGAACGGATAATAGAAGAGAAACTGGATGCATCGACTAATTTTCAAACGTCGTATCTCAGTTATGATCGCATCGGAAGGCTTATAGAGCCAAAAAAATTACCGCAAGAAGAATATATAGATTTTCTGCTTTCTACAGTGTCCGAAGATGAGAAAAAATATTTCAGAGGAAAGAAGATAATTCTAGACACCGCTAATGGAGCAAGCTACGATATTGCCCCCGTCGTATACAGACGGCTTGGAGCCGAGGTTATTTGCATCGGAGATTCACCGGATGGAATTAACATCAATAAAGATTGCGGATCTACGAGCATCGATAATTTGTCTGAGGAAGTAAAAAGGCTGGGAGCTGATTTCGGTCTTGCTTTTGATGGAGATGCGGACAGACTCATAGCAACGGATGAAAAAGGACAGGCCATTGACGGTGATAAGATAATGTGTATCGTTGCACGTTACCTTAAACAGCAAGGTATCCTGAACACGGTTGTAACGGTTACGGTCATGTCAAATTTGGGTTTGCATAAATTCATGGGAGAGCTCGGTCTTACTACGGACATTACCAAGGTAGGGGACAGGTATGTGCTTGAAAGCATGCTGAAAACAGGCAGTATAATGGGCGGAGAACAATCCGGTCATATGATATTTATGAAAGATTGCGTCACAGGTGATGGAATATTATCATCGTTAAAGTTTGTTGCTGCGATCGGTGCAGACAGCAGAAAGGCCGGCGAAGTTGTAGCTGATGTGGTAATTTACCCGCAGGTGCTTATAAATGTTAATGTGAGCGATGTTACAAAGAAAACCTACGCTTCAAATGATAAGGTCATAGAAGTTGTAGAAGAAATAAATGAAATTCTTAAAGATAAGGGACGCACACTGATAAGACCGTCAGGTACGGAACCGCTTGTTAGAGTAATGGTAGAAGGCGAAGATATTACCGAAATAAAAGGATATGCGGAGCAAATTGCAAAGGTGATAAAAAGTATCTAAATATTTAATAAAACAAACAATGCGCAGAGTATAGTTTTGAATTTCTAAAAACTAAAGAAGTACAGGGGTGTTATCTGGTATTTATCAGGTGAACATCCGTTTTTTATGTTCAATTTTTTTCATTACATCAGAGAAATATATTTTTAGGTTTTACAGACTAACTTCGGATGTTTGATCATTCAGGATTTGGGGTATAAGTTAGTAAAGCTAAATAAGTGATTAGTCTTTTTGTGTGGTTCTCTGTATTGTGATAAATGTTGTGTGAGTAAGTTTGAAAAGTGGTTTAGCAACTGCTTCTATTATAGAGCTATAAAAATGCTGAAAGATGAATTTGGAGAAAGCTCGGCATAAAAAATGTATTAAGTAAAACAAAAAATCATCTGACGGCATTAAGAAGATAGTGTTATGAAGGGAGGGCTATGAATCATGGAAGAAAGAAAGTACTTACTGGGAACAGAGGAGCAGCAGGCATGGATGAAGGACTATTTTTTTGCTCCGCGAGGCATCGGGTTTGCCGAACCCGGGACGGTTGCCGTTGATAGCACGGAATTTAGTGCTTATAACGTGGCGAAATCGTTTTATCAAAATTATCCGGAGGTGTTTAACTTGGGTTATATCGCCTCAAAGGTTAAGGTGGATAAAGAGGAAGTCAGGAAAAGGTTGAAGCGAATGTATGATGAACGTATCATTATGCTCGTGTATAATCCGGCGGTGGCTGTGTATGGCTGGGGGCTTTATTACTGGGTGGTTAAGTTGAAGAAGGATACACCAAAGGAAATAAAGCAACAGCTTGCCGAGTGGTTTCAGAGCAAGGACGATATTTGTACCGGATATGAAGCGGAGGGAGATTTTGATTTTTTCAACGGGAATCATATGAGAGTGTTGGATAATCTTCTGTCAGATGTCATCGGACCGTGGCGTGACATGCCGGAGCTTGAGTATGTACATCTTTGCCCGATTCGCCGTGACGTAAGGGAATCGAACGTTAACATGTGGGATGCACATGGAGACGGATATCGCAAGTTTGTGTGGGGGAAAGAGCAGGTTAAAAAACTGCTTAAGGTGCAAGATAAGATTGATGCGGTTGATTTTGGGATTATTGATGCAATTAATAATACGAAGACCGTGGGTGACATGTTTGATTATGCTGTTTTAGAAGATCTTTCAGGATTGAGCGGAGAGCAGATGAAGAAAGATTTCGTGCAAATATGCGACGTAGGACGTTATGCGGTGCCGATGATTTATCTAAACCACATGAAGCTCGGCTTGACAATGAAGATGTATTTGGTTCGAATGTTCCAGAACGTGCCTAGTTACCGAAAATCTCAAATTACGGACGAATTATCCGATATGCCTGAATTTAATAATATCTGGGAATTTTCAGATTCCTTCTATGATGTTATGCTAAGCTCCTTTGAAGAATTAACAGATTGGAAGGATTTGCGCAGTAAGATCGAGAGTTACGGTGAAGTTGAGGAAGTAAAGATTGCAAATTCTCCAAAGCAATTCAGAAGATGGGTTTGCAGGCTTGATGATCAAAACGGATACTGGGAAGAGTGCGTATTCACGGATGATTTTCTCCAGGATCGCACAGTTAATAACGATGTAAAATGTCGTTTTTCTGTAAATAAGGAGGTGAAATAGAATGAAAGTTCTTCATGTTCGCGATTATGTCGTAAATCGCCTGCAATATGCTCTGAATCCAAAGTCTATTGCTGTGGTCGGTGCAAGCCGTTATGAAACGAAGGTAGGATACAAGGTGATCGAAGGATTGAGAGAGTGGGGCTATAAAGGAGAGATTTATCCGGTAAATCCGAGATCGGATAAGGTACATGGATTAAAAGCATATCCTACGGTTAAGGATATTCCGTATGCTGTGGATTTGGTTTTTGTGGCGGTGCCGGCACATATTGTTAAGTCGGTGCTTGAAGACTGTGTTGCTAAAAAAGTAAATATCGTTGTGATAGCAACAAGTGCATTTAAAGAGATCGGACGTGGACAGTTGCAGAATGATTTGACGCAGTACTGTCGAGATAATAAGTTACCGTTGATAGGTCCGAATTTAGTCGGAATGGGAAGTCCGTATTTGAATTTCAACTGTGGATTTATTCCTTATCTGCCGATGGAAGGACCTGTAGCCATGATTTCTCAATCAGGAGCAAATTTATTGGCAGCGCTTGGAACATCGCAGAAGGATCACTTCGGCATGAGCTTTTTTGTAGGACTTGGGAATAAAGCAGATGTGGATTTTTGTGAGTTCGTTTCTTATGCAGGTATTGATGATGATACTAAGTGTCTTGCAATTTACATCGAAGGCTTGGATAGTCCGGAAGGTTTTGTGGAGGCGTGTCAAAAGGTTGATAAGCCGATCGTTACGATCAAGGTCGGCGGTTCAAAAATCGGTGTTAAAGCCGCCTTTGCACATACCGCTTCGGAAAATGAAGGAACCGGCGATGCTTACTATGATGAGGTATTCCAAAAGGCGGGAGCGATTCGCGCTACAACATGGCAGGAATTTTTGGACGTATCATTGGCATTGGGAATGCAACCTCCGCTGTATGATGATAAGATTGTGATGATTACTAATGGTGGGGGATCCGGATTGCTCAGCTGCGATCATTTTGAAAGAATGGGATTACCACTTCACGAATTGAAGGAAATTTCTCCGGGACTTCCCGACAGGATCCGTGCATATATGCCTATGTTCGGTTCTCCGCTGAATCCTGTCGATATTTCGGGAACCGCTTCACCTATCCAATATAAAGGAGCCTTCCGTCAGGCAATCAGAGATCCTAAGGTGAATGGAATTCTCGGATCAATTTGCCCAACTGCGGTGACGGATGTAGATGCTGTGGTGGATGTGGTAATTGAGTTACACGAAGCTTATAGACATCTGGAAAAACCGTTTATTATGGAATGCCAAGGTGGAGAAGAATGTCAACGAGCAATTATGAAGCTGAGAGATCACGGTATTCCGGCATATCCTACTGCAGAACAGTCCGTAAATGCGATGATTGCTCTTTACAAGTATGGAAAGATCAAACAGAGTAGAAAAAAATAAATAAAAGGTAACAGGTTCATTGTTTAAGGATATCCTTCGGCACCATTGTAGCCGGAGGATATTTTTTGCCTCCCTTTCATAAGGGGGCATACTGTAACTTTTGCTTCAGGACATTTTCATTTGTGGCATATTAGGGTATTTATATGTTTAATTTAGAAGCAAATTGCAAATGTGATAAAAAAATATTTGATTTCATACCGCCTTCATATTCCTATGATAAATTACTACCATTGGCATAGGAAAGGAAGGTGGAAAGATGTCATATTTTAAAAGAGCGTGGCTCTATATTACCAGAAAAAAAGTTAAAACTTTGTTGATGTTATTGGTGCTGGTATTTATGTCGACTGCTATTTTGAGCGGTCTTGCGGTAAAAACGTCAATGCGTAAATCAGCAGAAAAATTGGAAAGAACCTTATTTGCGGGTGTAACACTGCAAAATGATATAAGGTATACATCTGATCAGGGCAGAGGCCTTGGAACCGTAACTAATGATGATATAAATAAAGTTTTACAATCTAAGCACGTGAAAGATCACGTAAAAAGGATGATAGCTACGGTAGATTTCAAAGATGGTGAATTAAAGCATCTCGAAGATGAATCACAAACAAAGCCGACTGTTAAAAAGGCAACGGATGTAGTGGGTGTAAATAAATCCGAAATTGAGGGTAAATTTCGTTCGGGTGCATTAAAACTCATTAAGGGCAGGCATATAACAGAGGGGGATAAAAACAAGGTATTGATTCATGAAGACCTTGCAAAACGAAATAATCTAAAACTTGGAGATAAGCTAAAGCTTACAACCAATACCGCAGTAGTGGAGAATGAAAACAAGGCTAAAAAAACAGCAAGACCTGAAATCGTAGGTATATTTTCAGGGAAAAACACAAAGACGCCTGCATCGCATCTTGAGCTGTACGAAAACATTATAATAGGTGACCTCGGCATGACGAGAGCACTTAACAGCTATCGCAGCAACGGCAAGGATGACGTTTATAATGATGCTTCATTTTTTGCAAAGCAGGGAAGCAATACGCAATCTATAATAAACGATGCGCAAAAGAAGGATATAGATTGGCAAAAATATCAGATGATAAAAAACGGAAGCTATTTTGCAGTTGCAAATTCAATGATCAACGGAATATATAAGCTTTCAAATACTATCTTAGGATCATCAATAGTCATCATGATAATACTTCTAACCTTGATATTGCTCATGTGGATGAAAGAAAGGAAGAAGGAGCTTGCAATACTAATGTCTCTGGGCATATCTAAGGGTAAGCTTTTAATGCAGTATATATCTGAGCTTCTGATGGTATTTGTAGTAGGCATAGGTGTTTCGGTATTGACCACAAAGGCGGTAGTGCAAAGAGTCGGAGATCACGTATTACAAAAAGCACAGAGCAGCAGTACAGCAGATCTTGCAGGTCAGGTAAATGTAGGTGCGGATGCCGATACATCAGTACTCAGCAAGACGATAGATCATCTTACAGTAAGTATTCAAAAGATGGATGTTGCATACCTTGCATTGATAGGAATTGCGGTAATAGTGATAGCGGTTGTACTTGCTTCTATCCCAATGCTCAAATCAAAACCGAAACAACTACTTTCTGAATTTGAGTAAAGGAGGAATACTTTGACTACTTTAACTCGAGCTGTGACAGCGATAAGAAGAAAGAAGATAAAAACACTGATTATGTTTCTGATAATGAGCGTGATATTTTCAGGGATAGCAGGCGGAGTATCCGTACACAAGGCAATGACTTTACTTAAAAGCAAGGTGGATGAAAACGTAAATTCAGCTGTTTCACTGGAAGGTAAAAATAAAGCGTTTTTGCAGCAGCATGCGGACAAGCTATCGAAACTTGAGAATATAAAGAAGTACAACTATCAGTATGATAAAATCGCACAAACAGATAAACAGCCTGTTACAAATAAGAATAAGAATGTAGATATAGGTAATGCGGCAAATGGGCAGCAAAATGTGGGGATCACAGGAATTTTAAACAGTGCCATGTATCCGCAGTTTGCAAATGAGGCGTTTGAGCTTATCAAAGGGCGGCATATAAATGATAAAAGCAAAAGGACTGCCTTGGTTCATGAGGCTTTTGCTAAAAAAAATAAATTAAAGCCGGGCAGCAAATTAAAGATAGGCAGTGGTAAGAACAAGATGGAAGTTACTGTCGCAGGAGTGTATAAAGGGCATAACAAGACCACGGGGGTATTGCCGGAAGAATTGGTGGAAAACAACATTTTCACAGACCTTAAAACAGCACAGAGTTTAGTTCCCGGGCACAAAGGTGCGGAAATTTCTAAGGCGTGGTATTTTACAAGCAGTCCAAAACTTGTAAACTCTGTAATAAAAGAGGCAAAAAAGCAAGACTTGCCATGGAAGACCTTAAGAATTAGAAATGAAAATGAGGCATCTAAGGGAGTGGTATCGTCTCTTGAAAATGTGCAACAGATTATAACCATGTTTATGATAGGTATGGGAATCACCGCCATATTAATACTGTCATTCGTACTCATATTTTGGATACGTAACAGGATAAACGAAATCGGCATATTGGTTTCTGTGGGAATTTCAAAAGCAAATGTAATGAAGCAAATGATATGGGAATTGCTTATGATAGGAGCGGCCGCTCTCGGCGCAGCATTTGCGGTGAGTAAGTTAATAGCTGGGAAGCTTGGAAGCATTTTTATAAAGCTTGCGGGTAGCGGTAATGACGGAATCAGCTCAAGAAATTTAATGCATAGTGCTTTAAATCTAAGTGAATATGCAGTACTTTGTTTATTGGGAGGAGCGGTTATACTTATTTCGGTATCGATAGCCTATGCACCTATAGCATCGCAAAAGCCGAAAGAAATTTTATCTAAGATGAATTAAGGAGGAAAAAGATGAGTATATTAAGCATGGAGAATGTGAACTATTCATATGAGAAAATGAATAAAAAAGTTTTAAGGAATGTAAGCGTAGACTTTGAAGAAGGTACGATGTACGCAATAGTAGGAAATTCAGGAGAAGGTAAGTCCACTATGCTCGGTATTTTGGCAGGACTCGACGTTCCTTCGAGCGGTAAAGTAAAATTCAATGGAGAAGATATAACTGTAAAAGGGTATTCTTACCACAGGCAAAAACAAATTTCTTTGGTTTTCCAAAATTACAACCTCATAGATTACATGACGCCTATAGAAAATTTAAGGCTTGTGAATCCTACTGCAAACGAGGACATACTTCTTGATCTTGGTTTAAGTAAGGATGAAATCACGAGAAATGTAATGAAACTTTCAGGTGGGCAGCAACAGCGTGTAGCAATAGGTAGAGCGCTGGTTTCCGATGCCCCTGTCATCCTGGCGGATGAGCCTACGGGAAATCTGGATGAAAAAACTGCAAGGGATATCATAGCGTTGCTTAAAAAAATCGCTCACGAAGATAATAAATGCGTAGTGGTAGTTACTCATAGCAAAAAGCTTGCTGGAGAGGCAGATCAAGTGCTCACCCTAAAGAAGAAGGATATAGTGATAGAATAGAATTAAAGTTTACAGGACTATTGCACAGTTCATATATGAAGAGTTAGAATAATATGTAGATAAACGCATATAATGCAAAAATAAGGGGAAAAGGTGAAAGATAATATAAATGAAAACAGCAGGTATACTATTTTAGTAGCTGAGGATGAAGCAAATACAAGGAAAGGCATTGAACAGTTTTTGGAATCGGCAGGGTATAAGGTTATTGCAGCTAAAAATGGTCAAGAAGCATTGGATCATTTTAGAGATGCTGCACTTGTAATCTTAGATATCATGATGCCGGAACTCGATGGGATAGAAGTTCTTAAAAACATCAGGAAAGTAAACAAAGTGCCGGTTATAATGCTTACAGCACTTTCAGATGAAGGGACACAGCTTACAACCTTCAATGAACTCGCAGATGATTATATAAGTAAGCCTTTTTCTTTGGTGATATTGCAAAAGAGAATAGAATCGCTTTTAAGAAGAAACAGAGATAAAGAGGTTTCGATATGGGAAAGCGGGGATGCAGGTGTAGACTTTAAAGCTTACAAGGGTTACTATAAAGGTGAGGATGCGAATCTTACAACTAAGGAAGTCATGCTCCTTAAGTTGCTTGTGGAAAACAAAGGGAGAGCGCTGACAAGAGACTATATTCTTTCATCGCTTTGGGCAGATGATAGGGCTCCGTTTGACAGAATTGTCGATGCATATGTGAAAAATTTAAGGAAAAAATTACATCTTGAGTGTTTGACTACAGTAAAAGGTGTTGGATACAGATATGACGAGGATTAAACTTTTCCCTAAAACTTTTATTCTCACTACGGTATTGTTTGTCGTGCTCGGAGTGATAATACACAGCTGTATCTTTTTTCTTGTTCCTAAGATATACCGAGATATAAAGGATAGGGATACGACGAAGCAAATTTCAGAGCTCGTGCATAAAGTGAACGGAAAAGATATGGTTGAGGTTTTAAAGAGGGCGGAGGATTATTCCAGATTAAAAAACGTCAATGTAAACATAATAGTGGGAAGGAAGGAACATTTTTTTGAGAGGTTTAAGCCACAAAATGTAATGTCACCGTCTCAAATCAAAGGGGACCTTACGATAGTGGTCGATGATAAATATGTGGATATGAGCTCCATAATACTTAAGGTTAGAGAGGCCAAGGATGCTGAAGGTAGAATCTTTGTAGTGCAGCTCATGACCGATGTTAGACCTAT
Organism: Eubacterium saphenum ATCC 49989; assembly: GCA_000161975.1. GTDB lineage: Bacteria > Bacillota > Clostridia > Peptostreptococcales > Anaerovoracaceae > Eubacterium_N > Eubacterium_N saphenum. The sequence continues at coordinate 917,420 of GG688422.1, forward strand.
CTCTGAAGCAAGAGCTGCAACTCTTAAAACCTTGCCTTACAGTATAGTCATTTCCTTAATTTGTGCCTTGATATTTTCATACGTCTACAGCCGCCTTACGACAAAACCTATCAAGAATATGGTTGAGGTCACGGGGAAGATGAAAAAACTCGATAAAAATGCGCATTATACGGTTAACGGTGAGGATGAAATAAACGTTCTCGGAAGTCATATAAATGAATTATATTCGGATCTTTGTCATATGATAGACTCGCTTGAGAAGGAAAATTCAAAAATTTCCAAGCTTGAGAAAGATCGGCTTATATTTATGCGGGCAGCATCTCATGAGTTAAAGACGCCGCTTACGAGTTTGAGGGTTATGCTTGAAAACATGGCGCTGAATATAGGTGAATACAAGAATCACGAAAAGTATTTAGAAGAGTCTATCATAGTAGTGGATAAGATGTATGAAATGATACGAGATATTATGGCATCGCACGATGAAATTCAAGGTGGCATATATAGCGAAAATAGTATTATTAAGATCGATGATGTGCTTTTAAGTGTATTGGATGAATATAGGATTTTAGCAGAATCAAAGGGTGTTGAAATTTCTGTAAATACGAAGCATATCAAGCTTTTAAATAACAGGTCTCTTTTAGAAAAGGTGTTTTCGAACATCATATCGAATGCGATTCATTACACCCAAAAAGGGGGAAGGGTGGAGATTAACCTTACGGATAAATATATTTCTATTAAGAATGAATGTAAGCCTATAGAAAGCGATAAACTAAATAAAATATTTGAACCGCTATATAGATTAGATGAGAGCAGAAATTATGAAATTGCAGGCAGCGGAATGGGGCTTTACATTATAAAGGTGTTGCTTGAGAATAAGGGAATGAAATATAGCTTTCTGCCATGCGATGAAGGTATGGAATTTAAAATAGAAATTGATGGAGAGGAGCAAAAATAACGAATTGTGACGAATGCTGTCGGGTAAAAAAAATAGTTTATGTGATATCTAAGCTTTTACATAATAGATATTCTATGAAAGGCTTCGCCGGATACCTTTAAATTTTAATGAATATATCAGCAGACCATTTTATAAAGCAAAAATTTATATGAAATTGCTAACAAAATGTCTGCTGATTTTTTATTTCATTTTTCGTATACTTTAAATGTAGTTATGAAATTAGGAGATATATTCAATGGATAAGAGGTTAAAAAATATTGCGGTAAAACTTTCAAACAAGGTCAAGGAGCGTATATCCGTTATTGATGATTTGCAAGATGAGGCCGTATATGAGCTCATAGAGGAGGAAATATTCAGGAGAAAGGATTTAAGCTATCTACCTGCGCCTACCGTTGTGCTTTTGGCGGAACGTGTGTTTTCAGCGGTAAGATCCGATATGGATATATTACAAAAGTATGTGGAAGATGCCGAGGTTTCTGAAATCATGGTAAACGGCAAAGATAATATTTTTATAGAGCGGAGGGGCAAGATAGAGAAGACAGCGGACAAATTCGATACCACTGAAGAGTTAAACGAAGTAATACACAGGGTTGCAGGGAAGGTGAACCGCCAGATCAGCGAGATGGATCCTATAGTGGATGCACGGCTTTCAGACGGATCGAGGGTGAATGCGGTTTATGGGAACGTAGCTATCGGAGGGCCCGCATTTACGGTTAGAAAATTTCCTAAAATATCATTGAGGATGAATGATCTCATAGAATATGAGACCATAACGAAGGAAGCCGGAAAGCTTTTGAAGTTGCTGGTCGGGAGCGGTTATAACCTTTTCATAAGTGGAGGTACATCGTCCGGCAAAACAACTTTTTTAAATGCCTTATCGGACTCCATACCCACAGGAGAACGTATAGTTGTGATTGAGGATTCCATGGAATTGAAATTGAACGGATTAAGCAATGTAGTTAGGCTTGAATGTAAACCCAAGAATGCTCAGGGCAGAGGCGAAGTGAGTATGCGTCATCTTATAAGATCGAGTTTGAGGATGAGACCTGACAGAATAATAGTAGGAGAAGTGCGAGGCGGCGAAATTATCGAAATGATTCAGGCTATGAACACGGGTCATGATGGAAGTCTCAGCACTGGGCACGGCACCGGAGTCGCCGGAATGCTTAAGCGTATGGAGGCGATGTTTTTACAGGCAGGAGAGTTCCCTGTAGATGCAATAAGAGAGCAGATAGCACAAGCGATAGATATAGTTGTGCAGCTTGCAAAGATAGCAAACACGGGAAGAAGAGTTACTGAGATATGCGAAATCGTAAATTATGAAGGAGGTAGATTTAAGTTAAATCCTATTTATAGATTTACAGACGGAAAGCTCGTAAAAACTCATAATGAGCTTGTTAATACTGAAAAGATGAAGCTAAACGGTTATTATAATGAATATTTAAAATGGCAGGAGGCAAGCACAGATGACTAAAGGCAGAGATTATTCCGTGTATGTAATGGATAGGAAGGAAGCTGTTTTGGTAACGATAATATCCGCCTGCATTTGCATGTTTGCAGGGTTATTGTTTTTTAGAAATGTATTTGCGGCATTTATATTTTTGGGTGGAGTTATTTTCATGAGACGTGCATATTGCATGCATATGCTCGATGTGCGGCAGGCTAAAATGCTATCTCAGTTTCAGGACTTATTGCACAGTCTATCCGCTTCATTTTCCGTGAATAAGAGCATGGGCGAAGCGATTAGGCAAGGTAGGATTGTGGTGGAACTTGTACACGGAAAGAAGGCTATATTAGCGCAGGAGCTTGAGATCATGCATAGGAGTATTGCGGAAAACAATGTTGTTGATACTGAGGTGTGGGATGATTTTGCAAAGCGAAGCGGTATGGAGGATATAGAAAACTTCGCAAGAACCTACTCTACATGTAAAGAAACCGGTGGAAACATAATAAAGGCTGTAGGCGATGCCTGTGAAGTGATATCAGAAAAGATATCAATATCTAAGGAAATAAAGGCCATTACCAATCAAAAAAAGGTAGAGGGAAGGATTATCCTCATAATGCCCATTGTGGTGCTTACACTACTCAATTTATTCGCCTACGATTACATAGCGCCCATGTATACGAGTAGCAGCGGACGGGTTATGATGGGGGTGGCTTTGGGCTTATTGATAGTTGCAGTTTATATGGTTGAAAAGATTACGAGGATACGGGTGTAGATAGTTATGAAACTTTTTGATGTATTTTTAGGAAATTCCGAGGTGATATCCAAGAGGTACGATGCACTTTATGGAAAAAGAGATCACAGTAAAAGGATAAAGAAGTATAGGAACGATAGGCTTGCGGTTTTAATGTTGACCTCGGCTTTGTTTGCGGCGAATATATTTATAGCTGTTCATGAAGGTGGCAGTGCAAAAGGAGATACAGAATTGATAAAGAATGGGAACTACGTAAGTGCAATTAAAAAACCTGATAAGGATATAAAGACGGTAGATATGACAGTGAAGCTTAAAGGTAAACAGGGGACAGTGGTAAAGAGTATAGAAGTGCCTGTTGAAGCGCAGAATTACAGAAAGGAGCTGCAGGCTGAGAGGGTATCGCCTGAAAGTAAGCAGGAAAAAGTGATGAACGATATAAAGCGTGAAATAGACAAGGGTAATAGTGACAGAAAGAGCAATACATTAAAGCTGCCTGCAAAGCTCGCAGATGGTACACCTATAGCGTGGGAGCAGGAAGAAGGAAGTCTCGCAGGACTAATTCTGATACCGCTTGTACTTGCACTTATCATTTTGGCAAAGGGTAAATACAGTAAATTGGAAAAGATAAGAAAGGAATCGCATCAAGATGTACTTATGAATCTTCCAAGCTTTATAAACAGGTATATCCTGCTTATAAATGCAGGAGCCATGCCTGAGGATGCGATGAAGAGGGCTTCGGAGTCGGAGAAAAACATGTTTGGCAAAGGCTATTTCAGTGAGCTCATCACAGATCTGTATGACAGAGCGGAAAAGAGCAAGAGTTCTCTGAGTAAAGAGCTTTATGATGCGGCTTTAAGGCTGGGTATATGGCAGTTTATAAGGGTTACATCGATAATTACGGATAGTATGTATACAGGCAGTGATATGTCACATAAGCTCACAAGGGAAGCCAAGATGCTCTGGTTTGAAAGGAAAAAACTTGCAGAATCAAGGGGAAGGCTTGCAGAAGTGAAGCTTACGATGCCGCTACTATTATTGCTTTTGGTACTCATGATCGTTACGATTGGTCCCGCAACTATGGATATGTAAGGAGGATATGATGAAAGAATTTTGGTACAGGATAATTGCAAAATGCCGCAATAAATGCAGAGAGAAAGCCGGTATGGAGCTCGTGCAGGTAGCTATACTCATAGCCATAGCGATAGCTCTTGGCATTATATTTAGAACACAAATCACGGGATTTGTTAATAAAATTTTTTCGAAACTAAATGGAGGATTTTAGAATATGGTGCGAATTAAAAGCAAAAAGGGGAGCACAATGGTCGAGGCTGCTCTGGTGTTCCCGATATTAATATTTGTAGTAGTTACTGTGGTCGGGTTTTGCACATTTATGTCGGATAAGATTCTAGCCGGAAGTAAGGCCGCTATAATAGCTAAGAAACATGCTGTTGCAAATACCGGGACGGGTAAAAACAGCATTGAAGGAGTAAGCGCCGATGGGTATAGCGTAACGGGAAGTGAAGGGATGGTTTCGGATGTGGATGTAGTTAAGAATGTAAGATTTTCCATAGGCAGATTTATAGGGAGTTCTCAGACGAGTATTAAGAGAGCCCATGCAGAAGCTGTGCGGGAAGAAGATGTAATTCTTCCGCTGGAGATCATCAAGGAAGTAAGCCGAAATAATGAATAATGTAAGCTTTAAAAGAGGGAAACCATTAAAATATCAATATGTAAACAGTAAAAAAGGCGGAAGTCTCGTATTTTTGTTGCTGATAACGGGGACGATGTTCTCGCTCGTATTATTCATGATAATAGCCACAAATAAGTGGGCGGATAAGTCATATGGTGACAGCGTAGTATCTCTTGCAAATCATTCTGTCATGGGTGAATACAGCAGGGAGCTTTTAAATGACTATGGGATAATGGCTTTTTACGGAAGACCTGCGTATATAGAATCCAAGATAAATAAGTATGCTGAAAGTAGCTTCAGCAAGCATCCGAGAATTAAGAAGGCAAGGTATTCAGTCGATACGAGTAGGCATACTTTGGTAAACAAAAGGTTGTTTGAGGCTGTAGCATTGAAGAGGCTTAAGCTTGAGATTATGAAGGGGGTTATAAGCGGCAAAATAGAAAAGGATTTTAACGATAAGGGGCTTTTTAAAAAGGATTCAAGCAAGCGAGTGTTAAAGCATAGAGGAATAATTTCATCTCTTCCAAGCAGGCAAACCGGTATCGCCGACAGATCCATATTCACAGTGATATCCGAGCTTAAAGATGAATTATCTGAGAAGGGATCGCTAAAGGCTTTCTTTAAAGGCAAGGCTGAGCAATCACTGTTTGATTATTACCTGCTTAAACGTTTCGACAGTGCAGTTCACACAAAGCTTAGTCATAAGACCTTTTTTAAAAACGAACTGGAATACATTTTAGCGGGAAATCTTTCAGACGAGGATAATGAAAGAAGTATTAAACGAACGTTGATTTGCCTTAGAACCGCCATAAACAGCGTGGAGATTCTTATAGATCCTAAGAAAATGGGTAAGGTGAAGCTTTTAGCTTCGGAAACCGGGGGAAGTGCAGCACCTGCTGTAATTGCAGCTTGGGCTTTGGCGGAGGCAAAAAATGATATTGAGATTCTCTATCACGGTGGGAAGATACCATGGTATAAAGGCGAGCTTTATTGGGCGACAAGTCTTAAGAAGATAAAGGATTTCGATCCGAAGAAGGGTTATATAAATACGGGTTCGGAAAAGGGAGCGAATTACAACATGTATCTTGCGATGCTTTTAATGTTATCCAATCAAACTACCAAGGTGTATAGAGCCATGGATCTTATACATATAAACATGAAGGGTAATTACTGCAGCGAATTTGATATTAAATATTGCAACAGGGGATATACCTTGGATACAGTAGTCATGAACAATAGGTATAGATATGAACTTAATTATGACAAGGATATAAACGATGAGCTCAATTAAAAGTAAGAAGGGACATTTTATATTGGAGGCGGCAATATTTTTACCGATCTTCGTATTGGCGTTTCTTGCTATCGGGCAGCTTATCAACATCGCAGGTGTGCGAAATGCCGTTATGCATTCGGCGAGCGATGAGGTTTCTAAGGTAGCTCGGTTCAGCTACAAAGTAAAGCAGGCGGACATCTACAGGAAGAAAGTAAGCGATAGGGTAATTAGCAGTGCAAAGGGCGCAAACGATGTAAATATCAGGGATTATGAATATCTTAAAGAAGATGATCTAATATCGTTTGAGGTTCACTACAACTGTAAAAATAAGATAAAGATTGGAGTTCATCAAAATGTATATATGGCAGATAGGATTCTTTGTAGAGCCTTTACGGGAAAGAAGTTAGAGGGCGCAATGGGTTTTGATGCTATGCAAGGCATTGGGGATGATGAAGTGTGGATATTTCCGGAAAACGGAAGGTGTTATCACAGAGTATCGTGCACGTACGTTAGAAGTAGTGCAAGGTCAGCGGTAAAAAACGGAAGTATACTCTCAAAATATCAGGCTTGTAAGAAGTGCATGAGTGGTAATTCCGCTCCGGGCAGTATGGTGTACGTGTTTGAAAACGGCGAAAAATTTCATCTTAGAAATTGCATAACATTGAATAAGATATGCGAAAGCATGGGCAAGGATGAGGCACGAAAAAATGGTTATGTGCCATGCAGTAAGTGTAGTCCGTGAGAGGGGGTATGAAGATGAATGACAGGCTACAAATAGAGCTTAAGGAAAGAGATATATATGGTTTTGAAAAAGATATAATCCGTGATAACAGCGATGTGTTTTTAAAGGTTGATAGAGTATATAAAGATGAGAATAATAAATATATCGCAGAGTACGATGTGGCAGGATTTAAGAGCCTTACAAAGATAAAGAGACTCAACCTTGCAGGGTATCTTAAGATTGAAAAGGCTATAAGTGAATTGTTTTTAAAGGTAAATTCGCAGTTTTTAGATATTCAGCAAATGCGAATTTGTGCTGATGTGATATTTATAAAACCGAGCGATTTTGAAGCAAGGATTGCTTTTGTTCCACAGGAAGAGGCGGATATAAAAAGAAGTTTTGCAGAGCTTTCGCATGATTTACTAAATAAGACCACAATATAAAGAGGGGGTAGGAAGTATTAGAATGTTCAAGGTCACATTTTGTGACCTTGAACAGAGGTGCTGGACGAAAAATCCGATATTGAGGCTGTTAAGTGGAGAAAATTGAACATAGGTAATTAATTAAGAAGGTTGTTTTTTGGTGTTTTCGAGTTTTACTATAAAGGCTCGTAGTATTTTTATGATTATGGTAGCTACAGGTGCGGCTATTATCATGGCAAGTAAACCGCCATAGTACCAACCTACAGTTACAGAAAGGATTACAATTAGCGGATGTAAGCCTAGTTTTTCTCCTACTATTTTAGGATAAATTAGGTTCGCATCAAATTGCTGCAATACAATCATTGCAATTACAGCAATAGCGCCATGTAGCGGACTTGATGTAATCGAGGTGAGGATAAACACGGGCACCATGCCGGCGAATGGTCCGAAATACGGAATTATGTTCATAACTCCTGCAAATATTCCAAGGAATACCGAGAATTTTATTCCGAGGACGGTGAGCAATATGGAAGATAAAACAGCTATAATTAAGGCATCGAGCAGTACACCTCTCACAAAAAGCGCTAATATATTTACTATATCGTTCATAAGATTTGACAGGGTTGAGCGCCTTTGCTTATTCCTTACTATCAGTCTGGCTACACGTTTTATCTTTCTTGTAAAATAGGTGTGATCTATCAGTATATAAATGCACATTATCATTCCGATTATTACATTAAATAGGCTTATACCTACCTTTTTAAGACCTTCAAACAAGGAAGCGCTAAATATCGAGGTGAGCCAATTTAACGCAGATGTAGATACTGAAACTATTTGTGACGAGATTACATTTGCATATTCACTGGATTTCCCCCATTCCTCAAGTGCTAACTTGTATTTCGTAAAGATTTCTGTGACCTTACCTAAATTAGAAGAAAGATTTGAAAATGTAAGTTGACCCAGGATAAGAGATGTAAGGCCGTATATTATAAGAGAGATGATAGCTATAAACGCCAACAGCGAAGTGAGTATCCCAAGATATTTAGGAATTTTTTTAGACTTAAAATAAGGAGATAACAGGTTTTCTATTTTTTTAACTATGGGATAAAGTATAAATGCCAGCAATATCCCTATCCATAGGGGATAGAGTGCGTTTATAAAACCGTCCACTGCGCTACCCACATGTCGTATGAAGTTGTCAAGATTATTTATGCCTAAGTATAATATGTATAGTATTAATGCATTTATAACTATAAAAGTGGAATTTTTGTAAAAATCCTCCGTTAATGAAAACTTCGATAAGAATTTTTTCATTTAATTTCTCCATTCGCATTTAATATTGATATTTAGCGACTAATTTAAAGTTATTATACTATACAAGTGCAAACAGCGCAAACTGACAGCTTATAAGCACTAAGTTCGAAACAATTAATAGTCCAAATTCGCAAAGAATAACGTACTGTGTTATAATTCTATCTGTTAGAAAGGTTAACGGAGGAGTGATATATGAATAGGCTTAGAAATTTTATATATGAAAAAAATGACTTGATAGTGGCGCTACTGGTGGTCTTAATCACCGCAAGCATATTATGGTGGAAGATAGACGGCATAATGGAGTATCCTAAGAAGTTGGTTGCAGTCACCGTGAGCGATAAGGAAAGGAATACGCAGCCTGAGGAAGTAGGGAAAACATCGGCTGTAGAGATAAACATCACGAAAAAGGACGACCCTAAGACATTATCTGAGAAGCTTGCTGCTGCGAATCTTCTCACTGAAAAGGAAGAATTTGAAAGCAAACTTAAGGAAGCATTAAATAAGAGGACATTAAAGCGAGGTAAAGTTAAAGTTGAACCGGATCTTCGTACAGAGGATCTGGTATCACTTGTTACTTCTGAAAAATAATCAATGCATCAGTTCTTATTTATAGTTAAGGCGAAACCTGCAGAAGATGCCTGTAGTGAGTAGTAAATTGCAGACTTTGCTGATTTATAGCTTAAGTGAAGGCTAAAAGAAAGGAGAATATTATGGGATTGGTTACTACGGAACAAATGTTCAAAAAATCGTTGTGCAGCGACTATGCGGTAGGTGCATTCAATGTCAATAATATGGAGATAATCCAAGGGATAGTGGAGGCAGCTAAAGAGGAAGAAGCGCCACTCATCCTGCAGGTATCGGCAGGTGCACGAAAATATGCAAACCCGATATACCTTAAAAAACTTGTAGAAGCGGCTATAGAGGATACAGGACTCGATATGGCGCTACATCTTGACCATGGAGAAGATTTCGATATATGCAAACAATGCGTTGACGGCGGGTTTTCATCTGTAATGGTGGACGGTTCGAAACATCCTTTTGAGGAGAATGTCGCCCTTACAAAGCAGGTTGTAGATTACGCACATGAGAGAGGTGTGGTGGTTGAAGCGGAGCTCGGTAAGCTTGCCGGAATTGAAGATAATATAAACGTGGATGCAAGAGAGGCTACATTCACAGATCCTGAACAGGCAAAGGAATTTGTGGAAAGGACAGGTGTGGATTCTTTGGCGGTTGCGATAGGTACAAGTCACGGAGCATATAAGTTTAAAGGAGAGCCGAGACTTGATTTTGAGCGTCTTAAAGAGATCCACGCATTGATACCTGATGTGCCGTTGGTGCTTCACGGAGCGTCTACGGTAATTCCTGAATTTGTAGATAAGTGCAACGAGTATGGAGGAGAGATACCGGGAGCCAGAGGAGTGCCTGAGGATATGATTACAGAGGCGGTAAAGCATGGCGTATGTAAGGTGAACATCGATACAGATCTTAGACTTGCAATGACAGCGGAAATCAGAAAATTCATGGTAGAAAATCCGGCGGAATTTGATCCGAGAAAGTACTTAGGACCTGCCAGAAGCGCTATAAAGCAAATGGTAAAACATAAAATCAAGGATGTACTCAAGGCATCGGGCAAGAGATAAAAAAGATGTTTAAACAGAGAATTGGCAGGGAAGAAATAGGTGTCAATTCATATTAAAAGTTTATGGGAGGTAATTATGAAGGAAGAGATAAAGGCAGCACTGGAGAAAGTACGACCTGCATTACAGATGGACGGCGGAGATGTGGAATTTGTAGATTTTACAGACGACAAGGTTGTAAAGGTAAAGTTACAGGGACATTGTTGCGGATGCCCTATGTCACAAATGACTGTAAAGGGCTTTATAGAAAAGGCTCTTAGAGAAAGTTTCCCTGATATCAAGGGTGTAGAAACGGTTAACTAGGAGAAAACGGTGTTGGATCTTGAAATTAGAAAAGAAATCAGTGAACGGGTTGATGCGATTCAGCCCGTTTTAATTGAAACGTTAAAAGAGCAGATAGCCATTCCATCTGTTGTTTCTTACGAAGCGGGGGAATATCCATTCGGGATTAAGGTGCACGAAGCCTTTATACATTTTTTAAAAACTGCAGAGAACATGGGCTTTGCTGTGAAAAACGTAGATGAATACGGCGGGCACGTAGAGTTTGGAAGCGGAGAAGAGATGGCCTGCATAATAGGACATTTAGATGTGGTACCTGCAGGTGCCGGTTGGGATAACGGAGCTTTCAATCCGACGGTTTTAAATGGCAGACTATATGGAAGAGGAGCCATTGACGATAAGGGGCCCATGGTGGCGGCTCTGTACGCTATGAAGGTGTTAAAGGACATGGGGTTTAAGCCCGGTAAACTTATAAGACTTATAATTGGTCTGGATGAAGAAGTTGAGTGGAAGGGTATGGATAGATACTTTGAAACTGAAAGGAAGCCCGATGTAGGATTTACACCTGATGCCATGTTCCCCGTCATACGAGGTGAAAAAGGCATTATCGTGTGTAAGCTTGCAAAAAAATTCACTAAGGGAAATAATTCCGGCCTAATGATTTCAAAGCTTTCAGGTGGTTCCGCACCAAACATGGTAGCTGATAGCTGCAGGGCGGTGCTCAGATGTAAGAACCGTGACAGATATGCTGAAGTTATAGATATGGTAAATGCGTTTAAATCTCAAGGAGTAGAAATCAGTGCAAAAAAACAGGGAACATCGTTGATAGTCACTACTAAGGGGGTATCGGCACACGGATCAAATCCTGCGGCCGGAGAAAATGCCATAGCGCATATGATGAAATTTCTTTCTGAGGTGTCCCTTGATGCCGTGGATCAAAGCGAATTTGTAAAGTTCTTTAATAGACATATCGGATATGAACTTAACGGGGAGAGTCTGGGAATATCAATGAAGGACGATGAAAGCGGAGAGCTCGTTTTAAATGTAGGCATGTGTGAAATCAGCATGGAAGAGGCAATTTTATCCATAAACATCAGATATCCCGTTACTAAAACCGAGGAAGACGTATTCGATAAAATGGAAAACACGGTAAAACCATACGGTGTAGGGATTATAAAGGGAAAAACTCAAAAGCCTATATATTATGAAGCGGATCATCCGCTTGTTAAGCTGTTTATGGAAGTGTATAGAAGAAATACGGAAGATACAAAAAGTGAAAGCCTAGTCATAGGTGGAGGTACCTATGCAAGGTGCACGGATAATATCCTTGCATTCGGGGCAAATTTCCCGGGAGCGGAAGAAACGGAGCACCAACCGAACGAGTATGTGGATATAGAAAAATTAATGCTTGCTACTAAGATGTATGCAGAAGCCATATATGAGCTTGCTGTGTAGATTACAAGGCTGGATGGAATGAGAACGGAAGAGATAAGAAAGAATTGTTTTCACGGCAAATATGAAGTGGTTCTTAAAGGGGTAGCTGATACTCAAAAATTGGCGACAGATATTGCAAAGCAATTGATCATCGGGGATGTAGTAGCGCTTAAGGGAGACCTGGGTACCGGAAAGACTACATTTACAAAGGCGCTTTTAGACACGCTTGGTGTTGACGAAGCAGTTGTGAGTCCTACCTATTCAATAGTGAATACTTATAGAGGCGATAGGTGCATCATAAATCATTTCGATGTATATAGGCTACACGGCAGTGATGAATTTTATGATATTGGAGGAGATGAGTATTTTAACGATGAAAGCATTTCCATAATAGAGTGGGCGGAAAAAATAGAGGATGCTCTGCCAAGTGATGCTATTTATCTGGAAATGAAATATTCAGATGATGATAATGAAAGGATATGCAGTTGCGGATATTGGCAATAAGTACTACATCTAAATATCCATCGGTAAGCTATAAATCGGATACAGGCATAAAAAGCAAAGAAGTTTGCGAAAACTTCGACCACATGAAAAATCTGGTACCTATGATCAATGAGGTTTTATTATCTCCCGGAGCTGTAGATCTCATAGCTGTAGATATAGGTCCGGGTTCGTTTGTAGGTACCAGGATAGGCGTATCCACGGCAAGAGCTTTTTCTCAGATGCTTGATGTACCGGTGATACCTGTAGAATCACTCATATCACTTGCATATTGTGACGGTTTAAAGTCGGATTTAATATGTCCGATGATAGATGCGAGAAATGATACGGCATATGCTGCTTGCTACGGGTTTGAGGATTTCGAGCCGGTAGCATTGGTAAAGCGAGATCAATACGGCGTTAAGGAGTTCATTCTTAAAATAGCGGAGTACGTACAAACGCAAAAGAATAAGAGAGTTGTTTTTATAGGGGATGTAGCCCAAAAGAAAAAGGCATTGATCGAAGAAGCAAGTGATGAATTTAGCGTTTTTCCTATGATGAAAATTTTGAGAGAACCAAATAGTAAAAGAGTGCTTAAGGCGGCATGCGCTTTGGCAGGGACACGGGAAATGAGTGAGCTGTTATCCAATGGCATAGCTGTTAAGTATGATGATGTGCTGCCTATATACTCAAGGATAGCGGAAGCTGAAAAATCGCTTATAAAAAGGGGAGGCAGGAAGATATATATAGCGCCCCGGAATGAACAAGATAATCCTATGATTTCATCTATGGCGGGCGAACTTTTTGATGTCGAATCAGGTGCAGAGAAAGAGGGAAGTGAATTTAAGTTTTTCGCTTGTGATGAGAATAAGCATTATATAAATACGGTCTTTAGTAAGGGCTATTTCAAGAGTGATCTTGAAAAAGATATGCAAGGATATCTAGAAGAGCTTAAGAAGGCAACATCAGATAGAGCTATAAGGTTTACATTGGTTATGAAGGAAGAGAAGAGCAATGCCGTATATATCGGAGGTGAAAATATAACGAAAGCTGAGCCCATAGGCTTTGCAACGCTTACCTTGGTGCATGGGGATGCGGAAATTGAGAGAATATGTATAGCGAAAAACAGGCAAAATTTGGGTCTTGGAAGAATCATGCTGGTTACTTCTATTGACGTGCTGAGGTTTCTTAAAGCGGAGAGTGTATTTCTTGAGGTGAAAGCCGGAAATGTTCCTGCAAATAAACTTTATGCATCTAACGGTTTTATAAACACAGGAAGGCGTAAGGCATATTATAAGAACGGTGAAGATTGTTTGCTCATGAAGAAGGATTTGGTGAATTAAAAGTGACGGTTTATACGCATAGGGACGTAAATGTGTTGGCGATAGAGACAAGCTGCGATGAAACGGCATGCAGCATTGTCAGAAACGGACGGGAAGTACTGTCAAACGCCATATTTACGCAGATGCACATACATAGAGAATACGGTGGAGTGGTACCTGAGATAGCCTCACGAAATCACTTGGAAAAAATCAATGATGTAGTGGACAAGGCGATTTTAGATGCAGGCCTTCATAAGGAAGATATAGATGTTATAGCTGTAACATCAACACCGGGACTCATCGGGGCGCTTGTTGTGGGTGTAGCCACCGCTAAAACCATGGCCTATGCGTTATCAAAACCTCTGGTAGGAGTACATCATATAGCAGGACATATCGCTGCAAATTATTTAGATCACGGAGAATTGGAACCGCCGTTTATATCGCTTGTGATCTCAGGCGGACATACGAGTGTGATCGATGTTAAAGATTATAATGAACATGAAGTAATAGGACAAACGCTTGACGATGCTGCGGGAGAAGCCTTTGATAAGGTAGGTATATTATTGGGACTTACCTATCCTGCCGGTAAGGACATGGATGAACTTGCGAGGAGTGCAATAAAAAACAATGTATCACCTGTATATTTTAAAAGGACGTACCTTGAGAAGGGAAGCCCGCATTTCAGTTTTAGCGGGATTAAAACGAGGGTTATGAACTATATACGGGCGAACAAAGATGATCCTATCGATAAGGAAGCGATTGCGCTTGGATTTCACGAAGCCGTAACCGATGTACTTGTTAAAAAAACGATGGATATGGCGAAGAGGCGCAACAGAAAGAAGATAGTTCTTGCAGGAGGAGTTGCGGCAAACAGTTTGATAAGGAATAAATTTAAAGAGGAGGGGGAAGCGCAGGGCTTTGAAGTGTATCTTCCGGGGCTTGGCATGTGCACGGACAATGCGGCTATGATCGCATCCGCAGGATATTATAAATATATCTCGGGTGGGATAAGCGATTACTATCTGGATGCCGTATCGAACACCGGTTTGCAGAGGAGGATATTGCTTAAAAGCAGGAAGCAGAGGTTTGCACCGAGTTTGTGATAGTGGTAAAATGCTAGACAGGCGTGCGAATGTAGTTTAATGGTAGAACATCGGCTTCCCAAGCCGACAGTGCGAGTTCGATTCTCGTCATTCGCTCCAAAAATTTTTGAAAAACATTTTTTGAATGAGAATGTCTGAGAATTTTATTGACAAGACTTGCGCAGTAATGTAAAATAACACTGTTGTTCCAAGGTAGCTCAATGGTGGAGCACTCGGCTGTTAACCGATAGGCTGTGGGTTCGAGTCCCACCCTTGGAGCCAAAAATCTAACTCAGACAAGGCACCACTTTTGTTTAAGGGTGCCTTATTTGTTTTATGAAGCGGTAATATTATGAAAAAAGAAAGAGATAATTTTTTTTCGAACGAGAAGGTGAAGAAAACCCTGCCGAAGGTACTGGCGGTCATTAAATTGTTGGTCTTAGCGGGTATCATTTTGGGCATTCCTTTTTACATGTATGTATATCATAAAGACTGGCTCACCATGCTAAAGGACGTCGATGAATTCAAGGAAGTTGTGAGGCACAGCTTCAACGGACCGTTGGTGGTGCTATCCGCTCAGATCATACAGATAATAATAGCATTTATACCGGGGCAGGGAATACAGATGGCCACGGGTTATATTTACGGACTGGGGGTGTCAATAGTATTCTCTGTTGTGGGTGCTGTGATAGGTGAAACCATTGCTTTTGCCATCGGTAGAGCTCTTGGGTATGACGGACTTAGGATTATCGTGCCCGGGGGGATGATAGATAAGTATGTGGATAGACTGGGAGCGAAAAAATCTCTCAGAATAGTGTTTATATTATATCTGCTTCCGGGATTTCCTAAGGACCTGATAAATTATGTTGCGGGCATATCGAATTTAAGACTCAGTGCTTTTCTAATTTCTGCGACCATAGCGAGGACACCTGCAATGATAGGCAGTATACTCATAGGAACATTTTTAGACAGTAAGAGATACTACCTCGTTGCAGTGATAGGTGTAATCAGCATAATATTGTTTTTCATAGGAATGAAGTATAGGAAGAAGTTGGATGCGTTTATAGACGAGACATTGGGCGATAATATTTCCATAACGAATAAGCCGAAAGGATAGCACGGTTGACAGCTATGGGAATGTTTAATATAATGAATAAATAATTTAATTTCAATGAAGGAGGAAATCATGAAACGGATTCTAACTGTTGTAATGGCAATTATATTGGCTGTTAGCGTGGTGGGGCTTGCAGGTTGTAAAAAAGAAGAAGAGAAAAAGGACGGTGGCCTTGGAAATGCGAAGGAAGGAAAGCTCGTAGTAGGGCTTGACGATACGTTTGCACCTATGGGCTTTAGAGATAAGAAAAATAAATTAGTGGGCTTTGACATAGATCTTGCAACTGAAGTAGCTAAGCAAATGAAGCTTGAAGTGGAGTTTAAGCCTATACAGTGGAAGGCGAAGGATCTTGAGCTAAAGTCAAAGAAGATAGATTGCGTTTGGAACGGCATGTCAGTGACTCCTGAAAGAGAGAAGGCTATGTCACTTTCAAATAAATACCTTGATAATAAAATTATACTTATGACATCTAATAATAAGGTAAACATAAAGTCGGCAAAGGATCTTGAGAAATACAATATAGGTACTCAGGAAGATTCAGCCGGGCTTGAAATGCTAAAGGCACAAAAGAATGCAAAGAATTTCATGAAGAAGGTAAAGGAATATCCTACATACGACGATGCCATAAACGCTCTTAAATCCGGAAGGGTAGATGTAATTGCGATAGATCAGGTGCTTGGAGCATATAAGAATAAGAATCTTAAAGAAAAGCTTGCCATCTGCAAATACGCTTTGGGACAGGATGCATATGCGATAGGTTTCAGAAAAGAAGATACGGCTCTTAGAGATAAGGTAAATGAAAGCATTAAAGCTATAATTGATAACGGCAAGGCTAAAGAAATAAGTGAAAAATGGTTTGGAAAGAATTTAGTTATATTTAAAAAGAACTAATAACAGCATATGACGGAAAAAGGAAAAGCGGATGCTTGAAAATTTCAATGAATATATGCCCCTTCTTTTAGAAGGGGCTAAAATTACGGTTTTGTTATGTGTGATTACACTTGTTTTTGCACTGCCGCTCGGTATTCCGTTTGCCCTAGGTGTACGGAGTAGGATAAAGCCGATTAAGTATTTGTGCGAGTGTTATGTGCTTATATTCAGGGGCACACCGCTGTTATTGCAATTGTGGTTTTTCTATTACTTATTTCCCATGTATCTCGGTATACAGGTGGATGAGTTTGAGACGGCGGCGTTTGCGTTCGTGCTTAATTATGCAGCTTACTTTGCCGAGATTTACAGGGGAGGCATAAACAGTATAGACAAGGGACAGTATGAGGCGGCATTTGCTCTTGGAGTACCGAGGTGGAGAACTATGAAAGATATTATTCTCCCTCAGGCAATGAAGGCGATGTTACCTCCTATAGCAAACGAGGCAATTGTATTGATAAAGGATACCGCACTCGCTTCCGCAATCACATTGATGGATATAATGAAGGTATCACAAGCCGTTGTCAGCCGAAATTCGGATATCAAGATCTTCTTATATGCAGCCGTAATATATTTAATACTTACGGGTATCACTACGATTATCGCAAAGCGCATAGAAAAAAGATTTTCAAGGCATGTTCAGAGAGAGGAGAATTAGAATGATACTAAAGATAGAAAACCTCTCAAAATCCTTCGGAAATCATGAAGTCCTTAAAAATGTAAATCTCACGATGGATAAAGGCGAGATTATAGCTGTGATAGGGTCTTCAGGGAGCGGGAAGAGCACCATGCTTAGGTGTATTAACGGCTTGGTAAAGCCTACTTCGGGAATTATCGAATATGAAGGACGCGTAGGTATGGTATTCCAGCACTTTAATCTCTTCCCTCATATGACGTGCCTGCAAAATATTACCTATGCGCAGATAAAAGTGCTTAAAAGAAGTAAAGCGGAGGCAAAGAGCAAAGCGGACAAGCTGCTGAGCCTTGTAGGTCTTTTGGATCAGGCGAACAAGTATCCGAGTCAGATATCAGGCGGGCAAAAACAGCGTATAGCAATAGCCAGAGCTCTTGCCATGGATCCTGAAATAATGCTTTTTGATGAGGCTACATCCGCCCTTGACCCTGAGATAACAGGTGAGGTGCTCACCGTTATGAAAAAGCTTGCTGAAAAGCATATGAGCATGCTCGTAGTCACGCACGAAATGGGTTTTGCAAGGGAGGTATCCGATAGAGTACTGTTTATGTCGGAAGGAAAAATTTTAGAAGAAGGAGCGCCAAATGAAATATTTGAAGATCCGAAATCTTCTGAACTTAAATCGTTTTTAAAATCCATGATACGTTTATAGCATTATTTATAAATTTACTTAATCAAGCATATAAAATCTGCCTTTAGGTAATTTAAGTTACAATGTTACCTGCTAATCATTAAATAAGACGAATGGATTCTACTCCCTAGGGGATGAAGGTTACGTGATTTTGGGTTACAATGTCATCTATAAATCTACGAAATTAAATGTTTTTTCTTGCTCGGCATATGGTTTTACTATGTCGCCGTCTCCTGACAGCGTGTATTTATAGGTTATGAGTCCTTCGAGTCCTACAGGACCTCTTGCGTGCAGTTTCCCTGTGCTTATACCTACTTCAGCCCCGAATCCAAATCTGTAGCCGTCTGCAAACCGAGTGGAACAGTTTGAAAAAACATCGGCCGAATCTATTGCACGTGTAAATTTATCTATGCTTTGCTCATTATTAGATATTATGCAATCGGTGTGGTGTGAGCTATTTTCATTGATTTCTTTTATTGCCGCATCTATCGAAGGAACCGTTTTTGTTGAGAGTATGTAGTCCAGATATTCTGTGCGGAAGTCATCTTCTGTAGCGGTTTCACATTCTATTATGTCTTGAACTTCCTTCGTTCCGAGAAGTTTAATGCTTGTGGCTGAAGTTTTTTGCAGTTCAGGCAATAATTTTGGTGCTATTTTTTCGTGAACCAATAGGTTTTCAGCCGCATTGCACGCAGATACGTATTGTGTTTTACTATCTATGATTATGTCTACTGCTTTTTTTATATCTGCATCGCTATCGACGTAGATATTGCAAACGCCGTCAGAATGTCCCATCACGGGAATTTTAGAATTTTCCATTATGTATGATACGAATTCATTGGAACCTCTAGGGATTATGAGATCCACGTAGTTATGCATTTTTAGAAGTTCGCCTACATCGCTCCTGTCTTCCAGAAGATTTATGAAGTTATCGCCAAAGCCAGCCTCTTTACCGGCTTCTTTAATGAGAGATGCCAATAGGATATTACTGTTTTTAGCTTCGCTTCCGCCTTTGAGAACCACTGCATTACCACTTTTGATGCACAGCGCTGCGATCTGCACCATGGCGTCCGGTCTGGATTCAAAGATTACGCCTATCACGCCTATAGGGCAGGTGATTCTCTTTAGCGTTAGAGTGTCAGCGAGCTTTCGCTTAAGTGTGGTTTTAAATAGCGGATCCTCAAATGATATTACATCTTCTATGCCCTTTATTGCATCCTTTAATTTATTACCTTGAAATTTCAATCTTGATATTATCTGAGGTGAGAGGCTGTTCTTTTCAGCCATCTGTATATCCTTGTTATTTGCTTCTATTATTTCTTTTTCATGTGTCTTAAGTAGATTCGCTAAATTTTTTAAAGCGGCGTTTCTTTCATCGGCTGTTGTTTGTGCAAGTTCAAAGCTCTCGTTTTTAATCTTTTCGTAATTCATATTTTCTCCTTTTTGATGGTGCTCATATTTAATTAATGTGGATTTCAATCGTATTTTACCATAATAAAATATATTTCTTGTGGACAAACTTTCAATTTAGTTTTATGTTGTGGTAGCTTCAAGTAAGAGCGGCACAGTAACAGCTGCCGATAAACTTTTAATTTAGGTCGTAAGTTTAGAAATGAGATTTGAAACAATGGTTTTAGCGAAGAGGTTTAAATTTCTATATTCTATTTTATTATAGATCGTTACAGGCATCAGCCCGTCTATGAGGTGCAGTTTATCTCGTATTTTATTTAAATCATTGCTATCTAAAAATGCTGCAGGATCAATGTATTTGAATTGTCCTAAGGCATCTCGCATGCCTATTTGAATGCGAAAGCTTTCATCTTCCTTTGAAAATTTATAGTTGATGGGAGCTGCGATTTTATAGTTAGAGCATGAATCTGAAAAGTGCATGGCGTTTATGCTTTTTTGCTTGCCTTTTATGATGATGTTGCTGTTATCTACAGTTATTTTTTCAATGCAAAAGCTTGCGCCTTCGTTGTTATAGCTTATGTTTTCGTTAAAGATAAATTTATCGAAGTCCGCTTCACTTGCTTTATCAGCTAATCTATGAAGCTGTCTTACATCGTCGTAGTTGTGGAGCATCAGCTTGTCCGCAATGTTCTTGTCCTTGCTGTATAGATATTCTTTATATAGGGTTATATTGTCTGCGCTTGAGATTTCGTCTTTTCTATTCGGAGCAATTCCGAAAAAATCTTCGATATTCCTCTGCCTATAGCTTTTTAAGTTCTTGGTGAGTGGGAGGTGGTTTTTGAAAAGACGCAATAGGTCTATATTGCAGATGTCGTGCGAGGCGGTATTTTTGTATGCCATAGCTGTCCTTTTAGCACGTTCTATGAAGAAAGGTATGTCAAAGGCTCTGCCGTTATATGTAAACACGGCATCGCAATTTGTGAGTACAGGTATGGTTTTTTCTATTATTAAGGATTCTTCTTCAGGTGACTCTGCAAAGTATTGAATCATATTAAGTTCATCTTTTTTACATATCAGCATGCAGGACAGTGTTATGATGTCGCTGCTCCTTGAAAAACCCGTGGTTTCAATGTCAAACACGCAATAATTCTTCCCGAGATAGGTATCCAGTATATCCAGATCTATACGTTTTTCATCTATTTTTTCATGTTTTGTCAGCATGGCGCACCATTCCTTTGCCGGTTAAATTACACTACTCAATCTGTATTTATTGTAACATATGGAGTTTTGTAATATATATGAAAGTCACCTTATGGAGGTGAAGAAAAAAATAATTTTAGTTGATAATTATGTAGATGTAAACGCCTTAAATGTTCTGTGTAAGAGAAATCAGGGTACTGATGTTGTCATTGCTACATAAGGAGAAGCCTAATTTATGAATTCTAAATAGGAATATTTGCATAGCGATGCAAGTTATGGTAGTATATTGGAGTGCTTAGGCACAGTTTAGTTAAAGAAGTAAGGCGTGTGCTTTCACCTTGTAGGCTGAGGTCTTCGGGTAAATACTTGCAAGTTGCAATTATTTTAGCGCACGTGAGTGCGTTTTTTTGTGTTTAGAAGGAGGTGCGACATCGCAAATAAGGTGTGGATTAATGAAGAAATTAAGGCTACAGAGGTAAGGGTAATAGACGAAAATGGCGAACAGCTTGGTATAATGCAACGGGAAGAAGCCCTTGACATCGCAGAAGAGAAGGGATTGGATCTTGTAAATGTTTCCCCGAATGCAAAGCCCCCTGTATGCAAAATTCTTGATTATGGAAAATTCAAATACGACCAACAAAAAAGAGAAAAAGAAGCAAGAAAAAAACAGAAGACCATACAGGTAAAAGAAATTCGCCTGAGCGCCGCAATAGAAGAGCATGATATAGATGTTAAAGCAAAACGGGCGTGTAAGTTTTTAGAGGCGGGCGACAAGGTAAAGGTGACGCTTAGGTTTAGAGGTAGAGAGAGAAGTCATAAAGAAGTAGCCTATGCGGTGCTTGAGAAATTCGCAAAGAAAGCTGAAGAATTTGGCGAGATAGAGAAAAAACCGACGATGGATGGCAGAGCATTGGTTATGATGCTGATGCCGAGAAGTGAATAGATAACCGTGTTTATACTGAGAAGAGGAGGATATAATGGGATGCAAGATGAAGACCCACAAGGGTGCGGCAAAGAGGTTCAAACTTACAGGAAAAGGGAAGCTTAAAAGAGGAAAGGCGTTTAAAAGCCATATTTTAACTAAGAAATCTCAAAAGAGAAAGAGGAATTTCAGAAAGGCAGCTGTGCTTACATCAGCAGATGAAAGACGTATCAAGGCAGCATTAGGTAAATAGGAGGTAAAAAATGGCAAGGATTAAAAAAGGTGTAACTGCACATGCTAGACATAAAAAAATATTAAAGCAGGCAAAGGGATTTTACGGAACAAAGAAAAATGTATTCAGGGCGGCGAATACTGCCGTGATGAGAGCACTCAGAGAGGCTTATAAGGGAAGAAAGCATAGAAAGCGTGATTTCAGAAAGCTTTGGATTACCAGAATAAATGCAGCAGCAAGGTTAAACGGATTATCTTACAGCAAATTAATAAACGGACTTAAAAAATCCGGAGTAGAGGTGAACAGGAAGATGCTTTCAGAGCTTGCAATAAACAATAAGGAAGCATTTACAGCGCTTTGCGATAAGGCAAAAATGGCAAAGTAATAAATTCATGTGAGGAAACTCGTTTAATAAACTGACCGAAAAGTTAGATTTAAAGTCTAGCTTAATAGGTCAGTTTTTTATATTGTTTATAGAATAGTGTTGAAGTTTTTGGTCATTGTTGCCGTTGTGGTATACTAGGACATTATAATTCCCGGTTTAGTAGGATTTGCGAAATAATTTTAGAAAACTACGAAACGGCAGTGAGGCGTATGATGGCGAATTTAAAGATAGATACGGATAAGGGGGCGGTTACGATCAGTGCGGATGTTCTTGCGCAGATCGTAAAGGACAGCATAGAATCCTTAGGCGGAGAGATGATAGTTTCAAACAGCAAGGGGAAGTTGTTGGATTTCGGCATGTTTAAAAATACCCGGATGCATAGATCCATAGACATCAAAAAGACTCCCTTGGGATTCGATGTGAGAGTGTATGTGGTGCTCGCATATTCAGGTAGTATATCCATGAATCTATTTAGGGTATCAAAAAAAATAGAAGAGGATTTAATAAAGTATACCTCTGTGCACGTGATGAGCGTAAACATTGTGGTAGTGGGGATACGTTCGAAAATAATAGTGAAAAATCATTATGATAAATTGATGTCCGCCAAATAAGAAGAGGCAAGCGATGAGGATAATTGCAGGTAGATACAAAGGCAGAAAGCTGGAGGTTCCTAAAGCAAGAGAGGCAAGGCCTACGAGCGAAAAGGTGAGGGAAGCCGTGTTTTCCATGCTTCAAAATTATATAGAAGGCGCAAAGGTCGCAGATCTTTTTGCGGGGACCGGAGCTATGGGTCTTGAGGCTTTAAGCAGGGGTGCGGCAAGTTGTATCTTTTCTGAAAATAATATCTCAATGCAGAAGATTCTGGCGGCCAATATTAAATCCGTAGGTGCAGATTCATCGGCAGAGCTCCATAGAGGTGACTATAGAAGTGCTATAGATAAAACGGGCACTGATGTGGACATATACTTTTTGGATCCGCCATATTCAGAGAATGCACTTGATGAGCCTATGCGGCTTATACTATCGAGTTTGCATTATAATTCGGATACTTTATTTGTATTGGAACATGATAGACGGGTAGTTGTGCCGGAATATGAAAAGCTCAGTGTGTTCAGAGAAAAACGATATGGGAATACCGCTATAACAATCCTCGGAGTGAACTGATAATTGCACTTTTAATTTTTGAATGTAACAAACGAAAAAACAATATGGCAATTATGTTATAATGCTTAAAAGATGTGAAGCAGAGGGAGAAGGTATATGGAAACCAAGGCATTGTATGCGGGTTCATTCGATCCTATAACAATCGGACATCTGGATCTTATAAAGCGGGCTTCGAAGCTACATAAAGAACTCGTGGTAGGCATAATCAGAAATCCTAATAAGTCCGCCATGCTTTTGCCTGAAGAAAGAAAGCAGCTGATAGAAAAGGCGGTAGCTCCGCTCAAAAACGTAAGTGTCGATATCTTCGAAGGATTACTTGCAGACTATGTGAATTCTCACGGGTTTAATGTAGTTATACGAGGGCTTCGCACCACTTCGGACTTTGATAGTGAGATACAGATGGCGCAGATGAATGCCTCTCTTTTCAGTGATAATGTCGAAATCGTGTTTTTGATGACAGACCCTAAATTTTCATTTGTAAGCTCCAGTATGATAAAGGAAGTACATGATTTAGGTGGAGATGTGGGTGATTTGGTGCCTAAATGTGTTTTGGAATATTTAGATAATAAGAAGAAGGAAAATAAGAAAAAAACAGGGAGGTAAGTATGAAACTGCTGAGTAGTTTAGAAACGCTTGAAGAGCTGATCGATGAAGCAAAAACGGCACCGTTCAGCCAAAAAATTTTAGTTGACCCTGAAGAAATAGGGCAGCTTATAGAGCAAATAAAAAAACAAGTTCCTGAGGAAATCAAGGATGCGACTTGGATAAAGGAAGAGAGCGAAAGGCTTATAAAAGAAGCTCAAACGAGCTACGAAAAAATCATCAGGGATGCGGAAATCAAGGCAGCAGAGCTTGTGGAGATGAATGACATCACAATGAAGGCAAAGGAGAGGGCTGCGGCGATAGTGCAAGAAGCTGAAAACAAGTCCACTTCTTTGAAGTTCAGCACGTATAAATACATAGAAGATGTAATGCAGGATATGCAAAACCGATTGAATAAGGTGAAAGAAGATCAAATAAACGGGATGTATGCAAGCATTGAAAATGCATTCGGTCAGGCTGATGCCATCATGAATCAAAACATTCAGGAAGTAAAGCAGATGGAGTTTATGAACAGCGAAGTAGATCAGAGCAATAGTAACGCACCCGGAGATATATATTGATATCAAGCGATGTAACGGGGATCATAGCCGAATATAATTTCTTTCATAACGGGCATGCGAAGCAGCTGTCGATCATAAAAGAAAGATATGAAAATACCAAGGTTGTGGCTGTGATGTCCGGGAATTTTACGCAAAGGGGAGAAGCGGCTTTTTTAAACAAGTGGAAGCGAGCGGAGCTTGCTGTAAGGGCAGGCGTAGATTTGGTTATAGAGCTTCCGTTTGTGTATGCTACCAGCAGCGCTGAAATATTTGCATCCGGCGGAGTAGGGATACTTGAAGGTTTGGGCATTGTCGATAGGATATGTTTCGGATCTGAAACGGCTCGCACCCGAAATCTTACAGAGATAGCAGAGGTTTTGTGTGAGGATACGAGGCTGGATGCTTACATAAAAAGAAATATGGATGCGGGGAATTCTTTTGCAGCGGCAAGGCAGGCTGCGGTAGAAGAAATCCTCGGAAGGGAAACACCTGAGCTTAAAAATCCGAATGATATTCTAGCTATAGAATATATAAAAGCATTGATGAGAAGGCATGGCGAAATGGAGATCTTTCCAATAGCAAGAAGGACGGGAGACCACCTTGCGACTGCGAGCGAAATAAGAAATTGTGTAAAAAACGGCACCTTTGATGATGATATGACAAAGCTTGTACCTGCAAAGGTAATTGAGCATCTAAAGGCTTTTGTTAGCGCAGAGTATAGTAAAAGAACGGGCACATGTGATATGATAAAAGCCATGGACGATAAACTGTTCCTGCTCGCAAGATTTAAGCTGATTACAGAAGGCGCTTTGAGCATGAGGGACATTTATGAAGTTTCTGAAGGTCTTGAAAACAGGCTTTCCGACTTTCTTAAAAAATCCATAGATATGGAAGAATTTGTTCAGGGTGCTTCCTCTAAAAGGTATACGAAGGCAAGGATACGAAGGGCTCTTTTATTTTACATAATAGGGCTTAGAAGAGATGAGATAAAGAAGATAATTGAAAATGATATTCTCTACGCAAGACCGCTCGCCTTTAATGAAGACGGAGCGAAATTACTTAAAAGGATACGGAAGACAGGGAAGATACGGGTTGTAGGGCAAAAAAAATGTGAGAATGAAGATGAGAAACTATTCCCTGTAACAAAATACGATATATTGGCAACAGAGCTCTATGAGCTCGAGCCGGGACGTGGTCTTTATAAAACCATGGAATATATGCAAAAACCGTTTGTTGGATAGGTTGGAGGAAAAAATGAAGGTATTGGTTGTAAATTGTGGTAGTTCGTCACTTAAGTATCAGGTGCTCGATATGGTGAATGAAAATCTGCTTGCCAAGGGGCTTGTAGAAAGAATTGGCATAGAGGGCTCTGTGATCACCCATGAGAAGATAGGGATTGATAAGGTAGTGAATGAAATTCCTATGGAAACTCACAAAGATGCTATCGAGAACGTAATTAAGGCGGTAACGGATAAGGATCACGGTGTAGTGGAATCCATGGATGAAATCGGAGCTGTAGGGCACAGAGTGGTACACGCAGGTGAGAGGTATTCAGAATCGGTACTTATAACAGATAAGGTAATGCAGGTGCTGAACGAGTGCGTAGAGCTTGCTCCATTACATAACCCGCCAAATTTAATAGGTATTGAAGCGTGCAAGCAATTGATGCCGAAGACTCCTATGGTAGCGGTGTTTGATACGGCATTCCACCAGACAATGCCTGCTGAATCATACATCTATGCACTTCCATATGAGTATTATAAAAAGTATGGCATAAGGCGCTACGGTTTTCACGGAACAAGCCACAAGTACGTTGCAGAGCGTGCGGCATATATGATGAATGTAAATCTTGATGATCTTAAGATAATTACGTGCCACCTTGGTAACGGGGCGTCCGTGTCTGCAATTAAAAGAGGTGTATGTATAGATACTTCAATGGGTTTCACTCCTCTTGAGGGACTTGTTATGGGTACGCGAAGCGGTGATATCGACCCTGCCATCGTAACCTACATCAGGCAGAAAGAAGGTCTGGCACAGGGTGTTGCGAATGAGATATTGAACAAAAAGTCCGGTGTACTCGGAATATCAGGTGTTTCAAGCGACTTTAGAGATCTTGAAAAGGCGGCGGAAGAAGGAAACGAAAGAGCCCTCCTCGCTATAAAGGTGTTTGCGCATAAGGTAAGGTTTTACATCGGAGCCTATATTGCAGAGATGAACGGTGTGGATGCGGTAGTATTTACAGCGGGTGTAGGTGAAAATGATATAGCGATGAGAGATATAATTTGTAATGATCTTGGAAATCTCGGGATAAAATTGGATCTTGTTAAGAACAAGGTGAGAGGTAAAGAAATGGAAATTTCAAGGGATGACTCCAAAGTTAAGATTTTCTTGATTCCTACCAACGAGGAGCTTATGATAGCCAGAGATACATATAAGATAGTAAACAAATAAAAACGATAGGAAGCTGCGATGGAAGATATACTTACACACGAGGGAGAGGCAGATGAAAGGCGTGAAAAGTTCCAAGCCTTCATAGATGAAAGAAATTTTAGAGAGGCGAAAAACTTTTTGTCTACCCTGAACGTTGTTGACATCGCAAATCTCATAGACGGGCTCGATCCTCAGACGGGCGTTGCGCTTTATAGAATGCTACCTAAGGATGTCGCCGCTGAGGTGTTTGCGAAATTTGATCCGGAGCAGCAAGAGGCGATTATATACGCTTCTACAGACACTGAGATACGAGAGCTTATAGAGGATATGTTTTTAGATGATACGGTTGACTTGCTTGAAGAAATGCCTTCAGGCGTAGTCAGCCGTATTTTAGAGAATACTGGTCATAGCGACAGAAGCATGATAAACCAACTGCTTAAATATCCCGATTCATCGGCGGGTTCTATCATGACTACAGAATATATTTCTTTAAAAAAGGAGATGACCGTATCTTCGGCCATAGATAAGATAAAGAGAGAAGGCATACAGAGTGAGACGATATACATTTTATATGTAACGGATGAAAACAGGATTTTAGAGGGGATATTGAGTCTTCGTGATCTTATAGTGGCAGATGACAGCAAGCGTGTAGGCGAGCTCATGCGAGAAGATGTGATATATGCCTATACCCTAGATGATAAGGAGGAAGTAGCGAATATCTTTAAAAAGTATTCGTTTGAGGCTCTTCCTATAGTGGATCAGGAAAAGAGAATCGTAGGCATAGTTACGGTAGATGATATTTTAGATGTAATAGAGGAAGAGGTAACGGAGGACTTTCAGATAATGGCAGCGACTACGCCTACTGACAAGCCATATTTAGAGACCGGTATTTTTGCGTTATCAAAACACAGGATACTTTGGCTACTAATATTGATGATATCTGCTACCATTACTCAGAAGATAATTTATAACTACGAAAACATTTTACAGAATGTAACGTTTTTATCGGGATTTATACCGATGCTCATGGATACGGGCGGCAATTCAGGTTCACAGAGTTCGACCTTGATTATTCGAGGTCTTGCAACGGGTGATATAAAGAGCAGGGATTGGTACAGGGTCGTCTTTAAGGAAGTGAGAGTTGCTATGGTCTGCGGGCTTGCACTCGCAGTTATAAATTATTTTAAGATAATATATCTGGACGGTATTCCATCTAACGTAGCGCTTGTTGTGAGTCTTACACTCGTGTGTGCCGTAATGATAGCGAAGATAGTAGGCGCAATCCTCCCTATGGTTGCGATAAAGATAAAAGTAGATCCCGCAATAATGGCATCTCCGCTAATCACTACCATAGCGGATGCTCTGAGTTTAATGGTGTACTTCATAATCGCAAGAAACATAATGTCAATTTAGCAAAGTCCCCCAATTCAAATTTTGACTTTTGTTCTTAAAAACATTACAATTTAAGAACAAAAAGGAGGGGGTGTTATGGAAATATATACAGTTCAGTATTTGCCGGAGAGAAGCTATGAATTATTAGGTATGGTATATGGGAATGTAGTTACCAGTAAGAACGTGGTTCAAGATATCGGAGCAGTGCTTAAGAAGATAGTTGGAGGAGAATTAGGAAGCTATACAAAGCTTTTAAATGAGGCTCGCGATGAGGCTACACAAAAGATGGAATGGGAGGCAAAACAGCTGGGCGCAGATGCAGTTATCGATGTGCGCTATTCCACTTCACAGATAATGGCAGGAGCTGCAGAAATTATAGTTTATGGAACAGCGATAAAATTCAAACAATAATATTTTAACCTGTTGTTTACTACTGTACTCTAGGCTTTCGTTTATTGTAAGTTCTACTTTGCCGACAATATCACATCTCTTTTATAAGGGAATATACTGTAACTTTAAATTTGTGACATTTTCACTTGTGATATCCTAGGATATTATTATTTTCGGTTCAGAAGTTGGTTTGGAAGGCTCGGGATGGGGCTGATGGCTAAATTTGACAATGTTAATTTGCTGTGTTAGAATCTCTAACGTAAATTGTAACGGTATCGGAGGTTGTATGCTATTTACAAGATTAAAAAAAGGAAAAATTTTAGTTGCTGTTAGTGCGTTTATGGCGCTTATGATGGTGTTTTCCGTGGCACTACCTGTAGAGGGAAGCAAGAGCTCCATCAGAGATAAGATAAGAAGAAATGAGAAAAATATCAAGTCTATAAAGAGAAGGCTCGCAGCCGGAAGACGTATAGAAAATCGATACAAGAAGCAGTCGGAGAAGATAGCGGATAAGATTTCTGTAACAAAGGGCAGCATAAGCGATATAAATGATGACATGGAAAAGACTCAGAAGAAGATTAAGAAAGCCCAGAAGGCCTTGAATGATGCCATTAAAAAGGTAGAAGATCAGGAAGGCGATCTTGGCGGCAGGCTCAGAAACATGTATAAAAGCGGTTCTATAGGTTTTGTGGATGTGCTTTTGGGTTCAGGCGACATATCGGATTTCATATTGAACTTCGATATGGTTCAGAGGATATACTCAGGTGATAAAGATTTGCTCAAACAGCTTGAGGATAGAGAAAACGAAGTAAAGACTAAGAAGGCGGATCTTGACAGGTTGAAGCTTAATCTTGCAGAGCAGAAAAAAGACCTTCAGGCAAAGAAGGCGCAGCTGTCAGATCAAAAGGCTGAGGCGGATAAGAAAAAAACTTCTCAGGCGAAGTTGAATAAGAAATTCGGTGAAGATTTGGAAGCGATGAGACGTGACTCCGAGAGGCTTGCAAGCATTTTGAATCCACCATCAGGTGGTGGCGGTACAACAATTCCAAGCGAATTCCATGGTCCGTATCAATGGCCTGTACCGGGACATCGTCTAATCACTTCTCCGTATGGACCGAGGTCAGGGGTAGGCGTAGGCTCTTTCCATTTGGGAATCGACATATCATGCCCTACAGGTTCAAGTATAGTTGCATCTAAAAAAGGTAGGGTAATAAGTGCCGGATATATGGGAAGCTATGGAAACCTTGTAGTAGTAGACCATGGTGGCGGTATGGCGACAGCCTATGCGCATAACTCCTCCATTAAGGTAAGGGTAGGTCAGATGGTGAGCAAAGGGCAGGTGCTGGCTTTAAGCGGTATGACCGGAGCAGCTACGGGTCCGCACTGTCATTTCGAGGTGCGTAAAAATGGTACTGCAGTAAACCCTATGAGTTATCTTAGATAGAAGAAGTGAATTTTGATAATGAAATAGCGCAAACCGATGTATCATCGTTTTGCGCTTGTATTTAATTATAGCGGAGATGAATAAATGATATCATTTAAAAACGTGACGAAAACATACGACACAAACATAGCTCTTAAAGATGTGTCCATAGACATAGCTCAAGGTGAGTTCGTATTCTTAGTAGGCCCCAGCGGAGCGGGTAAGAGTACCTTCATAAAGCTGTTATTGCATGAAATAGTTCCGGATGAAGGTTCTATCATGGTGCAAAAAAAGGAAGTAACCAAGCTTCCAAGCAGGTTGATACCTATTCATAGGAGGAACCTCGGTATAGTATTTCAGAATTTCAGGCTTCTTCCAAAGAAGACGGTATTTGAAAACGTGGCCTTTGCCATGGAAATATTGCATAAATCGAAAAAAGAAATAGCTGTTGCCGTACCTCAAGTCCTAAGTCTTGTAGGTATAAGTAACATGGCGAAGAAGTACCCGAGCGAGCTCTCTGCAGGTGAGCAGCAACGTGTAGCCATAGCAAGGGCTATAGTAAACGGCCCTTCAATATTGATTGCAGACGAGCCTACCGGTAACCTGGATCCAAATACAGCCTGGGAAATAATGCGCCTGCTTGAACAAATAAATATGAACGGCACTACCATCGTTATGGTTACCCATGCCAAGGATATTGTAGACAAGATGAACAAGCGAGTTGTAGCAATAGACAGCGGCAAGATAATCCGTGATTATGTGGGAAATTATCTAAGCGATGCCGACATGATAGAGGGGCTTCCTCACGAGGAAAGAGAGAAGGTGCTTCTTGAGATGGCACTTGCAAAGGCGACTACGGAAGAAGAGCGTGAAGAAGTGAAAAGGCTCATAGAAGAGAGACGAAAGGGCGGCAAAGATGCGTAGATTTATATATATGATAAAACAGGCTTTTGTGCAGATAGGCAGAAATAAAAATATGGCATTTGCATCTACAATCGCAATTACCGCCATGCTTCTTATACTCAGCCTGTCATTCTTAGCGATAGTGAATATCAATACCGCTACGGAAGTGGTAAAGAAGGATTATGATAGAATACAGCTTTTCCTAAAGGATGACCTTACCCAAGAACAGGGGCATAAGGTTAGGGATACCTTTGCATCTGAAGAGGGCGTAAAACGAGCTGCATATCAAACCAAGGAAGAGGCGATGCGTATGCTTAAGGCAAGATGGGGAAACAGCGGTTACCTGCTTGATAACTTGAGGAAAAATCCTCTTCCGAATTCCGTTATAATCACCGTCTCAAAGCTTGAAACAGCTGATAAGATAGCTGAAAAAGCAAAGAAGACGGAAGGTGTTGAGGATATAAAGTATTATAAAAAGACGGTGGAGAAATTAATAAAGGCCACGAGGTTCATTCAATGGTCTGCTCTTGTCATAATACTGTTCTTGATTTTCATCTGTATAGTGGTGGTTTCAAATACCATAAAGCTCACAGTGTTTGCCCGTTCGGATGAAATAAGCATAATGAAGTATGTCGGAGCAACAAACTGGTTTGTCCGGGGACCGTTTTTGCTTGAGGGAATGTTGATAGGTCTCATTTCGGGCGCTATCGCCGTAGGGCTTTCAACGTTCATATATATTAAGATAGTTTCTACGATCGGAAAGAACGTTATAACGATATTATCTACACCTATGGTGCCTGTAGAGTTCCTTGCGGGAAGTTTAGCATGGATATTGATAGCCCTCGGGATGTGTATAGGTGCTACGGGTAGTATAGCTTCAATGAGGAGATTTTTAAAGGAGTAGGAGATATAATGGCTTACAGCAAGGTTTTTTCCAGAATACTCAGCCTCCGAAAAGATATCATTGGAGATCCGGAAGAATTTTTTTCACCCACTCCGCAACTTACTCATCCTGCCGATGAATTATACAGCATCGATGAAGCGGTGAGTAGAATTGCGAAGGCGTGTGAAAATAACGAAAAGATAACAATATATGGCGACTACGATGCTGATGGAGTTACTTCCACCGGCATTATGTTTATGTTCCTAAAAGCTGCAGGAGCGGATGTAGAATATTATATCCCATCGAGGATGGATGAAGGGTACGGTATAAGCATAGAAGCTATTAATAAAATAAAGGAGACAGGTACCACCTTAATAATAAGCGTAGACTGCGGCAGCAATTCATATGAAGAGGCGGAATACGCAGAAAGCATCGGGATGGACGTAGTTATTACGGACCATCACACCGTTGATAAACATCATTACGAAGGGATAAACGTAAATCCCAAGCACCCGAAATCAAGCTGTGCCTTCCCTCAAATTGCGGGTGTGGGGGTTGCCTTTAAGGTGTTACAGCAGTTACAGAGAAAGCTGAACCTCGATAAACGGGTTTTGCTTGAGACATTGGATCTGGTGGCTATAGGCACTATAGCGGATATAATGCCCGTGTATGATGAAAATAGGACTTACATAAAGTATGGACTTTTAAAAATGAATAAAAACCCGAATTTGGGGCTTAGGTGTTTGCTTAGAGAGCTCGGGATTGCAGATAGAGAAATAAAGTCTGACGATGTGTCTTTTAGGATAGCGCCGTGCATAAATGCTGCAGGAAGGCTTGAAAACGCTTCTATAGGTGTTGAATTATTCATAACTGATGATGAAAAAAGAGCCATGACGCTTGCAAGGGATCTTGTGAATCTCAACACGAAGCGAAAGGAACTGCAGGTGGCTGAGGTGAAGCGTTCCAAAGAAAAGATGGTGGAAACGGGTGCCGATAAGAATGCTATATTGCTCACCCTCGACATCCATAGCGGGGTTGCAGGGATAGTGTCAGGGAAATTAAAGGAAGATTTCGGTAAGGTAGCTATCGTCATGGTGGATACCGGAGACGGATATCTTAAGGCTAGCGGAAGGAGCCCGGATGCAATAGACCTTTATCAATTGCTTTTGAAGTTTCAGGATCTTTATGTAAACTTCGGAGGGCATTCTGCAGCCTGCGGGTTTACAATTAAAAAAAGCGATG
Organism: Eubacterium saphenum ATCC 49989; assembly: GCA_000161975.1. Lineage (GTDB taxonomy): Bacteria > Bacillota > Clostridia > Peptostreptococcales > Anaerovoracaceae > Eubacterium_N > Eubacterium_N saphenum. The sequence goes on from GG688422.1 coordinate 950,711, forward strand.
AGAATGTCTTTAGAGAGAGGTTTTACAGGGCTGTAGACGATATGGTGGAGGCAGATCCGGGTAGTCTGAAAAAGAATTATAAGTATGACCTCAAGGTGGATGTATCCGATATGAATTTAGAACTTGCAAGCGAGCTTAAGATGCTTGAGCCATACGGTAAGTTAAATGAGGATATCAGATTTTTAATAGAAGATGTGGTGCCGTTTAACATGATTTATCTGGGAAGGGACAGCAGGCACATAAAGTTCTTCTTAAAGCAGGCGAGGAACACCTTGGAATGCATGTGCTTTAACGCTGCGGCTGAGGTTATAAATATGATAGAAGAGCAAAAACACATTTCCATAATCGGAAAGTTTGGGGCGAATGAGTATAGAGGCAAGCTGAGCCCTCAAATAACGGTTTCGGATATAATTTAAAGCAATTAGGAGTAGGAATTATGAAGAAGAATAGCATGGTAACGGGATTTATAGCAGGGGTAGTGGTATCCGTAATTGTTTGTTCGGTATTTACGCTTGTTTATTTTAAGCCTTTTTCACATGGGGGTAAGAGCGACAGCATAAGCGAGAAGCTTGCCTTGATAGAAAAGGAGATAGATTCCGAGTTTTATAAGAAATACGATAAAACGAAGGTCAAAGATATGCTTGCAAAGGCATATGTAAAGGCTCTTGGCGACAAGTATTCAAGATATATGACGGAAAAGGAGTATGCGGAGTACCTTGAAGATAACAAGGGGTCATATTCAGGCATAGGTATAGTGTATGAAAAGGCTCCACGTAATCTCTATAGAATACGCAGTGTCATGAAGAAGTCGCCGGCAGAGGAAGCGGGGCTTAAAAAGGGAGACGTGATTACAAAAGTAGAAGGCAGGAATGTAGATAAGGGAAAGGACGTGTTGAAGCTAATAAAGGGCAAGGCCGGAACCAAGGTTAAGCTCGTGATAAAGAGAGCCGGAAAACTTAAAAGCTATACCATAGTAAGGCGAGATATCAAGGAAAAGACGGTATATTCAAGGATAGTGAAGAAAAAATTCGTTCAGATAAGAATTACGAGTTTCGGTGTGAATACGGCAACCGAGTTTAAAAAGGAATATAGAAAATACAAGGACAAGGGATTTAAAAACATAATTTTAGACCTCAGGTATAACGGTGGCGGCTTTTTGGATTCGGCGCTTGCGATAGGAAACATGTTTGTAGATAAGGGGACGGCCATCAAGGTTTACAATAAATCAAAGGAAGAAGATTCATACGAATATGGCAAGGGTAAAGAAGATGCAAAGGTGGTCATCTTAGTGAATAAATATAGCGCCAGCGCTTCTGAAATTCTCGCGGTATCACTTCAGGAAAACGGCGCCGCAAAGCTGGTTGGAGAAAAGACATACGGTAAAGGCGTAATTCAAACTACACTGCCTCTTAAAAGCGGAGGCGCATTGTATTTGACTACTCTTGAATATGTATCGCCTAAGGGAAAGAAGATTCACGGCGTAGGCATAACGCCTGATTACATTGTGCATAATAAGTACAGCGATAAACAGCTGAATAGGGCAATATCTTTACTTAATAAGTAATACTAACGGATGTTTATGAATGCAAGGTAGGCTATGTATGTTAGGAAGAGGGCGATTCCAAGTCCTCTTTTTAATTGCTTTTTAAGGAGTAAATACAGAAGTATCACTATATTTATAGAGGCGAATATTATCGCATCTTGGATGTTGTGGACGTTTATAGACAGCGGGGAGATTATAGAAGATACCCCGAGTATCAGCAGAATGTTTATTATATTAGACCCTATTGCATTACCTATAGCTATGCCATGTTCGCCTTTCTTTGCGGCGATTATTGAAGTAGTAAGTTCAGGAAGGGAAGTGCCGAGAGCTACTATCGTAAGGCCGATTATCGTATCTGATATGTTAAGTATTTTAGCAAGGATGATGCTGTTTTGTACTACGAGTTGCCCTCCCAGTATTACAGCTACTATCCCGAGCAATATGAGAAGCAGCGATTTTACCAGCGTAAGCTCGTGATCCTCCGTATTTTCATTGTTCTTGCTGTATCTATAGATTATTAATAAATATGCGGCGAGCATTATCAGCAGGCTGTAGCCGAGCGCTCGCGGTAGTACTTGAGAACCCGCAAAGATCATAAACAGTGAAAGTATGATTGCAGTGAGGGCGGAGGTTAGGATATCACGTTTTGTGCTTTTGAAAATATCTTCAGGTAGAGCCTTGATAGATGGGAATAAAGCCACCGCACCGAATATTATGCAAAGGTTCAGGATGTCAGAACCCAGTATATTGCTTATTGAGATTTGACTGTTTCCCTTAAGTGCAGCCGTAAAGCTCACAGCCGCCTCGGGGAGTGAAGTCCCGAGGGATACAAGCGTGAGACCTATTACTATCGTAGGGATGTTCAGCCTGTTTGCTATATCTTTGCTTCCCTCTACGAGCCAATCGGCTCCGAAGAATAGTAGTATAAATCCGAGAATGAGTAATATAATAAACAAAATTTCCTCCTGAAATTAAAAACCCACCCATTGACATACATCAAAGGGTGAGTAGTTCTTACCATGATCCTATTAATATGAGTCGATGTAGTTCTTTAATTTTTCCGTATTTGAAAAATACTTCTTCAGCGTGTTGAACGTTTCATCGCTGAAATGGTGCTCTAATTTGCAGGCATCACTCGTTGCGATATCTTCAGGCACACCTAGAGTTTTGAAAAACTCAGACACCCATTTATGTCTTTCGTACATTTTTTCCGCTATTTCAAGCCCCTTTGGAGTGAGAGTTATGGTGTTTCTGATTACTTCCACAAAGCCCTTTGCCTTAAGGTTTTTCATAGCGATGCTTACGCTCGGTTTAGAATATCCGAGCTTGTGGACTATATCTATAGCCCTTACTCTGTCAAGTGTTTGGCTAAGCATCAAGATAGCCTCTAGATAATCTTCGCCGGATTCGTAAATTTCCTTCTTTTCTATCATGGGAAACCTTCCTTTCTACTACATAGATGAGATTGTTGAAAGAGCTAATTTGATCATCTTATCAAGCCCGGTTTCTCTTTCACTTACTGATAACTTTTCGCCGGTTTCAATGTTGTCTGTTATGGTAAGCATGCTCAGAGCCTTTACTCCGTGGTAGGCGGCGTTTATATACAGCGCTGCCGTTTCCATTTCTATTGCAGATATCCCTAATCTTTTCCAGTGCTTGTATCTTTCGTGAGAGCTTTTGCTACTATAAAAAGATTCTTCTGTAAGCACGTTCCCGCTCATAAAGTTTAATCCGTCTTTTTGAGCCACTGCAATTGCTGCAGTTAAAAGTGAGATATCTGCGACAGGTGCCAAATGACCGTCTATTTGAAACTCACTTTGATAATTTGATGTAGTGGACGCTGAAGTCGCAAATACAATTTGAGACAGCTTTGCATCGCTTTTTATAGATCCTGCCGTACCTATTCTTATCGCATATTTTACATCGTGATCTTCAAACAGCTCATAAGAGTAAATTCCCATTGATGGAATACCCATACCGCTTGCCTGGACTGTAATTTCAGTGCCTTCATAGAATCCCGTATAACCATACATCGCGCGAATATCGTTTATCAGCCTGGCATCATCCAAATAATTTTCCGCTATGTACTTAGCTCTAAGTGGATCGCCGGGCATCAATACTCTTTCCGCAATATCGGCATTTTCAGGAACGTGAAGTGATGCGCTCATATAATTACCTCCATGCAACTTTATTCTATCATTAAGCGTATGTTTTATCAAGGATAACTATTGTTTTACCATGACATGTTTCTAAAATAGTCAAATATTTTACGATCTAAAGCATAATTTGACCCCTATTTGAGCTTTCACCCAAATAGAGGTCAAATATTTTTTATTAAAGAGCTTTATTTTAAGTTTGCTATTTTTGGAAGTTCTTGAGCTCTATGTCCTTAGGGTCCACGTGGTCATTAGCAAGGTGAAGCTTATCTATTATGTACATTATTAGACCGAGCGCCATGCCCACCATTGCAGCCAGCGCCATTCCTGTGAGCTTCACTTCTCCGAGTTGTATGTATGCTCCTGATAGGCCCGTTACAAATACTACAGAGGAGAGCGCAAGGTTTCGGGGTCTTGAGTAATCCACCTTTTCGTCCACCAAAAGCCTCAGTCCGGATGCCGCGATCATTCCATATAGTAAGAAGCTTACGCCACCCATTACGGGTGCAGGTATGGTTTGAATCAAGGCGGACGCCTTGCCTATGAACGCAAGTATTATTGAGAATACTGCAGCTCCTCCGATTACCCATACGCTATACACCTTAGTGATTGCCATAACGCCGATGTTTTCACCGTAAGTGGTGGTCGGTACCGAGCCGCATAGCCCTGATATGGTTGTAGATAGACCGTCTGCCAGGATGGATTTGTGAAGTCCGGGATCCTTTAGCAGGTCCTTTCCTACGATTTCGCTGGTTACTACCTGGTGACCGATATGCTCCGATATTACTACGAGGGTAGCAGGGAGTATTATCAAGATCGCCTGAAGGTTGAACTTAGGCAGCATGAACGTTGGCAAGCTGAATACGCTTGCACTTGAAATTGCGGAAAAATCCACAACCCCGAAGGCCAGTGCCGATAGATAGCCTACTACTATGGATATCAATATTGCAATTGCGCTTGCAAAACCTCTAAACACCACTCCGCCGAATATCGCCACGAGCAAGGTAATGCAGAATATAGCGATTAGTTTCGGATCCAAGGAAGTGTATCCGTTATCAGGGTTTGGCACTATTGCGCCGGTTTTGGCAGCTGTGCCTGCAAGCTCGAGACCTATGAGGGCTACTACAGGACCCATTGCAGCAGGTGGCAGCACCACGTCTATCCACTTCGTTCCTACGAACTTAATGAGTAGAGCGATTACACAGAATATTATGCCTGAGACTATGAAGCCGCCGAGTGCGTATTGATACCCCAGATTCTTATTTGCAATTATTATGAAGATGGGTGATAGAAACGCAAAACTCGATCCCAGGTAGGCCGGTGCCTTTCCTCTCGTTATGAGGATGAACAGCAACGTTCCGATTCCGTTCATCAGCAATACTATCGAAGGATTGATACCTACAAGCCACGGCACCAGTATTGAAGCGCTGAACATAGCGAACGTGTGTTGGATACTGAGCGGTATCCCCTTTGTTAGCGGCACTCTTTCGTTTACGCCGATGATTTTTGATTTAGACATAAAAAAACCTCCATTCCTTTAAAAAATACCTTTTCGGAAGGGGGGTTCTTATTAATTGATTTGGGAAATTATTTCAGGGTTATTTTGAAACCCAAATCCATCATATAACAATGAAACAAAAATAGCAACAGAATTTATAGAAAAAGTATAAGCTGGAAGAAAATTTAGAAAAATATCAAGATTTGCTTGCATTAACCGCTTGTCAATGGTATGCTGTCTTTAACGTTTGTTACAACTAGCAAAAGAGGTAGTAGATGAGCGAATCTTTCGAGTATTATTTGCTTGAACATTGTTCTCCGACATTTGCAGGCATTAAGTGTGCGAGTATGGTGAACATTCCGTGTAGCGATCTTAGTGATGTCGTATCTGAAATAGATATGGCGAATGCCGAGTTTCAAGCGAAGAAGCTCGCATTTAAGATTCTCAGGGTTAAAAACGGCAGGGTTTTGGTATATGTATACAGGCCCGGAAAGCTCGCAGAGAAGTTTAGGGACATCGATACGCAGCGGTTTTTGGTTAGGTACGGTTACGATGCTGCTTCTTGTGATATAAATTCATTGCTAAACAGGTTGATAGCCAGGATGAACGTTCAAAACGAATTTCCTCATGAGATAGGAATATTTCTGGATTATCCTCTATGCGATGTCATAGGGTTTATAGAAAATTCAGGGGAAAATCACAGAGTTGCCGGACAATGGAAGGTGTACGGGAACATAGAGGAGGCATGCAAGAGGTTTTGTATGCTTAAGAAATGCCGTAATGTATACCGAAGGTGTCATAGCAGAGGTAAGACTTTGTACGATCTTACGGTCGGTTAATTTTGTATGAAAGCGGTTTCGCTTCATAGATAGATGTTTTTTGTAGTAAGTAAAGGAGAATACTATGGCAAAAGTAGCAGTAGTTTATTGGAGTGGCACAGGCAACACGGAGTACATGGCAAACAGCATCGTAGAGGGTGCAAAGGGTGCAGGTGCAGAAGTTGAAACGTTTACGGCGGGAGATTTCAGCCCTGCAAAGGTAGCTGAGTTTGACGTTATAGCGTTCGGTTGCCCTTCAATGGGAGAAGAAGTGCTTGAGGAATCTGAATTTGCTCCTATGTGGGATGAGGTTAAAGGAGAGCTTTCAGGTAAGAAGGTCGCGTTGTTCGGCTCATACGGCTGGGGCGATGGCGAATGGATGAGAAACTGGGTAGCTGAGTGTAATGAAATCGGAGCTACTTTGATAGGAGAAGGTCTTATGATCAATGAAACACCTGATGATGAAGGTGTGGAGGAATGTAAGGCTCTCGGCGCATCTTTAGCTTAGATACGACATTTTAATAAATGATGATGTAAAGCCCCCCAAAAAGGGGGCTTTTGCTTTATAAATTTAAAAAGATAGTTTCAGATTGCTCCTGTGCGGGAGCTTCCGCACTGGTATTAAGTTTTATTGTTTTAGATGAGGCGGCTGTAGTGGTATTTTAGCCATTTTAAAAATAAACTTATTTATTAGGAGAGTATTAGTAAACTTTAATTAAAATTTTCTGATTTTCAGTGTTTTGTTTTGATTAAGGCTGTTTTATCCAGCTTGAGTCATTAGGAGGGAAGTGCGCACCGCTGAATTCGCAGGTTGGTCAAGGGAAGCAAATGACCAAGGACAAGATGTAAATGAACACGCTGCGGTAAAAGGAGACCTTGTCATCTACGCAAAATGGAAGGACATCTATCTGGACGTAAAATACTATAAATACGAGGCAAATTCATCGCCTGCAAAGGTAAAGAGCCTTAAATATGGAAGCCGGCTCGGCGAGCTACTTCCTGAAAGTGAAACCGCAAAGGAAGGCTATGATTTAGTGGGATACAAGATAGTTGACGACAGTGGTCATTCGTTCACATACCCTGTTTCCAAAATAGAAGATGTGAAGGATTACGTGGTAAAAAAACCAATTTCCATTTATCCGATGTTTAAGCTACAAACATTTAACCTCAAATTCAATGTCAATGGTGGCGAATATAGCGTGAATGGGGATGTTAAGCCACTTGACGATGTTACATATAATTACGGCGATACCGTTAAACTTACAGATTTACCTGATGAAAATTCTTTGAAGAAGCCAAACCATGTGTTCCTATATTGGGAATACAAAACTGACAGCATGCAAGATTATGAGAAGTTACCTGATAACTATGTGATAAAGTCAGATACATCGCTACGTGCAAGGTGGGATAGAATCCCTGCTAAGGTGAGTTTCAATCTAAACGGTGGGGATTATATGGTAGACGGCAAAGTTGAAACCTTAGAAGACAGGAAGTATACGTATGGAGATATAATAAGGTTGTCAGACCTTCCAACTAAGGCTTCTTTAAAGAAGCCGAACCATGAATTCATATGTTGGACATATAAGAGCGATGCTATGAGTAGCTACGAAATATTACCGGACAACTATGTAATAAGTTCAAACATTTCGTTGTTAGCCGCATGGAAGAAGGTGGAAGCGCCTAAGCCGGAACCTGAAGAACCGACTAAACCGGTAGATCCGCCAAAACCGCCTGAACCTGAGAAACCTTCAATCCCTAACAAGTATAAGGTGAGCTTTGATATTGGCGGTGCGGAAGGCGACGTTTCGGCGATTATGGTAAATGCCGGCGAGGCTTTGGGTGATAAGCTACCGACAAATATACATAGAGAAGGCATGCATTTTATGGGCTGGTCCACAAAGAAGGGCGCAGAGTATCAGAATTTCTATAAATCAACAAAGGTAAACAAGAGTATTACGCTATATCCTGTATTTAAGACAGGGTTCAGAAAAGCGATAGGAAGGCCGGGGCTCACTGCGGTAAAGGCGAATGGCTATCCGAAGCTTACGATTAAGCATCCGTCTGCCAATATTCATTCGGCGTTTAAGGTATACAGAAAAGAAAACAGCAGCACCGGTAAGGAAGTGCTTGTAGCCGTGATTCAAAGAAACGATGAACTCAGCATTTTTGACTTCGAAGCGGAGCCGGGCAAGGAATATGTGTACAGGGCGGTAGCTACAATGGTCGAAGATGGACTTGAATACTATGGCGAATCTGCGATTTCATATGTTAAGACGCATAAGAGTATAGATCTTTCCGTAAAATTAAACAATACAGGAAAAACACAATTGGTATTCACTCCGGTAGATGGGGCGTATAGGTATAAAATCAAGATAAGGAATGTGGATATGTATACCAAGGGTGCGAAGGAAGAGCAGCTTATAGATGCGTCTGAGCTTGAAAAAGACAGCTCCGGTAATTACGTATACACCATGAAAGATAATACATCGGGAAAATATTTTGTATATATGGTTGAGGCTATGGATGGTAACGCCGTGCTTTCAACATCAAACGAAGCTTCAATCTTTAAACTCGATGCGGTGGAGAGGTTTAAGCTTAAGGTAAAACGCTTTAAGAAAAATAGACAGGTATTGCTTACATTTAACAGGGCAAAAAATGCTGATGGCTATATGATCTACAAAAAAACCGGCAAAAAAGGACAGTTTGTGCTTATCAAGAAACTAGCTTCTAAAAAGGCTACAATTAAATATTTGGACAAAAAATGCAAGGCGAATAAGCGTTATTACTACAAGGTAGTGGCGTACAAAAAATTATACGGCATAATATATAGAGGCATATACTCAAAAGTTATCGGCATAAGGGTAAAATAGCAACATCTAATAGTCGTTGGAAATTTAATTTCAATTTTTGCGCAAAAACCGGTATTGGTGTGGTATACTTTAATCGTAAAGAGGGCGACCCGCTGCCGTGGAAACAAAAAGGTGGAACTGTAAAGAGGGCGACCCGCTGCCGTGGAAACAAAAAGGTGGAACTGTAAAGAGGGCGACCCGCTGCCGTGGAAACAAAAAGGTGGAACTGTAAAGAAGGGGAGGAGCGTATCGCTCCTCTCTATTTAAAAGAGGAAGTAAGTATGATTAGTACAGAGGATTATGCGTTATACACAATAGATATAAATTATTTAAGGTACCTATATTCAATCGATAAGGAGGTATATTATAATCCGAGTTATAAAACTCGAATAAAACCTTTTGTAGGAATAATTACGGGCATTCAGAACAATGAATATTTTATACCGTTAACATCTGCAAAGCCTAAGCATAAAAAATGGAGGAATGTATCTAGTAGTCATTTTTTAGTATACGAAACCATAAGAAAAAATATTGACCATATAATTGTTAATGATGATATATACAAGAAGGGTTCAAAAGAAGAAGAAATCATACATGTATTATCTGTATTAGATATAAAAAAGATGATCCCGTTAGTTCAGAATTGTTATGAAAAAATAGATATTGAAAATATCAATGACAAGAAATTTCAGTCACTATTGAAAAAAGAATTGGATTTTTGTAAAAAACACAAAAAGAAAATCTTAAAGAAAGTGGAAAATTTTTATACTACACAGGTAAAAAACAACACTGTTAAGTTTGCAAGCTGTAATTTCGCTCTATTGGAAAAAGCGATGGAAGATTACAAAAAAGAAAAAGAATAGGACAATATTATTTTTGGTTCAGAAGAATGTTGTAATCGCATGCTGAGCTGTTGACAAGGGCTATGGTTTATAGTACTATCAGATATGATTAGGTTTTAATATTGATTATATTATTGCCTTTGTTAAATTTGCTGTTGTAGCTCAGTCGGTAGAGCACTTCCTTGGTAAGGAAGAGGTTCGGCAGTTCAAGTCTGCTCAACAGCTCCATTTGTTAATAAATAAGGAGGAAAGAAGAGATGGCAAAGGAAAAATTTGAGAGAACCAAACCGCATATCAACATAGGAACGATAGGTCACGTAGACCACGGAAAGACAACACTGACAGCGGCAATCACAAAGACGTTGCAGGAGAGGTATCAGCTGGGATCATCAGTAGCATTTGATCAGATAGATAAGGCGCCTGAAGAGAAGGAAAGAGGAATCACAATAGCGACCTCACACGTAGAATACGAAACACCTAACAGGCACTATGCACACGTAGATTGTCCGGGACACGCAGACTATGTAAAGAACATGATCACAGGAGCAGCGCAGATGGACGGAGCCATCTTGGTAGTAGCAGCTACAGACGGACCTATGCCACAGACAAGAGAGCACATCCTGCTTTCAAGACAGGTAGGTGTACCGTACATCGTAGTATTCCTAAATAAGTGCGACATGGTAGACGATGAAGAGCTACTCGATCTAGTGGAGATGGAAGTGAGAGAATTACTCGACCAGTACGACTTCCCGGGAGACGACACTCCGATAATAAGAGGGTCAGCGCTTGGCGCATTGGAAGATCCAAGCGGCAAATGGGGAGATAAGATAGTAGAGCTGTTTGAAAAGATAGACGAATACATTCCTGAGCCTGAAAGAGATAACGACAAGCCGTTCATAATGCCTATAGAGGATATCTTCTCAATCACAGGAAGAGGAACGGTAGCAACAGGAAGAGTAGAGAGAGGAACACTCGAGGTAGGAGCAGAGGTAGAGCTTATAGGTCTTACAGAAGAGAGAAGAAAGGTAGTAGTAACAGGAATAGAGATGTTCAGGAAGCTACTCGACAAGGCGGAGACAGGAGACAACATAGGAGCGCTACTAAGAGGTGTGCAAAGAGAAGAGATCAAGAGAGGTCAGGTATTGGCAGCAACAGGTACTATCAACCCACACACTAAGTTTAAGGGGGAGGTATACGTGCTAAAGAAGGAAGAAGGCGGAAGACATACGCCGTTCTTTAACGGATACAGACCGCAGTTCTACTTCAGAACAACAGACGTAACAGGAGATCTAAAGTTACCTGAAGGTACGGAGATGTGCATGCCGGGAGATAACGTACAGATGGAAATAGAGCTGATCACACCGATAGCGATAGAAGAAGGATTAAGATTTGCGATAAGAGAAGGTGGAAGAACGGTAGGTTCCGGAGTAGTAGCAAGTATTATCGAATAGGGCTTTACAGCTACGGTAAAATTTGTTATACTAAATTTGCAACAGACAATAATTTTTTCATATTTTGACTGCAAAACAGGAGGCGAAAGCCTCCTGTTTTGTTTACGAGGGGCATGCCGTTAATTGATTAGATATTTAAATGAGATAAGCAGAGGAACTGAGAGAAATAGTAGATACATTGTAAAGGATTTGGAGCAAAAAAAGAAACAAAGATAGAATTTGATGAAATTTATCGAGAACAAGAGAACCGTGGATCATATTTTGAAAATTATTTGAATTAAGGCATGGGCGAAAACCGTAGACTTTGATCGGATGAAAATATTTTTTGAAATAACTGGTTAAGCGGAGTTTCAGTGTTGTATAATGTAATGCAGAGAGTTTAGTTTTCAGTGAATATTCTTGGGCTAAACGATTTTATTTTTTAGGAGCTGATTATGGATGATTTTTCACATTATAAAAATATTCATTGTATAGGCATAGGTGGTATTGGAATGTCTGCGATAGCTGAGATTCTGATAGATAGAGGATACAATGTCAGCGGCTCTGATATGAGAGAGAGTGACAGCACGGATAAGCTTATATCGATGGGAGCTAGGGTGGCTTTGGGGCACATGGCAAAAAATGTGAAAGAGGACATAGACCTGGTTATATATACGGCTGCAATAGCGGATGATAATCCGGAACTTCTAAAGGCAAAGAGCCTTGGAATAAAACTGCTTACAAGAGCCGAAGCACTTGGAATGCTGATGAGTGAATATAACACCAGTATAGCGATTTCAGGTACGCACGGGAAAACCACCACTACATCAATGGTTTCATTGATATTAAACAACGCAAAGAAAGACCCTACAATTTTGGTAGGCGGGAACTTAAGTGATATCAACGGTAATTTGAAGATAGGCAAGAGTGAGTACTTTGTCACGGAGGCATGCGAATATATGGACAGTTTTTTAAATCTTCGCCCAAAGGTGGAGCTTATCTTAAATATCGACTCCGACCACCTCGATTACTTCGATGACATTGAACATATAGCAAAATCCTTTAGGGCATTTGCAGAGCTCGTACCGAAGGACGGGCTTGTAATAGGGTATGACGCAAATCCGTTCGTCAAGGCGGCGCTAAAAAACGTATCCAATGTGGTTACATTTGGGTTTAGCAGGGGCAGCGACTATGTGGCGGAAGACATAGAATTCGACCATCAAGGTCTGCCTTCATTTAAAATATGCAATGGAGAAAATGTAGTAGCCAACGTGAAACTTAAGATCCCCGGCGAACATAACATCCAAAACGCACTTGCGGCGGCAGCTTGCACGCATACATTGGGAGTGGACGGTAGCGATATAGAGAATACGTTAAACGAGTTTAGCGGAATAAACCGAAGATTTGACATAGTCGGTATGATAGGTGGTAGCGTGAAGCTTGTGGATGACTATGCGCACCATCCTACAGAGATTGAGGCTACTTTAGATGCCGCAAAGAAGATGAAACACAATAGGCTATGGTGTTTATTTCAGCCCCATACATACACGAGAACCAAGGCGCTCTTCAGCGATTTTGCGCCTGCACTTTCAAAGGCCGACATCATCGTAATGAATGAAATATATGCAGCACGTGAGATAAATATAAACAAATTAAGCGCAAAGTCCATAGTAGAGGACATAAAAAAAAGATTTCCTGAGAAGGAAGTTTATTTTTTTGAAGATATGGAAGATATGGCGGGATTTGTATATGAAAATTTAAAGATAAACGATTTAGTTATAACCATGGGTGCAGGGGATATTTTCAAGGCGGGAGAGCTGCTCATGGAATATGACAGAGAATTATTTTAGTGGGTGGAGGTAAAAGGCGACATGTACAGCAGAAAAAAGTGTGAACAATTAATTGAGCAAGGAGTAATTATAGACGATGTAGATACAACATACATAGATGAAGAAAGTAGCGTAGAAAAGGGAGCAAGGATAAGACCTAACACCATAATTGAAAAGAGCAAGATCTCGGGAAGTGCAGTTATCGGCCCGAATTCACGAGTGGAAAATTCAAAGATAACAGGAGCTAGTATAGATAATTCCGTAGTACTCGAAAGTGAAGTTGCGGAAGGCACTAACGTAGGCCCGTTTGCCTACATAAGGCCGGGCAGCAGCATCGGGAAAAATTGTAAGATAGGCGATTTTGTGGAGATTAAAAATTCCAATATAGGAGAGGGTACCAAAACTTCTCATCTTGCGTATATCGGAGACAGTGATGTGGGTGAGAATGTCAACATAGGCTGTGGAGTCGTGTTTGTAAACTATGACGGCGTAAAAAAATATAGGAGCAGAATCATGGACGGAGCCTTTGTAGGGTGTAACGTAAATCTGGTTTCGCCTGTAGTAGTGGGCAACAGAGCATATATTGCAGCGGGCTCTACGGTGGTTAAAGACGTAAAAGAAGGAGCTTTATATGTGGAGCGTACAAAGGGTACGGTAATCGAAGGTTTTTCGGATAAGAAGGGACTTAAGAAATAATTTAAAGAGAAAGGGGCAAATTATGTCTTGCGAAGAATTTAAAGTATTTTCATGTAACGCTAATATGGATCTTTCAAAGGAAGTTGTAGCTTGTCTTGGTAAAACATTGGGTAAGGGCAGGATTACAAAGTTTAGCGACGGAGAGATACAGGTGGCTTTAGAAGAAGGAGTCAGAGGATATGATTGCTTTGTGGTGCAGTCTACGAGCTCGCCTGTTAATTCTAATTTAATGGAACTTTTGATAATGATAGACGCAATGAGAAGGGCTTCAGCGGGGAGAATAAACGCCGTTATACCATACTATGGTTATGCAAGACAGGATAGAAAGGCAAGGGCCAGAGACCCGATTACAGCTAAGCTCGTAGCAAACCTTATCACAGCAGCGGGAGCGGACAGAGTGGTCACCATGGACCTTCATGCATCCCAAATACAGGGATTTTTCGATCTTCCCGTAGACCATCTTGAAGGACTTCCCGTGCTTGCGAAACATTTTTTGAACAAGAAAATGGAAAATGTCGTAGTGGTTTCTCCCGATCACGGCAGCGTAAGAAGGACGAGGAACCTTGCGCAAAAGATTAATGCACCTATAGCGATTATAGATAAACGAAGACCTGAAGCTAATAAATGCGAAGTTATGAATATAATAGGTGATGTTGCGGGGAAGGATTGCATATTGATAGATGACATGATAGATACCGCGGGTACCATAGTGAGCGCAATAGATGCACTGAGGGAAAAAGGCTGCAAGAAGGTATATGTATGCGCTACGCATCCGGTGTTATCAGGACCTGCTATAGATAGACTTAGAGGCGCAGATATAGAAGAAATCGTAGTTTTAAACACCATAGAACTGCCGGAAGAAAAGATGCTCGATAATTTAACGCAGCTTTCCGTTGCTCCGCTATTTGCAGAGGCTATAAGCAGGGTGCATAATAATGAATCTTTAAGTGAACTTTTCGAATAAAAAATGAAGGTAATAGTAGGACTCGGTAATCCCGGTAAGGATTATGAAAAAACACGCCATAATGTAGGCTTTATGGTGATAGATGAAATCGCAAATAAACTAGGTATTTCGGGCGGTAAAGAAAAGTTTGATTCGTTATTGCTCGAGGATTTTGTCGGGCGTGAAAAGGTGGTACTTGTAAAGCCTCTTACGTTTATGAATGATAGTGGTAGGGCTGTTAGGCGCATCATGGATTTTTATAGCTTAGATCCCGGCGACATCATAGTAATCTACGATGATGTAGACATTGATCTTGGAAAGCTGAGGATAAGAAAAAACGGAAGCGCAGGCACCCATAACGGAATGAAGTCCATCATCTATGAGCTTAAGAGCGATGATTTCCCAAGGGTAAGGCTAGGCATCAATAAAGAGAAAAGAGGAGATTTAAAGCGTTTCGTGCTTAAAAATTTTTCAAAGGATGAAATCCCCATGATCATAGATGTTGTAAAAAGAGCTGCTGATGCAGCGCTCGCAATGGTGGATGATGATATAGACAAAGTAATGAATCAATTTAATATTAGATAGCGAAAAAATATGAGCACCGCAGAACGTATTGAAGTTATAGGGGTGGAGGCGTCGGCTTCCGCTCGGTACATAAGTGAAAATATAAAGAATCATGATAGGGTATTTTTAGTTGCAGCTACTGCAGAAGATTGCATGCAACTTGCTGCTGCGCTCGAGTACTTTACAAAAAAAGAAACCATAGTATTGAGCAAAGATTTGTTTTTCGGGTATGAGAGCAGGGATAGGCAACAGGAGATAAGTTTTTTAAGAGCCGTAAAAAGAATTGCTTCGCAAGAAAGATGCATGGTAATAGTCACGCCTTTTATGATAAATACCAAGGTGTCGTCAGCTGTATTTAAAAGCGCTTTGACATTAACCATGGGGCAGGACATCTCTAGAGAAGACGTTGAGGTTCAGCTTTCAGAGCTTGGATATGAAAGAAGACAAAATGCGTACGAAGATGGAGAATATGCCGTAAGAGGTGGCATCATCGATGTTATGCAGGATGGCGAAAATGGTGTAAGGATAGAATTCTTTGGAGACTGTATAGATGGCATCAGAAAGTTCGATATCAAAACTCAAAGAAGCAGCGAAGCTCTTGAGAGCATAGACATTGAACCTGTAAGTTTTGCAAACGGCGATGAGGATTCTAAGATTGATATCATTGATATCGTAAGCCCCGATGTCATTTTTATAGAACAACCTGATGTTGTGGCAAAAAGCTGTACAGACGAAGAACAAAAATTTCAAAAGACCATATTAAATCTTAGAGAAAGTAAACAAATCTCGGAAGAAGATATTTTAGATCACATGGCTCTTGTGGACATGAAGCGTATGGAACAAAGGTTGGGTATATGGCAAGAATGTGATAAACCGAAAAATAAGGCGATTTACTATATGAGCGCCTTTGATATTCCAAAGGGTTCGTTTTACTATGGAAAACCTGCTGAAGTCGTCAGGAAAAATGCGGGAGTTATCAGAAATGTCATAGACAGCAAGGAGCTTAAGAATTTCATAGAGCGCCATGAAGATGAAGGGTTTACCGTAAGGGTAATGGCAAAGGATGAGTATTCAAAAGCTAGGCTGCAGGAGCATTTCGGAATACTCGGTATTACTGCGGATATTTTTACGTTTGGAAGAGCGGATGAGTTTAGAGGATTTATAGATAACGATGAGCATTCGTGTTTGCTTACTGAAAAGGATATTTTCGGCGTAAGGGTATATAGAGCTAAGCGTAATACAAACGAAAGTATAGGTGAAAGGCTCAGCGGTTATCAAAATATTGAAGAGGGCGATTACCTTGTGCATAAGACAAAGGGAATAGGTAGATATACCGGCATAAAAACCATGAAATTAAGTGGCAGGAGTAAGGACTACATCTGCCTCGTTTATGCGCAGGATGATAAGTTATATGTGCCGGTTGAGAATGCGAACGTCTTATCTAAATACTCAGGTGTAAGCGATGCGGCTCCGAAGCTAAGCAAGTTATTTACAAACGAATGGAGCGTTACCAAGAAGAAGGCGTGGTTATCCGTTTTAGAGCTTGCAAAGAAGATACTTGAAGATGAAGCCAAGCGTAAGGCTAAAAAAGGGTATGCTTTTTTACCGGATGATGAGGAGAGCAAGAAATTTGATGCGGATTTCAGTTATATTCCGACAGACGATCAGCTCAGAGCCATAGATGAGGTCAAGGCGGATATGGAAAGCCATTCGCCTATGGACAGATTGTTGTGCGGAGATGTAGGTTATGGTAAAACAGAGGTTGCCGCAAGGGCGATGTATAAGTGTGTAGCTGCTGGTAAGCAGGTGGCATTCCTTGCTCCTACGACCATTCTTGTAAACCAGCATTATAAAACATTGGTGAAGAGATTTGAAAAAACGGCAGCGATAATAGGGGAATTATCGAGGTTCAGAACCGATGTGCAGCAGAAAAAAATCATAGAGGATGCGAAGGCGGGGAAGGTAGATATTTTAATAGGTACGCATAGGATGCTTTCTCAGGATATAGGATTTCAGGATTTAGGGCTTCTTATCATAGATGAAGAACAAAGGTTTGGCGTTGTTCAGAAGGAAAAAATCCGAAGGCTTCGCCAAAATGTGGATGTACTTACGCTCAGCGCCACTCCTATACCTCGTACAATGCATATGGCGATATCAGGAGCCAGGGATTTGAGCTTGATAACGCATCCGCCGCTTGAGAGGATGCCTGTCAATACTTTTGTATATATAAAGAGTGATGAAATTATGAGAGAGGCAATTGAAAGAGAAGTCGCAAGGAAGGGGCAGGTGTATGTGGTT
Organism: Eubacterium saphenum ATCC 49989; assembly: GCA_000161975.1. Classification (GTDB taxonomy): domain Bacteria; phylum Bacillota; class Clostridia; order Peptostreptococcales; family Anaerovoracaceae; genus Eubacterium_N; species Eubacterium_N saphenum. The sequence continues at coordinate 968,177 of GG688422.1, forward strand.
TGCAGGCGAATTTCGCATATGCAGGATGTAAAGGAAAAGATTGAAAGGCTTGTAAAAGGCATCAGAGTGGATACCGTGAACGGGCAGATGAACGAAAAATATATTGAGGATACTCTGTCTTCATTTATAGCGGGCGAGATAGATGTTTTGGTATGTACCAAGATAATAGAGACGGGCATAGACATTAAAAATGCGAACACTATTATTATTTTAGATGCCGACATGATGGGAATAGCCGAGCTATACCAGCTCAGAGGAAGAGTAGGAAGGGGCAACAGATCATCGTTTGCCTATCTTTTGCATAATGATTATAAAAAGCTTTCGGATGAACAAAAGAGCAGACTCACTGCGATAAAGGAGTTTGCGAAGTTCGGATCGTCGCTCACGCTCGCTATGAAGGATATGCAGATAAGGGGCGCCGGAGATATAATAGGCAAACAACAGCACGGACATATGATAAGCATTGGCTATGAAATGTATATAAAGCTTATAGAGGATGCGGTTAAAGCTTTAAATGAAGGGCGGGAGATTGAGATAGAGGATGAAGTCGAGTGCGAGATGAGCCTTGATATAGAGGCATATATACCGAAATCATACATTCATGACACACAGTCAAAGCTTATGGTATATAGAAAGATAGCCGGTATACAGACAAATGAGGAATTTCAAGACGTGAAGGAATATATAGAGGATATGTTCGGTAGAAGTCCTGAGAACGTAAGAAAGCTAATGGAATTGTCGTTTGTGAAAAACAAAGCGGCAAGGTGCGGCATATCAAAGGTAAGGAGCAATGAATTCGATATAATTGTGGAATATATAAGCGCAAAAAGTCTTCAGCCGCATGACTATTCTGCGCTTGCCGGTAAGTTTAAAGACGTACTTAAGATCGGTGGATACAAGCATCCAATATTGAGGTTTAATAAGGCGCAGTATTTATATAAGTACAATATAGACCTGAATGAAGAACCCTTAGATGTAGTCGAGAGGATAATATCAATGCACACCGCTTAACAAAGGGACTAATGTTAAGTTGGGGAATTTTCATTTGTGGTATGCTAAGACATTATCATTTTTGGTTCAGAAAATAACATGGTTGTATTGGGCAAATAATTGACATGAGTATAAATTATTGTTATACTAGCATGGTATTTTTGAAAGTTAGCTATTGCAGAGGGCATAGCACGGAAGGAGAAATGACATGTTAAAAAAGATGGGAGCCGTGAGTATTGCATTGGTGTTATCAGTAGCAGTGCTATTCACAGGATGCGGTGGTAAAAAGGCATCGGATGCGGTTGATGTACCGGGTTACAAGGGCATTGAAGTAGAGAAGGAAAAGGTAGAGAAGGTTACAGACAAGGCGCTTAATGATGCAGTGCAAAATAGAATTAAAGGACAGATGCAATACAAAGAAGTAAAGGGCGCTGTTAAGGATAACTATAGAGTAAATATAGACTATGCAGGCAAGAAGGACGGCAAGAGCTTTGCCGGAGGTACTGCGAAGGGATATACGCTAACGTTAGGTTCCAACCAGTTTATTAAAGATCTTGAAAACGGTATAGTTGGGATGAAAAAAGGTCAGAAGAAGACTATCAATGCGACCTTCCCTAAAACATATCATTCAAAGGAACTTGCGGGTAAAAAGGTTACATTTGATGTAAAGGTAAACAGAGTGGAAGAGCCTGTAAAGTCTAAGAACGATGCGGCATATTACAAAAAATTATCTCAAAACAAAGCTAAAAATATGGATGAGCTTAAGAAGGTAATTAAGAAGGAATTGGAAAAGGCAAATGAAAATCGTGCAGAAGAAATGATGAAATCAAATGCATGGTCAAAGGTAATGGCAAAGGTAAAGGTAAAGAAGTTACCTGAGGATGATGTTAAGGCGGCAGAAGACATAATCAAAGGCAGAAACGAACAGCTTCGTAAGCAGCAAAAACAATCTATGGCGCAGTACTTAAAGCAAAGAGGCATAGATGAAAAGGCATATAATAAGGAAGTAACTACTCAGGCGGAAAACGAAGTGAAGACTAAGATGGCGTATATGTTCGTTTGTGAAGCTGAAAAAATTGAACCTAGTTCCGATGACATCAAGAAGAGGGTTGAAGAATACAAGAAGATGGGTTATGACGATAAGTCCATCAAGAAGTACACAGGAAAGAACCTCGAAGATACCGTAAAGGATGAGCTTTACCAAAAGGCTGCTAAGGACTTCGTTTACAAGCACGCTAAGAAGGTAGAGAAGAAGAAGCCAACACCTAAGAAAAACGAAAAGAAGAAGGACAGTTCAAAGAAAAAAGGCGATAAATAGAGGCAATTCGATATTAAAGCATAGGGGCCAACGTACTTAAGCCCCTATGCTAAACTTTAAAAGTTCAGCCGGAAATTTACAGCAATAGAAAAAATTTGCGCATGCTGTGAAATCTTGTATAGAGTTTTAAAAGTTTAGCAGGAAGTTTGCAGGAAAAACTGCAGCAAATTTGGAAACGTGAGCTATAGGCTATTGATTTGGGTACAGGTAGAAAAAGATTTTTTAAAATGGCTTATGGACTGTTTAATAATTACGAACATTTACAAAAAAACTAAAAAAGGCTATTGACAATAAGTGAAGCAATAGATATAATGTTTAGGCATGCTGGAAACAGCATCCACGAGAGAAGATTGTGGGCGCATAGCTCAGCTGGGAGAGCACCTGCCTTACAAGCAGGGGGTCATAGGTTCGAGCCCTATTGCGCCCACCATTTTGGTCCGGTAGTTCAGTTGGTTAGAATGCCAGCCTGTCACGCTGGAGGTCGTCGGTTCGAACCCGATCCGGATCGCCATTTTCTTTCGCTGGCGTGGCTCAATGGTAGAGCAGCTGATTTGTAATCAGCAGGTTGTGGGTTCGATTCCCTCCGCCAGCTCCATCTGGAGGAGTTCCCGAGTTGGCCAAAGGGGACGGACTGTAACTCCGTTAGCTTAGCTTTCAGTGGTTCGAATCCACTCTCCTCCACCAGTTTTTGTTTAGGGATTGATTTTTGACAACGTTTTAGCCATTAGGCTAACCTCGATATTTTGCGGAAGTGGCTCAGGGGTAGAGCATCGCCTTGCCAAGGCGAGGGTCGCGAGTTCGAATCTCGTCTTCCGCTCCATTGTGCGGATGTAGTTCAATGGTAGAACTCCAGCCTTCCAAGCTGGTAGCGTGAGTTCGATTCTCATCATCCGCTCCACTATTTGGGCCCATAGCTCAGTAGGATAGAGCAACGGCCTTCTAAGCCGTGCGTCCGGGGTTCGAATCCCTGTGGGCTCACCACATTGGGGTATAGCCAAGTGGTAAGGCAACGGACTTTGACTCCGTTATTCGTAGGTTCGAGTCCTGCTACCCCAGCCACTATGACCCATTAGCTCAGTCGGCAGAGCACTTGACTTTTAATCAAGGTGTCCCGCGTTCGAATCGCGGATGGGTCACCATTTTGGAAAGGTGTCCGAGTGGTTTAAGGAGCTGGTCTTGAAAACCAGTGATTCCGAAAGGGACCGTGGGTTCGAATCCCACCCTTTCCGCCATTTAGAGTAATGGGGAGAAGTACTCAAGTAGGCTTAAGAGGACGGTTTGCTAAACCGTTAGGGTCTTGTTTAGGGGCCGCATGGGTTCGAATCCCATCTTCTCCGCCAATGTAGGGGTATAGCTCAGCTGGTAGAGCAATGGTCTCCAAAACCATGTGTCGTGGGTTCAAGTCCTACTGCCCCTGCCACATAATTAACATCATCGGGGTGTAGCGCAGTTTGGTAGCGCAACTGGTTTGGGACCAGTGGGTCGCGGGTTCAAATCCTGCCACCCCGACCAAGTAAAGATCTGTCGGGCAGGTCTTTTTTTATTACAAGCATCAGATTATAGCTGTTTGTTTAGAGGTTTTACCAGCATTTCCAATTTATATAGTGTATTTAAAGTTGGAGATACTATATAGCTGAAATGCCGAAAATTTCATCAGAAAAAAAGTATTATTAAATGATTTTTTTACTTGTTTTTCATTGACAAATAGCCGTTTTAATGAGAAAATGTTTCCAGTCGTTAATTTACGTAGTAAAAGATATATGAAGTTAGGGAGGTTTCGTTTATGAATAAGGCGGATCTAGTTGCGGTAATCGCAGAGAAGACAGGTTTTACTAAGAAGGATGCTGAAGCAACAATCAATGCATTTGTTAGCACAGTAGAAGAGGCTCTTATCAAGGGGGAGAAAGTTCAGCTAATCGGATTTGGTACTTTTGAAGCTAGAGACAGAAAAGCTAGAAAAGGTAGAAACCCAAGGAATCCTGGTGAAGTTATTAAGATTCCTGCATCAAAGGCACCTGTATTTAAGGCCGGCAAGGCACTTAAGGCAGCTGTAAATAAATAGGTTTTGTTTTAGAATTTTACGGACATTTCCTTGCGGGGAGGTGTCCGTTTTTTATTGCATGAAATAAGGTGAGGTATGAGAATAGATAAATTCTTGAAAAATTCAAGGATTATAAAGCGAAGAACTTTGGCTAAAGAGGCCTGTGAAAAGCATAGGATATTGCTGAATGACAGGATAGCAAAGCCGGGAACCGAGGTGAATGTCGGTGATATCATAACGCTTAAGTTTGCCGCCGGCGAAAAGCGTATAAAAGTACTTGATGTGAGTGAACATGTATCGAAGGCATCGAGTCTTGATATTTATGAAGAGCTATAAACAGGCATGAGCTGTAAGCGCCTTTGATGTATGCCTATATAATAATAAAGCGCCGAATTTTAAATATAAAAGTCGGCTGTGGTTTTTTGCAGGTGGATTTAATTAATTGTTTATTAAATGGTAATATGGAATAAATGTCGTACAGTTGTAATCAACGGCTTATGAAAAATGCTGCTGATATATACTGTTGTTTATTTTAAGCAATAACTTTTTAGTTACGGCATACAGCATTATAGATTGCAAAGGTATGAGAATTGCCAGTTTTATAAGCCTTGACGTTATGAATGGAATGAATGGTGGCTTGTTCATAAAGAAAAAATATAGCCACGTTGAATTGAGTAAAAGGTCTATCACAAGGCTCAGCGCAGCAGATAACATGATGGAACGCTTTATTGATACGGGCTTATCGTGCAAAAATTTACCGCATATATATCCTCCGAAGATTGCGGAAATCGTAAACCCTACAAAGAAGGTACCGTGAGGTAAAATCAGTGCTCCCATGATATCGCTGATCCCCGATGTCAAAGCAGATTTATTAGCTCCGAAGATCATGCCCATAGCTGCTGCTGATATAAATCCGAAGTCGAATTGCATACCGGCTATGGGGATTGCCAGTACATCGGCAAATAAGATGTTAAGGACTATGAGAATTGCGAGTCCTACAATTTCTCGGGTAGACATTGCAGTTTTCATTTTACTTCCTTTCCTCTTTTATGCATTTAAAAAACATGATAACATAATCAAAAGCAATTTTTCAAAGGAGCAGTATATGAAGGTGGGCTTTCTCACGCTTGGATGCAAGGTAAATCAATACGAAACTAGGGCTGTAGCGGAGAAATTTTCAAGCAGGGGCTATGAAGTTACAAGCGGTACAAAGGATGTTGACATAGCCATAATAAACAGCTGTAGCGTTACAAGTATGGCGGAAAAGAAGGTAAGACAGGCTATCAGAAAAATGAGGCGTGAAAATCCTGATTCCGTAATTGCGGTGATGGGCTGCTATCCTCAAAGGGACGGGGGAGCTGCGTTGAAAAGCTTAGGATGCAATGTAATCATAGGAAATGAATCAAAACTTGGCATAGTGGAAAAAGTTGAAAAATTTTTAAAAGAACAATCTGTGATTATAGATGTTACCGACATAAACAGGTGCAAAACGTTTGAAAATATACAGGCTACCTGCGATATAGACGGCAGGAAGAGGGCATATATTAAAATCCAGGATGGCTGCGACAGGTATTGCACCTACTGCATAATTGCACATGTAAGGGGGCAGGTGAGAAGCAAAAAGGTAGATGATATATATGAAGAAGCTAAGAAGCTTGTAGAAGACGGTTACAGAGAGATAGTGCTTACAGGTATAAACACCGCACTTTACGGCGAGGATTTACATCAAGGCATAGGGAAATCTATGGTGGATGTGATCAACAAAATATCTACCATCCCGGGGGATTTTAGAATCCGTATAGGGTCTCTGGAACCGACGGTTGTAAATAAAGAATATATCAATTTAATAAAAAACCTTCCAAAGCTCTGCCGGCATGCGCATCTCTCAGTGCAAAGCGGCAGCAATGATGTGCTCGCTGCAATGGGGAGAAATTATACGAGGGAAGAGTATATAGATATTGTAGATATGCTGAGGGATGCTCACGGCAACTATGGAATAAGCACGGATATTATAGTTGGTTTTCCTGGCGAGAGCGAAAAAGATTTTGAGCAGAGTCTCATGTTGGTAGAGAAGATTCCTTTTACGAAGGTGCATATTTTCAGGTATTCTGAAAGGGCGGGAACGCCTGCGGCAGGTTTTAAGAATATGATAAAAGAAGAAATAAAGACAAGGAGAATGAAGGAGCTTTCTACTATTGCAAAGGACAGCATGAGAAGATTTCATGAATTAAATATGGGAGACAGGAGAGGCGTGATATTTGAAATGAAAGAGGAAGGCGCATACACAGGTTATACGGATAACTATATAAAGGTGAAGTATAAACCGCCCTTAGATGTAGGAAAAAGAATTGAGAACTCTCTTGAAAAAGGTGATATAATTGACGTAGAATTTTTAAAGGACTGCACGGACTATATGACCTGTAAGATAGAGTAAGTTAAGCCTGCGAAGCGTATAGAGGAAATGAGGTAAACGGTTATAGAATGACTGCAAGGCAGAGTGTATCGGGTTGTAAAGAAAGAAATAAGTATAATATGGATAATAAATCTTGACTATATGATGGGGAAGGCTTAGTTTGTTAAAATTATAAAGGAGGTATGTTGAAAGCCGGTAATATAAAAGATTGTTTGTATAGGTTCGGTTTGCGCATTTTCAGAGTTTGGAGGAACAGGATGGGTGATTGTATATTTTGTAAAATAATAAAAGGCGAACTACCGTCGGAAAAGGTCTATGAAGATGATATGATAATGTGTTTTAAAGATCTTGAGCCGCAGGCTCCGGTGCATGTGCTCATAATACCGAAAAAGCATATAGCTTCTATGGATGAACTCAAGGATGAAGATGCGCAAATAATAGCGCATATGAACCTGAAGGTTAAGGAAATAGCGAGCGCGCTGGGACTTTCTAACGGATATAGAGTGGTTATAAATTGTGGAGAGGACGGGCTTCAGACAGTGCCGCACCTCCACATGCATCTACTGGGAAAACGTTTTATGAAATGGCCTCCGGGCTAGAAAAAAAGAAAATAAAGAGATACGCACGGAGGGTAGTGAACGTTTGCGAGCGATAAGCCTTGGAATTCAGGGGTTTTATTTGCATAAAAGTGGTAATTTTGATATTTTTAAAAAGAATTTGAAAAAAGTAGCTTGACGGCTACTTTTTCTTCAATTATAATGAGAAGGCTTGATCGTAGCGAAGAAGTGAGATGTTGCGTGCTACTGCGAGAACTCTCATGGAGAAAGGTGTCTGCTGGACGGAGGCCGCTTGAAGAATGCAAAGCGTTTTGTCGTTGCGAAAACATAGTAATACACACGGTAGAGCGTAAAGGCGATGAAGCTTACAATGATAGGAATTCAAGGATTACAGTAGCAAGAAAGTGAGAGGAAAGAATGTCAGAAGTTAAAAAGATCAGAATCAAACTAAAGGGTTATGATCATGCCGTTTTGGATAAATCGGCGGAAAAGATTGTAAATGCAGCCAAGGATACGGGAGCGGAGGTCGCAGGACCTATACCTCTACCTACAGAAAAGGAAGTAGTTACGATAATAAGAGCTGTGCATAAGTATAAGGACAGCAGAGAACAGTTTGAGCAGAGGACGCACAAGAGACTGATAGATATCAGCAGTGCATCTTCAAAGACTGCAGATGCGCTTACAAAGCTGGAGCTTCCGGCAGGTGTAAATATAGAGTTGAAGTTAAGTTAGACCCAAAGATTAGAATGATTGCAACTTGCAATCCGCTGTAAAGGAGGAAGGGACTATGAAGAAAATTTTCGGCAAGAAAGCAGGCATGACACAAATTTTTACAGAAGACGGTGTTTCCATACCCGTAACGGTAATAGAAGCATATCCTGCAAAGGTGGTACAGATTAAAACTCAAGCTACAGATGGATATGATGCCGTTAAGGTGGCGTACATAGAAACAAAGGAACACAGGATAAACAAGCCTAAAAAAGGTGAGCTCGACAAGGCAAAAGCCGGCGCTATGAGGAAGATGGCGGAATTCACACCTGAAAACGGCGTTGAATATAAGGTCGGCGATGTAATCACCGTGAGCGAACTTTCTGAAGGCAACAAAGTGGATGTTACGGGAACCAGCAAGGGTAAAGGTACGGCAGGTAACATTAAAAGACATGGACATAGAAGAGGCCCTATGTCGCACGGTTCTAAGCATAAGAGACTTGCAGGTGCGCTGGCGGGAGCTGCGTATCCGGGAAGAGTGTTCAAAGGGAACAAAGGCCCCGGACATATGGGAGATGAACAGGTTACGGTTCAGAACCTCGACCTTGTAAAACTCATAGAGGACAGGAATGTGTTGCTTGTAAAGGGAGCAGTGCCCGGCAAAAAGGGTGGAGAAGTGATGGTTACATATTCAAAAAAAAGCGAATATGTACTCAGCGGTAAGGCGGCAGAAGACGCTATAGCGGCGAGAGAAGCGGCAAGACAAAAGCAGGAAGAAGACAAGAAAACTGCAGACAAGGCACCTAAGAAAGCGCAGCCTGCCAAAGCCGATGAGAATAAAGAAGCTGAATCTCAAGAAAAGACCGGCGATAATGCTAACGAAGAAAAACCGGCTGCAGAACAGGAAGCGGCAGCAGAAGAAACTACAAAAGAAGAACCTGCAGAGGTAGAGGCTCAGGATAAAGAAGAAGCAGTTACAGACGATAAGGATAACTAGAAGGGAGAATGGTGTAAGATGTCTGAAGTAAATATGATGACAATTGAGGGCAAGGACGCCGGCAAGCTAAAGCTAAGCGATGCGGTGTTTGGAATTACCCCGAATGAAAATGCTGTAAGGGAAGTTATTAAAAACTTTCTTGCAAATAATAGGCAGGGCACACAATCTGCTAAGACCCGAGGAGATGTACGTGGAGGCGGAAGAAAGCCGTTTAGACAAAAGGGAACGGGCAGAGCTCGTCAAGGAAGCACGACGGATCCTACAAAGGTAGGAGGCGGTGTAGCGTTTGCACCTAAGCCAAGGTCATACAGCTATACGCTACCTAAGAAGGTTAAGAAGCTCGCTATGATTTCCGCACTTTCTTCCAAGGCGCAGAATAAAGAATTGATAGTCCTTGACAAGCTTGAGATAGCAGATTACAGAACTAAGGATGTTGTGGAAATGTTAAAAAATGTGAAGGCTGCAAAGAAGGCGCTTATAGTGACGGCGGACAAGGATGAAAAAGTTGTGAAATCGGCGGCAAACATTCCGAATGTAGAGACTACCAATGTTTCACGCATGAACGTATATGAGATTGTAAACCATACGAATTTCATCGCAACTAAGGCGGCAATAGAAAAGATCGAGGAGGTGTATGCATAATGAATTCATATGATGTAATAAGAAAACCTGTGATATCTGAAATGAGCATGGATCAGGCGGCAGAAAAGAAATATACCTTTATTGTAGATAAAAACGCTACAAAGGATCAGATTAAAAAATCCATATCCGATATTTTTGAAGTGGATATTAAAAGCGTAAACGTAATGAACAGGAAGGGTAAGCTAAAGCGCCAAGGCGCAAAGGCGGGAAGAAGACCCGACACGAAAAAGGCTATCGTAACGCTTACAGAAGATAGCAAAGCAATTGAATTTTTCGAGGCTATGTAGAAAAGGAGGAAGATGTAGATGGGTATTAAGAAATATAAACCGATTACTCCGGGACAAAGAGGAATGACGGTATCTACCTTTGAAGAAGTGACGAAAACAAAGCCTGAAAAATCACTTACTAAGTCAATGTCAAAACATGCGGGTAGAAATTCACATGGCAAGATAACGGTGAGACACCGTGGTGGCGGTCATAAGAAAAAATATAGAATTATTGATTTTAAGAGAAACAAGGACGGAATAGAGGGCAAGATAGCAGCGATAGAGTATGATCCTAACAGAACTGCAAATATTGCGTTGGTTCATTACAAGGATGGCGAAAAGCGCTACATCATAGCCCCTAGAAATCTTGAAGTCGGTGATGTAATCATGTCGGGCGCAGATGCCGACATAAAAATAGGAAATACGCTACCTATAAAGAACATCCCTGTGGGTACCGTGATACATAATATCGAAATGAAAAAGGGCAAGGGCGGACAGCTTGTGAGAACTGCAGGCGGTGGCGCTCAGTTAATGGCTAAGGAAGGCGATTATGCTCAGTTGAGACTGCCTTCATCCGAAATGAGAAAAGTCAGAATAGAATGTAGAGCTACTATCGGCGAGGTAGGCAATACGGACCATGGCAACATCAACATAGGAAAGGCCGGTAAGAAGAGGCATATGGGAAGAAGGCCTGTAGTAAGAGGTTCCGCTATGAATCCTAACGACCATCCACACGGCGGTGGTGAAGGAAAGACAGGCATAGGTAGACCTAGCCCTGTTTCGCCTTGGGGTAAGCCGGCGCTCGGAATGAAGACGCGCAAGAAAAAGCATTCGGATAAATACATAGTAACAAGAAGAAAATAAGGGGGTAAATAGTGAGCAGATCGATTAAAAAAGGGCCTTTTGTAGATAAGAAGCTTCTTGCGAAGATCAATGCTATGAATGAGGCTAACGACAAAAAGGTCGTAATAACATGGTCAAGGCCATCCACGATATTTCCGCAGATGGTAGGACATACAATAGCGGTACATGACGGAAGAAGACACATACCGGTATACATAACTGAAGATATGGTAGGACACAAGCTGGGAGAATTTGCCCCGACCAGAACATATAGAGGGCATGATGCGGATAAAAAGTCCGGTGCAACAGTAAAGGGTGTAGATATAAAGGCGGTAGCCAAGGCTGAGAAGACGGAAAAAGCACCTGAAGCGAGTGAAGCGGAGTAAAGGAGATAAAAAATGGAAGCAAGAGCAATTGCAAAATACGTTAGAATGTCTCCAATCAAGTTAAAACCGGTAGCGAACTTGATAAGAGGCAAGCAGCTTGAAGAAGCAAAGACCATACTTAAATTCACCAGTGGTAAGGGTGCGGAAATTTTTGAATCTGTACTCACTTCAGCAGCGGCAAATGCAGAAGAGAAGAATCTCAATGCCGATGAGCTATACGTTTCAGATGTGTATGCAAACCAAGGGCCTACTATGAAGCGTTGGAGACCGGGTCCTCAGGGAAGAGCGTTCAGAATTTTAAAACGAACCAGTCACGTCGGAATAGTGTTAAAAGAAAAAGAGTCTAAGTAGGAGGTAGGCAATGGGTCAAAAGGTAAGTCCACACGGATTAAGAGTAGGAATCAACAAGGAATGGGGCTCAAAGTGGTATGCTGACAAGAAAAGTTTTGCTGACTTTCTAGCAGAGGATAAGGCCATAAGAGAGCATGTGAAGACAAAGCTTTACGGAGCGGGTGTTTCCAAGATATTGATTGAAAGACCTGCAGAAGACAAGGTAAAGGTGATCATAGCTGTTGGACGTTCAGGAATGGTTATAGGAAAAGGTGGCGACGGTCATGAAGCTATTAAGAAGAGTCTTGCAAAGCTTACGGGCAAAGAAGTTGCGGTAGACATAAGACAGGTAGGAAGAACGGAGCTTGATGCGCAGCTTACAGCCGAGAGAATTGCAGAGGACCTCGAGAAGAGAGTATCTTATAGAAGAGCTATGAAGCAGGCGATGGGAAGAGCCATGAAGGCAGGAGCTAAAGGAATAAAGCTTTTGGTTTCAGGGAGATTAGGCGGTGCTGAAATAGCAAGAGATGAAAAGTATAGCGAAGGCAATGTGCCGCTTCATACTTTAAGGTCGGATATAGACTATGGATTTGCAGAAGCGGATACAACATATGGAAAGCTCGGCGTTAAGATTTGGATAAATCATGGTGAAATTCTCGATAAGGGGCTACAAGATCTTATAAGAGAAGAGAAGAAGGACGGCAGAAAGCCTACAGGTAAGAGAAGAAACGATAGAAGAAGGCAGAGAAACAGAAGAGAGGACGACAGCAAGAAAAATAAGCCTTTATACATGAGGAAGCGTCCAAAGGCTGTCAAACCTGAGCCTGCAGAACCTGAAAAAGGAAATGAAGCAGCGGTAGAGGCAGCACCGGCACCTACAGAGGTAAGCGAAGCCCCTAATACAAGTGCAGAAAACAATACGAGTGAAGAGTAAAATATAGGGAAAGGAGAATAGCATCATGTTAATGCCAAAGCGAGTAAAGCGCAGAAGGGTGCATAGGGGTAGGATGAAAGGCGTAGCCACCAAGGGAAACAAAGTTACCTACGGTGAATACGGGCTTGTATCTCAAGAACCTGCTTGGATCACTTCAAATCAGATAGAAGCTGCCAGAATAGCGATGACAAGATATATGAAAAGAGGCGGTGATGTATATATAAAGATATTTCCTCACAAGCCGGTTACTAAAAAGCCCGCAGAGGTTAGGATGGGATCCGGTAAGGGTTCGCCTGAATACTGGGTTGCAGTGGTAAAGCCGGGAAGGGTGATGTTTGAAATAGCAGGTGTTACCGAAGCACAAGCGAGAGAAGCCATGAGGCTTGCATCACATAAATTACCGGTAAAGTGTAAATTTGTAAAAAAAGGTGAAGAAGGCGGTGAAGCATAATGGAACTAAAGGAAATGAGGGATTTGGACAAGGAACAATTGCTAGGAAAGCTAGAAACTTCAAAACAAGATCTATTTAATCTAAGGTTTCAGCATGTTACAGGTCAACTTGAAAATCCGATAGCGATGAGAGAGAAAAGAAAAGAAATCGCTAGAATAAAAACAGTTATCAACGAAAAAGAAAACGATAAGTAGGAAAGGAGGGTAAATTTATGGAAACTACAAGAAATGCGAGAAAAACAAGAGTGGGAATGGTAACAAGCAATGCGATGGATAAAACCATTACAGTATCGCTGGAAAATTTCGTAAGGCACTCTCTTTATGGAAAAGCTGTAAAGCGCAGCAAGAAGGTAAAGGCTCATGATGCTGAAAACACTTGCAACGTAGGTGATAAGGTAAGAATAATGGAAACCAGGCCGCTATCTAAGGATAAGAGGTGGAGATTGGTAGAAATTATAGAGAAGGTTAAATAAGGAGGGCTGCGATGATACAAACTGAAACCAGATTACAGGTTGCTGATAATTCCGGGGCTAAAGAACTCCTATGTTTTAAGATTCTCGGAGGTACTAAAAGAAAGTACGCACACATCGGAGATGTAGTTGTTTGTTCCGTAAAGGAAGCTTCTACAGGAGGTGTGGTAAAAAAAGGTGATGTTGTAAGAGCTGTAATAGTGAGAACTACAGCAAAGCAGAGAAGAAAAGACGGAAGCTATTTAAGATTCGATGAGAATGCGGCTGTTGTCATAAAAGAAGATATGACACCTGCAGGAACACGTATTTTCGGCCCTGTTGCTAGAGAGCTCAGAGACAAAAACTTTATGAAAATTGTTTCCCTGGCGCCGGAAGTATTGTAAGGAGGAGACTTTTATGAAGATAAAGAAAGACGACACCGTGATGGTAATCGCCGGTGCAGATAAGGGCAAAAAGGGGAAGGTGCTCAGAACTTACCCTAAGGACGACAGAGTGGTGGTAGAAGGCGTAAACGTAAGAACAAAGCACAAGAAACAGACACCTACTCAAAGAGCCGAGATAGAGCATATCGAATGTCCAATTCACGTTTCCAACGTAATGTATTATGACCAGGATGAAAAAGAGGCTACAAGAATCGGATATGGATATGAAAACGAACAGAAAGTAAGAAAGTCAAAGAAAACAGGTAAGATAGTAGATTAGAGAGGAGAAGGTTGTGGCTAATACAAGATTGGAACAAGCGTACAAAAATGAAATTTTCAAGGCGCTTATGGAAAAATTCGGCTACAAGAACCCTATGCAGGTGCCAAAGCTTGAGAAGATCACTCTAAACATAGGATTGGGTGAAGCTAAAGAGAATTCAAAGCTTATGGATACTGCTATAGAGGAACTTAAGCTTATTACGGGACAAAAGCCGGTAGTAACTAAAGCGAAAAAGTCCATCGCAAACTTTAAGGTAAGAGAAGGAATGGCTGTAGGGCTTAAGGTAACTTTAAGAGGCGATAACATGTATGTGTTCGCCGATAAGTTTTTCAACATTGCGCTTCCAAGGGTGAGAGACTTTAAAGGCGTAAATAAGAACTCATTTGACGGTAGAGGCAATTACTCTATGGGCATAAAAGAACAGTTAATTTTCCCTGAAATAGTTTACGATGATGTAGATCTTGTGAAGGGTATGAATATTGTATTTACAACGACCGCAAAAACGGATGAAGAAGCACTTGAACTTCTGAAACTTTTGGGGTTACCGTTTGAGAAATAGTAGGAGGAATCAATGGCTAAAACTTCTCTAAAAGTAAAACAAAAAAGGAAACCTAAGTTTTCAACAAGGGCATATACGAGGTGCAGAGTGTGCGGAAGACCGCATTCGGTGCTAAAGAAGTATGGCATTTGTAGAATTTGTTTCAGAGAACTTGCATACAAGGGCGAAATCCCCGGCGTAAAAAAAGCAAGCTGGTAAAATTAGAAAGGAGAGACCAAAATGACAATGACAGATCCAATAGCGGATATGCTTACAAGAATTCGAAATGCAAATCTTGCAGGTCATGATGAGGTAGTGGTCCCTAGTTCTAAGATAAAGGAATCTATTGCGGATATTCTCAAGGAAGAAGGATATATCAGTGGATTTGAAAAAATCGAAGATAACAAACAGGGAATGTTAAAAATATCTATGAAGTACGGCGAAGACCGAGCCAAGGTAATCAACGGGATCAAGAAGATCTCAAAGCCGGGGCTTAAGGTATACGCCAAGGCGGATCAGATCCCTAGAGTTCTTGGAGGGCTTGGAATTGCTGTGATTTCCACATCAAAGGGTGTAATCAGCGATGTGCAGGCAAGAAAAGAACATATCGGTGGCGAAGTAATTTGTTACGTTTGGTAGGAGGTAGAGATGTCCAGAATAGGAAACAAGATAATTAAAATCCCACAAGGCGTACAAATTAGCGTAGAGGATGCAAAGGTGACAGTTAAGGGGCCTAAGGGTGAATTGAAGCAGGATATATTCGAAAAGCTTGATGTAAATCAAAAGGACGATGAGCTTATCATCGTAAGACATTCAGACGACAAGGATACTAAGGCGCAGCACGGGCTTGCAAGAGCTCTCATAGCAAACATGGTAGAAGGCGTTTCCAAGGGGTTTGAAAAGAAACTTGAAATACAGGGCGTCGGATATAAGGCTGCAAAGCAGGGAAAGACGCTCGTGTTAAACCTCGGGTTTTCAAATCCTGTAAAGATGGAAGACCCTGAAGGTATTGCTACCGAGGTTCCGGGTGAGCGTGAAATCGTTGTAAAAGGAATCGATAAAACTTTGGTCGGGCAGCATGCCGCTAATATCAGAAGCCACAGAAAACCTGAACCTTACAAGGGTAAGGGCATAAGGTATGAAGGTGAATATGTACGTAGAAAAGAAGGTAAAGCAGGAGCTACAGAATAAGGAAGGAGACGGTAATGGCAAACGATAGCAGAAACAAGAGAAGACTGAAAAGACATTTGAGAATAAGAAAAGACTTATCAGGTACTCCTGAAAAGCCTAGGCTTTGTGTGTTTAGAAGTAATAAAAATATATCAGCTCAGATAATAGATGATATAAGTAAGGTAACGCTTTGTTCAGCATCGACCCTAGATAAAGATTTAGCAGGATCCATAAAGTACGGAGGCAATAAAGAAGCGGCAAAATCTGTAGGTCTTGCGATCGGCAAGAAGGCTATAGAAAAAGGAATTAAGGATGTTGCTTTTGATAGGAGCGGATATATTTACTTCGGTAGGGTGAAAGAGCTTGCTGAAGGTGCACGTGAAGCAGGACTTAATTTCTAGGGAGGTAAAAAATGGCAAAGTTTGATACATCAAAAATGCAACTTGAAGAAAAGATGGTTACGATAAGAAGAGTGGCAAAGACGGTTAAGGGCGGCAGAAATGTAAGATTTAGCGTAACCATGGTAGTAGGTGATGGAGAAGGTCATGTGGGGGTAGGCACCGGCAAGGCTTTGGAAATCCCTGAAGCTGCAAGGAAGGCAACGGAAGATGCTAAGAAGAATTTGATCAAGGTAGCTACCAAGGGCACTACCATTCCGCATAGAATATATGGAGTGCATGGTGCCAGCAAGGTATTGATAATGCCTGCAAAAGAAGGTACGGGAGTAATAGCGGGTTCATCTGCAAGGCTTGTGCTAGAAGCTGCAGGGCTTAAGGACGTAAGGGCAAAATCCATAGGATCTGCTAACGCAAATAACCTTGCATATGCTACTTTAACAGGCTTGCGAGAGCTGTTCACGGCAGATAAGGTAGCTAAGCTACGTGGTAAAACGAAGGAAGAGATTGTAGGTTAGGAGATACATGATGGCGGATATTAAAATTACACTTACCAAGAGTACCATCGGTGCATCACCGAAGCAGAAAAAGGTGGTACAGGGTCTAGGACTTAAAAAGATGCATCAATCGGTAATTATGAAAGATAGTCCTTCCACAAGGGGAGCTATTAATAAAGTTTCACATCTTCTTACCGTTACAGAAGCATAGGAGGGAGCAATGAAATTACACGAACTTAGAGCTCCGCAGGGAGCTAGCCGTAAGGCGAAGAGAAAAGGAAGAGGACAGGCTACCGGGCTCGGTACTACTGCGGGTAGAGGAATGAACGGTCAGAATTCCAGAAGCGGTGGTGGAGTGAAGCTTGGATTTGAAGGTGGACAGATGCCACTTTATAGGAGATTGCCAAAACGCGGATTTACTAACAGGTTTGCTAAGAAATATAGCGTTATAAACGTGAGTGATCTTGAAAGATTCGATAACGGCACGGAGGTAAGCCTTGAAGAGCTTTGCAACGCAGGAATCATAAAGCAGCCGGAAGCAAGGCTTAAGGTGCTTGGCGATGGAGAGCTTTCAAAGAAGCTTACGGTAAAGGCTGCGAAATTCAGCAAGATGGCAGCTGAAAAGATAGAAGGAGCCGGAGGAAAGGCAGAGGTGATCTAAAGTGGAAATGTTTAGAACACTGGCAAAGGCATGGAAAAAGCAAGATATAAGGCATAAGATGATATTTACACTACTCATGATGATAGTGTATAGGTTGGGTGCAAACATTCCGGTTCCCGGAATAAACAGAGAAGTGCTCAGCAAGTTGTTCGATGGAGGCGGAGGAATTTTTGAGCTTTTCAACCTCTTTTCAGGAGGAGCGTTTTCGCAGATGACCATATTTGCGTTAAGTATTACGCCTTACATAACAGCGTCTATAATATTGCAGCTTTTGACCATAGCCATACCGAAGCTCGAAACGCTTGCAAAGGAAGGCGGAGAAGGGCAAAAGAAGATTGCGCAGTACACGAGATATCTTACCGTGGTGCTATCTTTAGTACAGGCTATCGGTATTACATACGGAATAGTAAAACCGTCGTTAAACGATACCGGAAAGCTCTCCATAGCGTTGGTTGTAGTGGTGCTTACAGCCGGCACGGCTTTCTTGATGTGGCTGGGTGAGCAGATAAATCAGTATGGAATAGGAAACGGAATTTCATTACTTATTTTTGCCGGTATAATAGCCAGAATGCCTACACTGCTACAGGGTTCGATGGTAAAATATGAGGCTGGAGAAGTGGATGCAGTTTCAATAGCGTTATTCGTACTCTTTGCGGTTGTGATAATAGTAGGAATAATAATGATACAAGAAGGGCAGAGGCGTGTGCCCGTGCAATATGCAAAGAGGGTTGTAGGCCGTAAGATGTATGGAGGACAGTCATCACATATACCTATGAAGGTAAACCAGGCAGGTGTAATCCCTGTAATATTCTCGATGGCATTCTTGCAGACGCCTCTTACATTTATGCATTTTTGGCCAAATTCCGCATTCGGTCAGTGGGCAGCAAAGTGGATGTCCCCAAGCGGATCACCGGGAGTATGGGTGTATGCTATAGCGGATGTGATACTTATACTGTTTTTTACGTATTTTTATACTGCTGTATCATTCAATCCGCTCGAAATTGCACAAAACATGAAGGCGAACGGAGGTTTTGTACCGGGGATTCGTCCCGGAAAAACTACGGTGGAATATCTCAATAGAGTTATGACGAGGATTACGTTCGTAGGTGCGGTATTCTTGGCGGCCATATCCATACTTCCTACTATATTGAGTCAGTCTATGGGGCTGTCGATACACTTTGGCGGTACATCGCTACTTATAGCGGTGGGTGTTGCGCTGGATACCATGAAACAGATAGAAAATCAGATGCTTATGCGTGATTATCAAGGATTTTTAAGGTAAGGAGTTAAACGGCTATGAATTTAATTTTGTTAGGACCTCCGGGAGCCGGTAAGGGTACGCAGGCAACGAGGATCGTAGAAAAATATAAGGTGCCTCATATTTCAACGGGTGATATCTTTAGAGAGAATATCAAAAACAATACGCCGCTAGGACAAAAGGCTCAGGAGTATATGAACAAGGGTGAACTCGTACCGGATCAGTTGGTGGTGGATATTGCGCTTGATAGGCTCGGTAAAGATGACTGCAAGAACGGTTTCCTGCTTGACGGTTTTCCAAGGACTGTATTTCAGGCTGATGCGCTGGATAAGTTTTTAAAGGATAAAGGAAAGGGCATAGACCTTGTAATTAATATCGAAGTGGAAGACAAGATGCTTATAGAGAGGCTCGATGCAAGAAGGGTGTGCCCGACATGCGCAGCTACCTACAATGTTATAGGAATGCCTCCTAAGAAAGAGGGCATTTGTGATAAGTGCAATGATACTTTGATTCAGAGAAAAGACGATAAGAAGGAAACTGTAGGTAACAGAATCAAGGTATATCATGAGCAGACATCACCGTTAATCGATTACTATAAAGAGAAGGGGCTTATAAAGGATTTTGACGGAATGATAGGAGCAGATGCGTTATTCGATGAAATAGTTAAGGCTATATAGAATGATCAATATTAAGTCGGCTAAGGAAATCGAGAAAATAAAGACGGCGTGCAAACATACGGGCACCATATTAAATGAGCTTGGTGATTTTATAAAGCCCGGAATGACCACAAAGGATGTGGATGAGTATATTGACAAGAGAATAGCAGATGCCGGCATGACCCCCACCTTTAAAGGGTATGGAGGGTTTCCCGCAGCGGCTTGTATATCTGTAAACGAAGTGGTGATACATGGCATACCCGGTAACAGGGTAATAAACGAAGGCGACATTGTATCTGTGGATATGGGTTCCACATTTCAAGGGTATGTGAGCGATGCGGCAAGAACCTATGCTGTCGGAAGGGTGAGTAAAGAAGCGGAGAGGCTCATAGAAGCGGCTCGAGAAGGCTTTTTTGCGGCACTTGAGTACTGTAGAGCGGGATCTAAGGTATCCGACATATCGCATGCAGTGCAAAAAAAAATCGAAGAATACGGATACGGCATCGTAAGGGATTATACAGGACATGGAATGGGGCGTGTACTTCATGAAGATCCTCAAATTCCAAATTACGGAAAGCCCGGAAGAGGTGCTACACTTAGAAGTGGCATGACGATAGCTATAGAGCCGATGATAACAGAAGGCAGCGAACTTGTGAAGACGCTCGATGACGGATGGACGGTAGTTACTATAGATGGTAAAAACGCTGCTCATTATGAAAATTCCGTACTTATAACGGATGATGAGCCGGTAGTAATGACTTTGGTATAACGAAAGGAAGAAAATGGCAAAGAAAGATGTTATAGAAGCTGAAGGAAAAGTGAAGGAAGCCTTGCCCAATGCGATGTTTCTAGTGGAGCTTGAGACGGGGCATGAGGTGCTTGCGCACGTTTCCGGAAAGATAAGAGTGAATTTCATCAGGATATTGCCCGGCGACAAGGTGAAGGTTGAGATTTCACCATATGATTTAACAAAGGGAAGAATTACTTGGAGAGAGAAATAGGAGGTAGATATGAAGATCAGAGCATCAGTAAAGCCAATCTGCGATAAGTGCAAGGTTGTTAGGCGAAAAGGCAGAGTAATGGTTATTTGTGAAAATCCTAGGCATAAACAGGCCCAAGGTTAAGAGTTTGTGATTTGCGGATGTTCCGTAGATATATTTAGTGAAACCCGTTTATATTACGCCGATGTTGCGTGACGGAAGATGGGAAGGAGGACAGAATTATGGCTAGATTGGCCGGAGTAGACTTGCCGAACGACAAGAGAATCGAGATAGGGCTTACCTACGTATACGGTATAGGTAACACAAAGTCCAAGGAGATTCTTGCAAAGGCAAAGGTGGATCCAGACACGAGAGTTAAAGATCTCACAGAGGATGAAGTAGGTGAAATCAGAAAGGTGATCGAAAACGAGCACATGGTAGAGGGTGATCTCAGAAGAGAAAACTCAATGAATATCAAGCGTCTTATGGAAATCGGTTGCTATAGAGGGATCAGGCACAGAAAGGGACTTCCCGTGCGTGGTCAAAAAACAAAAACAAACGCCAGAACTAGAAAAGGACCTAAGAAAACCGTAGGTCGTTCGAAGAAATAGTAAGGAGGGTTCTAATGGCAAGTAATGTAAAGAAGAAAAAGAAAGAAAAAAGACATATTGAGCGAGGACATGCACATATACAATCTTCCTTTAACAATACCTTAGTAACGCTCACAGATACCAATGGTAATGCTATTTCTTGGTCATCTGCAGGTTCTCTAGGGTTTAAGGGATCCAGAAAATCAACACCGTATGCAGCTCAGATGGCTGCGGAAACTGCGGCAAAGGCGGCAGCGGATCAGGGATTGAGATTTGTAGAGGTATTCGTAAAGGGACCGGGTGCAGGAAGAGAAGCGGCCATAAGGGCACTTCAGACGGCAGGCCTTGAAATTACCATGATTAAGGATATTACGCCGATTCCGCATAATGGATGTAGACCACCGAAGAGAAGAAGAGTATAGTACATATAGGAGGTAATAATATGGCAGTAGATAGAAGTCCGGTGCTAAAAAGATGTAGATCTTTAGATTTAGATCCTGTGCATATCGGTACTATGAAAAAATCAAAGCGTATGAAACAAGGATATGGCAAGAAAATGAGCGAGTATGCTCTTCAGCTTAGGGAAAAGCAGAGAGCTAAGTTCATCTACGGTATTTTGGAGAAACAGTTCAGGAATACATATAACAAGGCGGCCAGGAAGAAGGGTATCACAGGTGAGAATTTCTTGGTTATGCTTGAAATGAGGCTTGACAGCATCGTTTACAGGATGGGATTTGCTACTACAAGAAGGGAAGCCAGACAGCTTGTTACTCACGGGCATTTTCTTGTGAATGGTAAGAAGCTTAATATTCCGTCTGCAGAGCTTAAGGTAGGAGATGTCATTAAAGTAAAGAATAAGAGTGTATCTTCTCCAAAGTTTGAAGAGATAAGGCAGATGAGAGTAGGTATTCCCGAGTGGCTTGAGGTAAGTAAGGATAAGCTTGAAGGTAAGGTAGTGTCTATACCTACCAGAGAGCAGATAGATACTCCTATCGAAGAGCATCTAATTGTTGAGTTTTACTCAAAATAGTGTTTGATGAGATATACTCAAGGTATCTTACTATTGTAAACAACGAGGTGATAGATGATTAATATTGAAAAACCGACAATTAAAATGTTGCATGATAATGAAAAGGCGAGTGAAGGCAGATTTGTGATAGAGCCTCTCGAGAGAGGTTACGGTATCACTTTAGGGAACAGTCTGAGAAGGGTACTTTTGAGCACCTTGCCGGGAGCAGCCGTTACTTCCATAAGGATAGATGGAATTTTGCATGAATTTTCAACAATCCCGGGAGTTACCGAGGACGTTACCGAAATCATCCTCAATATCAAAAGGCTTGCTATAAGAGCTTGGAGCGAGGAGCCTATAGTAGCTACCATAAAGGCCAGTGGCCCTTGCGAGATAACAGCTGCCGATATAGACTGCGGTTCTGAGGTTAAAATATTTAACGAGGATCATCATATAGCGACGCTCGATAAGGATGCGGAGCTTGATATGGAGCTCGTTATAGATAGGGGCAGAGGATATTCTTCTGCAGAACAGAATAAGGGCAAGGACGACCCGATTTCCACAATAGCTATAGATTCCATTTTTTCTCCGGTAGAAAAGGCGAATTTCATAGTGAGCGATACCCGTGTGGGGCAGGTTACGGATTTTGATAAGTTAGAGCTCGAGGTTAGAACTGATGGTTCTATTTCCGCAAATGATGCCGTAGCAGTGGCTGCGAGGATAATGCAGGAGCATTTAGCATTGTTTGTGGAACTCAGCGAAGAAGCCACCGAATATTCCATAATGCTGGAACACGAAGATATCGAGCAAACAAGGGTGCTTGAGAAGAATATAGAGGATTTGGAGCTTACCGTAAGGTCGCTGAATGCGCTTACGCAGGCAGGTATAGATACGGTATCGGATCTTGTATCCATGACGGAAGGTGAGCTTAATAGCGTTAAGAATTTAGGGAAGAAATCATTATCCGAGATTAAGGATAAGATAAGAGAATTAGGTTTATCTCTTAGCAATACAGGCGAGGAATAAGGAGGAAAACATGGTAGGACATAAGAAGCTCGGCATGGATTCTGCGCATAGAAAGGCAGTACTAAGAAATCAAGTTACTGATCTTTTTAGAGACGGTAGGATTCAGACGACCAAGGATAAAGCCAAGGAAACCGGCAGAGCAGCTGAGAAGATGATCACGTTTGCAAAGAAGGGTGATTTGGCGGCGAAGCGCAAGATTTTTGCGTACATATATGATGAAGATGTTGCAAATAAGCTCATCGAAGAAATTGGACCCAAATACAGCGATAGACAGGGCGGATACACACGAATCCTAAAGCTGGGACCTCGTGTTGGAGATAATGCGGAACTGGCTATTTTAGAGCTGGTATAGTCAAGGTCTGCAATCGTATTGAGCATAAGGCTCCTTGCTGAAGACATTTTCGTAAAATTAAGCCCAAGGTTTAAATTTACGAAGATTAATTCAGTAGGGAGTTTTTTTTATTACTCAATAATACTATCCGGTATTTTCCAAAGTACTTTGGAGAAAATAAGATACTCTAATTCGAAGTTTTTATCATCCGATATCGTTACAGAATTCAAAGGTCGAAGTTCTGATAAGAAAATTGTTGTTACAAGAAATGGGCTTAAGGTCATGAGAGATGAAAAAGGCATAGTGACAATTGATTTGTTTGATTTTTTATTAAGCGAGGATAGCTTGGATTGGTGATATGTAAGACAAGCATTACATTTTAACCATCTTACCGGCCGGCGTTCATAGCAGGGGGGGGTGAAAATGGTTAAACGAGATTTATATGCGGGCTTAAGCCCGCTTTTGTTGTGTCTGACAAAAAAGTACCTGCAAAGCAAAATACTCGGGGAGGTGACATGAAAACACTATAAAATTTAGCTTTGAGTAAAATAAATGCATAATCATGTTTTCACATCGGCTTCATATGGTATAATACCAAAGCTTATTGCAATTAACAAATGATATCTTGTTGCAATTGACGAATGCTAGCTAGTTGTAATTAACGAATGCTAGCTTGTTTTAATTAACAAAAGGTACTTGATTACAATTAGCAAACTGTAGTTTATCTTAATTAATATGTAGTAATTGATAAATGTAGTGAAAGTTAGAAGGAGTAGAGATGAAAGGTTTTAACTCAAACAAGAAGAATGTAAGTGCTGCAAGCATAGCATCTAAAGCATGTGCGTGGATACTCAGTATCATGCTCGTGGTAACAGGCATGGCGCCGAGCTTTGCAGCGAATGCTAAGACGGGGAAGGGTAGCGCAATTGCTTCTGTAAAATCAGTATCAAATATTAAGAAACCTTCAAAGACAAAGAAAGATGTTAAGGATGAGGAAACATCTAAAACAAAAGTTGAGAAGAAGCCTGATACTGCTAAAAAGTATGTAGGTGCTTCTTCTAAAAAGCAAAAAATTCCTAAAGATAACGAAGATAAGAACGGTAAGCAAAACAGGATAAAGAATAAGCGCGGTCAGACGTTTGATTTAAATTCTTCAGGAAATGTGTATGCAGAATTTGACGATGAAGAGAATCTCACTGTTTCAGCTAAAAATGCTTCAGATGATATGAATATAGAAAGAGAGATGTGGTGGCATATGGCAGAGAATCTTGGGGCTGGAATTGGAGAGAACGGCTGGAATAAAACCAGAGTAAAAAACATTAGATTTAACACAAATGGTATATATCTACCGAAGCATTCTGAGTGTTTATTCAAAGAGGTTAAAGGCGAAATTAGTGGCTGCGAAAAGCTAAATACATCGAAAGTAGAGGATATGAGCTATATGTTTAGAGAAGCAACGTCAGCAAATCCTGATGTGTCAAAGTGGGACACATCGAAGGTAATTGATATGAGCCATATGTTTAGAGGAGCAATGTCGGCAAAACCTGATGTGTCAAAGTGGGACACATCGCGAGCAACTGATATGAGCTATATGTTTAGAGAAGCAACGTCAGCAAATCCTGATGTGTCAAAGTGGAATGTGTCAAATGTAAATGATTTCCAAGGCATGTTCTATGCAGCAACGTCAGCAAACCCTAATGTGTCAAAGTGGAATGTGTTGAAAGCAACTGATATGAGATGGATGTTTAGAGATGCAAGATTAGCAAAACCTGATGTGTCAAAGTGGAATGTATCAAATGTAACTGATATGAGAGAGATATTTAGAAGCTCAGGAATTGTAAAATTGGATCTTAGTAAATGGAAGTTGAATTGGGTAATGCTAAACTACTACTATGGCAAAAGTGAAGAAATGTTTAAAGGCTGTAGTAGTTTAGAAACCTTAAAAACTTCTGCGGGGTTGAGAACATATGTCAGCGTAGGAGACAATCACAGCTTTAAGATAATTAAATTGAAGAAAGGGATTCCTGCAAGTGTTGAAAAAGAGAGTCAGAACTTCAATGAAAAGTATGAAATTAACGCAAGCGGTGACCAAGAAGTCATATATCACATCTACCGCAAGGACAATTTTGTGGGTGTTACTTTCGATAAAAACGACGGAGATACAGAAAGCTGGGTTAACCACGAGATTGTAGAAAAAGGCAAGGCGTTTAGTGCAGGTGGCGGAATCATGCCTGCCGAAAATCCTACATATGCAGGATATGTATTTTACGGTTGGACAAAAAACAATAGTGATACAGCACCTGACTTTGATGAAAATACTGTTATAGTGCATGACATGAAAGTTTACTCTGTATGGAGAAAACCAAAGGTAAACGTTACGTTTGAAGTAAACGGTGGAAGCGGAGAGATGCCTGCGATGCAAGTAGAACAAGGCAGTGATTATGTACTTCCTGCATGTACATTCACACCACCTGCAGACAAGGAATTCGATAAGTGGTCAGTGACTGTAGGAACAGCAGCACCTGTAAACAAACAACCCGGAGAAAAAATAACTGCAAGCGATAACGTAACGGTTAAAGCGATATGGAAGGATAAACCTATAGAAAAGGTAAATATCACGTTTGATAAAACCGAAGGTGAAGGCAACATGGTAGCTGTAGAGGTAGTTAAGTATAGTAAGTACAAGCTCCCGGAGAGTACATTCACAGCACCTGCAGGCAAGGAGTTTGATAAGTGGTCAGTGAAGATAGGTTCTGCGCCTGCAGAGGATAAGTACCCGAACGATGAAATAACTGCAAGTGATAACGTAACGGTTAAAGCGGTATGGAAGGATAAGCCTATAGAAAAGGTAAATATCACGTTTGATAAAACCGAAGGTGAAGGCAACATGGTAGCTGTAGAGGTAGTTAAGGACAGTAAGTACAAGCTCCCGGAGAGTACATTCACAGCACCTGCAGGCAAGGAGTTTGATAAGTGGTCAGTGAAGATAGGTTCTGCGCCTGCAGAGGATAAGCACCCGAACGATGAAATAACTGCAAGTGACAACGTAACGGTTAAAGCGGTATGGAAGGATACAAAGCCGGCGCCACCTGCACCCGGAAAGGTGAGAATAACCTTAGACGGTAACGGCGGAGTGCTTACAGGAGGAGCTGCGGCTACTATAGATGTAGATGAAGGAAGCACGCTGAAAGAGCAGCTTGAATCTGCAGTAGCAAATAAGATATTTACAAAAGATGCGTATAAGCTCATAGGATTTTCAAGGAGCAAGTTTGCGACTACTGCGGATTACAATTTGGATGCACCTGTATACTCAGACATGACACTATATGCGGTATACGAAGAAGCACCTGCGGTTACGAATGTGACGATCAAGTATACTGAAGTGGGTATGGATGAAGATGAAGTGATAGAAAACGTGCCTACCGGAAAGCCAATAGGTGATAAGTTGTACGGACACGAAAGAGCACTAGCAGGGCATAGATTCTTGGGTTACTCCAAAGAAAAGAATGCGGTTAAACCTGACTTTTTCAAGAAAAGCATAGTAACTAATAACCTGGTTATATATCCTGTATACAAGGAGATAGGAATAGTTGACAAGGTAAAGGTAGCATTCAGGCTAAACGATGGTACGGATGCAAGCCTTAAGACAGAAGAGGTTACCAGGTATGAGTCGCTAGGCGATAAGATGCCTACAAAGGATAATGTAGCTGAAAGAGACGGATATCTATTCACAGGCTGGGCCAGGAGTAAGGAGGCTAAGTATCCTGACTTCTTTAGAGGTACAACTGTTAAGGGCGATATGACGGTGTATGCTGTATGGAAGAGTCTATACGATGAAAAGCTCGGTCAGGCAGTGCTTAAGGTAGCGGCTAAGGCAAAGGGATATGAGCTTACTATAGAGCCACCTAAGGCAAACCTACACACAGGCTTTGAAATCTTCAGAAGCGAAAAGAAGGACTTTAAGCCAAGTAAGGACAACAAGATAGCGACTATAGACAGGAACACCTTAAAGTACTTAGACGAGAAGGCTGATAACGGTAAGGCATACTACTATGCGGTAAGGGCTATAGATGCAGACGGAAGCTATAACGGTACCAAGGTTACATATATAGGTAAGCTGTCAGATAAGGTGCTTGCAGCGCCGCTTCCTAAGGATAAGGGAGTGACTGCTACCGTAGTAGGTAAGGGAGCTGTAGACCTTGAGTTTAACAAGACTATAGCTGCGGCTAAATACAAGGTTACAGTGACTGCGCCTTACGATAAGAAGTTCAAAGAGCAGGTAAAAGAGATTGAGGCTAATAAACTTGTAGCGGCAGGTGCAAATAAGGTTAGGGCAAGCGTAACAGGGCTTCCGATGGGTAAATTCCTGGCATTCAAGCTCGAGGCCTTAGAAGCTGATAATTCTAAATTAGTTGAGTACGGTAACAGCTTCGCATTTATGATGGGAGCAGTTGATAAGCTAAGCGCAAAGGTGAATAAGAAGAAGAGAGTACTTGACATCAAGTTTAAGGCTATGAAGGGCGCAAGCGGCTATGAAGCTAAGATAGTGATCAATGGCAAGGTTAAGACTATAAAGATAAAGAAGGGCAAGGGTAAGCTTAAGAAATTTATGGTAGGAAGCATTAAGCTGCCTAAAAAGAAGGACAGATATGTATTTACCTTTAGGGTATTTAAGAGCATAGGTAAGCTAAAGTACTATGGGCAGACAATAACTAAGACGTTTAAATAGTATGGCGAAGGCTTGAGTTGCAAGCAAAGAGAGACATATTTGTAGGCATGCATGGCAGTAACATAATCAAATCTTTAAGAAAGCTCCCTCACGGGAGCTTTCTTGTTTTTATATTTAATGAAGAAGGTGCGCATGCGCAGCGCACACTGCGATAACTTAAATTATATTCCATGGTTGGAAATTTTTTAAAGAGAATGGCTATGGCGGTAGCCCGGCGCATGGTTGTGAGTTTACGTGTTTTAGGGGATTGGTTGGGGCGGTAGCCCGGTATCAAAAATAGTTATGTTTAAAGGAGCTGAGGGTGTGCAGGAGGGTTAAAGAATTTTATCAAAATGAACAATAAATCTCACTTTGCATCGGCCTCATATTGTGATACAATTAAATTTATTTGTATAAATATTTTATAGTGAGGTCATAAGGAGACGGGGAATGAGGAACTTTAAATCAAATACGAAAAACACAGACGTTGCAGGGCTGTTATTTAAGGTGTGCGCATGGATACTCAGTATCATGCTGATAGTAACAGGCATAGCACCGAGCTTTGCAAACAATGCAAAGGCAGGCAACGGTGTTGCTGATTTTAAAGGTAATGCCACGATTTGTGAGAAAAAAAGTTTTGATTCTAAAGAAAAGGCTGATGCGACTAAGCTTCAGACAATAACGAATAAACAGGCAATATTGCTTAAAAATCAGGCGGCCACCGGTGTACAGAATGCCACGTATAACGGCTATTCTTCATATTACAGAAATCTCCGAAAGGGTTCCTCAAATTCCAATAAACCGAAATTAAAAATAAATTCTAATACTTCCTTAAAAAGTAAAGTGGCAGTCAAAATAAAAAAAAGAGTACGTTTGTCAAAATCCCGAAAATCAAAAGAGCTTAAGAAAATATCGGATTTTTCTAAGAACAAAGATGGTGACGGCAAAAAGAGGAAATTTAATAAGAAGGGTGACAAGGCGTTTAATTTAAACTCATCCGGAAATGTAAAGGCTACAATCAATAATGAAGGTAATATGATTATCAGCGTGGGGGATTCAGCCGGCGATAGAAATATAGAACGAGCGCAGTGGATAGACATGGTGAAGGAATTAGGCGGTAAAGAGTTGGATTGGCAAGGCTCATCACTTAATGGGAATATACAAGTTGTTGATGAGGTGAATCTGCCGGAAAACAGTTCAAATTTATTTTATGGTATAAAGGGCAATTTAATAGGAGCTGATAAACTTAATACTTCAAAAGTAACCAATATGTATGCTATGTTTAAATTGGCAAGATCTGCGAATCCTGATGTATCGAATTGGGATGTATCGAAAGTATTTCATATGGGTAAAATGTTTGATGGAGCAGCCTCAGCAAACCCTGACGTGTCGAAATGGAATATATCAAATGTAAAATATATGAGCTTTATGTTTTTTTTCGCAAGTTCAGCAAACCCCGATGTATCAAAGTGGGATACGTCAGCAGTTAAAAGTATGGGTAGCATGTTTGAGGGAGCAACATCAGCAAACCCCGACGTATCAAAGTGGGATACGGCAGGAGTTGAAAATATGGATAGCATGTTTAAGGAAGCAACATCGGCAAATCCGGATGTGTCGAATTGGGAGACATTGAAGTTAACTAATATTACCAATATATTCTATAAAGCAAGTTCAGCAAACCCGGATGTATCGAAGTGGAACACATCCGGAGTTACCGATATGTACGGTGTGTTCAGGTATAGCGCAATTAGGAAAGCAGATATTAGTAAGTGGAATATCAGAAGAGATGTAAGCAGCTCCAATATGTTTTGCGGATGCAAAAATTTAGAGTACCTTAAAACCGCTAATGGATTGAAGACGGCTGCAGATGAAATAAACAAGGATTTTAAGGTAGTGAAGCTGAAAAAGGGCTCTGAAGCTATAGTAGAGAAAGAATCTATAAATTTAAATTCATATTTTACAATTAATGCGGGAGGTGATAAGGATACATCATATCATATATATTGCAAGGATAAGTATGCAGGTGTGGCATTTGACAAAAACGGCGCAGATACATCGATGTTTAGAAATCATGAAATTGTAGATAAGGGAAAAAGTATAAAGGATGCAAAAGGAGAATTGCCTGAAGTAAAACCTAAGAGAACAGGATATAAATTCCTTGGATGGGCTAAGAGTCATAAAGCTACTGCGCCCGATTTTGATGAAGATACCATTGTAAGAGATGACATCGTTGTATATGCTGTGTGGCGGGAAATTGTTTTCCCGTTAAATAGTAAAGGTGATGTAAAGGCTAAGGTAGGTCGCGACGGGGACATAACTATTAGTGTAGTGAATTCGGACGGCGATAGGAACATAGAGCGCCGGAAATGGATCGACATGGTTAAGGAAACCGGGGGTGAGGATTTAGATTGGAAAAGGTCATCATTTACAGGGAATATAAAAGTTGATAGTGAAGTATATTTGCCGGAGTACTGCACGTATCTGTTTTTAGGCTTTAAGGGAAATGTTATAGGTGCTGATAAATTTAATACTTCAAAAGTAATTAATATGAGGGGCATGTTTTCCGGAGCAACATCAGCTAATCCGGATATATCTAATTGGGATGTATCACATGTAAATCATATGAGAGAGATGTTTAAGGGAAGCGGGGTTAAAGCATTAAACTTAACCGGTTGGAAACTTAATCAACAATTGAAAACCGGCAATAATAGAATGCAAAATATGTTCGAAGGCTGCGTAAATATAGAATATTTAAAAACTCCTGAGGGATTAAGAACGGACATAAGCGGAGTGAATAATGACTTTAAGATAATAAGATTGAGAAAAGGGAGTTCAGCGCTTGTAGAAGAGGATAGCCACAATCTTAATGAAAAATATGAAATAAATAAAGAAAATGATGGTAATGCAATATATCACGTTTATAAGAAGGATAAATACGCAGGAGTGATTTTTGATAAAAATGGAGGAGATGAGGAAGGCTGGATAAATCATGTAATAGTAGATAAGGGCAAGACGATTAAAGCGTGTAATGAAAGTCTGCCTAAGAAAAACCCTACAAAAGAGAGCCATAATTTCTTAGGATGGTCCGGTGACAAAAATGGTAAAGTGCCTGATTTTGATGAAAATACTGCTGCAAACGATGACATTACTGTATATGCCGTGTTTAAGAGATTTGATTTTCCACTAAACAGTACGGAAAATGTAAGGGCTAAGGTAGGCAGTGACGGGAATATAATTATCAGTGCAGTAAATTCAACAGGGGATAGAAGTATAGAATTACTGAAGTGGACAGACATGGTAAAATACATGGGAGATGGAGCCTTAAATTGGGGGAATTCATCATTTACAGGAAATATAAAAATTGAAAGCGAAGTGAATCTGCCGGAGAATAGCTTGAGTATGTTTGAAGAATTTAAAGGAGATTTAGCAGGGGCTGAGAAATTCAATGTGTCAAAGGTGACAAATATGCACTCTATGTTTTCTTCAGCAAAATTGGCAAACTTGAACGTATCGAGTTGGGATACATCCAATGTAGATGATCTGAGTTACATGTTTAATAAAGCGATGTCAGTAAGTCCTGATGTTTCAAGATGGAATGTATCGAATGTAATAAATATGAGCCATATGTTTTTCCATGCAAAAGAAGCAAATCCGGATGTGTCGAAGTGGGAGCCTGCAAGAGTAACGAATACCGATTCGATGTTTGAGGGCAGTAAAATAAAAGAGGCGGACCTTAGCAAATGGGATGTTAGTAAAGTCATTAGAAGTGATAATATGTTTTCTAAATGCGAAAATCTGGAATTCATAAAAACTCCTGAGGGACTTAAGACGCGTGTTAACGGCACGAATAAAAATTTTAAGGTAGTGAAGATGAAAAAGGGTATGGAAGCTGAGATAGAGCATGAGTCTATAAATTTAAACTCTGAGTTTAACATTAACGATAGCGGTGATAAACATACCGCATATAATATATATCGCAAGGATAAGTATGTAGGTGTAACGTTTGATAAAAATGATGCAGACACGTCGGCGTTTAGAAATCATGAAATTGTAGAAAAAGGGAAAAGCATAAAGGATTCAAAGGGTAGACTACCTGATGTTACGCCTGTGAAAGCAAGACACGTATTCCTTGGCTGGGCAAAAAGTAAAACGGCGAGCGTGCCTGATTTTGATGAGAATACTACTATAAACGGCGATGTCACAGTATATCCTGTGTGGAAATTCTATTATCCGTTAAATGGTACCGGCAATGTGCAGGCTAGGAAAGAGAGCGACGGAAATATAACTATAAATGTAAAAAAATCAGTAGGTGATAGAAGAATAGAGCGTAGGAATTGGATAGATATGGTGAGTGAATTAGGAGGTGAAGATTTAAGTTGGGGAGGTTCATCATTTACAGGAAATATACAAATTGACAGTGAGGTGAATTTACCGGAAGACAGTTCAAAGCTATTTTACGGGTTTAAAGGTAATTTAATAGGAGCTGATAAATTCAATATTTCAAAGGTAATTGATATGAGCCTTATGTTTGCGGATGCAAAGCTTGTAAATCCTGATGTATCTAAGTGGAATGTATCGGATGTGACGAACATGAACGCAATGTTTTCCGGAGCAACATCAGCAAACCCCAATGTATTTAATTGGAACGTATCAAATGTGCGGAATATGAAAGGGATGTTTAAAGGGAGTGCTGTTAAAGCAGTAAACTTAAGTAATTGGAAACTTAATCAGGAATTGAAAACTGGCAATGATAAAATGCAATATATGTTTGAAGGTTGCACAAATTTGGAATATTTAAAGACTTCTGAGGGGTTAAGAACGGACATAAGCGGAATGAATAGTGACTTTAAGATAATAAGATTGAGAAAAGGGAGTCCAGCGCTTGTAGAAGAGGATAGCCGAAATCTTAATGAAAAATATGAAATAAATAAAGAAAATGATGGTAATATAATATATCACGTTTATAAAAAGGATAAATACGCAGGAGTGATTTTTGATAAAAACGACGGAGATGAGGAAGGCTGGATAAATCATGAAATAGCAGATAAGGGTAAGACGATAAAGAGTAGTAGCGGCAGTCTTCCTACGAAAAATCCTATAAAGGAAGGTAATAAATTTTTAGGATGGATTAGAGATAAAAATGCTATTAGGCCTGATTTTGATGAAAATACTATGATAAACGGTGATATCACCGTTTACTCCGCATGGCAGAGATTTGACTTTACCTTAAATGGTGCAGGAAATGTAAAGGCAAAGATAGGCACTGACGGCAATATGACCATAAGTGCAGTAGATCCGGCAGGTGATAAAAATATAGAACGTGAAAAATGGATAGACATGGTAGTGGCAACAGGGGGCAGGAATTTAAATTGGGGGAATTCATCATTTACAGGCAATATTAAAATTGATAATGAAGTGAGTCTTCCGGAAGACAGCTCGAAGTTGTTTTATGGTTTTAAAGGCAATTTAATAGGAACTGATAAATTTAATACATCAAAAGTAACCAATATGGGTTCCATGTTTGAAGCTGCACCGTCAGCAAACCCCGATGTGTCGAACTGGGACACATCAAATGTAACAAATATGGGACGCATGTTTATGGGGAGTGTGTTTTTGGGCGCAACATCGGCAAATCCTGATGTATCGAAGTGGGAGACGGCAAACGTAACTGATATGAGTTATATGTTTTATCGCGCGACATCGGCAAACCCTAAGGTAGCGAACTGGAATGTCTCAAAGGTAACTAACATGAAAAGTATGTTCAGCGGTGCAACATCAGCAAACCCCGATGTAGCGAAGTGGACCGTGTCAAGTGTAACGGACATGAGTAGTATGTTTAACGGGGCAACATCAGCAAATCCTAATGTATCAAACTGGGATACAGCAAATGTAACAAAAACAGATGTTATGTTTGGCGGTGCAAAGTCGGCAAGTCCGGATGTGTCGAAGTGGAATATGATAAAGGTTACCGATTTGAGGCATATGTTTGCAGGAGCAATATTGGCTAATCCCGACGTTTCAAACTGGGACACATCAAACGTGATCGATATGAGTTATATGTTCGAAGGGAGTGGAATTAGAGATGCGGACCTCAGTAAGTGGGACATCGGCAAAGTTACAGAAAGCGACAGGATGTTTGATAAATGCGATAGATTGGAATATGTTAAGACTCCTATAGGACTTAAGACACGTGCATCAGGGGTCAATAGGAATTTTAAGGTAGTAAAGTTAAAAAGTGGATCGGAGGCTACAGTTGAACATGAATCCGTAAATTTAAATTCAAGCTTTACTGTTAATGGCAATGGTGATAAAGATACGGCATATAATATTTATCGTAAAGATACGCATGTGGGCATAACGTTTGATAAAAACGGCGGAGATACGTCAGCTTTTAGAAACCATGAGATAGCAGGGAAGGGCAAAAGCATAAAGGATTCTAAAGGCAGTTTACCTGAAATCGAGCCTCAGAGAATAGGTTATAGATTCACAGGGTGGGCTAAGAGCAAAACGGCCGCTGTGCCCGGATACGACTCAGGCAGTCCTGTATATTCAGACAAAACGGTATATGCGGTGTATGAAGATATGAATGAAGTTACAAAGGTAACAATCAAGTACACTGATGTAGGCATGGATGAGGATGAAGTCATAGAAGATGTACCTGTTGGAAAGCCTATCGGGAGCAAGCTTGACGGGCATGAAAGATATAGAGAAGGTTATAGGTTCCTCGGATATTCCAAGATGCAAAATGCAGATAAGCCTGACTTCTTCAAAAAGAGCATAGTTACTAAAGACTTGGTGCTATACCCTGTATACAAGGAAATAGGAACAATTGACAAGGTGAAGGTAGCATTTAAGCTTAATGACGGTACGGATGCAAGTCTTAAGAGTGAAGAGGTAGTAAGGTATGAATTTCTTGGTGATAAGATGCCTACAAGGGATAAAGTAGCTGAAAGAGATGGATACCTATTTACAGGCTGGGCAAAGAGTAAGGCTTCTAAGTATCCTGACTTCTTTAGAGGCACAACGGTTAAGGGCGATATGACGGTATATGCCGTATGGAAGAGTTTATATGATGAAAAGCTGGGGCAACCTGAGCTTAAGGTATCTGCTAAGGCTAAGGGATATGAGCTTACAATAACCCCTCCAAAGGCAAACCTACACACAGGCTTTGATATCTTTAGAGGCGAAACTAAGGACTTTAAGCCAAGTAAGGATAACAAGATAGCAATGCTTGACAGAGATGAGCTAAAATACCATGACGATAAGGCGGACAACGGTAAGGCATACTACTATGCGGTAAGAGCTATAGATGCAGATGGAAGTTATAACGGTACCAAGGTTACATATATAGGTAAGCTGTCAGATAAGGTGCTTGCAGCGCCGCTTCCTAAGGATAAGGGAGTTACTGCTACCGTGACAGGTAAGGGAGCTGTGGATCTTGAGTTTAACAAGACTATGGCGGCTGCAGGATACAAGGTTACGGTTACTGTACCTTATGATAAGAAGTTTAAGGCTATAGAAAGATTTGTAAAAGCTGATAGGCTTGTAGCTGCAGGTGCAGGCAAGGTTAAGGCAAGCGTAACAGGGCTTCCGATGGGTAAATTCCTGGCATTTAAGCTTGAGGCGCAGGAAGCTGACAATACTACATTGGTTGAATACGGTAACAGCTTTGCATTTATGCTCGGAGCACCTGATAAATTTACAGCAAAGGTAAACAAGAAGCGAGTGCTTAACATCAAGTTCAAAGCTATGAAAGGCGTAAGCGGATATGAAGCCAAGATAGTTATAAACGGTAAGGTTAAGACTATAAAGCTTAAGAAGGGCAAGAAGAAGCGCAGGGGCTTCATAGTTGGAAGCATTAAGCTACCTAAGAAGAAGGGTAATTACACGTTTACCATAAGGGCATTTAAGAAGATAGGTAAGCTCAAGTACTACGGGCAGACAATAACTAAGACGTTTAAATAAAAACTATTTAGACGGAATATTCTTTAGGTGATTTGCCGGTTAGACGATAAATAAGACGTTTAAATAGCGGCTAATAAATTAAGGGGAAACTGCAGGGAGGCAGAAATGAAGAGCTTTAATTCGAGCAATAAAAACACAGGAGAGGCAGGTATAGCATATAGGGCGTGCGTATGGATACTCAGCATAATGTTGGTAGTAACGGGCATGGCGCCGAGCTTTGCAAGCAATGCAAAGGCAGGAAACGGTGAGGTATCTGGAGCTACCAAGGTAGCAACTAAGACTACTGGAGCAAGTAAAGCTTCTGAGAAAGATATTGCTAAAAAGGATGCGGATTTTAAAAATAAGTCTGCAGATTCTAAAGTTAAATCCGTAAATTCTAAAGAAAAAGCAAACACTTTTAGACCCCGGATAATAACAAAAAAACAGGTAATAGCGCTTAAAAAACAAGCAGCAGCTAGTGCGCAGAATGCTGTGTATAGTTTCTATTCTTCATATTACAAAAATCTCCGAAGGAGTTCTTCTAATTCTCAAAATCCGAAATCAAAGATAAATTCCAATACTTCCTTAAAAAGTAAAGTGGCAAGCTCAATACAACAGAGAGTACGCTCTTTAAAACTTCAGAAGATAAAGGAAGGTAAAAGGGTTTCAAAGGATGGTGAAGGAAAGAAGGATAAATTTAATAAAAGAGGTGATAGGACGTTTGATTTAAACTCATCCGGGAATGTGAAGGCTGAAGTTGACGATGAAGGTAATGGGACCATAACAATAGGAGTCTTGAATTCAGCCGATGACAGAAATATAGAGCGAGAGAAGTGGATAGCTATGGTTAAGGCATTAGGTGGTGAAAATTTAAATTGGAAACAGTCATCATTTAAAGGAAATATACACGTTGCAAGCGAAGTGTATTTGCCGGAGGACAGCTCAAATATGTTTCGATGGTTTCAAGGGAACGTAATAGGAGCTGATAAACTTAATACATCAAAAGTAAATAATATGAATTATATGTTTGCTGATGCGCCGTTAGTAAATCCGGATGTATCGAATTGGGATATCTCAAAAGTAAAGCATGTGAGTTGTTTGTTTGCCTTTGCAAGATCAGCAAATCCGGATGTATCAAAATGGAATGTATCAAATCTAACCAGTACGCAGATGATATTTCAAGGAGCGACATCAGCAAACCCTGATGTATCAGATTGGAACGTGTCAAACGTAGTTAACATGTGGGGTATGTTTGAAAATGCAACATCAGCGAATCCTGATGTGTCGAAATGGAAGGTATCAAAAGTGACTCTATTTTGGAGTATGTTTCAAGGAGCAACATCTGCAAAGCCTGATGTATCAAAGTGGGATGTGTCAAGTGCAACGAATATGCAAAAAATGTTTGAAGGGGCAACTTCTGCAAATCCCGATGTGTCAAAATGGAAAACTTCAAATGTAACTACCATGCGTATGATGTTTAAGGGAGCATCATCAGCAAATCCCGATGTATCAAACTGGGATGTCTCGAAAGTGAATGATATGACCGAAATGTTCGTGGGCAGTGGAATTGGAGAAGTAGATTTAAGGCGATGGGATATGAGGAGTGCTCCGGGATGTTACAACATGTTTTTAAGGTGTAATAACTTAGAATTCATAAAAACACCTAGAGGATTTAAGACAAATAGTGTACAAGCATGGAGAGTTCATAGCCATTTTAAGGTGGTAAGACTTAAAAAAGGTAAAGAAGCTGAAGTTGAGCATGAGTCTGCAGATTTAAACATAGGTCTTGGCGGCCTTGATATTAATTCTAGTGGTGACAAAGATACGGCATATAATATCTACCGTAAATACAAATATGCAGGTGTGACCTTTGATAAAAATAATGCAGACACGTCAGCATTTAGAAACCATGAGATCGTAGAAAAAGGCAAGAGTATAAAGGATGCAAAGGTAGAATTACCTAAAGAGTTACCTGAAATGGAAAAACATAAATGTTTTGGTTGGGCTAAGAGCAAAACGGCAGCCGTGCCTGATTTTGATGAAAATACTATTGTAAGTAGTGATACTAATGTATATGCTGTGATGAGGAAGAATCTTTTTTCGCTAAACAGTGCGGATAATGTAAGGACTAAAGTAGGTAACGATGGTAATATGACTATAAGTGTAGAAGATTTAACTGATGATAGGAACATAGAACGAGATAAATGGATAGATATGGTGAAGGAATTAGGAGGAGCGGAGAATTTAGACTGGGAAAATTCAATATTTACAGGAAACATAAAAGTTGATAATGAGGTATATTTACCTGAGCTTTGTACGTATATGTTTTTAAGGTTTAAGGGGAATTTAATAGGAGCCGATAAACTAAATACATCTAAGGTTACCGATATGAGAAGCATGTTTATGGGTGCAAAATCAGTAAATCCCGATGTGTCTAACTGGGACATGTCAAAAGTAACTCGTATATGGAGCATGTTTGACGGGGCGGAATCAGCAAACCCTGACGTATCAAAATGGAATACATCAAAGGTAGTTGATATGGATGAAGTGTTTAAAGGAGCAAGATCAGCAAATCCCGATGTGTCAAATTGGGACGTATCGAAGGCGCGGGATATGAGCGGATTGTTTAAAGGAAGCGCTGTTAAAACGGTAAACTTAAGTAAATGGGAAGTTGATACGTCGGTTACAGCTGATAAAAACAAAACGAAGGATATGTTTGAAAGCTGCGCAAATTTGGAATATTTAAAAACTCCTGAAGGATTAAAAACGAATGTAAGCGGAGCTGATGGCGATTTTAAAATAGTAAGGCTGAAAAAGGGAAGCGCAGCGGTTACGGAAGAAAACGGCAAGAACCTCAATGATAAATATGAAATAAATAAGGCCGGCGGCTATGCAATATATCATATTTACAAAAAGGATAAGTATGCAGGTGTAGTGTTTGATAAAAACGGCGGAGATGAAGAAGGCTGGATAAATCATGAAATAGCATATAAGGGTAAGACGATAAAGGCTAGCAACGGCAGTTTACCTATGAAAAATCCTACAAAGGAAGACAGTAAATTTTTAGGTTGGGCTACAGGTAAAAATGCTGACAAATCTGACTTTGATGAAAATACTACGGTAAGCAGTGATATTACCGTATATTCTGCATGGAAGGGATTTGAGTTTTCTTTAAATAGCGCAGGAAATGTAAAGGCAAAGATAGGCATTGACGGTAATATGACCATAAGTGCAGTAGATCCTGTAGGTGATAAAAACATAGAACGTGAGAAGTGGATGGATATGGTAAAGGACACAGGAGGCAAGAATTTAAACTGGGGAAGTTCATCATTTACAGGAAATATTATAGTTAATGACGAGGTATATTTACCGAAGGATAGCTCGCTCATGTTCAATTATTTTAAGGGTAATTTAATAGGAGCTGAAAAACTCAATACATCAAAGGTAACCAATATGAGGAGTATGTTCGGCGGAGCCACATCAGTAAACCCTGATGTATCAAAGTGGGACACATCAAAGGTGGTTAATATGAGCGCAATGTTTCAAGGCGCAACATCAGCTGACCCTGATGTATCGAAGTGGGACACAGCAAATGTAACAAATATGAGCTACATGATGGCAGGTACGGTATCAGCAAACCCTAATGTTTCTGATTGGAATACGTCTAAAGTCGTAACAATGTTCGGCATGTTTGAAAATGCAAAGGCGGTAAACCCCGATGTATCGAAATGGAAAACGTCAAGCGCAACTAATATGAGCGCGGTATTTAAAGGAGCTACATCGGCAAATCCCGATGTATCGAATTGGGATACATCAAAAGTAACTCTTATGAGCTATATGTTCTACAAGGCAACATCAGCAAGTCCTGACGTATCAAAGTGGAACACTTCAAATGCTACAAAAATGTATGCTATGTTTAAGGAGAGCGGAATTAAAGAGGCGGATCTCAGCAAATGGGACATCAGTAAAGTCACATCAACAGGAAATATGTTTGATAAATGTGCTAACTTTGAATACATCAAGACTCCTAAGGGGCTTAAAACGACTGTATCCGATGCCGATAAGGATTTTAAGGTAGTAAAGTTAAAGACAGGCAGTGAAGTTACAGTCGAGCATGAATCCATAAATTTAAATTCAAGCTTTACTGTTAATGGCAATGGTGATAAAGATACGGCATATAATATTTATCGTAAAGATACGCATGTGGGCATAACGTTTGATAAAAACGGCGGAGATACGTCAGCTTTTAGAAACCATGAGATCGCAGGGAAGGGCAAAAGCATAAAGGATTCTAAAGGCAGTTTACCTGAAATCGAGCCTCAGAAAATAGGTTATAGATTCACAGGGTGGGCTAAGAGCAAAACGGCCGCTGTGCCCGGATACGACTCAGGCAGTCCTGTATATTCAGACAAAACGGTATATGCGGTGTATGAAGATATGAATGAAGTTACAAAGGTAACAATCAAGTACACTGATGTAGGCATGGATGAGGATGAAGTCATAGAAGATGTACCTGTTGGAAAGCCTATCGGAAGCAAGCTTGACGGGCATGAAAGATATAGAGAAGGTTATAGGTTCCTCGGATATTCCAAGATGCAAAATGCAGATAAGCCTGACTTCTTTAAAAAGAGCATAGTAACTAATAACTTGGTGCTATATCCTGTATACAAGGAGATAGGAACAGTTGATAAGGCAAAGGTAGCTTTTAAGCTTAATGACGGAACTGATGGAAGCCTTAAGACTCAAGAGGTTACTAGATATGAATCTCTAGGGAATAAGATGCCTGAGAAGGACAAGGTGCTGGCAAGAGACGGATATCTATTCACAGGCTGGGCTAAGAGTAAGGCGGCTAAGTATCCTGACTTCTTTAGAGGCACAACGGTTAAGGGAGATATGACGGTATATGCTATATGGAAGAGCCTATACGATGAAAAGCTCGGTCAGGCGGTACTTAAGGTAGCTGCTAAGGCTAAGGGCTATGAGCTTACGATAGAGCCGCCTAAGGCAAACCTACACACGGGATTCGATGTCTTTAGAAGCGAGAAGAAGGACTTTAAGCCAAGCAAGGACAACAAGATAGCGACAGTAGATAGGAATACTTTGAAGTATCAAGATGATAAGGCTGATAACGCTAAGGCATACTACTATGCGGTGAGACCTATAGATGAAGACGGAAGCTACAACGGCACTAAGGTGACATTCATAGGTAAGCTGTCTGACAAGGTTCTTGCAGCGCCGCTTCCAAAGGACAAGGGCGTAACGGCTACAGTAGCAGGCAAGGGAGCTGTAAGTCTTGAGTTTAACAAGACAATAGCTGCAGCTAAGTACAAGGTAAAGGTGACAGCACCTTACGATAAGAAGTTCAAGACTATAGAAAGATTTGTAGAGGCCGGTAAGCTTGCAGCGGCAGGTGGCAATAAGGTTAAGGCAAACTTAACAGGACTTCCAATGGGTAAGTTTCTCGCATTCAAGCTTGAAGCTCTAGAGGCTGATAACAACAAGCTGGTTGAGTACGGTAACAGCTTTGCATTCATGCTTGGAGCAGTTGATAAGCTCAGCTTAAAGGTGAATAAGAAGAAGAGAGTACTTAACATCAAGTTTAAGGCTATGAAGGGCGTAAACGGCTATGAGGCTAAGATAGTTATAGGCGGTAAGGTTAAGACCATAAAGCTTAAGAAGGGCAAGAAGAAGCTTAGAGGCTTTATAGTTGGAAGCATCAAGTTACCTAAGAAGAAGGGCAATTACACGTTTACGATAAGAGCGTTTAAGAAGATAGGTAAGCTCAAGTACTACGGTCAGACGGTAACCAAGGTGTTCAAGTAGGTACTAAGGTGGCTGGATGATAATGAAGACGGTCAGATTTAAGAATGTTGGTTGCACCGTTAAACTCAGATAGTTGGCATAATGCTAAATTTTCAAGAAAGCTCC
Organism: Eubacterium saphenum ATCC 49989; assembly: GCA_000161975.1. GTDB lineage: Bacteria > Bacillota > Clostridia > Peptostreptococcales > Anaerovoracaceae > Eubacterium_N > Eubacterium_N saphenum. The sequence goes on from GG688422.1 coordinate 1,009,915, forward strand.
CTCATGGGAGCTTTTTACATTCCGCAGCGTACACTGCGGTGAATTTGGATTGCATTTTTGTTTGGGGTTTTGCGGTGTACAATTTTATGTATTTTTGGTTATGAGACGGGTGGTTTTGCTGTATAATTAGAAATGTAGTGAGAAGGGTAAGGAGGTATCCAATGAATAGGTATCCGAGGCTTGTAATCAATGCAGAAGCGATAGAGCATAATACAAGGCTTGTGCAGCAGTTGTGCAGGGACAACGGTATCATGCTTTCCGTAGTTACGAAGGGGTTCAGTTCGATGCCGAAGCTCGTATCGAGCATTTCTAAAATCAATCCGATATTTTCAGATTCGAGGATAGAGACGATAAAACAAATGCGTGAAGCGGGAATAAACGGGCACATTACCCTTATAAGAAGCCCTATGATGAGTGAGGCGGAAGATGTCATAAACAACTGTAATATGAGCTTCCATGTGGATAAAGCTGTACTTAAGCATTTTGATGAAGTCGCAGGGAGGCTTTCAAAAAAGCACGACGTGCTACTTATGTGCGACGTTGGAGACCTTAGAGAAGGCCCGTTTTATGATGAAGAAGTAATAGAACTTGCAGAATATATAGAAAATGACCTCTCTAATTTGTACCTTGCGGGGCTCGGTACGGAATTTGCCTGCTACGGTTCCATAAGACCTACCCCTAAAAACTTAGGTGTGCTCAGCGACAGGGCGACTGCTATAGAAGAAAAAATCGGAAGAAAGCTAAAATATATCTCGGGAGGCGGTACCAGTTCGCTCGCGCTTGTAGTGCAGGGTAAAATGCCTGAAAAGATAAACCACCTGAGAGTGGGTGAAGGTATAAACATAGGCAGGGAAATGGGTGAAATTTGGAACGCACCCCTCGAGGGCATAAGGCATGATGTATTTACGCTTGAAGCCGAGGTTACGGAGACCAGAAAGAAGCCGACATACCCTATAGGCGAATTCGCCGTGGATGCATTCGGGCAGGAGCCTGAATATGTGGACAGGGGCGATAGGACGAGAGCCATAGTAGCTTTGGGCAAAAAGGATGTGTTCGATCCACACCAGCTCATCCCTACCGTTGAAGGCATAGATTTCCTTGGTGGCAGCAGCGATATTACGATTATAGACATTGAAGATTGTAAGGAGGAAATAAAAGCCGGAGATATATTAAAATTCGGACTTCGCTATCCTACGATGTTATTTTCAAGCGTTACGGATGTATACAAGGTATATGAATAGGCAGGAAGAACGGTAGATGGCGGAAATATCTTGGGATGCAATAAGTACATTTATAGGTGAGAGATTTACGATAGTATTGCTGTGCCTTAATTTTGTGGTGGCGCTTACTATAATTTTTCTTGAGCGGCGAAATCCTTCAGCAACGCTTGCATGGATAATGATACTCATATTGCTTCCCGTATTTGGTATAATCATCTATATTTTTTTAGGGCAAAATTTCACAAAGGCAAAGATGTTTCGCATGAGCAAAAGCGAGCAAATGGTCACGACAAACAGTCTGCTCAACCAAAAACAAGCTATGGATGAGGGGACTTTTGATTATGCGAGCAAAGAAGGTGCAAAGTGGAAAGACCTCGTGATGTTTAACCATAACTATGCTGCAGCCTATTATACAAAGGATAACGAAGTAGAGATATTTTCAGACGGCAGGGAGTTTTTTAAAAAATATGTAGATGACATCAGGAAGGCTAAGAAGAGCATTAAGGTGCAGTATTTCATAGTCAAAAGCGATTTCTTCGGCAAGTATATACTTAATGAACTGGTCGAGAAGGCAAAGGAAGGCGTAGAAGTACGATTTTTGATGGATGCACTCGGAAGCCGTACAATGACCGCAGGAAGACTTAAGGAATTTGAAGAAGCAGGTGGGAAGTATGCACTCTTTTTCCCTCCGAGATTTAAATATTTGACGCTTAAATTAAATTACAGAAATCATAGAAAGGTAACCATAATAGATGAAAAAATAGGCTATACGGGCGGATTTAACGTAGCTAAGGAATACATAGGAAAGAAGAAAAAGTTCGGCTACTGGCGAGATACGCACCTAAGAATAGAGGGTGATGCCGTAAATGATCTTAACATCAGATTTTTACTGGATTGGAGGTTCGCTTCGCATGAGAAGGTGGATATAGAACCAGTAAAGTTATTTAAGCCCGATAAAGTGCATAAAAATGAAATGGGCAGGGGCGCAGCCATGCAGGTGGTATCGAGCGGACCGGATACTGCGAAGCAGGAAATCAAGGCGGCTTTTATGAAGATAATCGCCAATGCAAAAAAATACATCTATATTCAAACACCATACTTCGTACTTGATGAAAGCCTTAAGGATGCTCTCACCATCGCAGCTCACAGCGGGGTGGATGTCAAGGTCATGATACCTGAAATTTCAGATCACATGTTTGTAAAGTCCGCAAACAGGGCATATGCAGGAGATATACTTGAAGCGTCGGGTTCTGTATATGTGTATCGAAAGGGATTTTTGCATGCCAAGATGCTCGTTGCGGACGATGAAGTAGTAACTTTTGGCTCATCAAATTTCGATAAGAGAAGTTTTAAGCTTAATTTCGAGACAAATGTGGTAGTATATGATGAAAACGTAGCAAAGCGTGCACGTGAATTGTTTGAAAAAGATGAGGAAGCCTCAGAGAAAATCGATTATGAAACGTTTAAAGAAAGACCGAACTATTACAAGATGAAGGAAAGCATAACGATATTAATATCCGATTTACTGTAGCTTCTAAATTGTATGAAAAGGAGAAAAAATTGAGAAAGAATATTGGGCTTTGGGTATTCATCGCATTTGCATTATATCTTACGTTTGCAAATTTAAGCGGAGTAGGGCTTGTAGAGTGGATATTGCAGAGACTGTACATGATCCCCGGAATAGTTATAGGGCTCTCGCTTCATGAGTTCGGACATGCGTTCGTTGCAGATAGGCTGGGAGATCCCACACCGAGAAGAGCCGGAAGGGTGACTACAAATCCGTTAGCACATACGGACCCTAGAGGGATGCTGCTTCTTCTCTTTGCAGGTTTCGGCTGGGGTATACCCGTGGGTATAAACTCAATGTATTTTAAAAACAGAAAGCGGGGAGAAATCATGGTGGGCTTTGCAGGCGTTACCATGAATCTCATCATTGCTATAGTTACAGCCTTTGTCATGGCAGTGCTTACCAAGGTGACTCCGGAATTCAACCTATCCTTGCTGTATCAAGGTAGTGGGCTCGTTTACATAATATTCCAAGTGCTGTACAGGGTAATGTTTATCAATGTGGTATTGATGGTCTTTAACCTGCTTCCTATTCCTCCGCTTGACGGATTTGGGATAATCACGGCAATATTCAATCTTGAAAGGTGGCAATATTTTGAAGAATTCTATCGTTCGGGGCTATTTATAATTTTGATCCTTATTATAACGGGCATGCTTGATAGGATATTGATGCCGCTTATCACGTTGATACTTACGCCTTTGATATACATTATGCAAATCTTTTCATAGTCTATGAGATTGAACAAGTTCTCATTTGTTGATTTAGCTGATTTTATGCTCCTTGATGAGTGCCTCGCAGAGTGAAAGGTTAAGAGTTTTCCGTTAACTTAGCTACATTTTTATTTTTAAATAATGGAAGCTTCGGCATCTTCATATGCAAATAATGTAAACCTCAAAAAAATGACGAATACTGTCGATTATAAAAATGCCACCAATAACGGTGGTATTATTTTTTTGTAGGAGGAAGCATGTTTGACTTAAGACTGGTAGAAGACGGCAGTAATAGAAATGTGGTCTTTGGATTGGGGCTTACTAAGGTTCCCGATATGGATCTTGTAGGTAGGCTTAAAAGGGGAATTAGAGGACTTCTCAAGGTGCAAGCGGAAGACATAGATGAAGGCGTTATAGTTTATTCCATAGCCCATAGAATTCAGCTGTCTCAGATGTTGAGCGCAGGTGTGAGCGAGAAAACGTTTATGTTGTGTTTTTCCGGTATCCTGCGTACCATGAGAAGGCTCGAAATTTCAGGACTTGATCTCTCGAATCTGGTGATAGATCCGAAGTTTATATTTTTTGATGTGAAGGAAAGACAGTATGAAATGATAATGCTTCCTATAAAGAATTCACATATGGATAGGAGTATAGGCAGCAAGTTGCTATTGCTCATAGGCAGCGCTAAGTTTATAGGTCCGGTAGACAGGATAGCGAAGGTTGCAAAGGCTATAAGCGCAGAGGAAACGGATGTATCCAAGATGCTCATAACGCTTAGAAATTCAGGAGACGGCAGACCTATTAAAACGCATGTAGATGAAGTAAAACCTGTTGATGACGGCGCAGAAGTTAAAGTGGACTTTGAACCGAATATAATAATAGAATTTAAGGAGGAGGGATGAGCGACAAGTATAGAGCCGCATTCGCAGTTTGCAGCGGTGTGCTTTGCAGCCTGCTCTGCTTTGAATTTTCAGGGATTACGTATGGAGGGAATTCCTACAACATAGCGGATGCTGTGAACATGGCTAGGAAGGGGGATGAGTTTTTTCAAGAAGGTGCAAAAAAGGTGGGCATCGTCATGATATCCATACTTGCCGGTTTAGGTATCGTGCTGCTGCTTTCAGGTTCAGTCTATAATTTTTTAAGAAAGAGGTATGAGAATGTAATAGCAAGCACCTATTTATTCGAACTCTTCGGCATGATATCCGGAATTCTCATAATATCAAATGCGTTTTCAAACTACAGAGGATATTCGTTCCATGTTTCAAATGTCATGTATTTAGTGATGTTGCTTTCCGTCGTTACGAGTTTCATCATAAAGGCGGATGTAGGTAAACCATGTAAAAAAGCAGAAAATATAAATGAAGTAGAGCCCTTACCCGCTACGATGAATGAAGACTCGGTTTTAAATGAGTATGTGACAGAGGCAGAGGAAAACACTGTAAAAATATGCATAAATTGCTTTTCAACATACGATGGTAAACTACCCGGTTGTCCTCGCTGTAAATGAAGTGATTAATTATCTTTTTTAAGAAAGCTCGGCATCAGTAGTATGAGTATCGGGAAGAGCTCCAGCCTTCCAAGAAGCATGAGAAGCGAAAGGAATAGCTTGAAGCTCCCTGAAAGACATGAATAGTCTCCCGTCATAAAACGTTTCGAAAATGATATACCTGAGTTTGATAACATGCTTATCGATGTTGAGAATGCTTCTCCTACGTATAGCCCGGAAAATGACAGCACTATGCCTCCAAGTATGAATATTCCTATAAATGCGAGTATGAAGGCGCTTACAGCAGATACTATCGGTGCTTCTACAGGTTTTCCGCCTATGGTGAGGGGTACTACCAACCTCGGGTGAGCTCTTTTTAGAAAACCTCTATATATCATTTTTACATAAATGAGTATACGAATTATCTTTATAGAGCCCCCTGTAGATATTGAACAGGAGCCTATAAACGCTAATGCCGTAAGCAGGAGTTTAGCGGTGGCGGGCCATGTGGAATAGTTATAGAACGGAATCCCCGTTGTGGAGATGGTGCTCGTAACCTGTACAAAACTTGCCTTGATGCAGCGAAATGGCGAATCGAAGGTGTCAAATCCGTAGAGAATTACGGCGATTATCAGTGTAAATGCGACTATGAACTTTATGTACCATAGAAGTTCTATGTTTGCGAAGAATTTTTTGAGTTTTCCTTTTATTAAAAAGTAGTAAAGCAGGAAATTTACAGAGCCTATTATTGTAAACACGGATATTACGATATCCACATACCAATGTCCGAGGTGGTAAAGCCCGAAGGATTTATTGAAAAGCCCTCCCGTGCTGATACTTGTAAGCGAATTTACAAATGCTTCAAATGCTCGCATTTTAGGGAAGAGCATCAGCAGCAAAAATTCAGCGGCTGTAAATACTGCGTAGGTAGCGTAGATTATTCTTGCGGTATCGCTCATTTTACTCGTGAGCTTTATGAGCCTCGGCCCCGCAGCCTCAAGCCTTGCAAGTGTCTGTGAATTTCTATCTATGGATAGGAATGCTATAAGGAGGAGCATGAGCCCAAGACCGCCCACATAGTTTAAAAGTGCTTTATAAAGTATTATGGATTCCGGAAAGTGACTTGCACTCGATGCGGTGCTGCTTGTAGTCGTAAGTCCCGATACGGACTCAAATATTGCGCTTGCAGGTGTAGGGCTGAAGTTTGAAAGCAGGAAGGGAAGCGCAGTGAGCAGTGAGGCTGCTATCCAGCCAAGGGTTAGTAGCGTGTATGCATCGCTCGGTCTTAAGGTGATGTCCTTGTTCTTTTTAAATCCGTAGCTTGTAAATATTCCTATCAATATGCTGCATACGCTTGTCAGGAAGAAGGCCTTATATATGGCGGGATCATGGTCGTGATAAGCCTTTGCCATCGGTAGTAGCATTATTACCCCGAGTATCAATATTAAAAGTCCCATTATGGACATCGAGTATTTAAGTTTTTTTCTTCTGCTCATTTTTATACCTATACTACACTTTTTTATCTCGCCAGAGTTTTGGCAACATCAACATTATTATTGTAAATAATTCAAGTCTTCCTATTATCATGAGGAGTGACATCGTAAATTTAGAAAGCATATTGAAGTCGGCCAGCTTGAAACCTGCATTTTCAAAAAACGACGGGCCTATATTTCCTATACATGTCATGGATAATGTAACCGCTGAAAAGCTGCTGTGATTTTCAAGCGATATCACAAGAGATCCTATAAACGCTATGAGTACATATAAAAATATGAAGCTGAGTATCAGCGATACGGATGTGGAGCTCACGTTTTTTTTATCTATGCGGATAGGCTTTACGGCTTCAGGATGTAACCTCGTTTCTATACCTCGCTTTATGAGCCTGAGTACCACTGCCACCCGTATTATCTTTATACCGCCTGCCGTACTCGTTGAGGATCCGCCAATGAAAAAGAGTGTAAATAACAGAGCCTTACTCGCTACCGGCCAGATGTTGAAATTCGCATTTGAAAATCCCGTGGTGGTGAGGAAGGATACCGTTTGGAACGTACCGTTTACCGCTGCGTTTAAAGGAGTTTCATGTGTCTTTAAAAAGAGTATCATACCTACCGCAAAAGAAACCAAAAGGGTGATGGAGAGGTAGGTTTTAAATTCCGTAGATGACATGAAAGTTTTGATGCCGTCCTTGATTGAGAAGAAGAAGAGGTTGAAGTTCGTACCCGCAAGAAACATGAAGAATATGATTATAGTGCTTACGAGAGGACTCCCGAAATGCCCGATGCTGTCGTTATAACATGAGAAACCGCCCGTTCCCAATGTGCTGAAACTATGTATTACGCTGTCGTAAAGACTGAGCCCTGATAGCATCAGTAGAATAATTTCAAGTACCGTAAACAGACTATATGTAACGTAGAGTATCTTGGCAGTATCCGATACCTTAGGAGATACCTTCTCAAAGCTCGGTCCCGGAGCTTCGGCGGATGCTACACTTTGTCCCGTAAACTTAAGAGACGGCAGTATGGCCACTGCAAATACAAGAATCCCCATGCCACCTATCCAGTGAAGAAATGCTCTCCACATGTTCATGGACTTTGGGATTGCTTCTACATCATTGAGTATCGTGATTCCCGTGGTGCTGAGTCCTGAACAGGATTCAAAAAATGCATCTATAGGTGATGGTATAGCACCTGTTATGACGAAGGCCGCGCAGGATATTATAGCGGATATTATCCAAGATAGGGTTACGATAAAAAATGCCGTTCTCTTTGATATAGCGGTATATTTTTCTTTTATCAAAAAAAACAGCAGAAGGCTTATAAGGCAAAGACCTATGGTAAATGGAAGCAGTTTGGATACTACGAAAAATTCCTTGTAATAAAAGGCGGTGAAGATAGGTAAAATAAGGCATAGGGACATCATAAAACTGATGGTTGCGCAGAGCTTTATAATTTTGCCGGTTCTAATGAATTTCACTAAATATCTCCAAATCCCACCTGCCCCGCAAAGCATTGCAAATTTAGCTGTATTCATGCGATGAAGAGCTTGTTTTCGGCTTTAATAAGAATATAGATAGTATTGTAGCATTTTAGTTTTGATTTATGAAGGATATATGTGTATGTTAAAATATATTGCGTGGAATATACACCGTAAAGAGGAGAAAAATGTTAGAAAAACCTAAAATTAACGAGGAAAGTGAAATACTGAAAAGTCTCAACGACATGCAAAAACAAGGAGCCGTCACCACTGAAGGACCGCTGCTCGTGCTTGCGGGTGCAGGAAGCGGGAAAACAAAGATGATGACACATAGGATGGCATACCTGATATTGGAAAAGAACGTTGATCCTCAGAATATTTTAGCTGTAACATTTACAAACAAGGCGGCAAACGAGATGAAGCAGCGTGCGGAATTCCTGATACACAGCAGAGGACGCTCTCTTAAAGGCTTGTGGATAAAGACGTTCCATGCGACCTGTCTTGCAATATTAAAAAATCACGCAGGGGCACTTGGCTATGGTGAAAACTTCCTCATATATACTGCAAGCGATCAGAAGGCGGCAGTAAAAAGAGCTATTAAAGAATGCGAAATATCACCAAAAGAATACCCTGTAAAGATGTTTACTTCCTTTATATCCAAGTGTAAATCTCAGAAAATTGTTCCGGATGAAGTCTTTGATTATTTTGACGACAGTTTTAAAACTCAGATTTCGCAGCAGGTGTATGAGGCGTATCAAAATGTGCTTAAAGCTAATAACGCCATGGATTTTGATGATCTTTTACTCAATACTGTAATTCTGTTCTCAAAGTATCCCGATATATTGAAGATATATGCGGAAAGATTTAAATACATAATGGTGGATGAATATCAGGATACGAGCTCCCTTCAGTTCGAGCTTATTAATAAACTGGCTCACGTTCACAAAAATATCTGTGTAGTCGGTGATGATGACCAGTGTATCTACGAGTGGAGGGGCGCAACCATTGAAAACATCCTATCGTTTGAAAAGGTGTATAAAGGCACGAAGATCATTAAGCTTGAGAGGAATTATCGTTCTACAAAAAACATTCTGGATGCGGCGCACGCCGTGATTTCAAACAACAGCAAACGGAAGGAGAAAAAGCTCTGGACAGGAAGCGTAGAAGGTGAAAAGATAAGCATAGAAGTGTACGAAAATGCCCATGCGGAAGCGGAATTTATAGTCGATAAGATAAGACAGGCCGTAGCGGAAGAGGGCAAAACATATAAGGACATAGCTATACTGTACAGGAATAACAGCCAGTCGAGGTTGTTTGAAGAGGCACTTAAGAGATGGGACGTGCCGTATAGAATACTCAGCGGCATTAGATTTTATGAACGAAGCGAGATAGTGGATATGCTTGCTTATCTAAGGGTTACTGAAAACCCGTTCGATGACATTGCGTTCCTAAGGTGCATAAATGAGCCTGCCAGAGGGCTTGGAAAGAAGGCTTTGGAAAAAGTAGCGAGTTTTGCAAGGGAAAGAGGAATATCGCTTTTTGCGGGGCTTCTCATGGACGAGTGCTTAGCCGAGTTATCTGCTGCCGCTCGAAGGGGTGCAGAAGAGTTTATTAAAATGATAAAACATGCGCAGGATATGTTGCTCGATGAAAATACAAGAATCAGCAACGTTCTTAAGTACATAATAGAAACTTCAGGATATGAAAGAAAGCTAAAGCTTGCAGATACGCTCGAAAGTGATGCGAAGCTTGAAAACATATATGAGCTCGTAGCCTCTGTAGCTGATAGAGAAGGTAGTAGTGCGGGCGATGATGAAAAGCTCACTTTATCTGCATTTTTAGAAGAAATTGCGCTGATTTCAGATGTAGACAACCACGATGAAACGGCTGATGCAGTTGTTCTCATGACGCTCCACAGCTCAAAAGGGCTTGAATTCAATGTCGTGTTTATACCGGGAATGGAAGAAGGCATATTTCCCTCAGGGCAGGGAGATGATAACCCGGGAAAGATAGAAGAGGAGAGAAGGCTGTGCTATGTAGGATTTACAAGGGCGAAGGAAGAGCTTTTTCTATCGGCTGCGAAGTGGCGAAGGCATTACTACGAAGACATGTACATGCAGCCTTCGAGATTCCTGGATGAGGTGCCGGAAGAGCTTGTGAAGACAAATGTAGTGGAGGCTTCGAGCAGGGACAGATATACCGATGGATATGCGGGTGATCCCATAGCTTCGCCGTTTAAGAAGATTAAGCCTGTAAATACGGTGAAGGAAAAAATGCTTACAGCAAAACCCGTCAGCGAAAAAGAGTTTTCCGACGGTGATACCGTAGAGCACGATAAATTCGGTCGAGGACTCATAATAGCGCAAACCGAGAAGGTGTGGGTCATAGCCTTTGATGACGGTGGAATCAAGAAGCTCGCAAAGGGCATTGCAGATATAAGGAAGGTATAGGTAGATGGCGAATATTACCAGAATGAATGAGCTTATAGATATTCTTTCGAAGGCAAACAAGGCATATTATAGCGATGCGAATGAAATAATGAGCAACAGGGAGTACGATGAGCTGTATGACGAGTTGCAGGCTTTGGAAGAAGAATCCGGTATAGTACTTGCTGCGAGCCCCACCGTAAACGTGGGTTATGAGGCATCGAGCTCCCTTGAAAAAATGGCACATGAGAAAAAAATGTTGAGCCTCAATAAAACAAAGAGCGTAGATGAGCTTGTAGAATGGCTCGGCGAACAGGAAGGCTTGTTGAGCCCGAAATTGGATGGGCTTACAGTGGTGATAACATATGATGAAGGAAGTCTTAAGCTTGCCGTTACGAGGGGAGACGGCGTGGAAGGCGAGGTTATAACGAAAAATGCAAAGACATTCATAGGCATTCCCCTTAAGATCCCATATGCAGGAAGACTTGTCCTCAGGGGTGAGGCCTACATTACATATGGAGATTTTAACAAACTGAACGAAGAGATAGATGATGCTGCAAAGTATAAAAATCCACGCAACCTATGCAGCGGGAGCGTGAGGAACTTAGATCCGAGCATAACGAAGGAAAGGCGTGTACGGTTTAAGGTTTTTTCAATGCTGGGCGGCATTGAGCATGGCTTCAATAAAAAAAGAGAGTGCATGAAATGGCTTGGGGATATCGGATTTGATGTAGTGCATACGGAAATGGTTACAGGGGAAAACTTAAAGGATACGATGAACAGCCTCATGGAAGAGCTTCAAAATGGCGATATTCCGGTAGACGGGTTGGTGCTTACATACGATGACATAAAGACCTGTAACCTGCTCGGTGAGACGGCGAAATACCCTAAGGATTCCATAGCCTTCAAATGGAGCGATGAACTATATGATACGGAGCTTACAGGCGTAGAATGGAATACTTCGAGAACCGGGCTTGTGAATCCCGTTGCGGTGTTTTCACCTGTTGAAATAAGCGGAACCACGGTAAAGAGGGCGGCGCTTCACAACTTGGATATTTTAGACGGTCTTGCCCTCGGGAAAGGTGATAAGATACGTGTGTATAAGGCGAACATGATAATTCCTCAAGTCTATGAAAATATCACACGTTCAGGAAACATAGAATATCCTAAGGTATGCCCCGTATGCGGCTGCGGTCTTAAGCTTGAAACTGAAGGGGCAAGGGTGCTAAGGTGCGTAAATGATGATTGCCCTGCTAAGAACGCTAAGAGAATAGTTCACTTCGCAGGTAAAAGTGGCATAAATATAAAAGGCATAAGCGAAAAGACCATTGAAAAACTCATAGCTACAGGTATTATAAGAAATGAAGTTGATCTTCTGGACATAGAAAATTATAAAGATGAAATCTTAAAGCTTGACGGGTTTAAAGAAAAATCATTTGAGAATCTAAAAAAAGCCATAGATGGTGCCAAGACCATGACATTGCAAAGGTTTATATCCGCTATGGCATTTACGGGGATAGGCTATACGAATGCAGGAAAGATTGCAGCGGCGCTTGGGTTTGATGTTATGAAGCTTTTCGAGCTTACACCCGAGAAGATAAACAATATAGAAGGACTCGGCGAAGTATTGACAGAAAGCTTTATGGCAGAGCTTTCAGATGAAAATATGAAAAGGCGCATGCGGGAAATCATAAAAAGGTGCAAATTCAAAGAAATCACTCGCACCCGAAACGATGAGGTAGACGGCAAGAAATTTGTGATTACGGGGAACGTAAATATTTTTAAAAATCGTGACGATTTAAAACAAAAGATTGAGATATCAGGCGGTCAGGTGGTATCATCTGTAAGCAGTAACACGGATTTTCTCATAAATAATGATAGGGAATCGACATCTTCAAAGAATAAAAAGGCTAAGGAACTTGGGATTGCGATAATTTCAGAAAAAGATATAGCTGAAATGTTAGGTGAGTAGCCTCGGATAGAATGCAGGGAGGAAGCAGGGTGGATATTTTAAAGGTAGGAAAGCTGGATAGCGATATTTTAGAAAAAATCGTATTCGGCAATATAAGGTATAAGAGTGCTGATGTTATAAAGAGGGCAGGTCTTGGAGAAGACTGTGCCGTAATGGACTTTGGCGAGTATGACTGTATAGTCTCAACAGACCCGATTACAGCCACCCCGAATGAAATAGGAAAGCTTGCAGTGTATATATCCTGCAACGATATTGCAAGCAACGGGATAGAGCCGTTCGCACTTACGATGAGCGTATTACTTCCTAAGGGGACCACCGAAGAAGAGGTGGAGCTCATAATGAAGCAAGCGGGAGAAGCTGCGATGGATCTTGAGGTGGAAATAGTAGGAGGACATACGGAAATCACTACGGCGGTTGTAAGACCTGTCATAGTATCCACCGTTTTCGGGAAGTCGCTCAGGGGCGAATCTCAGACCTGCGATCTCATGAGCGAAGGGGATCTCATCTGCGTAACCAAAGACCTTGCGCTTGAGGGTACGGCTATAATAGTGGGAGACCATGAAGATATAATGAGTAAGGTGCTGAGCGAGGATGAAATAAAACAGGCAAAGTCATTTATGGATAGCATTAGCGTGGTAAAGGATGGCGTACTTGCGGGGTCTATCGGCACACATGGAATGCATGATGTGACGGAGGGCGGAATTTTAGGTGCGGTATGGGAAATGTGCATGAATTCAAAGCTGGGTGCTGTGATTTATGAGGATGAAATACCTCTGAATGATATTACAAAAAAAGTGATGAAATATTTGGATGTAGATCCGCTTAAGATGATTTCAAGCGGCTCCATGGTGATGGCGATTTCTAAGGATAAGAAGCGTGCCATGGAGGAGGCATTTAAGGATGCAGGGATAGGTTTTAGCGTTATAGGTGAAATTGTAGATGAAAAAGAAGGAATAGTGTTAAAATCAGGCGAGAGTTCATCACCTGTATCGCCGCCCCAAAGCGATGAGATATATAGTGCATTGTCTAAGCTTGAGAATATGAAAAAATTATAATCAACAAAATGGTAAGAGCCTAAGTTCTTGGCAAATATTTTCTAAAACGTAGGTACATAAAATTATGCTAAAAAGTATCCTGTTGTCTTGCTATAACTAGAGGTGGACGCATTGTTGGTGGCAGAGTCAGGAAGTGCTAAAAAATTATGTCAAACAGGCATATATAACACCAAAATAATAAAGAAGAACAATCAAAATCCTTGGGATTAAAGGGATTCGTTGTTTTTGGCTATTTTAAAACTGATAAAGTTGAAAATTTTTAGGTAAAATGTATTGAATAAAGTTGATTTATCAATGTTTTGAATAAAATGTGCTATAATTAAATAAGAAGCGCATAACTTTTTTACGAGGCTGAATTTTTTGCAATGTAGCTCATAGAAAGGAGATTGTCATGATGAAACAGTTAGAAGAAAAAATGGTGGAGCTCAATGCAAAGCTTCCCGCTCTTCCTGAAGGTGGAAAGGATTTCATTGCCAAGGTCTTATGGATTCTCGCTATTGTCTCTATTGTTCTTAAGAGTATGGCTATTATTTCTCTCCTCGGTATTGGTGCCGTGGGCGGCTTGGTTACGATGGCTGCAGGCTTTACGGATATGACGATAAAGTTTGTATTGGTTCTTCTTACCGGTGTTGCCGGTATGGGGGTTACCGTAATTTTGCAGATTATTTCCGTAAAACCACTAAAAGACAGGAAATATCGCGGTTGGTCCATCACCTTCCTGGTTGTTTGGTTGCAATTCATATTTTCATTTCTTTACGGTGTTTTTAGCAGCCCGGCAGAAGTTGTCAATTCCTTAGTTTGGATGGTAGTTTCTCTATACCTGTTGATGCAAGTTAGAGATCTTTTTGCAAAGAACTAAAGAAACCAAGGGCAGTGTGATTTCTTTCACAGAAACAATTCAATGTATTTCATACATTATCGTTAAAAGCAAGGAATTCCCTTGCTTTTAATTTTTTGAAAAAAATAATTACGTGACCGGCGAATATTGGTATAATAAAAGCAAGTGCTTCCCATGCTTTTCAACATTTTTTCTATTTTTGAAAAAATTGCCTGATTCGTGAAGCAGAGGTGTAGGTACATAAAATTATGCTGAAAAAGCTCCTTTTCGTTGTTATGACTCAAGAGGCTCGTTTTATTAATGGCAAAGTTGGGGAAATTTATAGTGTTTTGCCGGAGCTTGAAAGCATGACAAAATAAGGAAAGGGGGGATATTAATGTGTGCTATAATTTATGGTAATAAATTATAGTTGCTTCTAAAGGAGAATTTTGAATGGATGGCGTTGGCAGAAATACGATAAATACGGCAAAAGAACTTTATGATAAGGTAGATGCGCTGGTGGACGGCGAAAAGATTGTGATGCAAGGTTGGGTAAGGAGCGTAAGGGATTCCAGCAAGCTTGCTTTTATGGAGATCAGCGACGGAAGTCATTTTAAACCGGTTCAGGCGGTGCTTGAAGCCGATATGAAGGGCTTCGATGAAGCAAAAAAACTTCCCATAGCTACAGCCGTAGAAGTGACGGGGAGCCTCGTGCTCACACCTGATTCCAAACAGCCGTTTGAGCTTAAGGCCGATCAGGTTAAAGTGCTTGCAGGAGCAGACCTCATGTATCCGCTACAGAAGAAAAGACACAGCATGGAATTCTTAAGAGATATTGCATACCTAAGGCCGAGAGCAAATACATTTCAGGCCGTATTTAGGCTTAGATCCGTAATAGCTCATGCGCTTCATTGCTTTTTTCAGGATAGAAATTTTGTTTATTCGCACACCCCTATAATTACGGCAAACGATTGCGAGGGAGCAGGCGAACTCTTCAGGGTCACTACTTTGGAGTCGAATGAAGAGGATTTCAGCAAGGACTTTTTTGCAGAAAAGACAGGCCTTACGGTAAGCGGGCAGCTTGAGGCTGAGGCTATGGCGCTTGCATTCAGGAACGTATATACCTTCGGCCCCACATTCAGGGCGGAAAATTCAAATACCCCAAGGCATGCATCCGAATTCTGGATGATAGAGCCTGAAATTGCATTCGCTGATCTCAGCGATGATATGGACTTGGCTGAAGATATGATAAAGCACATCATCAATGCGGCATTTGAAAAGGCGCCGTTTGAGATGAAATTCTTCGACAGCTTCATTGAAAAGGGTATAATTAAAAGACTTGAAGCTGTGATGAATGCAGACTTTAAGAGGATGACGTATACAGAAGCCATAGATGTTTTAAAGAAGGCTAAGAAGCCGTTTGAATATCCTGTAGAGTGGGGACTTGATCTTCAGACGGAACACGAGAGATATCTGTCGGAAGAAGTTATACGAGGGCCTGTATTTGTGACGGACTACCCTAGCCAAATAAAGGCGTTTTACATGAGAGAAAATGACGATGGCAAAACCGTAGCAGCCTGCGATCTTTTGGTGCCGGGTGTCGGCGAGATAATAGGAGGCAGCCAGAGAGAAGAGAGACTTGATATTCTGGATAGGCGAATGCAGGATGCAGGAATAAATCCGGAAGAACTGTCTTGGTATAGAGAGCTTAGAAAATATGGCGGTGTGAAGCATGCGGGATTCGGACTCGGATTTGATAGGATAATTATGTATCTCACAGGAATGAAAAACATCAGGGATGTAATACCGTTCCCACGTACGCCTAGAAGCGCATTATTCTAATGAACGGCATAATTTACTTAAGGAGGAATTTATGAGCGAGCAAAAATTTTATATTTCAACCCCAATATACTATCCCAGTGCAGACTTGCACATAGGACATACCTACTGTACCGTAATGGCTGATGCAATGGCTAGGTACAAGCGTTTGCAGGGGTTTGATGTAATGTTTTTGACAGGAACGGATGAGCATGGACAAAAACTTCAGTCGGTGGCGGAGGCTGCAGGCAAAAAGCCGCTTGAGTACATTGATCCTATAGTTGATAACATTCTGGATCTATGGGAAAAGATGGAAATAAGCTATGATGACTTTATAAGAACTACAGAGCCGAGACATGAAGAAAGAGTAAAGAAAATATTCATGGAGCTCTATGAAAATGGCGATATATACAAGGGCGAGTACGAAGGAATGTACTGCAAGCCCTGCGAAGCGTATTGGACTGATTCTCAGCTTGAAGACGGATGTTGTCCGGATTGCGGAAGGCCTGTAGAGAGCGCAAAGGAAGAGGCGTACTTTTTCAAGCTGTCAAACTATGCGGACAGGCTTTTAAGTCTCTATGAGAACAACCCTGAGATGTTGCAGCCCGAGTCACGCAGGAATGAAATGATTTCCTTCATAAAGCAGGGGCTTGATGATCTTTGCATCTCAAGATCGTCGTTCGATTGGGGCATAAAGGTGCCGATAGATGAATCGCACGTCATATACGTATGGCTTGATGCGCTAACAAACTACATAACGGCGTTGGGTTATCCCGATGACAGAAAGCTCTACGATAGATATTGGCCTTGTGATGTGCACCTCGTAGGAAAGGATATCATAAGGTTTCATAGCATTATTTGGCCGAGCATTCTCATGTCACTCGGATTACCGCTTCCAAAGAAGATACTGGGGCACGGATGGGTTCTCGTAGGTGGCGGGAAGATGAGCAAGTCCAAGGGAAATGTTGTAGATCCGAGGGTGCTCATAGAAAGGTATGGAACCGATGCTCTCAAATATTTTCTGCTTAGAGAATATACCTTTGGAAACGACGGGCCTTATGAGGATGAAACCTTGATAAAGCGCATAAACAGCGATCTTGCGAATGATCTCGGGAACCTTCTTTCACGTACGGTATCGATGATAGAAAAGTATAAAAACGCCAAGATACCGAGTGTGCCTACTGAAAAGCTTTCAGAAAACTATGAAGCGGCAACTTCTGAATTGCTGAACCTTGCAAAAGGGACGGCGACCAAGGTGGAAGAAGCCATGGACGAATTTGCGTTTAATAAAGCACTCGAAGCGATATGGACTCTTATATCTAGGGCCAATAAGTATATAGATCAAACACAGCCGTGGAATCTTGCAAAGGATAATGCTATGGAGCTTGACGGCGTGCTTCACAACTTGGCGGAAGTACTCAGGATGGTGAGTATATTGATATACCCATTCATGCACACGAGTTCTGAAGAGATAAGAAAACAGCTTGGGATATGGTATGCGGATGTAAAGTGGGAAGAGGCAAAGCAGATCCATATGCTCGGCGGTGAAGAAGTAAAAAAAGGAAAGAATTTATTTGAGAGGCTGGATGTAGAGAAAGAATTAGCGGAGCTTTATAAATCGAACGGCAAAGAAGGCACGGATGAAGCTTCAAACGATTCCGATTCTTCTAAAATCACAATTGAGGATTTTGACAAGGTAGAGCTTACGGTGGGGGAAATCATAGAAGCCGTGAAACACCCTAAGGCGGATAAACTGTTGATATTTAAGGTTAAGCTCGGAGATGAAGTGAGACAAATCATTTCAGGCGTTGCTGAATGCTTTAAACCGGATGAGATGATAGGTAAGAGGGTAATCGTGGTTTCAAACCTTGCGCCTGTTACACTCAGAGGCGAAAAATCGAACGGAATGATATTGTTTGCAGGGGAAAACGGAGATTACAAGTTGGTTACTACGGATGCGGATTCAGGAAAGGTAGTGAAGTAAAGGTGTTATTTGATTCACATGCACATTTTAATATAGATAAAAAAGCTGAGGCGGATTTAGAAAAGCTTGCCGCCGGCATAGAAGACAGCGAGCTTTCATATGTTATGAACATAGGTGTAGATCTCGAGACGTCTTTTCTTGCCTGCGAGCAGGCAAAACGATATCCTTGGTGTTATGCCACCGTAGGTGTACATCCCCAAGATGTGCATAAGATGGATGATGAAGAGCTGTATGCCTTAAAAACACTCGCTATGGAAGATAAAGTAAAGGCCATAGGAGAAATCGGGCTTGATTATTTTCATATGGGAGCTACTGAAGATAAGGAAGAGCAAAAAGAATGGTTTAGAAAGCAGATAAGGCTTGCAAATGAAATATCCATGCCGATAGCGATACACTGCAGAGAAGCAGATGGTGATTGTTTGGAAATTTTAAAGCAGGAAGGTGCATTCAGCAAGGAGAGAATAGCTAAGTTCCCGGCAAGAGAGCCTGTGAACGGAATCGGAGAGAAGGACGCCCGCGTGCTTTTGCATTGTTATAGCGGTAGCAGCGAACTTGCAGAAGAATACGTAAAGCTTGGAGCTACGATATCAATTGCGGGGCCTGTAACATTTAAAAACGCTAAGAAGCAGGTAAAAACCGTAGAGAGGATTCCCATAGAATTTCTGCTTGCGGAGACGGATTCGCCGTTCCTTACACCGGAGCCCCATAGAGGCGAGAGAAATACCCCTTTGAATGTTAAATTCGTAGTTGCGAAATTCGCAGAGATCAAGGGAATAACCTACGAAGAAGCCGCAGCTGTTACCTGCAGGAATGCCAAGAGATTCTACGGAATAGAGGATTGATATAATGGGCGATTTTTTGCAGTCGGTTTCTGAATTCATAGCAAAAAATGAGCTTATAGATACGCAGGATAAGGTGGTTGTAGGACTTTCAGGAGGACCCGATTCTGTAGCGCTTCTTCATTGCCTTAATGAACTCGGTTATGACTGCATTGCGGTACATATAGATCATAGTCTCAGAGGGTGTGAATCTGATGGAGATGCGGAGTTTGCACGAACTTTTTGCCATGACAGGGATATACCTTTTAAGATGTTTAAATTCGATTGCAAGCGTTATGCAAAAGAAGAAGCTCTTGGAGTGGAAGAAGCGGCAAGGAATAAGAGATATGAAGTATTTGCTGCGGTGGCAGATGGGTTCATAGCGCAAGGTAAGAATGTGTGTATAGCAGTAGCTCAAAATCAAAACGACCAGGTGGAGACACTCATCATGAGGCTCATTAGAGGCACCGGTATAGAAGGGTTATGTGGGATAGATGTAAAGAGAAAGAGTCGTACGGGAGCATCAATTGTGAGGCCTATCTTGAATAAGTCAAGAGAAGATATAATGGCATTTTTAGAGGAGGAAAATATTCCGTATAGGCTTGACAGCAGCAACTCCGAGCCCGATTATTTCAGAAACAGGGTGAGGTTGGCTCTGGCGAGGATAGATGAGAGCAAGCCGTTTGGAGATGAAATAGACAGCAAGTTCATAGAAAAATCAATATTGAGGCTGTGTGAAAATGCGAAGGCGGATGCATTGTTTTTAAAGGAGCTAACGGATGCAGCATATGAAAAAGCTGCTATTGAAGATTCAAACGCTTCGTGTAGCGCAGTGAAAGGTGAAATAGTACTATCTTCAAAAGAAGTATCCGGATTTGATAAACCTATAAGGTACAGGATTATAAAGAAAGCTTTTGAAGATATAGGGCTCAAGGCTGATATTGAAAAGGTGCATCTGTTGGCTGCTGATAGGATGATATTGAAGGGCGTTGGGAATAAGGTGTGTGAATTTCCAAACGGCTATAGAATGAAGATGAATAGAGGGCTGCTTAGATTCATAGCGCCTGAGGAGAGCTTTAAATGAAGTATGCTAAAGTCGTTGTGGATATTAAGGCAGACTTTGCGGATAAGCTCTATACATACCTTGTGGGTGATTTAAATCTCGAGGTAGGTACTGCCGTAAAAGTGCCGTTCGGATCCAAGAATACACTTAAGAAGGCTGTGGTGTTTGAGCTTACGGACAGCAGAGGGAGTGAGATAGAAGGAGATATTGATTTAAAAAGCATAGACTCCGTGATGGATGATCTAAGCTTTCCGGAGGAACTTGTAAGGCTTGCTAAGTGGGTGAGAAACAGGTATTTTACAAGCTATGCGGATGTGGTGGGCGTTATATCGCCAAAAGGCGATAGGCCGAAGCGAGCATTAAAGCCTACGCATAACCTTGAAAGCAAGGATGGCAAAAAGGTTATGCTAACGCCCACCCAACAAGCCTTAGCAAATGAAATAAAAAAGGAAGTAGAGGCCTCAAGTCCTGAGATATTTCTACTCAAAGGTGTGGCGGGTAGCGGCAAAACGGAGATATACATAAATGCAGTAGAGCAAGCCGTCGCATCGTCTAAGAGCGGGATAGTACTGCTCCCTGAGATAGCTCTTACAAAGCAGATTACAGCAAGGTTTAGAGAGCATTTCGGGGATGAAAAAATAGCTATAATACACAGCGGATTAACCAGGGCACAAAGGTTTAATGAATTTTTAAGGATACGGGATAACGACGCCATGGTGGTGATAGGCGCACGGTCTGCCGTGTTTGCTCCCGTGCGTAATCTCGGCATAATAATCATAGATGAAGAACAGGATTCATCATACAAGGCGACCAACTCCCCCAGATATGATGCCGTAGAAGTGGGTGTAATGCGAAGCCGGTTTGAATCCGCTCCTATAGTTTTGGGTAGCGCAACGCCTGCAATTTCAGACTATTACAGGGCCAAGGAAGGTAAGATGCGTCTTTTAAGCCTGGACGAAAGATATAACGGGGGGAGTTTTCCCGATATCGAGATCGTAAATATGACAGATGAGATGCGAAAGGGAAATTTTTCACCTTTGAGTGCTCTTCTCATGAAAGAGATGCGAGCGACAATCGATAAAGGTAAGCAGGTGTTGTTATTTTTAAACAGAAGGGGCTATGCGCCTATAATTATGTGTGAGAGCTGTAAGGAAATCTTAAAATGCGAAAAATGCGGGATACCGCTCGTATATCACAGGGAAGACGGCAGGGCGTTATGTCATTATTGTGGTAGTAGCGAAACTGCGTTTTCAAAATGTAAAAAATGCGGTTCCAAGCAGATTCAGTATAGGGGGCTTGGAATAGAGCAGCTTACAGAGCTTGTGCAGGGTGAATTCAAGGATGCCAAGGTTGCGAGGCTCGATTCAGATGTAGCGGTAAAGGCCGGGAAGCTTGAAGAAGTGCTTGAGCAATTTTCTGACGGTAAAATAGATGTACTCATAGGCACTCAAATAATTTCAAAGGGACTGGATTTTGAAAATGTGACCCTTGCCAGTATAATCGAGGCGGATGCAGGACTTCAGATACCGGATTTCAGGGCGGATGAAAGGGTGTTTCAGCTTATAGTTCAGACGGCAGGCAGGGCAGGCAGGAGAGACGACAGGGGGAAGGTAGTTTTGCAAACCTTATCAAAGGATGCAGATGTAGTTAATATGGCGGCGCAGCAGGATTACGAAGGGTTTTACAGTAGCGAAATAGCGTTTAGAAAAAAAATGGGTTATCCGCCGTTCGGGTCTATAATAAAATTGGAGTTTTCATCGGATAAGAAGGAAGGCGCATTGGACTTTGCGAACAGTTTTAAAAATAGTATAATTAGGACACTTGAGGGTATATTTAAGATAGATGTTTTAGGACCTGTGCCTTCGTTTATTCAAAAGAGTGATGGCATGTATAGATACAGGCTTATACTCAAGATGCCGAGGGAGGTAAGAGAGAAATATTCACATCTTATCAGATGGCAGATAGATGTCTTTAAAAACAGAAAGAATAAAGCATCCAAAAAGGAGAGAATACTCGTAGATGCAGAGCCGTATGATTTAGGCTGAGGGAGGTATTATGGCGTTGAGGCAGGTTAGAAAAAAAGGCGATGAACTGCTCAGGAAAAAGGCAAGGCCTGTAGGTGAGGTCACAGACAGGATAAAGTTGCTTTTGCAGGATATGGAAGAAACCATGCATAAGGAAGGTGGCGTCGGTATTGCAGCGCCGCAGGTCGGGATCCTTAAAAGGATGTTTATAATGGAGCCTGTCCAAGGCAGTCCTGAGTATGTAATAGATCCTGAAATAATTAAAGCGAGCGGCGAGCAGGAATGTGAAGAAGGCTGCTTGAGTGTTCCCGGTGTAGTAGGGACAGTCATTCGCCCTGAAAAAATCGAAGTGAAGTATACGGGGCTTGACGGTAAGGAGAGAAGGCGCTTGCTCACGGAGTTTGAGGCTATAGTGTTTTCTCATGAATTCGACCACCTCGAAGGGGTGCTGTTTATCGATAAGGCAAGTAATATAAGAAAGGCCGGCGAGGAATGAAGGTAGTATTCATGGGGAGTCCCGATTTTGCGGTGCCGTCTTTGGATGCGCTCCATAAAGCCGGCGTTGATATCCCGTTTTGCATCACACAAAAGGATGCCGTAAGCCGCAATAAGAGGATACCTACAGCTGTTAAAAGGCGCGCTTCGGATCTAGGGATCGAGGTGTATGAGCCTGATATTATCAATAAGGATAGGGGTTTAATAGAAAAAATGAAGTTGGAATCACCGGATTTTTTGGTGGTTGCGGCGTTCGGGCAGATAATATCAAAGGAGATTTTAGAGATTCCTAAGATAGCTGCGATAAATTTGCATGCATCTCTCCTACCTAAATACAGAGGTGCGGCGCCCATACAAAGGGCGGTGCTTGAGGGCGCAGAAGAGACAGGTGTCACCATAATGAAGATGGCAGAGGGTTTAGATAGCGGTGATATGATATCGTTTTATACTACAGAGGTGGGTGAAAAGACGAGCAGTGAGCTCTTTGAAGAGCTTGCAAAAGAGGGAGCGAAGCTGCTGCTTGAAACGCTTTGCGATATTTTAAAGAACGGGCTTAAGGCAGAGCCTCAAAATGAAGCGGATGCGAGCTACGCTGCAAAGGTTTCAAAGGCAGAAGGCAGGATAGACTTTAATAACAGCGCCATTGTGGAAGCACGGAGAGTGCGCGCTTTTTCAAGGGTGCCGGGCGCATTTGCCTTTTTAAATGGCGATAGGATAAAGGTTGTTAGGGCAAGGGCTGTAGACGCTAAGAGCAATGCTCCAGGTGAGGTTCTTCGCATTACACAAGGCGATGATTGTGAGATAGTGGTAGGCTGCGCCGAAGGCGCTCTTGCTATTAGCAAGCTTCAAAGAAGCGGAAAGAAGGAGATGGGCGCAGCGGATTTTCTCAAAGGTGTACATCTGACACCGGGCGACATTTTCACAAGCTATCCGCTTTCCGGCTAACGATAAAAATTAATTATGCAACTTATAGTTGTGTATATTGGGCAGCAGCACATTTATCATTTTGCAGATGTTCATTTGTTTGCATGTAATTTGTTATTGTGATATAATCCTTTGCATTCGTTAATATGTGACATGAAACATTGTACCCGGCGCAGTAACTGCATTTTTTTATGCTACAGGACTTTTAGATAATAAGGTTCCAAGTAGCAAAATGTGGGCTTAGGTTTACAATTAGGATTATCAGGTACTATATACGAAGGTTGAAAGTTGCATATAGTGTGAATAAAACGGTAGTTAAAATAAGGAGATACTGGAATGGATTGGAAGGATATAGCAAAACGACTTATACGTGTGGGATTTTTTGCCGTAACGTGGTTATCCATAATGAAGGTTTCGTTTATCATTGAATTAGGATATGTATTGTTACTTTTATTTTTAGCGGAGATATGCATTGATTATAAAAGTAAACTTTCAAGAAATATCGGTATTGGAGTAATTATCATAGTAGCCATATTGTTTACAATATTCGTGGCTCGTCCATTTAGGTAAATATTGTTCGTAAAATTCAGATAAGATATTTCGAAAAAAACTTAAGATTCACAATATTTGATAAAAGTCCCCGTAATAGGGACTTTTTGTTTGCGGTGAATTTGGGTACGACATATCCCTGTATTATTGCTTTTTGTAATTAATATAATTCTAACGTAAAAGTTGAAACATGATCTGATGTTAAAGGAAGGGTGGATACATGACAGGAGGAAAGCGTTTTGTCAAATCAGGTAATAAAATCTCGCCAAATTAACCAATAAAATTGCGCCAAATTAGGTAATGATATTGCGCCAAATCATACAATAGCGTATAATGGTGTAGAATGAAGGGGGAAATATGGTTAAGCAATATAAGTCAAGGGTTGTAGATAATCTGCTGAAAAGAAAATTGGAAGGGATAGGAGCAGTGCTGATTGAAGGGCCTAAATTATGTGGCAAAACAACTACAGCGGAACAGTTTTCAAAGAGCATTTTATACGTTGCAAATCCTCAGGAAAGGCAGCAAAATTTAAAAATGGCAGAGATTGATCCCTCGGTACTACTAAAGGGCGAAGTACCCAGGCTTTTAGATGAATGGCAAATAGCGCCTATGCTATGGGATGCCGTTCGCTTTGAGGTGGATCACAGAGGTGTGCCGGGGCAATTTATTTTGACAGGTTCGGCGTTGCCTGCAGAGAAGGATAAGATTTTTCATACAGGAACTGGCAGGATTGCCAGACTTAAGATGCGTACCATGGCACTATATGAGTCGGGAGAGTCTAATGGCGATATAAGCCTTAAACAATTATTCGAAGGAGAGAAAAATTTATCCGGAGTAAACGAGCTCACATTGGAAGAAATCGCATATCTGGTATGTAGAGGAGGCTGGCCGACCGCCTGTTTGCAGGAAGGCGATATAGCCCTTGATAGGGCTTTTGATTATTATGATGCAATAGTCAATGAGGACATAACGAGGGCCGACGGA
The DNA here is from genome assembly GCA_000161975.1 of Eubacterium saphenum ATCC 49989. GTDB lineage: Bacteria > Bacillota > Clostridia > Peptostreptococcales > Anaerovoracaceae > Eubacterium_N > Eubacterium_N saphenum. Next base: position 1,034,803 of record GG688422.1, read on the forward strand.
GTGAATCGAAGCTCTGAAAGAGCAAAACTTCTTATGCGTTCTTATGCAAGGAGCCAGGGCACACAAACTTCGACAGATGCAATTCGAAATGATATGGTAGCAAATGATACAAATTCAATAGATACAAAAACGGTACAGTCATATATTGACGCCTTGAAACAAATTTTTGTTATCGAAGATATGCCTGCATGGAATCCTAATTTAAGGTCAAAAACAGCAATCAGGACATCCAACACAAGATATTATATGGATCCTTCAATAGGTACAGCAGCTTTAGGAATCGGGCCGCAGGATTTGATTGACGATCTTGAGACATTTGGGCTAATGTTTGAAACGCTATGCATGAGAGATTTAAGAGTCTATGCGGTTGTCTTGGACGGCACGGTCTATCATTACAGGGATAAGAGCGGTCTTGAATGTGATGCCGTTATACATTTGCGCAATGGTTCCTATGGTTTAATTGAGATTAAGCTCGGTGGAGAAACCGCCATAGAATACGGAAGTGATACATTGAAGAAACTCAGAGATAAAATTGATACGGAAAAGATGAAAAAACCGGAGTTTTTAATGGTAATGACAGGCATCGGACAGTATGCATATCAACGAGAAGATGGAATATACGTTGTTCCCGTTGGGACGTTGAAAGATTAGTCAATCCAAACAAACAAAGCCGTTAAGGGGGTATAAATTGACAAAAAGCAAAAATATACCCCCTTAAATAGGTATTCTTGTTCCCAAAGACCGTTTTCTATGATAATCCTGAAGATAAAAGGACGTATGTGAAGAGTGTTATCAGAGAGATATTTGAGAAGGATATAAAGCGAAGAGTAAGATTATGGATAACTATCCTAAATACATTCTTACCAGAAATGATATTATTCAAAAGCACAATGGGATTATCCACAAAAATATTCCTGAGTTTATGGCAAACGGCGAAGTGTTTTGATCGATGCTTTGAATAATTAACATTGTAGCGTGCATTTATTACAATATGCCGTTAATTGGGGCTTGGAGGATTAAAAAGCGGGTTTTTGCTTGACTTGGACATATTTTAGTGGTACCTTCTATACATACTGATAAACGTTACTTAGAGCGGTTTTCCGCTCTTTCTTTTTGGAGGATAACATGAAAAAGGAGATTGAGAATGCAGTGGAAGAGGCATGCAAAGCCAAACTTGCTGAGCTTTCTCTTGAAATCTACAGCGTAGAGTATAAGCGTGAGGGTAAGGATTGGATTTTGAGAGTGTATATAGATAGGATGTTTTGTGAAGATGCTGTAGGCATAGGATATGATAAGCAAGCGGGAATGAATACTGATGCAAGATGTCAGAAAGCTCAAGGAATAAAAGCAGATTCAAAGCGTGAGAAGCCTATAGGAATCGACGAATGCACTGCAATCAGCGAAGCCATATCCGAATATTTGGATAAAAATGATATAATAGATAATAATTATTATCTGGAGGTTTCTACGCCCGGAATAGATAGAGAGCTTAAGAAGGATATAGATTTCATAAGATTTAAGGGAAGGTCGGTAGACATAAGCCTATATAAGCGCATTGACGGGCAAAAGGAATACAGAGGAACGCTCATAGAAAAAAACGATGAAGGCATAGCGGTAGAAGTAGACGAAAGCACGAAGGTGTTTTCAAATAACGATGTTGCAAAAGTTAATCTTGCAATAGAATTTTAATAAAGCAATTATATGAAAAAATATAAGACTCAAGTGGTATAGTGAGGCGAAAATCTAAATTTGAATAAAGTAAGGATACGGATATACAAAATACAAGTAGGATGGTAAAGTTTTAATAAAGTTTATTGAAGTCGGAGGGAAAGATGAACAAGGAGATTATTGAGGCATTAGGACAGATAGAAAAGGAAACGGGCATAGCAAAGGATGAACTCATAGATATGATGAAGGAATCGGTGCTACATGCTTTTCATAAAAACTACGGAGAGGACAGCAGAGCAGAGGTGCAGATAGATGAAGATACGGGAGGCACCTATGTAATCGTAAGCAAGGATATAGTGCTCGAAGTAGAAAATCCGGAGACGGAAGTTTCTCTTGATGAGATGAAGGCGATAGATGAAAGGTATGAAGAAGGCGGGGTAGTACAGTACACCGTAGATGCATCAAAGTTCGGTAGAATCGCAGCTCAGACAGCAAAGCAGGTATTTTTGCAGAAGATAAAGGAAAGAGAAAAGCAAAAAATATTCTCGGAATTCAAAGGAAGAGAAGGTGAGATAATCACAGGCAAGGTGAGTAGAGTAACCATGAGAGCTATTCACGTTGCCCTAAATACCACTACGGCGATAATACCGCTGGCAGAGCAAATCCAAGGAGAGACCTACGAAGTGGGAGACAGGATCAAAGCATGCATTAAGACGGTTGAAGATAGGCAAAGAGGCCCGCAGATAGTGCTTTCGAGAAGGTCGCCACAGTTTGTGGAGGAATTATTTAAAAGAGAGGTGCCTGAAATAGAAAACGGCACGGTAAAGATAATGGGCATCGCACGAGAAGCCGGAAACCGTACGAAGATAGCCGTGTATAGCGACAATGAGGAGTTGGATGCGGTAGGAGCTTGCATAGGAGTGCGAGGTACGAGAATAGGAGCCATTTTAGACGATTTGGGCTATGAAAAGGTAGATGTAGTGCTCTGGAATGAGGATCCTGTCAAATTTGTAAAGGAAGCTATAAAACCTGCATTCCCGGATAGGATAATACTGCTTGAAGAAGACAAGGTGATAGTGATAGTGGCAGATGATGAGTTGTCGCTTGCTATCGGTAGAAAAGGGCAAAACGTAAGGCTTGCATCAAAACTATGTAAGATGAGCATAGATGTAAAGACCAAGGATGGCCTTAAAGAAATGATAGATAACGGCGAAATTACAGGGATTGACTTTGAAGAGGAAGAAGAGCTTACCTATATCGATGAATAGAGGTAAAATGTAGTAAGGAATTGATATGGCACAAAGAAGCTGCGCAGGATGTAAGAAAAAAGGTGAAAAGAGCGAATTCATAAGGCTTTGCATGAAGGGTGACAAGCTCATAATAGATGAAAAACACAGCGAAGATGGAAGAGGCGCATATTTATGTAACGACATATCCTGTATGGAAAAGGCGATAGCAAAACGAGCTATTCAAAGGACATTACGCAGTAAAATTAGTCCTTCTGACCTTGAGGAGATCAAAAGTTATTTAGGAGGTAAGTAAATGAAGATTAAAGTAAAGGAACTGATAGAAAAATACGATATACCCAGAAAGGAAACGCTGGAAATCCTATCAGAACTCGGCATTGAAGTGAAAACCGTGAGTAGCTCCATATCTTCTTCCGATGCTGAACGTTTCGCAGAAAAGATAAAGGGAAGTAAGAGTCCCAAAAAAGGTTCTGAAAAAAAAGAAAAAAAGCCTAAAAAGGCAGCTGCAAAGGAGCCGAAGAGGGCAAATTCTATAATCGGAAATGAAAATAAACCTGTGGGTACACTTGAGATGACCGTAATGCAGTTTGACGCGAATCTCACGAAAGAACCTCCTAAGGAAAAGAAGAAAAGCTCCGATGATGAAGCTAAAAAAACTGTGGTTGCCGATAAAACTGAGACAAAAAAGGAAGATATTAAAGCTAAAGCTTCGAAGACGGAGGCTAAACCTCAGCCTGCAAAGGAAGATACCAAGAGTAAAGCAAAGAAAGAACCTGAGGTAGAAGTTACAAAAGCTGAGACTAAGAAAAAGGAGAGCAAGGAAGCGGCAAAGCCGAAACCTGAGATGAAAAAAGATGATAACTTACGTGCTGCAGATGAGAAAAAGCCTAAAAAGGCACCTAAAGAAGATAGGGCGTCACACAGCGAAAAGCGTGAGTCTTCACATGATGCGACCGTCCCTACCAGGCAGAGCAAGTTTTCGGATAAAAAACGCACAAAGAAGCGAGGTGGCAAGCGACGTGATGAGAGGTTCAGCAAATTTGACAGGGCTGAGAGCATAAGAGGTCAGATAGATCTTGAAAAGCGAAAGAAGAAGAAGAAAATAAAGAAGCAGGTACCTAAGGCTGAAGAACAGGAAGAGGAGCAGGAAGAGCTTTTACCTGTGGGCACGAAGAAGGTAAACGTACCTATTACGGTAGCGGGGCTTTCAGAGCAGATAGATTATCCCGCATCTAAAATTATCATGGCTCTTATGAAGATAGGTATACTTGCTAACCTTAACCAAACCCTGGATGAAGAGACGGTACTCGTGCTTTCAGATGAAATAGGTATAAACATAGTGATAGGAAATGTAGAAAAAGAAGTGGAGGATGAGGGACTCGAATCCTTTGAAGATAAGGAAGAAGATCTCATCAGCAGACCTCCCATCGTAACCGTCATGGGTCACGTAGACCATGGTAAAACATCTCTTCTCGATGCCATAAGAAGGACGAACGTAATTGAATCCGAATCCGGAGGAATTACGCAGCATATTGGTGCATCCGAGGTAGAGGTAAACGGTGAAAAGATAGTATTTTTGGATACTCCGGGCCATGAAGCGTTTACAGCGATGAGGGCAAGAGGTGCGCACGTTACGGATATCGCCGTGCTCGTAGTAGCTGCAGACGACAGTGTAAAGCCTCAGACCATAGAATCGATAAACCATGCTAAGGCAGCTAAGGTGCCAATCATAGTAGCTATAAACAAGATGGATAAACCGGGAGCGGATCCCGATAAGGTAAAAGCGGATCTCATGAACCATGGCTTGGTACCTGAGGATTTTGGAGGAGATATAATCTGCGTTCAGGTTTCAGCTAAAAAAGGCGAAGGAATAAAGGATCTTCTGGAAATGATTTTATTGCAGGCGGAAGTCTTGGAATTAAGAGCAAACCCTGATAGACTTGCGCTTGGTAATGTAATTGAAGCGAAGCTTGATAAGAGTAAGGGTGCTATAGCAACGCTGCTCGTTATGAACGGTACTTTAAAGGTAGGAATGAGCGTAGTAGCAGGTACCGCTTCGGGTAAGATAAGATCTATGGTGAGTGCAAACGGAAAGAAGTTGCATAAGGCTGTGCCTGGTATGGCGGTTGAAGTACTTGGATTTACAGATGTGCCGCATGCAGGTGATGAGTTCAATGCGCTTAAAAACGATAAGAAGGCAAAGGAAATTGCAGAAAATCGTAAAGAAAAGCTTAGGGGTGAACTCATGGCCACGAAGTCCACAAGTTCACTTGAAGAGTTCTTCGGTAAACTGCAGGCGGGAGATACAAAGCAGTTGAATCTCATAGTCAAGGCTGATGTACAGGGATCTGTAGGCGCTGTTGTTACGTCTGTAGAAAAGCTGTCGAATGAAGATGTTACCGTAAAGGTAATTCATAGAGGCGTAGGAGCTGTGAGCGAATCTGACCTCATGCTTGCTGAAACATCGGGAGCGATAATAATAGGATTTAACGTAAGACCGTCGCAGTCCGTGCTTAAAACTGCAGACAGTAAGGGCATAGAAATAAGGACGTATAGGGTAATTTACGATATCATCGATGATATAGAAAACGCCATGAAGGGTATGCTCGAGCCTGTTACGGTAGAAAAAGTACTTGGAACAGCAGTTATACGTGAGATCTTCAATCTTTCGAATGCGGGAACCATCGGAGGAGCCTATGTTACGGACGGTAAGATAGTGAGAAATGAAAGTATAAGGCTTGTAAGAGACGGTATCGTTGTGCATGAAGGAAAACTGGCTTCACTTAAGAGATTCAAAGACGATGCACGTGAAGTTTCAGCAGGCTTCGAATGCGGTATAGGTTTAGAAGACTATAACGATATAAAACCTGATGATGAAATAGAATGTTACACGACGGAGAATAAGGAATCAGAATAAAAATGGCAAGGGGAAAGCGTAAGGACAGATTAGCAGAGGAAATAAAAAAAATAGTAAGCAATGCATTTTTACTTAAGGTAAGGGATCCGATACTTAAGATGGCGATAAATATTACAGCTGTAGATGTTTCGCCCGACGGGAGAAATGCCAAGGTTTACTATGTTGTTTTTTCAGGTAGCGATAAGGACGAAGTGGCAGCTGCACTTAAGAAGGTCGAACCGTTGATTCGAAAAGAGATAGCCGAAAACATGAGGGTGCGATATGTACCGAATATTTGCTTTGCATACGATACATCGCTTGAATACAGTAGGCATATTGAATCCATATTGCATGATATAAAGGATAAGAGAAGTTATAACGACAGTCTAATAGATATATATAATGAAATGATGTCTTCTGAAAGTCTTATATTTTTGCCTCATGAGAATGTTGATGGCGATGCGCTTGGATCTTCTGTGGCAGTTTGCCTTGCTACAAGGAAAACCGGAATAAAAAGCTATGTATTGCTCTCAGAAGAGCTTCCTTACAACTTGAAGTTTATAGCAAACGATGCGAACGATTTTTGTAGAGAACAATTACTGCCTACTGGAAGCGGAGACGGTATTACCGATGACATTTGCGTAACGGAGCTTCCGCAAGGCTTTGAAGTTAAAACAGCTGTGTGGCTGGATCATAATCAAGTCAGTCGTAGCGCAATGGGCGAGGAATTATTCAGGATTGCGGATACTAAAATCTGCATAGATCATCACAAGACGGCGGAAAGATTCGGAGATTACTGCTATATAGACAGCAAGGCTGCAGCGACCGGAGAAATTGTCTACGATATGTTTGTTACTGCAAACGTAGATATAGATAATCATATGGCAAATGCCGCGCTGCTTGCGATTACTACGGATACGGGAAGTTTTAAATATTCAAACGTCACTCCTGACACGCATAAGAGAGCCGCTGAGCTCATGCTGCTTGGAGCGGATCCGTGTTACATTGCAAACAACGTATTTGCAAGTGTTAAGTTTGAAGAGATTAAGCTTTCGTCTCTTGCACTTGAAAATACGCAAATCCATGCAGGCGGCAAGATTGCAATAACATTTGTGAGCAGAGATATGATAGAAAAAGCCGGTGCGAGCGATGATATGACAAGCCCCATCGTAGACAAGCTTCGAAGCATAGAAAACGTTGAAATCGCTATAATGGTACGTGAACACATCAACGGATACACAAAGGTCAGCATGAGATCGAAGTCATTTGCAGATGTTGCAAAGGTAGCCGAGAAATTCGGAGGCGGAGGGCATATAAGGGCATCCGGCTTTGTAACGAATGATACATTTGAGAATATTAAGGATAGCCTCATCAAGGAAGCCGGTGCGGCGCTAGGGTAGCTTATGAAGCGAGAGAATAACGGCATACTGGTTATCGATAAACCTGTAGGACTTACATCTCATGATTGTGTGAGCATGGTGAGGAAAGTCTATAACATAAAGAAGGTGGGACACGCAGGAACGTTGGATCCCATCGCAAGCGGTGTTATGGTGCTGTTCGTGGGTAACGCTACCAGAATGATAGAGTATTACGGCGAGGATTATAAAGAGTATGAGTGTGGATTTAAGCTTGGATTTTCAACGGATACATATGATATAACAGGTCAAAATATAGATTGCTCTTACGGTCATGTCGAGTTGCTTGCGGGTGATGAAGAGTATGGTAAAAGTGATAATCTCACGGATCCGATAAAATTTAAAAAAGACTGCGAATGCTTTGAGGACTATGTTTTAAGTAAGATAGAAAACAGCAAAGCAAAATACTGCAAGGGGCGATATTCAAAGCTTATTTCGGAAAAGGTCGTGAGCAATATTTCAAAGGAACAGGTAGAATCCGCACTTTTAAATATGATAGGCATCAATATGCAAGAACCTCCTGCATTTTCAGCACTTAAATTAAACGGTAAGAAGTTGTACGAATACGCAAGGGAGGGGAAGAAGGTAGAGCTCCGCCCGAGGGAAGTGGATATAAAGGAAATAGAACTTCTCAAATTTGATGAAACCTCGCAGGCAGGCAGTTTTAAAGCTTTGGTGAGCAAGGGAACATATGTGAGAAGTATATGCAATGATCTCGGTAAAGCATTGGGCTCCGGGGCATGCATGACAAGTCTTGTAAGGACAAAGAGCGGAAGATTTAATCTTGATAATGCGGTTCGTATCATAGATATCACTGAGGATACGGAGCTTCATCGCTGGGATGCAGGACTTTCAGATTTCGGCAGGGTATCGCTTGATACGGTTAGAGCGCAAGGGTTTAGAAACGGTTTAAATCTTGAGATAGCGGAATCAGAAATGAGAAAGCCCTGCGAAAATGCAGGAAAGTTTAAGAGACATTATGTGGTAGAGTGCAGGGAAGATAAAGCCCTACTCGGAATGGCTGAGCTCACAGCTGATAATTTTATAAAGCATAGAAAGGTGGTATGCAGCGGTGATCGTGTATAAAGGTCTTGAAAATATTAAGAAGCGAAGTAGAGCTGTAGCTCTCGGGAATTTTGACGGTGTTCACATAGCTCATGTGAAGCTGATAGACATGATTAAAAAGAGAGCCCGGGCTTTTAACCTCGAGGCATGCGTGTTCACATTTAAGAATCACCCGAAGGAATTCATTCCGGGCAGTGAAATTCTTAAATATATAAATGATACCGAAAAGACGATGGAGATCTTTGAAAATTTAGGTATTGATTCGCTCGTTATGGTGCCGTTCGATGAAGTTTTGCAGCGAATGAGTCCCGAGGATTTTGTAAAGGATGTAATCGTAGAGAGATTAGGGGCGAAATATGTATGCGTAGGATATGACTATAGATTCGGCTTTGAGGGTAAGGGCGATGTTTCGCTTCTGGATAGACTCGGTAAAACCTACGGCTTTCATGTAGATGTTATAGATAAGGTGAGCGTTGGTGGAGTTACCGTAAGTAGCAGCAGGATAAGAAAGCTCATCTATGAAGGCGATTTCGAAGGAGTGCAGAAGCTTCTCGGAAGGCGCTATATGATAGCGGGCAAGGTAGTGCACGGCAAAAGTATAGGACGAAAGCTTGGATTCAGGACTCTTAACATCATGCCTAGAGAAAATCTTTGCATACCAAGTGACGGAGTGTATGTAACACGTACGAGGGTCGCCATGAAGAGCAAGGTGTATGACAGTATTACAAATATCGGTACCGCACCTACATTTAAAGGCGATGCCGTATCCATCGAAACAAACGTGTTTGACTTTAACGAGGACATATATGGAGATATAGTGCATATAGATTTTCTAAAGAAGATAAGAGACGAGATTAAATTCGATACTCCTGAGGAACTCAGCAAACAAATTGCAGAGGATGTGAGGCTTGCAAAAGATATACATTCCGAAGAGTAGATATAATAAAGAAAGATTTGACAAACTTTAATCCGTATAGTATCATAATTAACAGACGGACGCGTCGGTAGAGAGGTTTTAGTTAATTGAGTACAAGAGAGAGGTTATCTGCAGAGGACAGGAAGAGGCAAATTTGCGGAGCCGCAAAGGAAGTTTTTCTTTCCACAGGGTTTGAAAATGCTACTATGGAAGACATTATGAAGGCGGCTGGGCTTAGTAAAGGCGGGCTCTATCATCATTACAAGAGTACACACGATATTCTTTACGATATTATGATGATGGGCAATGAACACAGAAATGAAGTCATAATGGAGTTTGTATCTGCGAATTCTAACCTGAGCAAGAAGGATATCATAGTGGAGCTTCTCACTGATAAGATTCTCGACAGAAATGAGTACAAGTCTTTATACGCTATGTTTTTGCTCGAGTGCAAAAAAAACGAGAAATACAGAAAGCTCTACGAAAGGCTAAGGAAGGATACCTGTGAGAATTACAAGAAGCCCGCTGAGAAGCTCGGTATTGACGTTTTAAAGTTGTTTGATTCCCCTGAATTCGAAATGTTTATGAATGGCATCATACTGGCTATCGAGTATTTGGATAACGGTAGTGTTTTAAGTCAAAAGAGGCAGCTCATAAGGGAATTCATAACATGTTTTGTGGATAAACATCTCATATAGTACCTAAGTCAATTATTTAAACATCGCTTTACTTTAATTTATTTCCGGCAACAATGCTAATTTTAATGCAGGCCGGGGAGAGGTTTTATTATTGCATTTTTCAGGTATTATTTGGAAAGGATGTTGGTTATGGATAGTCAAATTAGGCAGGAGCTTCTCACAAAGAGTCCTGTAAGGCTCATGTTTCAGCTCGGTATTCCGGGGATTGTAGGGATGGTTGTTATAGGGCTTTATCCGTTTATGGATGGAGTGTTTGCAGGAAATATCATAGGTCAAAGTGCTATGGCGGCGTGCAGCGTTGCAATGCCTCTTACCTTGGTGAACAACGGTATATCCACCCTTTTAGGAGTGGGGTCTGCTTCCATCCTCTCAAGGGCACTCGGTAAGGGTGATAAAAAGACGGTGGATCAGATAATGGGTAACCTCATATTTTGGGTTCTTGTATTATCCACTACCGTTATGATACTTGGGATTTTGTTCGCTCCGCAGTTTTTAGATCTTGTGGGAGCTACAGGAGAGATTAAGGAGCTTGGAGTTAGATATCTAAGAGTTTTATTTTTAGGTTCTATCTTTGTGAATTTTGCGCAGAGCTCTAATATGGTCATACGAGGTGAGGGCCATCTTAAAATCGCCATGGGCATCATGGGAGCAGGTGCAGTGTTAAACATCATACTGGATCCTATTTTCATGTATGCTATGGGTAGCCGAGGCATTGAAGGTGCGGCAATAGCTACTGTATTGTCACAGCTCATAACGGCAGTTGTTTCGATTTATTATTTTAAAAAGAAGAGCAAGGTTGTAAAGATAAATCATATAGCTATGAAGAAGGACATCTTCGGGGAGATGTTTGCGGTAGGATTTTCAGCTATGATGATGCAGGTCATGACTTTGATTCAGCAATCGCTAATGTATAAGATGTCTTTTAAATACGGCGGTACGGATAACGGGATATTGATGGCGGCGGCACTCAGGATTTTTGCATTTTCATTCATTCCTCTTTGGGGTCTCAGCCAAGGTATGCAACCTGTCATAGGCACGAATTACGGTGCGAAGATTTATTCCAGAGTTAAGGCGGGGCTCAAGGTGTTTAATTGGGGAGCGTTGGTGCTTGCGGGGTTATTCTACCTTCCTATCATGCTGTTTCCTAGGCAAATATTGCACATGTTCGGCGTTGAGAATGATATTTTGACTGCAGGCATTCCGCATTTCAGGATGCTATATAGTATATTTATAGTATATGGATTCATGATTATAAGTGTAGTGTTCTTCCAGTCTATAGGTGATGCGAAGAAAGCGGGTATTCTCGTTATATTCAGACAGTTGGTTGTGTTTGTGCCGTCAATAATAATTTTGCCAAGAGCTTTTGGAATAGATGCCGTATGGTATACTCAGCCACTTGTGGACTTCATAATGACCGCCATCAGCGCAGTCCTTATAGTGCTAACCGTTAAAAGGTTTCCTCATAAAGATGCAGAAACGATTCAGTCATCATTGAATAAGTTGTAACTTGCTCTAATTATTCCAAAAGTTAGTTTGTAAACTTCTGAAAAAAACCATATCCATATCCTAAGAAAAAAATCAAAGCATTTTCGAAAAAAACATATTTGAAGCAGGAAAAAGGTTGGAAGTTTACAAAGGTGGATTCTCCTCGCTTGAAGGATACGGTTTATCGCTCAAGGATAGATGGTAAGATCTATAAAATATTTTCTAAAAAATAATGCGTATCATTAGCAGAAGGCTTATGTAAAAAGAGTGCAGAGATGCACTCTTTTTTATTAGGGATGACATGCTTGTCATACAAGAGAAACTAGTCCAAGCAGGACTAGTTAGGTTACTTGACTATTACGCAGAGCGCCGTATTTTGTAGTTTAGTTGAAGCGCCGTATGCCGAACGGCATGTACGGTGGTGTGTAAAAATCTGCATATTTTTAGGAGAATTATATGCAGATTTCCTACGCCTGCAAAGAAGACGGCGTTTGCTATGGAGCAACTTGAATTTGCCTATCTTGATGCCTGCGCCCATCTCTAAAGCCGAAATCTGTAAGATGCTGCCGGACATCAGCGTTACAACGGTAGAGGCGGTGTTGGGATCCATGGTGAAGAAAGGTTTGATAAGGCGCATTGGAGCAGGCAGGGCATCTAGGTATATAAGAACGTAGGGTAATACAAAAACAACCGTGTAATATTTGATTATGTCACATCTCTTGTGTTAACATTTGGGTGTCTATTTATTGGTTAAAACAGATAAGTGGCGGAATTTATAAATAGAAGGAGGGTGAAGGTTTTATGACTAAACAAAAATATATGTATGGTAGCATAGTTGCTTTGATAATTGGCGTTTTTTCATGGCTTTTAAGTCTTTTTGATATCGTTAGAAATACGTGGATAATTAGTATCCCGATGGGAATATTAGCTATAGTTTTAGCGGTAAAAATGAATGGAAGTTCTTATGCATATAAAACTACAAAAAAGGTTTTGGTAGGTCTTGGAATTTTAATGACGATAAGTTGTTATTTTATTTTTACTTTGGCCTATATGGTAGAAGATCTTTCAGAGGGGTATGTTGATAAAAATATCGTAGTGATTGCACCTACAAAGGGAACAATACCTATTAAAGCGGGCGGTAAAAATGAATTGGATAAAAATGATAACAAAGAACGAACAGTTTATTTTTCGAAGACAAATTGCCCGCCGTGCAAGAAATTTTCCGGTGTTTTAGAAAAAGCAATTCGAGCAACAAAGGCGGATGTTTATTACTATAATACGGAAGAAATGATAGAAAGCGAAGCAACAAAATATGAAAAGCGGTTTGGCATCGATAAAGTTCCTGTGCTTGTGAAAATTAAGAACGGCAAGGTTACAAGTGTTTTAAAGGACGGCAGCAGTATTCAAAGAATGAAGAAATTCCTGAAATAATTGTTTTAGTGAATGTCTGTAAATCTACGTGCTGGTATTTTTATAAAGTACAAGAATGTGTAAGTGTACACTAGAAAACAAAAGTTTATGCGGTTTTGTTTTTAGCATGAATGTTTGAGGAGGTTTTACATGTGTAATAAAAATATGAAATTTTTAATAGGCAGTATTGTTTTGAACATATTGGGCTTGGTATTGATTTTTCTTGCTTTGCCCATAGAAAAACTCAGTGTACTGTGGTTCATATCATTTCTATGCGGTTTGGCAGCATTTATTGTCGGTTTATATGTAAGTGAGAAGAAAATTCCGACGTATCTCAGCCTCTTCATAGCTGTAGTTGTCATGATTGCTTTCCCTCTGACAGAGCATATTAATATGGAAATGGTTGAAAAGAAATATAAGAATCAAAAGGTTGAAACGCTGGTTATCCCAAGTGAATTTACTCCGGTTAAAAAGGGTCATATCTATGATTTAGTAAATACCACCGACTCTAAATATGTACTGGTGTATTTTACCATTGGTGATAAGAAGGTTAACTCGAAAGCGGAAAAAATAATCATTTCAGCTCTAGCGAACAGCAAAAATAACAAGAGAATATATTATTACGATATATCCAGAATGCCTACGAGAGAAGTGAGTTACGTAAAGAGGCATTTTGTACCGGAAGGGAATTCTTACGTAGCTAAAATTAAAAAAGGTGTGTTGGCCGGTAGAGTAAGTGTAAAAAACCTAAAAGAGCTACGTGAATTTTTAAAACGGAATCTAAAAGTAGGGAAGAGTAAATGAATTTGGAAAAATTTTTAGAGGTAATGAATAGTGTGAAATCTGTTTGAGTTAATCAAAAAGTTTTAGGGAGTGTGGATGAAGGATTTTTTTGCGATAGTTGTGAGCAAGTTGGTTGCGGTAGCACTTAAAATATGCAGGCGTACGGGAGGAAGTTTACCGGGGGCGATGGCACTTAAGATATCCAAGGATGTGCTGAAGCACCTAAATTATCCTGTAAAGTATATAGCTGTGACGGGTACCAACGGCAAAACGGGAACAACGGGAATTATAAGGGATATCTTTCAGAACGCGGGATTTGATGTAATCAGTAACATACATGGCGATAATCTGATATTTGGCATAACCACAGCTATACTCAAAAAGACAAGTCCGCTTACGAAAAAGGTCAAGGCTGATGTTATAGTGCTTGAAGTCGACGAACTTACATTGGCAAGTAAAATCGATGATCTGTTTATAAGCGACGTGGTAATTACCAACTTATTCCCGGATCAGCTCGACAGGTATGGCACCATGGATACTCTGGTAAAGCAGATAGGAAGCGCACTACAGGGCTTTACGGGCAGGGTAATAACAAATTCGGATGATCCGATGCTCTATATCCTTCACAACGTAGGTTTTGGAATATGCGAAAACGTTTTCACAGAGCATAGAAGCAGTGATACGCAAGGATTAAACGCATTTTGCCCCGGGTGTAACGGCGTACTTGCTTACAACTACCATCAGTACGGGCATGTTGGAGATTTTTACTGCAAAAACTGTGGACTTAAAAGATGGCAACCCAAGTACCTCGCAAATATAGAAGAAGATGGCAGTTATGAAGTAAACGGCATGAAATTCGATAGCAGCGGCAGGGGGCTATATCATTACTATAACGAACTTGCCGCAATATCGGTTGCACTTGAATACGGCATATCTCATGACATTATAAAAAATACTTTAAAAAGTATAAAACCGAGCAAGGGCAGGATGGAGCGCTTTGGGGATGTGCTCTTAAACCTTGTGAAAAATCCGGTAGGGCTCAATCAAGTGATATCATATATATCGAATGAAAACATAATGAACGACAAAAAATACAAGAGCCTGTTGTTTGCCCTGAGCGATGCACCTGCGGACGGCATGGACGTATCGTGGACGTGGGAGCTTAATACGAAAAAACTTTGGGAAGCAGGCATTACGGATGTGATATGCACAGGTCCCAGATGCTATGATGCCGCGCTCGTATTTAAGTATTCAGAATATGACTTTACTGTAAAACCTGTGGAAAGTACAGAAAGTGCGGCTCGCAAGATCATGAATGAGGGCGGCTACGCTATTTCTACATACACTGCACTTACGGGCGTTAGAAATGCTCTTGAAAAAATAAATGCGGAGGTAAAATAGATGAGTGAAAAATTAAATATGCTGAATATGTATCCTGATTTTTTGAACGTATATTCAGACTCCGCAAACCTAAAAGCCATCGAGTATAGGGCTGAGAAAAGGGGCATAGATTGCAAGATAACCGTCCTTAAAGCGGGAGACGCTATAGATCTTAAGGATTATAACTTGATATTTATGGGAGATGGGATGCATGTAGGTGCAGATGCCATAAGGGATGACATTTTCACGAGAAAGGAAGAAATCCTAAAAGCGATTGATGCGGGTTGCTGTTTTTTTCTCATAGGCTCATCGTTTGAGATGTTTGGAAACAGTTATATTTTAGAAGACGGCAAGGAGCTTGAAGGGCTTGGTATCTGTGACTATAAGACGCTGGAACCTACGGGGAAAAGAGCGGTCGGGAATATCCTCGTAGATATAAATTGCAGCGGCAAGAAAATCAGTGTGCTCGGCTTTGAAAATCATGCTACGCAAATAGAAGGCGTAACCTCTCCGCTTGGTGAAGTGCGAATTGGCAGTGGAAACGTTCACGCCGGTGAGGGTAGTAAAAGATATGAAGGCTATATTGATGATAATATAATAGCAACGAGTATGCACGGCCCGGTTCTGATAAAAAATGCGGGCTTTACTGATTTTATTATAAAAAAAGCCTTGAAAAAAGATGAGCTTGAGCCACTTGAAAGCGAAATTGAAGATAAAGCCTTTGAGATGTTAAAGAAAAGACTTACCATTTAAAATAACGGCACATAATGGATAAAAATTACGCTCGCTATTGTATAATGGTAGGGAAGATTTTTTGCTCACAAGGAGGAGTGGTTGGAAACCGTTAAAATTATATTGGAGGCACTCGGAGGACTTGCAATTTTCATATTCGGTATGAATATGATGAGCGAAGGAATGCAAAAATCTGCAGGCGCCAAGCTTAGAAAGATCATAGGGCACGCTACAAACAACACCCTCTTTGGAATAATGACAGGCTGCATAGTTACGATGACAATACAGAGCAGCAGCGCAACCCTTGTAATGGTGATAGGCTTTGTCACCGCAGGGCTTATGACATTCAGGCAGGCTATAAACGTAACGCTTGGAGCCAATATAGGTACTACGATTACTGCGCAGATAGTGGCCTTTAAGGTGGGTGACTATGCGTGGTTTTTTGTATTCATAGGCTTTATCATATACATGATAATAAAGAAGAGCAAGATAAAAAGCATAGGTGAGACGATATTCGGGTTCGGTATCCTCTTTGTGGGGCTTAACACTATGGGTAACGCTATGGCGCCCATTGCAAATAACCCAAATGTTACGGATTTGATACTGAAGATAGCGGATTCATCACCGCTGGGTATATTGTTCGGCACGGGAATTACCGCAATCATTCAAAGCAGTTCAGCATCCATAGCTACGCTTCAAAACTTGGCATCCACAGCTGCGGCGGATGGCGTTACACCGCTGATCAGCCTTCAGGGTGCTATCCCGATAGTTCTCGGAGCAAACATCGGTACTACGATAACTGCAGTTCTTGCATCTGTAGGTGGAGGGAAAAATGCGAAAAAGGTGGCATTCATAAGTGTAGTGATAAATGCGGTAGGTATCATATGTATGGCAGGCTTCATACCTCAGATAGCACAGCTTGCAACATTTATTTCACCCGCGGGAAATGCGCTATCTACCATATCGAGGCAAATTGCCAACGCTCACTTAATCTTCAACGTGATTGCCATACTGATATTCATCCCGTTTGTAGGAATAATAAGCAGAAACATAGATAAGATATTCAAGGATGACAAGATCCGAAAAATCGATGATGCCACTCCGCAGTTCCTTACAATCACGGTACTTGACAGACCTTTCATGGCTATACCGCTGGTACAAAACGAAATAGTAAGGCTTGCGGAAATTACAAAGAAAATGATAGTTTACGCACGTGATGCGGTGATAAAGCATGATGAAAAGGCAATAGAAGAAATATTGCAGACGGAAAAATCCGTAAATATACTGCATAAGAAGATAGTGGCTTATCTGTCGGAATTATTTGCCACAGAAACACTGGCTGATGTAGAGGGTAAGCAGGTGACCGGGCTTTTGCACATGGTAGCCGATATTGAGCACATAGGCGATCACTGCAAGAGCATAGGGGAATGTGCACAGGAGATGGTAGAAAACGATTATGAATTTAGCGATATCGCATATGCGGAGTTACATGAAAGCTTCGGGCGTGTCAGACTCATGCTTAAAGATGCCATGCAGGCTGTAAAAACCGGAGATGTGGAGCTTGCAAACGTTATAATAGAAGAGGGCGAGACATTGGAAAAGATGGAGTCGAGGCTCCGCAAGCAGCATTTGCAGCGTGTCAATACCAAAACCTGCGATCCGAGTTATACAGCACTCTACAACGATATCGTTCATGATATAAGAAAGATAGGAGAATACTGCTATAATTTAGCGATAGCGTATGTAAAAGATGTAAGCGAAAGGAGTGAGTGAGATGAGCAATAAACCTATTTATGATAAGGTGATACTTAAGGTGAGTGGCGAAGCACTTGCAGGTGATAAAAACTTTGGAATAGATGAAAAAACGCTGATAGGCATTGCAAAGGAAATTAAAGAAGTGAGTGCTCTTGGAGTAAAGGTTGGGATAGTAGTAGGCGGTGGCAATTTTTGGCGAGGAAGAACAAATCAGCAGATGGATAGGGCTACAGCGGATTATATAGGCATGCTTGCGACTATGATGAACTCTCTTGCGCTTCAAGATGCGATAGAAGGCCTCGGACTTAAGACACGTGTTCATTCTGCGGTAGAGATGATGGAAATAGCGGAGCCATACGTAAGAAGAAGGGCTATAAATCAACTCGAGAAAGGATACATCGTGATATTCGGTGCAGGCACGGGAAGCCCTTTCTTTTCTACAGATACGGCGGCGGCTCTTAAGGCTGCGGAAATGGATGCAGACTTAATATTGCTTGCAAAAAAAATAGATGCCGTGTATTCAAAGGATCCTGAGCTGCATAGCGATGCGGTAAAGTATACAAGCCTTACGCACGGCGATGTGCTTGAAAAAAATCTGGGTGTTATGGATTCTACAGCGGCGAGCCTATGTCGTGATAACGGCATTAAAATACATGTGTTTTCAATAAGGGAGAAGGGCAATGTCATGAAGGCTGTATGCGGAGAAAACATAGGCACCTTGATTACCTAGACAAACTTGTTTTAAGATGGATATGTTATATAATGTATATGGAGGATGAGATGAAAGAGATAATTGATAATTTTAAAGAAAAAGGCGAAAAAACCATATCGCTCTTAACAGGCGAGCTGAATTCCGTGAGGGCCGGTCGTGCGAATCCGTCATTACTCGATCAGATAAGAGTGGATTATTATGGAACACCTACGCCACTTAAAAACATTGCGAATATTTCAGTGCCGGATCCAAAATCGCTTATGATATCCCCCTTTGATCCTTCTGCGATAAAAGAGATTATCAAGGCTATAAATGAGAGTGAACTGGGTATAAACCCACTGGATGATGGGAAAAATATAAGGCTGAAAGTACCTCAACTCACTGAAGAAAGGCGTAAGGAGATCACGAAGATGGTAAAGCAAATTACAGACGATGCAAAAATAGCCATAAGAAATTTAAGGCGTGATGCGAACGACCATCTTAAGAAGGCGGAAAAAAACGGCGATATTTCAGAAGATGAGCTCAAGGGAGACACCAAGGATATTCAGACGAAGACAGATGAGTTCACCAAGAAGATCGACGGCATGCTGAAGGAGAAGGAAAAGGAAATAATGAGCGTCTAGGAGGACGGTTTGCTGGATACTGAATCTATACCTAAACATGTAGCCATCATAATGGATGGAAACGGCAGATGGGCAAGGCAAAATAAACTCAGCATTTTAAGAGGACATAATGCGGGTATGCTCAGGGTAAAAGAAGTCGTAAAGGAATCGGACAGGTTAGGCGTTAAGTATTTAACTGTATATGCGTTTTCTACCGAAAATTTTAAAAGGTCATCCGAAGAGGTGAGCGGAATATTTTCACTGGTATGTAAATTTGTAGATTCAGAGCTCGATGAAATATTTGAAAACAATGTCAAAGTAGGTGTTCTCGGAGATATCGATAAGATACCTGAAAATGCGGCGGTGAGCCTCAAGAGAGCAATAGACAGGACGGCAAATAATGACGGACTTGTGTTCAATGTGGCTATAAACTATGGAGGCAGGGCTGAGATTACCAGAGCCGCAAGGCTTGCATGTAAAGAAATAATAAATGACATCGGTGGTGCGGATGCCATAGATAGGAAGTCGCTTCTTTCAAGGCTTTGCGACTTGAATGAGGCGGACCTTTCAAAAAACATGTATGCAGATATCCCGGATCCTGATCTTGTGATAAGGACCAGCGGCGAAGAGCGGATAAGCAATTTTTTGCTTTGGCAGATTGCATATTCGGAATTCGTATTTGCAAAAGAATATTGGCCGGAATTCACGCCGGATGTATATAGAAGGTGTATAGAAGAGTATAAAAACAGACAAAGGCGATTCGGCTCGAGATAGGAGGTAGGTATGAAAACCAGGATTATAGCAGGATTATGCATGTTACCACTACTTGTAATAGTGTATTTAGGTAAGGAAGCCTTGCTTGTCGCAAGCTTTCTGATTTCGATAATTGCATATCTTGAGCTCAGCAAGGGATTCAGCGAGATGGATATAAAGCTTCCGCTTGCTCTTGGAATGGCATTTTCCATCATATATTACTTTCCTCTTGCATTTAAGGCTCACGAATTTTTACTGCCGGCTATAATGCTTGTTTCCATAGTGGCGCTCGTATACCTGTTTGCATCACGAGGAAAGGACGTGCATTCGGTGTTTGCGCTGGTATTTTCATTTGTATACGTGATAGTGCTACCGTCATCGCTGTATTTGCTCGATTTTGCAGGATACGGAAAGATCATTTGGCTCGTGCTTTTGATATCGTTCGGTACGGATGTATTTGCGTACTTTACAGGATTTTTCATAGGAAAGAGAAAGCTATGCGAGGATATAAGCCCTAAAAAGACAATTGAAGGTGCTATCGGTGGCATACTTGGATCTTTGGTTTTGGCTTCGTTATTTGGTATAATTGCATATCCTCAGCATAGGTATGAGTTTATGCTACTCGGAGTGTTGGGCTCTGTAGTGGCGCAGGCAGGCGATTTAATAGCTTCCATGCTGAAGAGGAATATGGGGATAAAGGACTTTGGGAATCTCATTCCGGGGCATGGCGGAATCTTGGATAGATTTGACAGCGTGATTTTAGTTTCCCCCTTCGTTTACTGTTATGTAAGCGTATTTATCATGAAATAGATTATTTAGGAGAGAATATGAAAAAGGTAGTAATACTGGGTTCTACAGGCTCTATAGGTGTGCAGGCATTAGAGGTCATATCTAAGAATATGACTAAGTACAAGGTGATAGGGCTTGCGGCGGGCAACAATACGGAATTGCTTTTAAAACAGATAGAGGAATTTAAGCCGAAGGTGGTAGCGGCCTTGGATGAAGAGGGACTTAAAGCAATCTCCGAAAAGCATAAGGGCATAGATTTCAATGTAGGGCAGGAAGGAATAAAAAAAC
This sequence comes from Eubacterium saphenum ATCC 49989, assembly GCA_000161975.1. Lineage (GTDB taxonomy): Bacteria > Bacillota > Clostridia > Peptostreptococcales > Anaerovoracaceae > Eubacterium_N > Eubacterium_N saphenum. Next base: position 1,055,397 of record GG688422.1, read on the forward strand.
TTGCCGTTCTCAAAGAAGCGGACATAGTTATAAACGGCATCATGGGGGTCGCAGGACTTGCACCTACTTACGAGGCTCTAAGGCACGGCAAGAAAATCGCCTTTGCAAATAAGGAAACGCTCGTCAGTGGCGGTAATCTTATAATGGATGCGAAGAAACGCTACGGGGGCGATCTGATACCTGTAGACAGCGAGCATTGTGCCATCTTCCAGTGCATGTACGGAAGTGATAAATATGAACTTTCAAAGGTGTATATAACAGGCTCGGGCGGACCGTTTTTAGATGTGGATAAGAAGGCCTTAAGGGATGCTACACCGGAGCAGGCGATAGCACATCCCATATGGTCCATGGGCAAAAAAATATCGGTGGACTCCGCAACGCTCATGAATAAGGGGCTTGAGATTATAGAAGCAAAGTGGTTGTTTGATCTTGAACCTGAGCAGATTGAAGTGCTCATCCATCCTGAAGGCTTGGTGCATTCGATGGTGGAATTTATCGACGGACAGATAATTGCAAATTTGGGAGTAGCGGACATGAAGATTCCTATAGCGTTTGCGCTGTCATATCCTGCAAGAAATAAAAATATGTTCGGACGGGTGAATTTCTTAAAAGAAGGCAGCAGTCTCACGTTCAGAAGCCCCGACCTGAATAAGTTCGGGTGCCTTAAGATCGCTTTGGATGCTCTTGATATGGGAAGCAGTTACCCGGCGTTTTTAAATAGGGCAAATGAGATTCTGGTTCAGGAATTTTTAAACGGGAATATATATTTCACTCAGATAGGCGAGTTTTTAGAAAAGCTTATAGATGCCTATAGACCCGTAAGATGCCATAACATCATGGATGTCATAAACGTCGGGACGGTAGCTGAAAGAGCAACGCAGACATTTTTGAAAGAAGCTGAATCGCAAGGGATATTGAGGTAGATTAAATGACGGTTATATATGTATTGGTACTATTTTTCATTTTGGTGTTCCCGCATGAGCTCGGGCATTTTATTGCAGCCAGGACATCGGGTGTTAAGGTAAACGAGTTTTCATTGGGAATGGGACCTGCAATATACAAAAAGGAAGGTGGAGAAACGCTGTATTCTATAAGGCTTTTACCTATAGGCGGGTTTTGCGCCATGGAAGGTGAAGATGAGGAAAGTAAGGACAAGAGGGCTTTTTGTAATGCAAGCCTGGGAAGCAAGTTTAAAATATTGGTAGCAGGTGCCTTTGTGAATATTCTGATAGCCATGATTCTGTTTTCTGCGGTTGCCGTTACCGGAATCCCCACGATGAAGGTGGACGGTACGATTAAGGATACTCCCGCAGCTTCAAAAAACATATTGAAGGGAGATGAAATACTTGCGGTAAACGGAAAAAAACTCGATAACTTCAATGAATTCAGGGAGGCGGTCGCAAGAGTGAAAAAGGGCGAACAGCTGAATATCAAGCTTAGAAGAGACGGAAATATAATAGAAAAGAAGGTGCCTGTTCAGATTAAGGGCTCTTCAAAAATCATAGGCGTAGTGCCGGGAATTAAAAAATCAGCTGCAAATATTGTATATGGTCCTAAAATGACGTGGGATATGACAAAGATAATATTCAAAACCTTAGGCGGATTATTCACAGGCAGCATTAAGGCATCGGATTTATCAGGTCCTGTAGGAATAATTAAGGCGGTTGGGACTGCGAGCGGCAACGGACTCATTTCGTTCTTCTCAATTGCGGCGTTTATAAGCCTTAATATAGGTATATTTAACTTACTGCCGTTTCCTGCACTTGACGGCGGAAGAATTGTATTTGTACTTTTAGAGAAATTGAAGATACGTGTGCCACAAAAGCTTGAAACAGGGCTCAACGTAGCGGGATTCGGGCTTCTTATGCTGCTTCTCATCTTTGTTACCTACCATGACATACATAGAATAATCGGTTCGTAGGTAGAGGATGAGACGTGCTGTATATTGTAAAAATGTGAAGATAGGCGGCGGCGCAGGTATCAGTATTCAATCGATGACGAATACTGATACCTGCGATCTTGAAGCGACTCTAAAGCAGATAGAGTCGCTTCAAGAAGCCGGCGCCGACATCGTGCGTCTTGCGGTGCCGGACGCCGCCGCCGGGAAGGCGCTCTACAACATAAGAAGGCACACGGAAATGCCCCTTGTAGCCGACATCCACTTCGATTACAAGCTTGCTCTTACAGCCATAGATGCAGGGTTTGATAAGATAAGGATAAACCCGGGAAACATCGCAGGAAGGGACAAACTGCTTGCCGTTGCAAGGTCTGCAAAGGCTGCAGGCATTCCAATAAGAGTAGGCGTAAATTCAGGATCCGTAAACAAAAAGATGCTGAGCGAAAGAGGCATGGAGGAAGCTATTATAGAAGCTGCCGTGCAGAATATCAGAGCGCTTGAAGAGGTTGACTTTAAGGATATAGTAGTATCGGTAAAATCAAGTGATATAAGGCTCAACACTGCGGTTTACAGGAGGCTTTACAAGATGACAAATCATCCGCTCCACATAGGGCTCACAGAGGCCGGCACTTTGGAGGGAGGCATCATAAAGTCATCCATGGCTATGGGGGCGCTGCTTGTAGACGGTATAGGGGACACCATGAGGATATCTTTAACGGGAGATCCCATAGAGGAAGTGGTGCTTGCAAAGCAGATCCTGAATTTTTTAAAGCTCAGGAGCGACGGCTTTGATTTTGTTTCGTGTCCTACGTGTGCACGAACACACACGGATCTCATATCGATAGCTGAGAGGATAGAAACCCGCCTAAAAAAAAGTGACGTACACGGTATAAAAGTGGCTGTTATGGGGTGTGAGGTAAACGGTCCCGGTGAAGCACGAGATGCGGACATAGGAGTTGCGTGCTTTGAAGGAGGTTGCGTTTTATTCAAAGAAGGCAAGCCTTTAAAAAAAATAAGTGAAGATATGGTGGAAGATGAAATAGTTAAAGAAGCACTTATCTGTACGAAGGATAAGGAGGCTTTAAATTGTTAGACCTTATAGCTAAAAATATATTAAACGGAGAATTGTCTCAAAAAATAAAACGTGAAGGTAAGGTAAATATAGAAAATGCGATTCTTTCTCGTGATAAACAGCAGCTGCAAATAGACTTGGTTACGAATTTTGTGATTCCACATTTTTCGCTTAACTCAATAATGCAGATGATGGAGGCAAGGCTTTCACGCGAATCAAACGCACCTGTAAGGGTTAATATCAGTTATAAGGTAAAGGCTCCAATCCAAAAAAAAGCGGAAATTCTAAAGTTCGGTCTCGAATACCTCGTAAATTCCAAGGAGCATGAAATTAAGGGCTTGGATAAGAATCTTTTAGATGCGATAATCGTAAAAAGCGCCGTGAGTGATGATGAAGGAGCTGTGTTTTACTGCAGGAGTAAGGGAGCCTGCGATGTATTATGCGCTATTTCAAAGGATATAGACGAAGAGATCAGTCGCATCTTCGGAATAAGTCTTGTATCTAAATTCTTATGGAATGAGGCAATGGCAAAGAGCTACGAGCCTAAGACTTCGCCGGATGATAGTGGCAAAGGCAATGGCGGGAGCAGGCAGAAGAGGAATACGTCATTCATAAAAAAGGGACTTAAGGGTGAAGTTATACAGATATCGGATATTAAAGAGGCTGTAAACAACAAGATAATTGAGGGTGAAGTATTTAAGCTCGAAAAACGAAACATCAAAGAAGACTTGGTGCTCCTTACGATAGGAATTTTTGATAATACCGCAAGCACCGTAGCGAAGGCATTTTTAAAACATAGTGCAGCCGATGAGGTTCTTTCAAGCGTCAAAGAGGGAGATGTTTTGCGTGTCAGCGGAAACATTGAGTTCGATGCATATGACAGATCATATATATTGAAGGCAAAGCATGCGGAGAAGTTGCAAAAGCGAGAAGGCAGAAAGGATAACGCCGATGTAAAGAGGGTGGAACTGCATGCTCATACAAAGATGAGCGCAATGGACGGCATCAGCAATGTGACCGAACTTGTAAAGACGGCGGCTTCATTTGGACATAAGCGTATAGCCATTACGGATCACGGAGTGGTTCAGGCCTTTCCTGAAGCTATGGCGGCGGCGAAATCATGTGAAGAAGATATCAAGATAATATATGGGCTTGAGGGCTATATGTATGATGATGAGAGGGCGGACTATGATCCTGATTCAAAAAAGCAGCGTACCTACCACATTATAATTTTGGCAAAAACAAGGGAAGGCTTAAAAAATCTATATAAGCTCGTGTCACATTCGCATATAAATGACTTTTATAGAAAGCCCCGCCTTGCAAGGTCTGTTATACGAAAGTATAGAGAGGGACTGATACTGGGCTCCGCTTGCGTTGTAGGAGAAATTTACTCAGGGTTTTTAGATAATATAGATGAAGCTGAAATGGATGAAAGAGCCAAATTTTACGATTATCTTGAGATACAACCGATAGGAAACAATTCTTTTTTAAAGACAAGCGAAAGATATCCGAGCGTAAGCAACGATGACGATCTTAAAGAAATAAACAAAAAGATAATATCGCTTGCAGATAAAAATGACAAGCCGGTGTGCGCTACCTGCGATCTCCACTACATAGAAGAGTCGGATGCAATATACAGGAAAATATTGATGGCAGGGCAGGGTTATGACGACCTTGAGGGAGATGAAGGATTGTTTTTCAGAACTACGGAAGAAATGTTGGGTGAATTTGAATACCTGGGCGAGGAACTTGCAAAAAAAGTTGTTATAAATAATACCGTCATGATAGCGGATTCCATAGAGGACTTCGATGCGGTGCCGGAAGGAAAGTATCCGCCTCATATTGAAAATGCGGATCAAATATTAAATGATGTATGCCGGAAAAAGATGGAGGCTCTGTACGGTGACAACCCGCCTGCCGAAATCGAAGACAGGATGCATAAGGAGCTAAGCTCCATCATAGACAACGGTTATGCGGTGCTTTACGTTGCCGCTATGATGCTTGTGAACAAGTCCAATGAAGACGGCTATATAGTCGGCTCCAGGGGATCTGTGGGTTCGTCGCTCGTTGCCATGCTTTCCGGAATTACAGAGGTAAATCCTCTAAGGCCTCATTATCGATGTGATGAATGCAAGTATTTTGAGTGGGGAGATGATGCGGAATATGACTGCGGTATAGATATGCCCGAGAAGGTCTGTCCTGACTGCAACAAGCCGTTAAAACGAGAGGGATTTACGATTCCGTTTGAGACCTTCCTCGGATTTGACGGAGATAAAGAACCTGACATAGATCTTAATTTTGCGGGAGAGTATCAGGCGAGTGCGCATAAATATGTCGAAGAAATTTTTGGTAGCGACAATGTTTTCAGGGCAGGCACGGTGAGTACCATACAGGGAAAAACCGCCTACGGCTTTGTAAAAAAATATATCGAAGAAACAAATAGAAATGCAAACAGGCATGAGGTGGATAGGCTCGTTTCAAAGTGCACAGGCGTTAGGAGGAGTACGGGGCAGCATCCGGGAGGCGTTATTATAGTCCCTACGGAAAACAGCATATATGAGTTTACGCCGATACAAAGGCCGGCAAATGATATGAAGAGCGATGTCATCACCACGCACTTTGATTACCATTCGATTGAAAAAAACCTTTTAAAATTGGATATTCTGGGGCATGAAGCGCCTTCCATAATAAAGAAGCTCGAAAAGATTACGGGAGTTGATCCTCTTGCTATCTCGCTTTCCGATAAGGATGTCGATGCGATATTCAACGGAGTCAGTACGCTGGGCATAGAGGATGATGACTACCTCTTTGACGGTGGCAGTTTCGGCATACCTGAATTTGGAACCAAGTTGGTACGGTCGATGTTAACCGAGGTTAAGCCCGGTAGGTTTGCTGATTTATTGAGGATTTCAGGTTTTTCACACGGCACGGGAGTATGGCAGTCAAATGCAAGAGAGCTTATAAAGAATAAGGTTGCAAGCATGCAGGATGTTATCTCAACCCGTGACGATATAATGAATTATCTTATTCAAAAGGGGCTTGAACCCGGCCTTTCATTTAAGATAATGGAAGCTGTAAGGAAGGGAAGGGGTCTTACGCCCGAGCAAGAGAAAGCGATGCTTGAGGCAGGCTGTCCTAAGTGGTATATAGAAAGCTGTAATAAGATAGAATACATGTTCCCTAGAGCCCATGCCGTAGCCTACGTGATAATGGCATATAGGATAGCTTATTTCAAGGTAAATTTCCCGCTGCATTATTATGCTGTGTATTTTGAAAAAAAGATAGCGGATTTTGACCTCGATATGATAGCGGAAGGCAAGGAAGCTGTGAAAAAAGAAATTGAGACGCTGTATAAAAGGCAAAAGCTCGATACCACGAAGGAAGAAGATCGACTCACCGTGCTTGAGCTCGCATATGAGATGATGGCGAGAGGGTTTGGGTTTATCAGGCCGATACTTAAAAAATCCAAGGGGAGATCCTTTGTAATAGAGGGCAACGACCTCATAGTTCCGATGTCCGCATTAAACGGCGTAGGAAGCAACGCTTCGAAAAAGATAGATGAAGAATTGCTCAAGGGAGACTTTTCTTCAATTCAGGAATTCAGTACGAGGACGGGAATAGGTGGCAAGTTGTGTGAAGAACTCAAATTAAGAGGAGTATTTGAGGGTATCGCAGATTCAGACCAGCTCAGCTTGTTCGATTGATGAAGCCATCATGTTTTAATATCTTTTTACATGGGTAAAAAACAATCAGTTTAAAGTACATGCTTTAAATGAGTGTTTATAGAGGAGTATAGGAGGAAGTCATGGGATTTTTTAAACTTGAGGAGTGTAAAAATGTATTATTACAGGGATTGAGCGCATCGGTAGATGCTTGTGAATCGAATTGTTTGGTGCCGGTTGCAGCAAATACAACGGATGCGGCTAAGGAGAAGCACGTGCCTGCTGTAACGGTAGATGGTGATAAGCTGAAGGTAGCTGTAGGATCCGTTATTCATCCGATGGAAGAAGATCATTACATTGAGTGGGTTTGTTTAGAATATGAAGGCGGACAGGAATTTAAGTGGCTGAAGCCCGGAATGGAGCCTGTAGTGGAATTTGATCTTAACGGCAGAAAGCCGATTGCGGCATATGAATTCTGCAACAAGCACGGATTATGGAAGGCAGAGATATAATTAGGGAAGGTGTATGGTACCGTTTTCTACATATGTAAGGCCTGAGAGGCTCGAAGATTTCATAGGGCAAGAGCATTTTCTAAAAAAGAATGCTCTTGTTTATAATGCGATAAAAGAAGGCAGATTTGAATCGGCTGTGTTTTATGGACCGTCCGGTACGGGGAAAACAACCCTGGCAAGAATAATAGCCAAGATGCAGGATGACAGCTTCATTCAAATAAACGCTGCGGATGTCGGGATATCAGAACTTAAAAAGATATTGGCAGAGGCTAAGGATAGGTTTTATGGAATAATTTCAAAGAGCACCTACCTCTATGTAGATGAAATACATAGGTGGAATAAGTCGCAGCAGGACAGCTTGCTTTCAGCTCTCGAAGAAGGATATATAAAGGTGATAGCAAGCACCACCGAAAATCCGTTTTTTGAAATAAACAATCAAATCTTGAGTAGAATTCGTAATATATATGAATTTAAACCACTTGCAAACGATGACATCGTAAAGCTTTTAAAGAGAGGCGTAGATATATTTGCAGGCGATGGCAGGGTTATAGACTACGATGAAGACGCATTGATGTTGATTGCGGAAAAGTCAAACGGTGATGCGAGAATCGCTCTTGATACCTTAGGCTTTATATTAAATTCCCTTAAGGGTGAAGATAGGATTACCGAAGAAAAGGTATATGAAATTACCTATGACAGGCAGTATATGAAGTTCAACAAGTTGGATGATAAATACAATGTGTTTTCGGCGCTCCATAAATCCATGAGGGGTAGCGACCCCGATGCGGCAGTGCATTATCTTGCAAGACTCCTTCAGGGAGGAGAAGATGTCAAGGTCATAGGAAGAAGGCTACTCGTTGCAGCCTCAGAAGATGTGGGGCTTGCCTATCCTCAGGCTATCGGAATAGTGAGGTCATGCGTTGAAGCTGCGCACATGCTGGGGATGCCGGAAGCCCGAATTCCTCTATCGCAAGCGGTAGTGCTTATAAGCCTGGCGCCGAAGTCAAGGAGCACATATAATGCTATAAATTCCGCCATCGAAGAAATAAAGACAGGTCGTATAGACGATGTTCCTGACCATATAAGGAATTTTCACAACAATAACGATGCAAATAGACCCGCGGATCAATTTTTGCCTGATAACCTGTATAAAAAAGGAGTGCGGTATTATGTGCCTTCGGACAACGGACTTGAGAAGGACATCTACAGTGCCTACCTCAAGTTCAAAAAAGGATCTGATGATGAATAGATCCGGCTCTAAAAAAGACAAGAAAATAATTTTGGTTGAAGGATCCGGCTTTTGTTTTGGAGTTAAAAATGCTATTCAAAAGGCAAAAAGAGCTAGGGCAGAGCTTGACAAGGAGATTTTCACCTTGGGGGATATCATACATAATAAGGTTGTGGTCGAGGATCTTAACGAGCGGGGAATTACAGCCGTAGGCGAGGATGAAATAGAGACGTTAAAGAGGGGGAGCAATATAGTCGTAAGATCCCACGGAGCGTCCCGAGCATTTTTTGAAAAAGCGGCAGGTCTTGATTTTAACCTCATCGATGCTACCTGCCCGTATGTTTTGCGAATTCACACCCTTGTAAAAAATGAAAGTTTAAAGGGTAGGGTCATAATTATAGTCGGAAACGAAGAGCATCCTGAGGTTGCAGGGATTTCAGGGTGGTGCTGCGGGGAAAAGGCGGTGATCTCTGAAAACAGCAAAAAAAGCGAAATAGAAGAAATTTGTGAGAAATACAAGGGCAAAGAAATGGTGGTCGTAGGGCAGACCACCATAAAACAGGAGGCATACGAGAGAGTATGTGAAGTGATAAAATCTGTGAACGACCATGCGGAAGTCATGGACACCTTATGCAGCATAACGACTACAAGGCAGGAAAAGGCGTTTGAATGCGCAAAAAATGTGGACGCCATGATAGTGATAGGTGATAGTAAAAGTTCGAATTCTTTAAAGTTATATGAAATATGTTCATCGGTTAATAAAAACACCTTCTTTATTGAAAATAAAAGCGATTTACCGTTGAAAAAACTGTCGAATTGTACTACAATAGGAGTTGTGGCGAGTGCATCAGCACCCGGCCAAATTATAAGGGAGGTCATGGTTATAATGAATGAAAATCAAAACGAAACAACGGGCAATGAAATGCTTGAACTGATGGATGAGATTGAAAAGTCTATGAAATCACCGAAGACAGGTGAGATCGTAGAGGGAGTGATCGATGCCATCAACGACAAGGAAATCGTAGTAAATCTCGGTTGCAAGAAGGACGGTATAATTCCGAACAGTGAGGTAGCGCTTGAGGAAGGACAGACCATCAGAGATCTTTTTTCTGTGGGTGATGAAATCCAAGCCAAGGTACTGAAGACGGATGACGGTGATGGAAGCATTCTATTATCCAGAAGAAAGATGGAAGCCAGCGTGCATTGGGCAGAGCTTGAAGATGCACTCAACAACGATGAAACCGTTAAGGTAGATGTGGTAAGGGCCGTAAAGAGCGGTGTTATCGCAAACTACAAGGAAGTGAGCGGATTTATTCCATTGTCACAGTTGTCAGAAAGATTTATAGAAGACGCAAGCGAATTTGTGGGACAGACTATGGAAGCCAAGGTGATCAGGGTAGATCAAAAGCTCGGCAAAGCTATATTCTCACCTAAGCAACTGCAAAAGGAAGAGAAGAACAAGAGATTACAAGAGTTGTGGAAGAAGCTCAACGTAGGAGATGACATAGAAGGGAAGGTAATGAGGTTCACTGAATACGGTGCCTTTGTTGATATAGGCGGTGTAGATGGACTTCTTCATATTTCTGAAATTTCATGGGGAAAACTAAAGCACCCGAGCGAAGTGTTGACGGTCGGAGATACGATAAACGTTAAAATTCTTTCGCTAAATCCGGAAAAGGGTAAGATATCTCTTGGATATAAGCAGAATATGCCTGAGCCGTGGTCTATCATAGATGACAAGTATAAGGCGGGCGACAATGTAGAAGGTGATATCGTTCAGATAAAAGAGTATGGCGCATTCCTTGAGCTTGAACCGGGCTTGGACGGCCTCATTCACATTTCTGAAATTTCTCACTCAAGAGTTGAAAATATCAATTCCGTGCTTCATATAGGAGACAACGTGGAGGCAAAGATTCTTGAGATAGATAAGGATAGAAGAAGGATCAGCCTCAGTATAAAGGCGCTCATCGATCCACCTGAACAAGCTCCTGAAGCTGAAGAAAAAGCGAAAGAGGAAGAAAAACCTGCAGACGAAGCTGCGCCTCAGCAGGAAGTGACAATAGAAGAAGCGAACGAAGGAGTAGCGGAAGCGGAGCCTGATAAAGAAGAAAAGGCTGAGTAAGGATATACATTCTTTAGTTTGATAGACATATGAATTTGGCTCTCCTAAGTTAGGAGAGCCTTTACGTTGGAGATTTCTATGAAAAACAAAATAGTATTTGTAGGGATGCCGTCTTGCGGCAAAACGAGGATTGGAAAAAGGATAGCGAAGGCATTGGAGCTTGACTTTATAGATACGGATAATATCATTAAGCAAAGGGCGGGAAGAGACCTCAGCGAAATAATAAAAACATCCGGAGACGATGCACTTTTAAAATTTGAAAATGAAGCTCTCATGACAAACTTTAAAACGCCTGCGGTTATTGCAACAGGTGGTAGCGCAGTGTTTTGTACGGAAGGGATGAATAAGCTTTCGAAGGAATCCGTAATAGTGTTTCTGGATATCAACATCTCTACACTTAAATCCAGGGTTAAGAGCCTTGAGGCCAGAGGCGTTGTGATGGGCGGAAAATCAATAGAAGAGGTATATATGCAGCGTAGAGCTTTGTATCTTAAGTATGCCGACATCATAATAAACAACGATAGGTTCAATGCGGCTCAAACGACGGTGAATATCATAAACAGACTCGTTAAAAAGGGCTATATACGAATATTCTAACGTTAAATGCAAATAATTACTACAATTAATAAATGCTATGGTATAATAACAGTGTTATATTGCACTGATGGAGGAGGTAGCTATATGCTCCAGTTTGAAAGTAATGATACTGCACCTGCGCAGATAAAGGTCATAGGTGTTGGAGGCGCCGGCTGTAATGCAGTAAACAGAATGATAGAATCCGGTCTTAAGGCCGTATCGTTTATGGCTATAAATACGGATAAGCAAGCCTTGGCAGGTTGTAAAGCGGAGACAAAGCTTCAGATAGGTGAAAAGCTTACAAAGGGCTTAGGTGCAGGAGGAAATCCTGAGATAGGTCAGAAATCCGCTGAAGAGAATTTGGAAGATTTGAAAAAATTTATAAGTGGTGCAGACATGGTGTTTGTAACCGCAGGAATGGGTGGAGGCACAGGTACAGGTGCAGCCCCTGTAGTAGCAAAGCTATCTAAGGAAATGGGTATACTCACCGTAGGAGTAGTTACAAGACCTTTTACTTTTGAAGGGAAGAAAAGAGCCGCACATGCAAACCAGGGCGTGAACTATCTTAAAAAGGTAGTGGATTCCCTCGTTGTAGTGCCGAACGATAAGTTGCTTCAAGTATCTGAAAAGTCAACATCGCTTCTTGAAGCGTTCAGCATGGCGGATGAAGTGCTTAAGCAAGGCGTACAGGGTATATCAGCCGTTATCAATAATCCGGGCACTATTAACCTTGATTTTGCAGACGTTAAGGCGATAATGAGCGACAGAGGTGTTGCCCACATGGGTGTAGGTATAGGAAAGGGTGAAGATAGAATATCGGAGGCTGTAAGAGAGGCTATCGAAAGTCCACTTCTTGAAACTTCCATTAAAGGTGCTAAGGCTATACTTATGGATATTGCAGGTGGATACGACCTTGCGATGCTCGAGCTTAACGAGGCGGCAGATCAGATAGCTAAGGATGCAGATAAGGATGCCGTTATTTACTTCGGTACGTCCATTAGAGAAGAGATGCAGGACGAAGTGGTAATTACCGTAATCGCAACAGGCTTTGAAGGAAGACCTGTTTCAAAGAATGATACAGATACGGTTAATCATTTCGGAAGGTCAGCGCAGGAAAAGGGGCAAAGATTAGGTGGCGCCTTTACAGGCGATCCCGATGAGAAGGAGCCCGACGAGATGTTTCAAATACCACCATTTTTAAAATAAACAAGGGCCGGTGGAAACCGGCTTTTATTTTTTGAGGAGATCTATGGAAGTCATCAATTCACTAGGTAATAATTATGTGAAAAAGATTTGCAGCCTTAAGAAGAAAAAGTACCGTGATAGCGAAGGATGCTTTTTTGCTACGGGAGAGAAGTTTGTAAAAGACCTTATTGTTGCAAATCTTCCCGGCTGCAGCGATGCCCATCACATTGTTGATGCCGTCATAGTGGAGGACGGATATCTGGAAAAATATTTAAGCCAAACAAGACTGGCAGGACAGCTCAAGAAGCTCATTGCGGCGGGACTTGTGAAATGCTTTTCAAGTCAGGTTATGGGAAAATTGTCTGATGATAAAAGTGCGCAGCATATAGCCGCAGTATTAAAAAAATCTTTCTTTGTGCAAGCTGCAGCCAATAAATTCGACCTTTCAGAAAACATATTGGGGCTGTGTGAAATCCAAGATCCGAGAAATTTAGGTGCTATAATGAGAACGGCGGCAGCCACGGGCACGGGATTGTTGTTATCGAATGATAGCTGTGATGTATTTAGCGATAAGGTGATAAGAACATCTGCAGGACTGTTCGACAGGGTCGGGTTCGTTCAGGCTACATCTCGAGAAGATTTTTTAAACCGGCTAAAAGACAGAAGGGTGTTTGCGGCAGCACTAAATGAAGGCATGATTTACACAAATTTAAATGGAATGAAAAACACATGTATTTTGATGGGAAATGAAGGCAGAGGACTTTATGAGGATGACTTCAATATAGCGACTGATAAGGTATTTATACCTATGGAAAACGATGTGGATTCACTCAATGTAGGAGTGGCGGCAAGTTTGTTCATGTTCGAATTAAATAGAAAGGAGCTTATTAATGAAGGAAGAGCTTAATAAAATGCTTCAACAAGCAATGGAGGAAATCGAAAAAGCAGGTGACCTTGAGGTGATTGAGACGCTCAGGGTAAAGTATCTGGGTAAAAAATCCAAGATGAGTGAAATCTTAAGGGGCATGGGTAAGCTCAGTCACGAAGATAGAAGGCTCATGGGAGAAGCCGCAAACAGTGTGAGGGATAACATAGCTTCCGTTATAAGTTCTAAGAAAAAGCTTCTTAAGGAAGCGGAGCGCAAGATAAAAATGCAAAGGGAAAAGATAGACGTTACCCAGCCCGGAAAAGCTATGCATCTTGGCACAAAACATCCAATTACCATAACCATAGAAGAAATTACGGACGTGTTTAAGTCCATGGGATTTTCCATATGTGAGGGCCCTGAAATAGAAACGGTATACAATAACTTTGATGCTCTCAACGCAGACAAGCATCATCCTGCAAGGGCTATGACGGATACATTTTATCTTACGGAAGAATACTTGCTTAGAACCCAAACATCTCCCGTTCAGATAAGAACAATAAAAAAACAAAAGCCGCCTATAAAGATCATATCTCCCGGAAGGTGTTTTAGATGTGATACGGCTGATGCTACTCATTCACCAATGTTCCATCAGGTAGAAGGTTTGGTTATAGATGAAGGTATTACCATGGCAGACCTTAAGGGGACGCTCAACAGATTCGCTAAGCTGATGTTTGGAGAATTCGCAAAGACAAAATTAAGACCGCATCACTTCCCGTTTACAGAACCCAGCGCAGAAGTCGACCTAAGCTGTTTTAAATGCGGTGGAGAAGGCTGCAGCGTGTGTAAGGGCAGTGGCTGGATAGAGATTTTAGGCTGCGGAATGGTACACCCCAATGTACTTAAGGAAGGAAACATAGATCCTGAAAAGTATACCGGATTTGCCTTTGGAATGGGTGTTGAAAGAATTGCAATGCTTAAGTATGAGATAGATGATATAAGATTGTTCTATGAAAACGACATGAGATTTATAGAAGAATTTAAATAAAGATAGGAGGAAGTATGTTAGCACCTATAGAGTGGATAAATAAGTACGCAAACACAGGCACAGATGAGGCGGCATATGTAGAAAACATGGTTATGAGCGGCTCTAATGTCGAGTCGTGTACCTGTCAGTCGCAGGGCGTCAGCAACGTAGTTGTGGGCAGGATAAACAGCATAGAAAAGCATCCGGATGCTGACAAACTCGTTGTTATGGACATAGATGTCGGCGATAAGATTCTGAATATCATAACCGGCGCAAAAAATGTGTTCGAAGGAGCTTTGGTACCTGTCGCAATGCACGGAGCCACTGTATATTCAAAGAACGGAATCCAAAAAATAAAGAGAGGTGAAATTCGAGGGGTAGTGTCCGACGGCATGCTTTGTTCGTTGGAAGAGCTTGGATTCAGCATAAACGTAATACCTGAAAAATATAGAGATGGTATATTTATAATAAGTGAAGATGCAAATTTGGGTGAGGACATAAGGGATGCACTCGGTTTATATGGAAGTACGGTGGATTTTGAAATAACGCCGAACAGATCGGATTGCCTGTCTATAACAGGGCTTGCAAGGGAAACGGCGGCCTGCATGGATAATGACTTTAAAGCCCCTGATACGACTTTGGAAAACGAGTGCTCCGGCGATATAAATTCCATGATTAAGGTGCGCATAGACACGAAAAATTGCAACAGATATTATGCGAGGGTAGTAAATGACATAAAGATAGAGGATTCTCCGTGGGAAATGCAAAAATTCCTAATGGAAGCCGGCGTAAGACCTATAAACAACATCGTAGACATTACAAACTTCGTAATGCTCGAGCTCGGGCAACCCATGCACGCATTTGACTATAAAAGCCTTGAAAAAGCGGATATTATAATCACGGACGCTGATGAAGGCGAAAAGTTTACGACCTTAGACGGTAGAGAGAGAACACTTTTTGCAGACAGCTTGGTTATAAGAGATGGGGATAAGAGCGTTGGGCTTGGTGGAATCATGGGCGGTGAAAACAGTCAGATTCGTGATAATACCAATGTTATAATGCTCGAAGCCGCAAATTTCAACGCTTCCAATATAAGAAGTACATCCAAGAAGATATCGCTGAGGAGCGAAGCGTCGCAGCGCTTTGAAAAGGGTCTCGATTCGAACCTTTGCAAGGTGGCGATAGAAAGAGCGTGCCACCTCGTAGAAAAGCTCGGAGCGGGCGTAATTATGGAAGGCTTTCTGGATGTATATCCGAACAAGGCTGTCCCTAAGAAAGTTCACGCAAGGGTCAGCAGGATCAATAAGGTTTTAGGTACCGATATAACTTCAGATGTGATAAAGGAATATCTTGAAAGGCTATGCATGACGGTTGATGTGAAGGGTGATGACCTTGATATTGCCGTTCCTACATTTAGGCTCGATATAAACGAGGAAGTGGATATTATAGAAGAAATCGGCAGGCTCTACGGCTTTAATAATTTGGAATATACCCTTCCAAAGTCAAATAACGCTTCTACTCAGAGTTTAGAATATACTTTGGTGGAAAAGTCCAGAAATATTTTGACGGGACTCGGTGCATCCGAGATATGTTGCTATTCATTTACAAGCCCGAGAAATATACTTAAAATGTCGGAAGACGATGCTGAAGAAAACTTAATTACACTGTTAAATCCTCTGGGCGAAGAGAATTCCGTAATGAGAAGCCAATTGCTTCCGAGCATGCTCGAAGTTCTTGCGAGAAACTATTCCAAGAATATAAGCAAGGTAAGAGCGTTTGAAATAGGCAGGGTATTTAAAAAAGTAAGCAAAGATACAGATGATGAGTTTGAAAGCAGCGAAAAACTGAAACTATCGCTGGGGTTATATGGCAGCGATCAGGATTTCTTCACGCTTAAAGGTATAATAAACGAATATCTCGCATGCATAGGTCTTAAAAAGCCAAGGTACGAACAGGCGACTGACATTCCGAGCCTTCATAGAGGAAGGACTGCAAGAATATATACAGCTGATAAAAACAATCCTGTGTTTTTAGGATTCATAGGAGAGATAGATCCGGATATCGCAGATGACTACGGCATAGGCGACAGGTGTTATGCGGCAGAGCTTGATTTTGACATATTATCTAAGGAATCTTCATTGGATAAAAAATATAAGCCTCTTCCTAAGCATCCTGCCATTGTAAGAGATATCGCCGTAGTGGTGGATAATGATGTTAAGGTTGCAGAAATACTTGACATCGTATGGGAAGCTTCCAATGACTTGCTTGAAGACATAGAACTCTTTGATATATATAGGGGCGATCAAATAGAAGAAGGAAAGAAGAGCCTCGCATTTACGCTCACATACAGAGGCAAGGATATTACCCTTACGGACGAAGAGATAAAACCTGTTCATGCCCTTATACTTAAGCAAATAGAAGAAGGAACGGGCGGCAAGCTGAGAGACATATAATAAGTGGTAGGAGGTATAGATATGACAAATAGCAAGGCAACCGTTAAGATTTACGGCAGAGAATACACCATAGTAGGTGAAAAAAGCAGAGAGAGAATAGTAAAGGCTGCAGGCTTTGTAGATAAGAAGATGCATGAAGCGGCAGGCCTCTATAAGTTAAGTAACGTGACCGATATAACGGTGCTCGCGTCCGTAAATATCAGTGATGAGTATTTTGAAATGAAGAACGAACTCGACGAGCTCAAGGCGTTGCTAAAGAGCTATGAAGATCAGGTAAAGCATTTCAGCAACGAATGGGATGCATGTAAAAGGGGAATAGAAAAACAGAAGAAGGATGTTGAAATAGCGCAGGCGGATAAGGATATACTGTCAAATGAGCTTGTCGATATAAGGCGAAAGTATAAGGAACTTGAACAAAACTTTTTTGACCTTAAGGTAGAAAATGTAAATCTGAAAGATTGATAGCTTAGGATTTTAAGTCGCATGGATAATCATACTAAAAAATGCTTACAATTTGACAGCATAACGGAGAAACTGGCCAAGCGGTGCAGTTTTTCGCTTTCTAAGAAAAAAGCCAATATACTGAGGCCGCTCGGTAATATCTACGAGATAAACAAAGCCCTTTCAGAAACGGAAGATGCCGTAAAATTGCTCAATCTAAAGGGGCGACTACCCATAGGATATCTTGAAGATGTCAGTGAGACGGTGGGGTATGCGAAGAAACAAAGGATTTTGATGCCGGCTGAAATATTGGCCGTCAAAAGCGTGCTCACGGCGGCGAAGGAAGTGATCGGTTTTACAGGAGATATGAGCCTTCCAAACATAGGGGGATATATAGAGCTTCTCGATCCCTTGGCAGGACTTTACAAGGTAATAGACAAGGCCATACTATCAGAGGATAAGATAGCCGATAACGCAAGCGGCAAACTTGCAGACATAAGAAAGATGATAGTAAGGGAGGAGGGCAGGAGAGCAGGCGTAATTAGAGAACTTGCCGTATCCTCAAGGCTTGCCGGAGCGCTCAGGGAGCAGAGCTTTACCGTAAAGAATTCAAAGTATGTGCTCCCCGTAAAAAAGGATTACAGAGCCGTGGTAAAGGGGCAGATTGTAGCGGGAAGCGCTAGTGGTGAAACTTTATTTATAGAGCCTGTACAGATTTTAGAGATTTCTTCTAAGATAGATGAGCTTTTTGTAGAGGAAGAGAACGAGATACGAAATATTTTAAAGGCTATAACTGCGGACATCGGGGCGAACTCAGATGTAATATTGAATAATCAGGAGCTCCTTTCAAAGCTTGATTTCTTCATGGCTAAGGGAAGACTTGCGCTTGATCTTAATGCTGAAAAGCCTACAATAACAGAAAACGGAGAAGGCATATCTCTTGTTAATGCTTGGCACCCGGAGATTGAATACGACATAGCCGTTAAAAACGATGTAAAGTTGCCGAAAGGCAGGCGAAGTTTAGTGATAACAGGTCCCAATACCGGCGGAAAAACTGTAATACTGAAGGCTACCGGATTATTAGTACTCATGGCGTTGTCGGGGCTTTTTATAACGGCGGATTCAGCATCCGTCATACCCGTTATGAGGGTATTTGCAGATATAGGAGATGAGCAGAGCATTGCGCAGTCTCTAAGCACGTTTTCCGCCCACCTTAAGGCTTTGAAGAAAATTACAGATGACGCCAAGGATGGTGATCTTGTCATTATAGATGAGATAGGAGCAGGTACGGATCCTATAGAAGGAGCATCCCTCGGTATCGCTATAATAAAATATCTGCAGAAGAAGAATATATTTTCCCTCGTGAGTACGCATTATACGGAAGTTAAAAAATTTGCAATCACAGATGAGAGCATAGTGAGCGCTGCAATGGAGTTTGATGAAAGGGAGCTTCTTCCTACCTATGAACTGCGATACGGCAGCGCAGGGAAGTCCAATGCGTTTGCAATAGCAGGAAGGATTAATTTAAATAAAGATATAATAGATGATGCTATGGCGCTGATTACAAGCAACGAGATGGAATTCACAGATGCCATTGATAATCTGTATAAGGAAGAAAAGGAAGCCAGAGAACACAGAGAAGAAGCGCTGATGATAAAACTTGAGCTTAAAAAGAAAAAAGAGGTTTTATCACGTCTTGAGAATACGGTAAAAGCCGAGAAAACGAAGATAATAGAGGAAGCAAAGGAAGAGGCTCGAGAAATAATAGCAGAGGCCAGAGAGGCTGCCGGCGAAACAAAGAAAAACCTGAAAAGGCTTAAGAGATCTCAGGAATTTAATAGCAGAGAATATGCAGATGCAGTAGGAAAACTTAGAAGCGCATCTGAAAGCATTTATTCAAGAGGTCTTGAAGAACCGCTCAGTAAAAGTATATCGCAGGAACATATGGCGGAAGCCGAGCTTAAATCAGGCGCGCTCGTGTATGTTGCAAAGCTATCTAAAAATGGTAGAATAGTGGATATAGATTCTAAGGGAAGATGCCTTGTAGATGTAGACGGACTTAAGGTGAGGCTTCCCGGAGAAAGTCTATTTAAGCCTAAAAAAGAAGAAACGCAGAGGAAAAAAAGGCGCAGGGATGCGGAATTGATTATAAACGATGCTCCGAGCGAGCTTAATATCATAGGCCTTGACAGTTACGATGCCATGTATGAGCTGGATAAGTTTTTAGACAGCGCAAGGCTTGCAGGTAAGAGCGAAGTTAGGATAGTCCATGGCAAGGGAAGGGGGATCCTTATGAACCTTGTAAGGACAACGCTTTCTAAATGTAATTTCGTTTATAAATATAGGCCGGGGCTTTTAAATGAAGGCGGCGAAGGTGTTACCATAGTGAGCTTTAAGAAATAATATGAAAGGAAAACAGATGAAAAAGGACTTTAAGGCGGAAATAGCAAAGCTTGTATCGGATAGCGAGGAAATGGTGGATGCGGATGAAATAGAGAGCATTATAGAAACGCCAAACGATGATGCCAACGGCGATTATGCTCTGCCATGTTTTACGCTTGCAAAGAAGTTCAGAAAGTCACCTAATCTGATAGCTGAAGATCTGGCAGAAAAGCTATTTAAAGCGGATTTCATAGAGAAGATAGAGCCGGTATCAGGTTACCTCAACTTTTATCTCAAGAAGGAGTCATTCATAAAGGACACCTTGGATGAAGTCATATCAAAGCTTTCTGCATATGGACATTTAAGCAGTAATGATAAAACTGTGGTGGTAGAATTCTCATCTCCGAATATCGCAAAGCCGTTTCACATAGGACATATAAGGAGCACTTTGATAGGTAATGCACTTGCAAACATTTCAAAGGCTCTGGGTTACAATACCGTAAGGGTAAATCATATAGGAGATTACGGTACTCAGTTTGGCAAGATAATTTCAGCATACAAGAGATGGGGAAACGAAGAAGATGTGGATAGAGAACCGGTAAAGACGCTTCTTTCATATTACACGAGGTTTCATGCGGAGGCTGAAACGGATGAAACCCTTGAAGAGGAAGCACGTATGCACTTTAAAAATTTAGAAGAGGGCAGAGAAGAGGAAACGAAGCTTTGGAAGTGGTTTCGAGATGTCAGCCTGAAGGAATTCGGCAAGGTATACGATCTTTTAGGAATTAAATTCGATTCGTTTGACGGAGAGAGCTTTTACACGGATAAGATGCCCGCTGTAATAGATGAGATGGAGAGCATGAATTTGCTCGAAAAATCTCGAGGAGCTACAATAGTAAATCTTCAAAAATACAATATGACGGATGTACTTGTGAAGAAATCTGACGGCTCATCACTTTACATTACACGTGATATCGCAGCTGCCATATATAGGCACGAAAAATATAATTTCTACAAAAATATTTACGTAGTGGGTGCGCAGCAGGATCTTCATTTTAAGCAGCTCGTAAAAATTCTGGAACTTATGAACAAGCCGTTTGCAAAAGACTGCGTGCATGTACCCTTCGGCATGGTATCCATAGAGGGAGGAACGCTCTCCACGAGAAACGGAACGGTGGTATTCTTGGAGGATGTGCTGAGCAAGGCTATAGAAAAGACGTTAGTTACCTTAGAGGACAGAAATTTCAGCAGTGACAAGAGGCAGGAAGTAGCAAGGCAGGTGGGCGTGGGAGCTGTGGTATTTCAAGAGCTGTATAATACGAGAATCAAGGACTATCAGTTCAGCTGGGATAGGGCGCTCAGTTTTGACGGTGAGACGGGTCCATATGTTCAATATACCTGCGCAAGAGCAAACAGCGTATTGTCTAAGGCGTCTGATGAAGGTATTGCAATAAAGGATATAGAGGATGTAGATATTTCATATATTACAAATAAGTCGGCCTATGCGCTCGTCAGGCTTATATTTAATTTTTCCGACAAGCTCACTGAAGCATTTGAAAGGTATGAACCCAGCATAGTGGCACGCTATGCCATGGATGTTTGCAAGGCGTTTAACAGGTTCTACCATGATGAACACATACTTACGGATAATGAAGAGGAAAGGGATGCAAAGTTGCTTCTGGTGAAGGCTAGCGTGATACTTCTTAAAAACGTTCTTAAAATATTGGGAATGGAATCGCCGGACAAGATGTAGAAGAATAAATTTGGAGTGTGTTAATTTAGGGGAAGTTTATGAGGTATGAAGGCAGTATATATAGGCCTCCGAGTGAGGCTATGAGTTTGATAGTGCAGGTTACCATAGGTTGCGCACACAATAAATGTACGTTTTGTTCGATGTTTAAAGACAAGAAATTCAGAGTGAGGGATGTGGCTGAAGTTAAGGAAGACCTCGCAGAGGCGAGAAGGATGTATGGCTACATCGAAAAAATATTTTTAGCGGACGGTGACGCCTTATGTCTTTCAATGCCAAAACTTGAAGATATCATCGGCTATATAAATGAACTTTTTACAGAAACCAAGAGCATAAACATCTATGCGAGTCCTAAGGATGTGCTCGCAAAATCACAACAAGATCTTGAAAGGTTGCATGCTTTAGGTGTAAAAATTCTGTATATAGGAGCGGAATCCGGCAATGATAAAATTTTAAAAAATATAAACAAGGGTGCGACAAGGGATGAAATCATAGAAGCTGTAAGAAAAACGGAATCGTCGGGGATAAAGGCATCGGTAACATTTATACAGGGGCTCGGCGGAGAAGCGATGTATAGAGAACATGCGATAGATACGGGTACTATGATAAGCGCCATGGAGCCGAGCTTCGTAGGGCTTCTTACCTTGATGCTCGATGATGCGGCGGAAATCACGGCTGATATAAGAGAAGGCAGGTTGAAGCTGTTAAGTCCTATGCAGGTCTGCGAGGAAACGCTTTTGATGCTCGAAAATATCAACCTGACCAAGGAATGCATATTTAGGAGCAACCATGCTTCAAATTACGTGCCGCTTGCAGGAACTCTGCCTCAGGATAAGGAAAAGATGATGAAATTACTTGTAAGAGCCATGAAAACGGAAGGATTTAAGCCTGAGGGGCTCAGGATGTTATAATATATGGGTAGCAACTATGAATGGAGATGATATGAAGGTTTTGTTTGTAAGTTTGGACAGCAAAGGGTATAGTGAACTTAAGTTAAGGCTTTTTTATGAACTTTGTATAGAGTATGCGGATAACATGACGGTAAAACAGTACAGCGCATTTTCAGATGATGAGGTTGTTTTGAGGGATATGATTCATGATGAATATGATGCCGTATTGTTTCTCGTGGATGAATTTTCTATAAACAAGTCGCTTAGGATCGCCAAGGGCATAAAGAAGGTGAATTCTCTAATCAAGACAATCTTCGTAGGAGAGATACTGAACTTCGAACCGCAGCATTTTATGACAGGGCATCATTATATAGATTATATTGCTCTGGGTGAGGGCGAAGCTACCGTTACGGGGCTTATGAACTTGATATTCGAAGGAGATATAAAGGAAGGAAAGATAAAGGGGCTTGCATATCGCCAAAGCGGAAGGGCTATAAAGAATCCCGAGCCTTCCAATGTGGTGCTCGATACGCTTCCGTTTGCATATCAGAATGCTTCAATTAAGGGAAAGAAGGCTATATATTATGAAACTTCAAGAGGTGTACGATTTGCAAGTACCTATAGTAATATAAAGTCCGTAGAAAAACCCAGAATGCTTGAGATAGATATTGTAAAGCGGGACATCTCGTATTTTGTAATGCAGGGTATTAAAGATATATACATAGTTGATAGCAACTTCAACTGGGATCTTGAACGTACGCATGATCTTCTGCGTTATATGCAAGAAGTTTCTAATGAAAGCGTTCATTTTCACCTAAATATGAATGCTGAGGTAGTGGACGAGAAGCTCATAGATATTTTAAGAAAATCAAGCAGGGGAATGTTTACCATCACATTCAATCTGGTATCGCTCGATAAAAAAACATTGTATGCGGTTAATCGAAGGCACGCAGCTTTAGATGAGCTTGAAATTATAGAAAAGATAGCAAAGGCTACAGAGGTGAAAGTCATCGTATCTCTAATAGCAGGGCTTCCGTTTGAAAAGATGGAACAGTTCATAGAAGGATTTAATAAAATTTATGGTGCAGGAAAAATCGATATTGATATAAATCAACTGAGACTTCGAAGGGGGTCTGAGCTCGATAGGAACAGAGCTATCTATAGTTATGTATCATCTTCGGAGTTTCCCGGCTATGTAATATCGAGTCAGGATCTTAACCCGAAAGCAATAGCAACCATAATGTCTACATACAATGTTTATGAGTTGTTTGTGAGGAAGCATGGATTCAGGGGAGCGGTAGATCATATAAGAGATGAGGGAATGATGAGTCCGTTTAAATTCTTTAATTCCCTTCATAAATATATGAGAGCTAGGAATCTTAACGTACAAAGTGCAGAAGATATTGCCAGGGTGCTTTTGGCCTTTGCTAAGACATTGAGGATTGAAGAAGGTGCGAAGCAAGTAATAGCAAAAGATCTTGAGGATGAGATAGGAATAAAGAGATATACGGAATTTCAGCAATGTGGATGGAAGCTCATAGAAGATGAATAAAAAAAGTATTTTTATATTTTTAGAACCTGCTATTGAGACCTTTCTTATGATAAGACCTAAGGAAGGGGATCTTTATTTTCCTGTGGATGCGGATAAGGTAAAGGACAGCAGAGAGATTAAAGGGATAAATCGTACGGATATTTTAAACGGTATAGTGATTCTTCTCGGTGCCGGGGAAGCCCGTCGTCAAAGGGATGAGTATACTGCATTTTTGAAGAATAACCTTAAGGAAAATTTTAAGGATTATTTCATGCTCAGCGCAAGAGAATTTATTTCGCGTGAAGATGAAGTGAGTATCAAGAGGGCGTTTTGCATTTTAAGGTACATAAATGAGGTGCTGCCGGGCGATTTAGATATATTGCTCTTGTATGTTGAGCTTGCAAAGAAGATATATCTTGCAAGCGATGAGTATGATGAAATAGGAATATTTAAGGCGGAGGCGATGATAAAGGCGGAAGAAGCCATAGACATTGCCCCTGATGAGTATTTTACAAATGTTCTTCTTGCAACGCTTTACTTGAATACAGGCCTTTATAAGAAGGCCGAGTTATTATTTAAAAATGCGAAAAAGTCGCTAAATATGCTTTCAGAATACGGAGAGGGAGTAAACAAGGAGAAGCTCTATGTATATGAGCCTGCACTCAAGACGCTTTTAGATCATGAGGTGTTTGAAAAAACATACGCAGATCTTCTTGAGCTCATAGAATCCGCCGGTGACTATGCCATGTATGAAGCGTTTCAAAATGATCTTCTTACAGGCAGGTTGGATGTGGCCGAGCAAAAGTTGAATGAACTGGATGAAGACAAGATCAGCAAGAATTGGTGGTATATCTTTTTGAGGGGCTTGCTGTATTTTAATAAAGGAGATCTTGAGGCTGCCGAGGAAAACTTTAAGGCGGTGCTCAGATTGAATGCGAGTCATATCGATAGCATGGAACATTTAGTAAGTATCTACTCTGCGAGGGGCGATGAACGATTAAGGGATAAGTATATCGCCAAGATAGAGCTTATAAATGAAAATTCATCTCTATAGGTATAACAGGAAAGCGTAATGCGATTTATTTTATTAGGTTTTATGTAAAAAAAGGAGAATAGTATGAAAAGATTCAGTACGAAGGATATTACGGTTGCAGCGTTGTTTACCGCACTTATAGCGGTAGGGGCATTTATCAGCATTCCTATAGGACTTGTGCCCATTACGCTTCAGACGTTGTTTTTAATGCTTGCGGTATTTACGCTCGGGAAGGTAAGGGCGCTCCTTGCAAGTTTAGTATATGTGGTTATAGGAATTATGGGGATCCCTGTGTTTGCAGGTGGTAACGGTGGGCCGTCTCATATCTTAAGCCCTACATTCGGATATTTGGTAGCGTTTGTAATAGGAGCATACATAACAGCGGCAATTGTGGAAAAAGGTCTTGAAAATACAAACGTCGATTCGTGTAGCTGCGTAATATGCGCTCATAAATCGGAACTTCTCGTCTATCTTAAGGCGGGAATTGTATATACCGTTATTATATATGCAATAGGTCTAACCTATCTTTACGTAATACTCAATGTTTACCTTCATAAGAACGTTTCAATGTTTGCTGTGTTTAAAACAGGATGCTTTGTGTTCCTACCGGGAGATATTATAAAGATGGTCGTCGCCATGCTTATTTCCATCAAGCTGAGACCGTTAATTGCAATGAAATAACTAATGACCTGAGTATACAAGAAAAGCCCTAAATTTGTAGGGCTTTTCTTTCAGGTGCGACATTACATTCTGTGTATTTGTCACCTGCACAAATCTAATTTAAGCTTTTTGCATTATATCTTGCAATGCATTTTAAACACCTGATCCACCATTCTGTGGATAGTTCTTGCAAGTTCGCTGGTACCGAGGGTGTAATAAACTTCCTTTCCTCTTCTTTCGCTTTTGATGATTTTCATGGACTTAAGAAGTCTTAAGTGATGAGAAACAGCCGGTGGGCTCATATCGAAAGCGGCGGAAATGTTTCTAACATTTTCTTCCGTGTGGCTTAGGATGTAAAGAATCTTAAGCCTGGACGGGTCGCCTATTAACCTGAAAGTTTCGCTTATGTCGTAAATTTCATCCTCGGTTAGAATATCCTCTAAAAGCTTCATCGTCTTGTGCTCAACCTGATTAGTTTCGTTTTCCATAATAACCTCCCGCTTTGTTTCAGAATAACTTACGTATGATAGTATACCCCAAAAATGAACATTTAAGCATAAAAATGTACAAATTACTATTAAAATTACTTGTAATAAATATATATAGTGAGCTTTGCGCTGTGGACGCCAAGTTTAGTTGGCTACCAAGCTCAAAATCCTTTTGATATTCTGCGTCGTTTTTGCTTTAACACATGTTTATCGGTATAAGAGCAGTAGATAAGGTGAAGTTGTTAAGTAAATATATAAAGAGGATTCGGTGCTTTCTATCGGTATGTATGACTTATAAGGCATATTCGGTAATAAACATATGGTGGAAATTTCCCCGGGGAATGTGATGTGTGGTAGCAGTTATTATGCTCATTAAGCGTAAATCACGTTGACGGGTTAATTGTGCTTGTTGTAAAGAAGGGTAGATAAAGTAAATTGGGTAATAAATATATGGTGCATGGAGTCATAAAATAAAATTCAAAATTCGCAGAAAAAATGCGAAAATGTTCTTGACTTTCGTGAAAGCCTGATGATATCATAATAATGTTCGCTTCAAGAGAAGGAGCGACAAAACAGGGCGATGTAAATCGCTGTGGACATTGAAAACTAAATAGTGTAGAAATATTGTCAAAGCAGGCGATAGCCTGCAAAACAATGTACAAACCATGAAAAATGGAAGGATAGAAGAACCTATCCCGTACAATTTCAAAACAATAATTTCGAATGAGAAAACGTCATGCGAAATTTTGAGTCAAGGTATAAAGACTTCGGTCTTTATATATAAATTAAGAGTTTGATCCTGGCTCAGGATGAACGCTGGCGGCGTGCTTAACACATGCAAGTCGAGCGAGAAACTACATGCAGACACTTCGGTAGAAGCGAGTAGCGGAAAGCGGCGGACGGGTGAGTAACGCGTAGGCAACCTGCCCTTCACAGAGGTATAGCCTCGGGAAACCGGGATTAAAACCACATAAAATCATAGGTTCGCATGAACCAAAGGTCAAAGATTTATCGGTGAAGGATGGGCCTGCGTCTGATTAGCTGGTTGGTAGGGTAAAAGCCTACCAAGGCGACGATCAGTAGCCGACCTGAGAGGGTGATCGGCCACATTGGAACTGAGACACGGTCCAAACTCCTACGGGAGGCAGCAGTGGGGGATATTGCACAATGGGGGAAACCCTGATGCAGCAACGCCGCGTGAGGTATGAAGGCCTTTGGGTTGTAAGCCTCTGTCCTAGGGGAAGAAAAAAATGACGGTACCCGAGGAGGAAGCCCCGGCTAACTACGTGCCAGCAGCCGCGGTAATACGTAGGGGGCAAGCGTTATCCGGAATTATTGGGCGTAAAGAGTGCGTAGGTGGTCTACTAAGCGCGAGGTGAAAGGCAATGGCTCAACCATTGTTAGCCTTGCGAACTGGCAGACTTGAGTGCAAGAGAGGAAAGCGGAATTCCTAGTGTAGCGGTGAAATGCGCAGATATTAGGAGGAACACCGGCGGCGAAGGCGGCTTTCTGGATTGTAACTGACACTGAGGCACGAAAGCGTGGGTAGCAAACAGGATTAGATACCCTGGTAGTCCACGCCGTAAACGATGAGCACTAGGTGTCGGGACATGAGTCTCGGTGCCGCAGTTAACGCAATAAGTGCTCCGCCTGGGGAGTACGCACGCAAGTGTAAAACTCAAAGGAATTGACGGGGACCCGCACAAGCAGCGGAGCATGTGGTTTAATTCGAAGCAACGCGAAGAACCTTACCAAGACTTGACATCCCTCTGACGTACCCTTAATCGGGTATTTCTTCGGACAGAGGAGACAGGTGGTGCATGGTTGTCGTCAGCTCGTGTCGTGAGATGTTGGGTTAAGTCCCGCAACGAGCGCAACCCTTGTCTTTAGTTGCCATCATTAAGTTGGGCACTCTAAAGAGACTGCCGGGGAAACTCGGAGGAAGGTGGGGATGACGTCAAATCATCATGCCCCTTATGTCTTGGGCTACACACGTGCTACAATGGCCGGTACAAAGAGAAGCGATACCGCAAGGGGGAGCAAATCTTAAAAACCGGTCCCAGTTCGGATTGCAGGCTGCAACTCGCCTGCATGAAGTCGGAGTTGCTAGTAATCGCAGATCAGAATGCTGCGGTGAATGCGTTCCCGGGTCTTGTACACACCGCCCGTCACACCATGGAAGTTGGGGGCGCCCGAAGTTGGTCGACAATAGATTACCTAAGGCGAAATCAATGACTGGGGTGAAGTCGTAACAAGGTAGCCGTATCGGAAGGTGCGGCTGGATCACCTCCTTTCTAGGGAGACATATTCTCTACACTATCTTAGTTTCTCTTTG
>GG688422.1:1083760-1084901 GCA_000161975.1 Eubacterium saphenum ATCC 49989
TGAGGGAACTCAATTATGGTAATGCATAATTATCCTATGATGAATATATAGTCATAGAGAAGGTAACCCGGAGAACTGAAACATCTAAGTAACCGGAGGAAGAGAAAGAAAAATCGATTTTCAAAGTAGCGGCGAGCGAAATGGAAAGAGCCCAAACCACAGAAGCTGTGGGGTTGTGGACCACCAAAACGAGAATGAAGCATAGTCAAATTGTCTGGAAAGGCAAGACAAAGAGGGTGAAATCCCCGTAGGCGAAATGCTAAGTTTTCAGGGTGGCACCAGAGTAGGGCGGGACACGTGAAACCCTGTCTGAAGTATGGGAGGACCACCTCCTAAGGCTAAATACTACCTAGTGACCGATAGAGAATAGTACCGTGAGGGAAAGGTGAAAAGAACCCCGAAAGGGGAGTGAAATAGAATCTGAAACCTTATGCTTACAAGCAGAGGGAGCAAAGAGGGTAGCCTCTAAGTGACCTCGTACTTTTTGTAGAACGGGCCAACGAGTTATGGTGTGTAGCAAGGTGAAGGCGTGAAGCGCAACAGCCGAAGTGAAAGCGAGCCTTAATAGGGCGAGAAGTTGCATGCTGTAGACCCGAAACCGGGTGATCTATCCATGTGCAGGTTGAAGCGAGAGTAAAATCTCGTGGAGGACCGAACCTGTATCTGTTGAAAAAGGTTAGGATGACGTGTGGATAGGGGTGAAATTCCAATCGAACTCGGAGATAGCTGGTTCTCCTCGAAATAGCTTTAGGGCTAGCCTCAAGGAAAGATTAACGGAGGTAGAGCACTGAATGTTTGCGGGACCTTCACCGGTTACCAAAAACTATCAAACTCCGAATGCCGTATAATTATACTTGGGAGTCAGACTATGTGAGATAAGTTTCATAGTCGAAAGGGAAACAGCCCAGATCTACAGCTAAGGTCCCAAAATATAAGTTAAGTGGAAAAGGATGTGAAGTTGCACAAACAGCTAGGATGTTGGCTTAGAAGCAGCCATACATTTAAAGAGTGCGTAACAGCTCACTAGTCGAGTGATTTTGCGCCGAAGATAAACGGGGCTAAAACTTATTACCGAAGCTTGGGAATTTAAAATAAATTGGTAGAGGAGCGTCCTATGTGGGTTGAAGTTGTGCGGAAGGCA